>NZ_CP029693.1:4287500-4927500 GCF_003228315.1 Pseudomonas putida
ACCTGTCGGTGCGCGCAGCCAAGGCCGTGGGCTACGAGAACGCCGGTACCGTGGAGTTCCTGCTCGCCGAGGGCGAGGTGTACTTCATGGAGATGAACACCCGGGTTCAGGTGGAGCACACCATCACCGAAGAAATCACCGGCATCGACATCGTTCGCGAGCAGATCCGCATCGCTTCCGGCCTGCCGCTTTCGGTGAAGCAGGAAGATATCCACCATCGTGGTTTCGCCCTGCAGTTCCGGATCAACGCCGAAGACCCGAAAAACAACTTCCTGCCGAGCTTCGGCAAGATCACCCGTTACTACGCCCCCGGCGGTCCCGGCGTGCGTACCGACACGGCGATCTACACCGGTTACACCATTCCACCGTTCTACGACTCCATGTGCCTGAAACTGGTGGTGTGGGCGCTGACCTGGGAAGAGGCGATGGACCGTGGCTTGCGCGCCCTGGACGACATGCGTCTGCAAGGGGTCAAGACCACCGCCGCGTACTACCAGGAAATCCTGCGTAACCCGGAATTCCGTAGCGGCCAGTTCAATACCAGCTTCGTTGAAAGCCACCCTGAACTGACCAACTACTCGATCAAGCGCAAACCCGAAGAGCTGGCCCTGGCCATCGCCGCCGCCATCGCCGCCCACGCAGGCCTGTGAGGAATAAAACAATGTCCAAGAAGATTCACGTAACCGACACCATCCTGCGCGACGCCCACCAATCGCTGCTCGCGACCCGCATGCGCACCGAAGACATGCTGCCGATCTGCGACAAGCTCGACAAAGTCGGCTACTGGTCGCTGGAATGCTGGGGCGGCGCCACCTTTGACGCCTGCGTGCGCTTCCTCAAAGAAGACCCGTGGGAGCGTCTGCGCCAACTGCGCGCCGCGCTGCCTAACACTCGTCTGCAAATGCTCCTGCGCGGCCAGAACCTGCTGGGCTACCGCCACTACAGCGACGACGTGGTCAAGGCGTTCGTGGCCAAGGCAGCGGTCAACGGCATCGACGTGTTCCGTATTTTCGACGCCATGAACGACGTGCGTAACCTGCGCGTGGCCATCGAAGCGGTGAAAGCGGCGGGCAAACACGCCCAGGGCACCATCGCCTACACCACCAGCCCTGTGCACACCATCGACGCCTTCGTGACTCAGGCCAAGCAAATGGAAGCCATGGGTTGCGACTCGGTGGCAATCAAGGACATGGCCGGCCTGCTGACTCCGTACGCTACCGGCGAACTGGTCCGGGCATTGAAAGCCGAGCAGTCGCTGCCGGTGTTCATCCACTCCCACGACACCGCTGGCCTGGCCGCGATGTGCCAGCTCAAGGCCATCGAAAACGGTGCCGACCACATCGACACCGCGATCTCCAGCTTCGCCTCCGGCACCAGCCACCCAGGCACCGAGTCGATGGTCGCCGCCCTTAAAGGCACCGAATTCGACACCGGCCTGAACCTGGAACTGCTGCAGGAAATCGGCCTGTACTTCTACGCCGTGCGCAAGAAGTACCACCAGTTCGAAAGTGAATTCACTGCGGTCGATACCCGTGTGCAGGTCAACCAGGTTCCGGGCGGGATGATTTCCAACCTGGCCAACCAGCTCAAAGAGCAGGGTGCCTTGAACCGCATGGCTGAAGTGCTGGCGGAAATCCCGCGCGTTCGCGAAGACCTCGGCTTCCCTCCGCTGGTGACCCCGACCTCGCAGATCGTCGGCACCCAGGCGTTCTTCAACGTGCTGGCCGGCGAGCGTTACAAGACCATCACCAACGAAGTGAAGCTGTACCTGCAAGGCGGCTACGGCAAGGCGCCAGCCCCGGTGAACGAGCAACTGCGTCGTCAGGCCATCGGCAGCGAAGAAGTGATCGACGTGCGCCCGGCCGACCTGCTCAAGCCGGAAATGGCCAAGCTGCGTGCCGATATCGGCGCACTGGCCAAGTCTGAAGAGGACGTACTGACCTTCGCCATGTTCCCGGATATCGGTCGCAAGTTCCTCGAAGAGCGCGCGACCGGCACCCTGACACCGGAAGTGCTGCTGCCAATCCCGGAAGCGGGCAAGGTGGCCTCGGCAGGCGGCGAAGGCGTACCGACCGAGTTCGTCATCGACGTCCACGGCGAAACCTACCGTGTGGACATCACCGGTGTCGGCGTCAAGGCCGAAGGCAAGCGTCACTTCTACCTGTCCATCGACGGCATGCCGGAAGAAGTGGTGTTCGAACCGCTGAACGAATTCGTCGGTGGTGGCAGCAGCAAGCGCAAGCAAGCCACTGCACCGGGTCACGTCAGCACCACCATGCCGGGCAACATCGTTGATGTACTGGTCAAGGAAGGCGACACCGTCAAGGCGGGCCAGGCCGTGCTGATCACCGAAGCGATGAAGATGGAAACCGAAGTGCAGGCGGCCATCGCCGGCAAGGTCACCGCCATCCACGTGGCCAAGGGCGACCGGGTGAATCCGGGCGAAATCCTGATCGAGATCGAAGGCTGAGATAACAGCCTCGGTACAACGCTTTAAACCTCGGGGGAGCATGGGCTCCCCTTTTTTTTGCCTGCAATTTCGCTTCTGGAAAGGCCATGAGGGTGGTGTCGGTTGATTAGAACCTCATCCGCAATTACTCAATCAATCCGTGATTGCGGTTTATGCCGATCTCCTCGTTGTGTCCGATATCCAAGAACGGCCTGTGGAGAGGCGGATACCCACCTTGCATTCTTTTGCAGTTTTCTCGGGTATGAACACATTTATACGCAATTTAATGCATGTTACGACCAGTCTGCCGCTGTTGATATGCATTATTTTGCATGTCGTTATGCTTGTTGAGATGGAGGTGAGCGGTATGACGATGTCTGTCATGGAGCGGAGGATTCTGCTCGAAAGCATTCTTGAGGAGCTTGCGAATGACACACTCAGTATCCATCAAGCAGTTCGGCGTTTGCGAGTCGAGGTGACGGGTCTAAACCAAGCCAAGTTCGCAAGGATGTGTAAAATTTCGGTTCGGTCTTTGGTACAAATGGAACAAGGGGAAGGGAATCAGACGTTGAAATCTCTAAACAAGGTTTTCTGTTTGTTTGGAATGAGAGTTGGGGTTTTGAAGCTGCGGCGCGATAGTTGATGAGTTTGGATTAGGCGGAAAGATGCGAAAGGGCAGCCAGCAATATGCGGGGTTGTCATCTCAATCTCGGTTTCATGTAGGACGCATCTGAGATTAGAAAAGCGGGTATTACTTCGTTTGAGGCTTGCCTATCATCCCCCCGTCACCGACAAATCGGTGACCGACTTTAGCCGGTCGTAACAGATGATGCACAAGCGCCCGTATAATCGCGGCGCTTTTTGCTGCCTGGCATTCGTATGTCTATGGTGGCTGTGCGTGGGACACCTTCGGGTGTGCCGGGTGCATCTGTCCGGTCGGCTAACCTGCGTACAGCTACCACCCCAATTCGTTTAGCCGCGATGGGTGGGAGATTTTCCTATCAGATGAGAACAATGCCATGCCCGAATTCCGTCCGCTTCAAGGCAACTTCAGTGCCGGCAACACGTTGTATATCGATACCAATGCCCGCATTTCCGATCTTTTGGAAACCGCCACACACCGAATCAAAGCCGCACGCAATCTACTTAACAGCGTCACATGCCTGTGCGTGAAAGAGTCGGAAGGTCATGATCTTGAGCATTTCGCCAATGCAGCGCATATCTTGATTCAAGATGGCTGTGACGCTTTGGATGCGTTGGGGTGGAAGCTCGAAAAGGCTGCATCTTAAATATCATTAAAAGCTTCGCGGGCAAGCCTCGCTACTACAGAGGTCCGCGTTAAACCTGTAGGAGCGAGCCTGCTCGCGAAAGACGTAAGTTCAGAAGCTGATTAACTCCGACACTCGGCAAGCGTTTTCACCTGCCCCGAACCACTCTGGTTTTCATCACTCAACCACTTCTCGAACCCCGCGCCAATCGCCGGCCATTCCGAGTCCAGAATCGAATACCACGCGGTATCCCGGTTCTGTCCCTTGACCACCATGTGCTGGCGGAACACCCCTTCAAAACTGAAGCCCAGACGCTCGGCGGCGTACTTGGAGCGCGCATTGCCGTTGTTGCACTTCCACTCCAGACGCCGGTAGCCGAGGGCGAAGGATTCCTTGGCCAGCAGATAAATCGCCTCGGTGCTTTTCGGCGAACGCTGCATCGGCGCGCCGAAGGTCACGTGGCCGATTTCGATGCGGCCCTGGGCCGGGACGATGGACATCAGGCTGAGGATGCCTTGCACGTCGCCACTGGCGCGGTCGATCACGCTGAAGAAATACGGGTCGCTGTGGGCGGCGTGGTTGTTCAGCCAGTCGTTGAAGGCGCTGCGCTCGGGGAAGGGGCCATAAGGCAGATAGTCCCAAAGTTTCGGGTCGGCGCCCGGGCCTTGCAGGGCCTTGAACAAATCGTCGCCGTGACGCGCCGGATCAAGCTTTTCCAGGCGGATGAAACGCCCCTCAATGGTTTGAACCGTTGGCGCCGGGACGCCTTTCCAGTCCGCGAGTGAAGTCGACATGCTGTTCTCCTTGAACCTTAAATGGCCTTGCGAAACTGGATGAAACCGGGACGTTCGGCGATGCGCTCGTAGAGCTGGATCGCGGTGGCGTTGGTTTCGTGGGTCAGCCAGTGGACCTTGTTGCAACCGTCAGACTTGGCCGTGGCGTAGACGAACTCAATCAGCTTGCGACCGACTCCGGTGCCTCGGGTTTCCGGCGCCACCAGCAAGTCTTGCAGGTAGCAGGAGTTTTCGATGGCCCAGTTGGAGCGATGGTAGATGAAGTGCACCATGCCCACCGCCTTGCCATCGGCCCAGGCCAGCGCGGCATGGGTCGGCTCGTTCGAGTCGAGCATGCGCCGCCAGGTGCTTTCAGTCACCGCCTCGGGCAATTCGGTCTTGTAGAAACGCAGGTAGGCCTGCCACAGCGGCAGCCAAGCGGCGTGGTCATCGGCGCTGACCTGGCGAATGTCGATCTGACTCATGTTCATTCCTTATCGCATCAATTGGGCGAGGGCCTGGTCTTGCGCATCGGGGCTGGCGGACAGCCCTTCGCGCACACCGGCGATGTCGGCGGGATTGCGGTTCTGGCTGAGCTTGCGTTTGCCCTCCAGGCGTTCGATCGGCACGGCGAAACCGACGATGGCCTTGAGCATGCCGTCGATGTAATCGGCGGGTGCATCTTCGACTTTCCACGGTTGGGCACGGCCGCTCTCATGGCGGTCGGTCAGGGTGCTGACGATGTCGAGCAGCCGTCCGCCATCGCTGAAGGTTTCGGCGCGGCCATAGGCGTGTACGGCGACGTAGTTCCAGGTCGGCACGACTTTGCCGTGTTCGGCCTTGCTCGGGTAAAAACCCGGGCTGACGTAGGCGTCGGGACCGGAAAAAATCAGCAGGGCCTCGGCACCGTCACGCAGGTCTTTCCACTGCGGATTGGCCTTGGCCAGATGCCCATACAGCGTGCCGTTCGGGCCTTGTTCGCGATGCAGCAGTACCGGCACATGACTGGCCTGCAAGCCGTGTTCGCCGTGGGTGACCAATATGGCCAGGCGTGTGCCGAGGATCAGTTCGTGCATCTGTGGCAATTCATCGATGGCAAAAGCGCGGGGCGTGTACATGGCGAAATTTTCCTTGGCGAATACCTGCATCCTAGGCAGGCTATTGGTCTGTTGTAAGAGCCATTAATGACCAATTTCATAGGTCCATTGCCATGTCGGATTCGCCCGCACTGTCGTTGCCATTCAACCCGGCCGGGATTGAACTCGACCGCCGAAAAGGCTTGAGCCGCCAGCTCTATGAAGCCCTGCGCATGCGCGTGCTCGATGGGCGACTCTCCAGCGGCACACGGTTGCCGGCCAGTCGCGATCTGGCAGCGGCGCTGGCGATTTCCCGCAACAGCGTGGTGCGTGCCTACGATCAGCTCTACGCCGAAGGCTTTATCGAAGGGCGTGTGGGTGACGGCACTTATGTTGCGCAGCTGCCTCAGGCGAAAAAACTATCCACAAAAGTATCCACAGGGTTTTCAACAGGCTTACCCACAGCCTTATCCACAAAAACGCCGGAGTTACCTGGGATTTCATCCAGTAAAGTTATCCACAGCGGTGTTTTGCAACGCCTGGAAAACAATCATTTGCCTGCGCCACCAAGCGGGCCGCCGAGGGCTTTTCGGGTGGGCGTTCCGGCCTTCGATCTGTTCCCGTTCGACGTCTGGGCCAAGCTGAATGCGGCTTTCTGGCGAAAACCGGATCTGCAGCAGCTGTGTTATGGCGACCCGGCCGGCGATGCGAGGTTACGGGGGATGATTGCCGCTTATTTGCGCAGTTCCCGTGGCATGCAGTGCACGGCTGAGCAAATTGTGATCACCAGTGGTGCACAACAGGGGATCAGCCTTTGTGCACAGTTGCTGGTGGAGCCCGGCGACGGGGTGGCGGTTGAAAACCCAGGGTATCGAGCCGCCGGTCATGCCTTTGCTGTCGCCGGGGGCCGATTGCACGGCGTCGCAGTGGATAGCGAGGGCATCGACTGCGCCGAATTGAATGCACTCGGCGATTGTCGCCTGGCTTATGTCACGCCTTCGCATCAATACCCGACCGGCGTGGTCATGAGTCTGGCGCGGCGTCTTGAGTTACTGGCGTGGGCCGAGCGCACCGAGGGCTGGATCGTTGAGGACGACTACGACGGCGAATACCGTTACAGCGGCGCGCCATTGGCACCGTTGGCGGCGTTGGATCGGCAGGGACGGGTTTTGTACGTCGGGACGTTCGGCAAAGTGGCTTTCCCGGCCTTGCGCCTGGGATATCTGGTGTTGCCGCCGGCGCTGGCGCAGGCGTTTTCTCAACGCCGGGCGGTGGACGTTCGACATTCCGAAGTGAGCACTCAAGCGGTAATGGCCGAGTTCATGGCCGCCGGGCACTTTCAGCGACATATTCGTCGCATGCGCCGTGCGGCCTTGAGTCGGCGTAACGCCCTGTTGAACGGTTGGCCCCGGGACATCGTGGGTGTTGAAAGCCTACCGAGTGTCGCGGCGGGGCTGCATCTGACCATTGCAGTCGACTCACATGCTCGTGAGCAAGAACTGATCGCGAAGGCCGTCAGCGTTGATGTCGAGATCAATGCATTGAGCAGCTATTGGTTGCCCGACACACCTAAACCGCTGGACCAGCGCGCCGGGCTGGTCCTGGGATTTGCAGCGGTGCCTGAAGCAGCGATCAGCGCCGCATTGGAGCGGTTGGAAAAGATTTGGCGTTTGTAGGAGCGAGCACGCTCGCGATGGACTCAAGAACACCGCGTTTAACCAGTAAGCACGCGTAATCGTTAACGACCATCGCGAGCGGGCTCGCTCCTACAAATGGCTCTACGTGTTCAAGAACAGCGAATTGGCCAGTTGCGGGCTGATCTCGCTGCGATAGATGGCGATCATTTCACTGTTGGACGTGGCTGTTCGCATATCAAATCCACCACCCAATCTTCTTTGAGACACGGTTTTCAGATGGGCCGCGGTATAGCCCTCGACGGGCGTTCCAAGTGCGGGGTAATGAAAGTGCGCGTACCAAAGCACAGCGCCATCGGCGTCGTCAGTGCCTGCCTTTTTCCCGCGCTCACGAATTTCATACTCATCGAGAAAGTCCTTTCGCTGCCCCTTCAGCCGGGTTCGCCCCTTGAGCTTGACGATGTCGACCAGGCCTTCGCTATGCAGCCATTCAACGCGGGCAGCGGTGGGTGGTTGTTGTTTGGTCATGCGGACTCGGGCCAGGCGGCCCTTTTCGTAAAGGCCGGTCGCCTCATCATTGAGCCGCTTTTGCAGAGTCACAGCCGAATCCGGGCCATCATCGACGGAGTTCTTGTCAATCAGTGCTTTTTCAATCGCATTGGCCGCGTCTGTCATCCGACGGGCCTGCTGATGGAAGATCTCTTCGATTTCCACCGGGATACGTCCGGCCTGACTGGCGTGTGACTCGGTTCGACGGATAAAGGGCAGCAATTGATTGAGCAGCAATTTGCCGTTCTTGATGCTGGCCTCGAGCGTGACGCGCATGGGCATCGGCGCTTCGATCTGTTCGGGTACATGTTCGAGCCAATTGCCCGGTGTTTTTTCGTGGAACGTCGCGATGACTTGCCCGGTCAGGGGTGACGTTACGTCAATCAGGTCAAGCTCACTACCGGCCTCTCGTTGGCGAAGGGTGCCGACGACTGTCCCTTTGAAACGAGTCTTGATGATGCGTTTGGCAGCCGGTGCCGGTCGGGACGGTCCCGGTGTTGGCTCAAACACTCGTCGCTCGTGCAACAGGCTCGCGAGTTGCTTCACGGTGGGTTCGTTGAAGGCCTTGATTCGTTCGCGCATGAGCGCCAGAGGCTGCTCCAGCAACTGCTGGGGGAACTCTTCCGGCAGATCGGCAATCCGTTGATCGAGGTTGGCAAACTGCTCCACCAGATCACTCAAACCGTCTATTTGCTCGGACAATGGGAGTGCCTCGCCCGCTTCAGCCAGGTCCAGCGAAGACTGGACGGTCAGCCCCGCCGCTTCGACGACCCTGCGCATTGCCTGCCGGGCCGATGCCGTGTCGGACGTGGCGCTGTCGTTCAGGCATAGCTCCTGAGCCATGCTGATCTGGAACAGTTTCAGATCTTCCAGCTTGAACGCCGGTAACAGGGCAATGTGTTCCCGGGCCACTTCGCTGGCTTCTTTTCCGAGTCGTGCCAGTTCGTCGATTCGAGACCGGGCGAATTCGATCTTTTCGATAAACGCCTGTGTCAGGTCGCTCGTGAGCTGATGAGTCTGGCGTGGTGTCTGTGTACCTTTGACGGTTTCGTTGTCCAGCAGCGCAAGGGATTGACGCATGCGCTCACCGAAAACACGATTTTGCCGAACGAACCATTTGTGTATCAATGACAGCTGGAGGTCCAGGCAACTGACCATGACCGGGCGATAGTTGGTGATGGGCTCAAGGGCGTTGAAGGTCTTGAGTTGTTCGATGTAGGTGCCATACGCCAACAGCTGTGATTCCAGCGTCTGGATCAAGGTTGGAAGATTGGCATCGGTGGTGACTTTTTCCGCCGCTTCCAGTTGCGATTGCAATTCCAGTTTGCGGTTATCAAATGCCTTGAGCTGTTCCTTAAGGTTCTCCTTGCGTTGCCGGTTGGCCTGCTCCAGGGCTTTGCGACGTCCGCCACCACGCAGCCGAAGGCGTGTGTCGATGAACCATTCTCCCTTCGCGGAATGCCTCAGCAGTGGGCCTTTAGCCACAGGCGTCTTTCGTGAGTCGATGATCTGCACATCTTCGTTTTCGTTAAGTATGACTTCGAACCAGCGTTGACCGACCTTGGCGTACCACTGTCGGTTGAGTCTGCTGAGATGTTGATGGGGGCCTGCGGCGGTCGAAGGTGCTGTCAGGTCTCTGGGTTCGGCAATGCTCAGTTCATCGAGAAGGGCGCCCAGGCCAGTGGGCGTCAAAGTGCCGGCTGCGTGCAGTGAGGTTTCATGGGAGGTGGGTAGTTGACGTGCCTGATGGTCGGGCAAGCGAGTGACTGTCGGTTTGGGGGCGGGCAAGGATTCGGGGGCAGGACGCGCGGCGGTGGTTTTTTCAACGGATGGCCTGAACGGTTTGTGGCGAGTGGCAGCCTGATGAGCGAGGACCATGCCGAGTGTCAGCAGCAAGTCGGTCATGGCGGACCAGGCATCCTGGCTTTGGCCATTCTCGATGGCGTCGGTCGTGGCCTGCAGGTCGTCCATGATTTGCCAGATCCAGGCGGCCGTACCGACAGTAGAGCCAAGGAAAGGCAGTGCGATGTTGAACAGCATCCACGCGCCTTGCTTGAGCGTCGCCCAGCGCGCTTCGGCGTTGGATAGGGATTGGCGATCTGCCAGCGAGACCATTGCGTTGGCATTCGCTTTGAACAAGGCTGCGAACGGGTCCCCATCAAGCGCCTTGGTGCTGAAAGCCACGTCTCCCATCTTTGCCAACGTCGATGCGGGTTCTACCAGCCACTGCACCAGGGCCCAGACCGAAGGCAGTTCGCCGGGAAAAACATACTGGCAGTAGTTGAAACGCACACGGTCTGGCAGCCAGGCCAGTACCGATTGACGAAGGTCTTTGTTCTGCTTGATCGCATAGAGCAAATTTGTCTCGCTCGGAAATTGCCATAGCGGGTGGTCGAGCAGTGGCCGGTAGAGCAGGCAGGGGCCCTGCGCAGTGAGTCGCGGCCCGATTAAAAACATGTTGGCGACTTCATCGACCTTGCCGTCGGTGCGGTCTCCGGTAATGAACGCCAGCGGGCGAATGATGATTTCCTGTCCGTCGACAAAGCGGTCTGCCGGCTTTTCCTGCATGGCTGCGAGGACATGGCGATAGCCGCGCTCATCGAGGCCGGCCTGGCCGCGGATCTTGTATTGCAGTGCCAGCAGCGGTAATTGGAGGCGCAGATGTCGGCTATAGAGTCCTTGCCTTCTTAATGATTCCTGGGGATCCGTGAGCATTTTTCCCTTGATCAGGGCCAGGTAGGTAGCGCCGATGTCCACCTGCGTCACGAGCTTTTCCAGGTAAGCCGCCGTCATCCATGTAGGTGTTGCTTCACCGCTTTTGAGCCTTACTGCCTTGTCGCCAAACGGGGCGCTGATCAGGTTTTGCAGGGCAAGGTCCACCAGCGACAGGGTGAGGGTCTGGGTCTTGCCGGGCACTACGAAAGTCCCGAGGACGACAAGAGTGGTAATACTGAACTCGACATCCTCAAGATTCAGGGTGGCTGCTGCCGGATGATCCTTGATCATTTGCGCGCGCAGCCTTTGCAACGCAAACGCCGGCAGCGATGGAATATCGTCGAGGAAGGATTTTCCGGCGTCCTGATCACGCAGCTGGGCAATGTCCATCAAATGCCGGCTGTATCGGGTGAGGTCTGCCGGCGATGCATTTCTCAGCCAGTGCGGCAGCAATCGCAGGACCTGGCTGAAGCGTGATGCCGGTAGTGCATCAAGGTCAGTCAGGCTTTGTGCCGGGGAATTGTTGCGTGGTGAATCACTTGGCGGGGAATTGCCTTGAGAGGTGCTCAGCGCACCGATGGCGTCGACTTCAAGCGCAATCAGCGCGCAGGCCTGATGGTGGAAAAAATTGCCGTCGGGTTCATACAGGCGCCACTGCAAGTTCTGACGGGCGAGCAAGGTGGCGCCCAAAGCCTCTACTGAATCATAGCGCTGGAACCCCCCGGCGATGGAGTGTGTAAGCACTACCGTACGATTGCCCTGAGTGCCCAGGAGCACGGCGATATCCAGAATCAGTGAATGGTTGATTGTCGCTTCTTCGGCCAGGTCGATATCGATCAGGCAGGCCCTGGTCTGGTACCTGTCCTGCGCGAGTCGTGTCGCCCGGTCAGGGTGGTTGAACACCGCGCGGGCCATGGCCTTTTCATCCTCGCTCCAGTCTGTGTTTGTGTCGATGTTCCAGATGTTGCGCAGCGATTGTGAAAGCTGGTGCCAGCGCGGTGTCGTCGGGGCCGTTTCGTGATTCCAGTAATCAAGTTGCTGTTGCTGCCAGGCGTTGAACAGCAGTGGGGCGAGTGTGTTGATCAGCTGGCCTATTACATCGACTTTCGCCGCGAGCTGAACCACCGGTTCGACACCCGGCTGCAGGGTCAGAAAGTGCTCACCGTCGATGTAGGCAACGGTCGATCCCGAGAGGGCGAGGCGTACCAGGACATCGGTGAGGGATTCAAACAAGGGGTCGCCGGCCACCACCCGATCTTCGGTAATGATCCAGGTCGGGGTGACGACCATGACGAGCGACGGGTCGATCTTCAACTGCGGATACAGCGTGTTGAGTTCGGGCTTGAGGAATGTCGCAGCCACTTCAATGATGGATGGGCCGGAGACCAGTTCGGTCAGTATGTCTTCGGTTTTTTGCGCGGTGGTTTCGGGCATGTTCGTCTCCTGACGGCAGGTGCGAGCCGCATTACGCGGCTGCAAGGCAGGGGACGCTAACGAGTGATTGCAGATGCCTGGCGGTAGATAGCTATCGCCCAAAAAAAGACCCGCGCTACAGCGCGGGTCCCCCGATGCATAACGAAAATCAGGTTCCGGACTTGATCTTCGTCCAGGCCCGGGTGCGCGCACGTTCGGCATCGCGCGGCAGCGGTTGCAGGGTGTAGAGAGTAGCCATCGCCGTATCGGTCGGGTACAGGTTCGGGTTGTTGCGGATCGCCGGATCGACCAGTTCGGTGGCGTCCTTGTTCGGGTTCGGGTAGCCGACGAAATCGCTGACCGGCGCGATCACCTGAGGTTGCAGCAAGTAGTTGATGAAAGTGTACGCATCCTCTGTGTCCTTCGCGCCCTTCGGAATCGAGAGCATGTCGAACCAGATCGGCGCGCCTTCTTTCGGCAGGCGCATGTCGACGGTCACACCGTTCTTGGCTTCCTTGGCGCGGTTGGCGGCCTGGGAGAAGCTGCCGGAGTAACCGACTGCCACGCAGATGTCGCCGTTGGCGATGTCAGCCATGTACTTGGAGGAGTGGAAGTAGGTGACGTACGGGCGGATCTTCATCAGCAGCGCTTCAGCCTTGTCGTAGTCCGCAGGCTTCTTGCTGTTGGGGTCCAGGCCGAGGTGTTGCAGGGCCAGCGGCAGGATCTCCGACGGCGAGTCGAGCAGGGCGACGCCGCACTGCTTGAGCTTGCTGATGTTCTCTTCCTTGAAGATCAGGTCCCAGCTGTCCACCGGCGCATCGGCGCCCAGCGCGGCCTTGACCTTGTCCGGGTTGAAGCCGATCAGGATGGTGCCGTACATGTATGGCACGGCGAATTTGTTGCCCGGGTCGTTGGCCTCGATCAGCTTCATCAGTTTGGGGTCGAGGTGGTTCCAGTTCGGCAGTTTGCTGCGGTCCAGCGGCTGGAACACACCGGCTTCGATCTGCTTGGCCAGGAACACGTTGGACGGCACCACCACGTCATAGCCGGAGTTGCCGGTCAGCAGCTTGGCTTCGAGGGCTTCGTTGGTATCGAAGATGTCGTAGACCAGCTTGGTCTGGGGGTTCTGTGCCTTGAAATCTTCCAGGGCCTTGGGGGTGATGTAGTCGAACCAGTTGTAGACGCGCAGGGTTCGTTCCTCGGCGTGCACGGCGCTGCTGAGTACCGTTGCGCATAAAGCCGGCAAGACAAAACGCTTAAGATTTTTCATTGCTCTACTTCCTCATCAAGCGCTTTCAAAGCCTTCGAGAACGTTCACGGCGTTGATGCCGATTTCCTCAACCGCGTAACCGCCTTCCATCACGAACAGCGTCGGTTTGCCGAGGGCCGCGATGCGCTTGCCCATGGCCAGGTAGTCCGGGCTGTCGAGTTTGAATTGCGAGATCGGATCGTCCTTGAAGGTGTCGACGCCCAGGGACACGACGATGATGTCGGCACCGTAGCTTTCGATTTCCTTGCAGGCCTTTTCCAGCGCCGCGCTCCAGACATCCCAGCCCGAACCTGCGGCCAGTGGATAGTTGAAGTTGAAGCCTTCGCCGGGTCCTTCGCCCAACTCATCGTCATAGCCAAGGAAGAACGGGAATTCGGCTTCCGGGTGACCGTGAATCGAGGTGAACAGCACGTCGCTGCGCGCGTAGAAAATCGATTGGGTGCCGTTGCCGTGGTGGTAATCGACGTCGAGGATCGCAACCTTTTTGTGGCCTTGATCGAGGAACGCCTGTGCGGCGATGGCGGCGTTGTTGAGGTAGCAATAGCCGCCCATCAAATCGCTGGCGGCGTGGTGTCCCGGTGGACGGCACAGGGCGAAAGCACTGCGGGCGCCGCGCTGGATTTCCGCTTGCGCGGTCAGCGCCACTTGCGCCGCGCTGTACGCCGCTTGCCAGGTGCCTGCGGTGATCGGTGCGCCGCCGTCGAAGCTGTAGTAACCCAGTTCGCCGTGCAGGCTGGTGGGCTTGATGCGGCGCAGGGTGCGGGCTGGCCAGGTGTAGGGCAGCAAATCGCCGTCGGTGTTGAACTCGGTCCAGCGGGCCCAGGCGCCTTTGAAGAAGTCGAGGTAGTCGCGGCTATGGATACGTGCGATCGGATCGAGGCCGAAATCCTTCGGTCCTTCGACCGGGCCGAGGTTCTGGTTTTGCACGCGGGCCAGCACGTGGTCGGCACGGGACGGCATTTCGAAGCAAGGCTTGAGTTGCCCGTCGATCAATTCACAACGGCCGTGGTGCAGGTGGTGATCATCAGAGTAAATCGTCAGCATTTCTTGTTCTCCGCAGGCTGATTCGGTTGAACACAGTCTTGCGGCGCGGACGATTTTGGAGAACGGCAGGAAAGGCCAAAAGGGGATTAATATGGCCAAAACGTTTGACCGAAATTCGCCCCTTGATGATTCGGCTGTGCACTCGTACTGGGCATGGAATGCAGAACCTGTGGGAGCGAGCCTGCTCGCGAAAGCGGTGTGTCAGTCACAGTTTTATTGGATATTCCGACGCTTTCGCGAGCAGGCTCGCTCCCACAGATGGTCGTCAGTGCGGACGGAACTGGCTTGGCGCCACGCCGCTCCAGCGTACGAACGCATGACGGAAGCTCGCGGTTTCACTGAAACCCAGCGCTTCGGCGATCCGGTAGATCGGCATCTGATCCTCGCAGAGCATTTGCTTGGCTTGTTCGAAGCGCAGTTCGTCGAGCAGTTCCTGATAGCTGCAACCCATGTCCTTGAGGTGTCGACGCAAAGTCCGTGTGGAGCAGTTCATCTGTTCGGCCAGGCCTTCGAGGCCCGGCGCGGCATGCAGTTGGGCGCTGAGCAATTGGCGAATCCGCCCCAGCCAGGCCTGTCGCCCGGTGAACTCGGTGTTCTGCTTGCGGCAGCGTTCGGCCATGGCTTGGTGAGTGATGACATCCGCCAGCGGCAAGGGCTGGTCGAGCCACTTTTTATCGAAGGCAAAGGCGTTGTCTCGCGCACCAAAGTGCAACGGGCAATCGAAGTGTTCGGCATAGGTCGCTTCATAATCAGGCGCGGCATGTTCGAAGCGCGACGCCAGCAGCGGCAACGGGTGGCCGAGCAAGTCGTCGCAGATGACTTTTAGCGAGACCAGACAGAATTCAGCGTTGAACACGGCCATGGCCGGGCTTTCGCGGTAGTCGGCGGCGACGAACCAGACGCGCTCGCCGTCGTCCTCAAGGCTCAGTTCGAAAAGTGTTCCCAGCAACGCCGGGTAGCGTATCGCCAATCGTAATGCGTCACCGAAGGTGGCACAGGTGAGCAACGCGTAACCGAGAATGCCGTAGCAGGAAACATGCATCCGCCGGCCCAGTTCCAGGCCGATATCGCGCTTGAGGGCGACGGCGTTGGCACAGACCTGCATCTCCTGATTGGTGGTGATGCGCGTGTCGGCCCGGTTGAGGTCCGCCGCGCTGATGCCACTGCCGGCCAACAGCGCCTCGCTCGAGAGGCCTTGCGCCTTGAAGGTGTTGAGCACCAGTGAAACGGCGTTGAGGGTCGTGAGATGGGAGTGCAGCATGGTTGGCTTCCAGCCTTGGGATGGCTGGATTACAGCAAGTTACATGCCGGGCGATGGACCCTGTAGGAGCGAGCCTGCTCGCGATGGTCGTGAACGATAACGCTGGCAGCGGCACTGCGCGGCGATCTCGCTCATCGCGAGCAGGCTCGCTCCTACAGGTGTTTTGTGTGGTGTCAGCTCAATTCGCCGCACAGGTCGAGTTCGACCAGGCTTCGTACTTCAGCGGTTTCAATCCCTGCCCCCAGCAGTCCATGCAACTTGCCGAACGCTGCCTCACGGGTCATGCCGCCACCGGAAAGCACGCCAACGCCACGCAAGCGGCTGCCGGCTTCGTACACATCCAGCTCGACGCCGCCCTCATGACATTGAGTCACGGCAACCACCACTACGCCTTTGTCCTGCGCCCGTTTCAGGCTGGCGAGGAACTCGGGATTATCGCTGGGCCCGGTGCCGCTGCCGTAGCACTCCAGCACCAGGCCTTGAATGCCGCTATCGAGAAGACCATCCACAATCTCGGCGCGAATGCCGGGAAACAGCGGCAGCACGGCGACATTCGCCAGTTGCTTGCTCTGGTTGTAATTCAGCTGCGTGGGGATCGAGGACGCTTTCACGCCGCCGCCCTGACGCTCCAGGCGCTTGAACGGATGACGGCCGAAACTGCGCACCTTCGCGCATCGGGTCGGGTCCAGCAATTCGCCGTGGAAGTACAAGTGCACACCTGGCGCCAGGCCCTGGCCCAACGCAACCAACGCACCACCAAGGTTTTCCCAGGCATCGCTGTCAGTCACACCCGCCGGCAGCATCGAACCGGTGAAGCACACGCGGGCGTTCAGGCCCAGCAATTGGAAACTCATGGCCGCCGCGCTGTAGGCCAGGGTGTCGGTGCCATGCAGGATCAGCACACTGTCGCAGCCCTGCACATCAACTGCATCGACCACGGCTTCACGCAGTTGCTGCCAGTAGGTGGGCGTCATGTTGGCGCTGTCGATCAGCGGTGACATCTCGCGAAAGCGCCACTGCGGCACCACCAGATCAGGCTGGCTGTGCAGGTACTCGCGCATCCGCGCTTCGAAGCCCGACGCCGGGGCCAGGCCATTGGCGCTGGCTTGCATGCCGATGGTGCCGCCGGTGTAGAGGACCATGACGTGCTGGGCGGCAGGGTAAGTCGAGGAATTCATCGAGGTTCTCCGAGAACAATGACTTCCCTTGTAGGAGCGAGCCTGCTCGCGAATGCGGTTGATCATTCAACATTCATGTCGACTGACACAGCGCTATCGCGAGCAGGCTCGCTCCCACAGGGTTTTGCGCACTGTAACCGATCAGTGAAAAGGTCAGCATGAGCACTGCAAAATCCGAACAAAAAAAAGGGCCTGGAGAGTGATCTCCAAGCCCTCAAAAGGTGAGAGGTGTCTAGTCCCTCGACCTGGTGAGCGGTGCTACTAATGACGCGTCGGATCAGGCCTTCAGAGGCACCAGACGCGGGGCAATCATGTTTTCCGGGCGCAGGATGTCGGCGAGCATGGCGTCGTCGAGCAGGCCTTCTTCGCGCACCAGTTCCAGTACGCCGCGGCCGGTTTCAAGGGCGATACGGGCGATACGGGTGGCGTTTTCATAGCCGATGTACGGGTTCAGCGCGGTGACCAGGCCGATCGAGTGCTCGACCAGTTCACGGCAACGTTCTTCGTTGGCGGTGATACCGGTGATGCAGTGCTCGCGCAGCATGTCCATGGCGCGCTGCAGCAGGCGGATCGAGTCGAGGATCTTGAAGGCGATCAGCGGCTCCATCACGTTCAGCTGCAGTTGGCCGCCTTCGGCTGCCATGGTCAGGGCCAGATCGTTACCGATGACCTGGAACGCGACCTGGTTCACGGCTTCCGGAATGACCGGGTTGACCTTGCCTGGCATGATCGAGCTGCCTGGCTGACGCGCTGGCAGGTTGATTTCGTTGATGCCGGTGCGCGGGCCGCTGGACAGCAGGCGCAGGTCGTTGCAGATCTTCGACAGCTTGACCGCGGTGCGCTTGAGCATGCCGGAGAACAGCACGAAGGCGCCCATGTCGGAAGTGGCTTCGATCAGGTCGGCTGCCGGTACCAGCGGATGACCGCTGATGGTGGCCAGGCGCTGAACGGCCAGGTGCTGGTAGCGCGGGTCGGCGTTGATGCCGGTACCGATCGCGGTGCCGCCCAGGTTCACTTCGGTCAGCAACTCCGGTGCCAGAGTCTTCAGGCGTGCCAGGTCTTCGCCCAGGGTAGTGGCGAAGGCGCGGAATTCCTGGCCGAGGGTCATCGGCACGGCGTCTTGCAGCTGGGTACGGCCCATTTTCAGGACGTGTGCGAACTCTTCACCTTTGGCCGCGAACGACTGGATCAGGCTGTCGAGGCTGGCCAGCAGCGCGTCGTGACCCAGCAGCAGACCCAGGCGGATCGCCGTCGGGTAGGCGTCGTTGGTCGACTGCGCCATGTTCACGTCGTTGTTCGGGTGCAGGTACTGGTATTCGCCTTTCTGGTGACCCATGGCCTCCAGTGCGATGTTGGCGATCACTTCGTTGGCATTCATGTTGGTCGAAGTGCCAGCGCCGCCTTGAATCATGTCCACCACGAACTCTTCGTGGAAATCGCCGCGGATCAGACGGGCGCAGGCTTCGCTGATGGCTGCGTGCTTGGCTTCGCTCAGGTGACCCAGTTCGCGGTTGGCGTCAGCGGCGGCTTGTTTGACCATCGCCAGGCCGACAACCAGTTTCGGGTAGTGCGAAATCGGCACACCGGAGAGGCGGAAGTTATTCACCGCTCGCAGGGTCTGGATGCCGTAGTACGCATGAGCCGGTACTTCGAGTTTGCCAAGCAGGTCTTTTTCTGTGCGGAAGGATGCAGCGGAGGACATGATAGAAATCATCTCGATATGGACCCGGTCTGTGCCGGAACACTGCAAATGCTAGGCTTGTGGAGAATTTAGGGCCAATGCTGTTAAACACTGCCCTATGCATATTCGGCATAATGCCCGTGTGACGCCGTGTTCACGGCGAGCGTGTGACCTAATTTGGTGCGTGTCCGGGAGGACGTGATGAATCTCGAAAGTAAATGGCTGGAGGACTTCAGTGCCCTGGCCGCCACCCGCAGCTTCTCCCAGGCCGCGGAACGACGCTTCGTGACCCAGCCGGCGTTCAGTCGACGGATTCGCAGCCTGGAAGCCGCGCTGGGGCTGACTCTGGTCAACCGTTCGCGTACGCCGGTGGAGCTGACGGCGGCCGGGCAGTTGTTCCTGGTCACTGCGCGCACCGTGGTCGAACAGCTCGGCGAAGTGCTGCGCCATCTTCATCACCTGGAAGGCGGGCAGGGCGAAGTGATGCAGGTCGCTGCCGCGCACTCGCTGGCCTTGGGTTTTTTCCCGCGCTGGATCGCGCAACTGCGCAACGAAGGCCTGAACATCGCCACACGGCTGGTGGCGACCAACGTCGGCGACGCCGTGCATGCCCTGCGTGAAGGCGGCTGCGACCTGATGCTGGCGTTCTACGATCCGGATGCGGCGATGCAGATGGACCCGGAAATTTTCCCGTCGCTGCATTTGGGTCATACCGAGATGCTGCCGGTGTGTTCGGCGGACGCCGATGGCAAGCCGTTGTTCGATCTGGAGGGTGAGGGCAGTGTGCCGTTGCTGGCCTACAGTGCAGGTGCTTTTCTCGGTCGCTCGGTGAACATGTTGCTGCGCCAGCGGGCGCTGCGCTTCACCACCGTCTACGAAACTGCCATGGCCGACAGCCTGAAAAGCATGGCCCTGGAAGGCCTCGGCATTGCCTGGGTACCGCAGCTGAGCGTACGTGCCGAATTGGCCCGGGGTGAGCTGGTGGTGTGTGGCGGGCCGCAGTGGCATGTGCCGCTGGAAATTCGCTTGTATCGCTGCGCGCTGGTGCGCAAGGCCAACGTGCGATTGTTGTGGCGCAAGCTGGAAGGTGGTGCAGCACAAGGTACGACCGGTTCTTGAACACGATGACCCCCCCCCCTGTAGGAGCGAGCCTGCTCGCGATGAACCTGAGAGCAACACGGGGTGTCAGGCCTCCAGCATTATCGTTGACGACCATCGCGAGCAGGCTCGCTCCTACAAGGTTCGTTGGCTGACTTGAAGGTCAATAAAACCGGGCCTTTGCGCCGTATGACAGATGGTCGAAACAGGGGCTGTTTATCTGCCGTATTGCGGTATACTGCGCGGCCTTCGGCCGGTGTAACCGGCTATTTTTCGTACAATCAAGCCACGCATAATGCGTGGCTTGTTGTTTTATGACGCGCCCGCGGGCGCCCAGAGAGAAGAGGCACGACGATGAGTGCACTGGTTGGCGTGATCATGGGCTCCAAGTCCGATTGGTCCACCCTTAGCCACACCGCCGATATGCTGGAAAAGCTCGGCATCCCCTACGAGGTGAAAGTGGTCTCTGCCCACCGAACCCCGGACCTGCTGTTCCAGTACGCTGAAGAAGCCGAGGCGCGTGGCATCGAGGTGATCATCGCCGGTGCCGGTGGCGCGGCCCACTTGCCTGGCATGTGTGCGGCCAAGACCCACCTGCCGGTGCTGGGCGTGCCGGTGCAGTCAGCGATGCTCTCGGGCGTCGACTCGCTGCTGTCCATCGTGCAGATGCCGGCCGGCATCCCGGTCGCCACCCTGGCCATCGGCAAGGCCGGTGCGATCAACGCGGCGCTGTTGTCGGCCAGTATCCTGGGCGCCAAGCACCCGCAGTTCCATGAAGTGCTGAAAACCTTCCGTGCTGAGCAGACAGACAGCGTCCTGGAAAATCCAGACCCACGCATCGCCTGAGGTTGTTGACGATGAAGATCGGTGTAATCGGTGGCGGCCAGTTGGGTCGCATGTTGGCGCTGGCGGGCACTCCGCTGGGCATGAACTTCGCTTTCCTGGACCCGGCGCCGGACGCCTGTGCGGCTGCATTGGGCGAGCACCTGCGTGCCGATTACGGTGATCAGGACCATCTTCGTCAGTTGGCCGACCAAGTCGATCTGGTGACCTTCGAGTTCGAAAGCGTGCCGGCGGAAACCGTGGCGTTCCTGTCGCAATTCGTCCCGGTCTACCCGAGCGCCGAAGCGCTGCGCATCGCCCGCGATCGCTGGTTCGAAAAGAGCATGTTCAAGGACCTGGGCATTCCAACCCCGGCGTTCGCCGACATCCAGTCCCAGGCTGACCTGGAAGCCGCCGTGGCGTCCATCGGTCTGCCGGCCGTGCTCAAGACCCGCACCCTGGGTTACGACGGCAAGGGCCAGAAAGTCCTGCGCACCCCTGAAGATGTGGTCGGCACCTTTGCCGAACTGGGCAGTGTGGCGTGCCTGCTGGAAGGCTTCGTGCCGTTCACCGGTGAAGTCTCGCTGATCGCCGTGCGCGCTCGCGATGGTGAAACGAAGTTCTACCCACTGGTGCACAACACCCACGACAGCGGCATTCTCAAGCTGT
Source organism: Pseudomonas putida (assembly GCF_003228315.1). Taxonomy (NCBI): domain Bacteria; kingdom Pseudomonadati; phylum Pseudomonadota; class Gammaproteobacteria; order Pseudomonadales; family Pseudomonadaceae; genus Pseudomonas; species Pseudomonas putida. The sequence continues at coordinate 4,308,401 of NZ_CP029693.1, forward strand.
CCGTGGCCAGCACCGATCACCCGCTGCAAGCCCTGGCTGAAGACTACTCCAGTCGTGTGCTCAAGCAGCTGGACTATGTCGGCGTGATGGCGTTCGAATTCTTCGAAGTCGACGGTGGCCTCAAGGCCAACGAAATCGCCCCGCGCGTGCATAACTCCGGGCACTGGACCACCGAAGGCGCCGAGTGCAGCCAGTTCGAAAACCACCTGCGGGCGGTGGCCGGCCTGCCGCTGGGTTCGACTGCCAAGGTCGGCGAAAGCGCGATGCTCAACTTCATCGGCAAAGTGCCCGAGACCGAAAAAGTCCTGGCCATCGCCGATTGCCATCTGCATCACTACGGCAAGGCGTTCAAGGTCGGCCGCAAGGTCGGTCACGCCAACCTGCGTTGTGCAGACCGCGAGACGCTGGCCGCGCAGATCCTCAAGGTCGAAGCGCTCATCGCCGAGTAGCATCACCCGGTAAATCCGGTTTCATGTGGCAGCGGCGGAACCATTCAGGTTTCGCCGTTCTCTCATGGCAGGATGCCAAAGTCTGACTAGGCTTTTGCATATCTTCCAATTCAGAGGGAAATGCCATGGGAATCATCGGAACCATCTTTATCGGCCTGATCGTCGGCCTGCTGGCGCGGTTCCTGAAACCGGGCGATGACAGCATGGGCTGGATCATGACCATCCTGCTCGGTATCGGCGGTTCGCTGGCGGCCACCTACGGCGGCCAGGCCCTGGGCATTTACCAGGCGGGTCAAGGTGCCGGCTTCATCGGCGCGCTGGTGGGCGCCATCGTGTTGCTGGTGATCTACGGCCTGATCAAAAAGAACTGATTCAAGCGGCAAAGTCCTCTCGGCTGCGCAGGCCGAGAGGACTAGAATGCTCGGCGTTTCATGTCCTTTCCTTTACCGAGCACCTTCATGCGCCGTTTTCTGTTGACTCTTCTCTTGGTGGGCACGGGTTTGGCCCACGCCGGCGAACTGCCGGAAACCGACTGGCTCGAATTGATGCCCAAATCGGACCAGAAAGCGCTCGAGGCCATGCCCGAGATCGATCACAACTCCCCCGAAGCCAATGGCACCTTTACCGCAAAGGGTGGCATGAAGCAGGCCAAAGGCCTGCCGGCGGTGATGTATTCGACCAAGACCGTGGCGTCGATGAACGACAAGAACATCCGTCTGGGCGGTTATCCGGTGCCGCTGGAAACCGACGCCAAGGGCCACAGCACCTTGTTCTTCCTCGTGCCGTATCCGGGCGCCTGCATCCACGTGCCGCCACCGCCGCCTAACCAACTGGTGCTGGTGCGCTATCCCAAGGGTTTGAAGCTCAATGATATCTACACGCCGCTGTGGGTCACCGGCACGCTGAAGATCGAGAAGGTCAGCAATGATTTGGCGGATGCGGCGTATGCGCTGGATGCGGCGAAGGTCAGAGTCGTGAAAGAGTCGGATTTGTAGGCACTCAAAACTGTAGGAGCGAGCCTGCTCGCGATAGCAGTCTATCAATCAACATGGATGTTGATTGTGATGACCTCATCGCGAGCAGGCTCGCTCCTACATTGGTTTTGCGGTGCTACAGAGACTTGCCGGCGATGCTCACACCCAGGGTATGACTGGCACCCGGCGCCAGTGTCACCACGTCGTCCATTACATTCGCCGTTTCGATGCACAGCATGCGCTGCCAGCCATCGTCGGCCATGTCGCTGAACGCCGCGGCGCGGTCGATCCATGGGTTCCAGATCACCGCCGTGCGCGAGCCGCTGCTGGTCAGCTCGATACGCCGTTCCCAGGCCGGGTCGACGATGCTCAGTTTCGAAGGGGCATTGAGGTAGATGCGGTCGGTTTCGCCGGTGAACTGCAGGTCACCGGTTTGCGACTTGGTCTTCCAGTCTTCCAGCGTTTCGATGTAGCTCAGGCCGTTCACGCCTTCAACGTGCACGTCGCGCACATCGCTGACGGCGAAATAGCTGTGCAGCGCCTGGCTGATGGTGACGGTATCAGTGCCCTGGTTATGGCTGGTCAGGCAGATGTGCAGTTGCTCATCCAGACGGATGCTCAGCTTCAGGTCCACCTGATGCGGCCAGCCTGGCAGGCCACCTTCGGGATACGGCAAGAGGAATTCGACCTTCAGGCTTTCGCCCTCGGTTTCGATGCCGCCCAGTTCCCAGTCCATTGCTCGCACCAAGCCATGGGCCGATGCCGGCTCCTGGCTGACGCGCATCGCTTTCACGCTCTGCGGGTTGCGCTCGAAGTTACCGAACCACGGCCAGCAAACCGGCACGCCGGCGCGGATGCTTTTACCGGTCTTGAACACGGCCTCGTCGTTGAGCCAGATCAGCGGCGGCTGACCTGCCACCTGATAGCTGAGGATGTGCGCACCTTGCTGGGCCACCAGTAATTCGGCCTGACCGTGGCGAATACGCCAGCAGTTCAGTTCATCCAGTTTTACGGCTTCAACATTGGGCGTGCTCATGGGACAGCTCTCGATCAGTAACAGGACTGCAATGGACCGCAAAACGGTCGCCGGGTTTAACGAGGCTCTTTAACGGGTTAACGGGCGCGAGGCGGAACCGAACGAGTGCGACCGCTGCCATCAATGGCAACGAACACGAAGACCGCTTCGGTCACCTTGCGCCATTCGCTCGATAGTGGGTCGTCGCTCCAGACCTCGACCATCATCTTGATCGAGCTGCGACCGATTTCCAGTGCCTGGGTATAGAAGGAGAGCTGAGCGCCCACCGCTACCGGGACCAGAAACGCCATGCGATCGATCGCCACCGTGGCGACGCGGCCACCGGCCACCTTGCTAGCCATCGCGGTACCGGCCAGATCCATCTGCGCCACCAGCCAGCCGCCGAAAATATCGCCAAAGCCGTTGGTCTCGCGGGGAAGCGCGGTGATTTGCAGGGCCAGGTCGCCTTGCGGGATCGGATCTTCTTGTTCGAGCTCTATCATGCCGGGGGTGCCTCTGACCCGTGACTCTTCGTTGGTCTTTCAGTGAATAGCCGTCTTCGGAAAAACGATTCAGCACCGAACATACTACGTTCGTCACGTTTTCCATAAAGGCGTCTAAAGGGAAACTCTGCGAAATCGCCTATGAACCTGACAGGCGTTTTCGCACAGCAACCCTTTCAAGATGTTGCATGGTTGCGAGTATATCGGTCGGTAGACTCCGATACGACCGTCCGGTTCTCATTTTGACTGTCAAATACGCGCTTCTATGTGCTTTTTCGAACAATTTGTTATCGTGCCGGACCTGCCCGAGCCCTTGCCAGCGTTGTTGGGGCGACAGACCTGACTATAAGAGAAACCTTTGCCATGACCCCAGCGCCCTCGAGTATCGCGCAGCCAACCCCCTCCGCACGCCCGCTGACCCGCAGCGACTACAAGACCCTCTCGCTGTCCGCTCTGGGCGGTGCGCTGGAGTTCTACGACTTCATCATCTTCGTGTTCTTCGCCACGGTGGTGGGCAAGCTGTTCTTCCCGGCGGACATGCCCGAGTGGCTGCGCCTGATGCAAACCTTCGGCATCTTCGCCGCCGGTTACCTGGCGCGGCCGCTGGGCGGCATCGTGATGGCGCACTTCGGTGACCTGTTGGGACGCAAGAAGATGTTCACCCTGAGCATTTTCATGATGGCCGTACCGACCCTGATCATGGGCATGCTGCCGACCTATGCGCAGATCGGCATGTGGGCGCCGATCCTGTTGCTGCTGATGCGGGTGATCCAGGGCGCGGCGATTGGTGGTGAAGTACCAGGCGCGTGGGTCTTCGTTTCCGAACACGTGCCGCAACGCCATATCGGCTATGCCTGCGGCACCCTGACCAGTGGCCTGACGGCGGGCATTCTGCTTGGCTCCTTGGTCGCCACGGCGATCAACAGCATTTATACCCCGGTGGAAGTGTCGGATTACGCCTGGCGGATCCCGTTCCTGCTGGGCGGTGTGTTCGGTCTGTTCTCGGTGTACCTGCGCCGCTGGCTGCACGAAACCCCGGTGTTCGCCGAACTGCAACAGCGCAAGGCTCTGGCCGAGGAAGTGCCATTGCGTGCGGTGCTGCGTGATCATCGCGGCGCCATCGCCATTTCCATGTTGCTGACCTGGCTGCTGTCGGCGGCGATCGTGGTACTGATCCTGATGACCCCGACCGTGCTGCAGACGGTCTATCACTTTTCGCCAACCACCTCCCTGCAATCCAATAGCGTGGCCATTGTGTTGTTGAGCTTTGGTTGCGTGATTTCCGGTGCGCTGGCGGACCGTTTTGGTGCCGGTAAAGTCTTTGTGTTCGGCTGTGCCGCGTTGCTGGTCAGTTCCTGGACCTTCTATCACAGCCTGGCCGACCATCCCGATTGGCTGTTCCCGATGTACGCCCTGACCGGCCTGCTGGTGGGTACCATCGGCGCCGTACCGTATGTGATGGTCAAGGCGTTCCCGCCGGTGGTGCGTTTCAGCGGCCTGTCGTTTTCCTACAACGTCGCTTACGCGATTTTCGGCGGCCTGACGCCGATGGTCGTCAGCCTGCTGCTCAAGGAAAGCGCGATGGGGCCTGCTTACTATGTGGCGGTGCTGTGCGGGGTCGGGATTCTGGTAGGGGCGTATCTCTGGAAGAAAGGGCGCTAGGGCGAACTTCTTCATCGTCTTTACTGGCGTCATCGCGAGCAGGCTCGCTCCTACATGGGTTCTGTGTTCAACACGGATCTTCTGTAGGAGCGAGCCTGCTCGCGATTGGAGCGCGCGAAATATCTTGTAGAAGCCGAATACTGGCCTTTCATCCAATTGTCATATTTCAGCCATAGAGTGTTCACACGGCCTGCTGATACTTGGCCCCGAATTAACACACCCTATCTGCTAGGAGTAAGGCATGAAACTGAAGCGTTTGATGGCGGCAATGACTTTTGTCGCTGCTGGCGTTGCGACCGCCAACGCGGTTGCCGCTGTTGACCCTGCTATCCCGAGCTACACCAAGACCACTGGTGTGTCGGGCAACCTGTCCAGCGTCGGCTCCGATACCCTTGCCAACCTCATGACCCTCTGGGCTGAGAACTACAAGAAAGAATACCCGAACGTAAACATCCAGATTCAGGCCGCCGGTTCCGCCACCGCGCCACCTGCGCTGACTGAAGGCACCTCCAACCTGGGCCCGATGAGCCGCAAGATGAAGGACACCGAACTGGCTGCCTTCGAACAGAAGTACGGCTACAAGCCAACCGCTATCCCGGTTGCCGTGGACGCCCTGGCTGTATTCGTGCACAAGGACAACCCGATCCAGCACCTGACCATGGAACAAGTTGACGCGATTTTCTCGTCCACTCGTCTGTGCGGCGCTAAAACCGAAGTGAAAACCTGGGGCGACCTGGGCGTGACCGGCGACCTGGCCAACAAGCCGGTTCAACTGTTCGGTCGTAACTCGGTATCCGGCACCTACGGCTACTTCAAGGAAGAAGCCCTGTGCAAAGGCGACTACAAGGCTAACGTGAACGAGCAACCAGGTTCGGCTTCGGTCGTGCAGTCGATCAGCTCCTCGCTGAACGGCATCGGTTACTCGGGTATCGGTTACAAGACCGCTAGCGTGAAGACTGTGGCCCTGGCCAAGAAAGGCAGCACTGACTTCATCGAAGACACCGAAGAAAACGCCCTGAACGGCAAGTACCCGCTGTCCCGCTTCCTGTACGTCTACGTCAACAAAGCCCCGAACAAGCCTCTGGCCCCGCTGGAAGCCGAGTTCGTGAAACTGGTTCTGTCCAAACAGGGTCAGGAAGTTGTAGTGAAAGACGGCTACATCCCACTGCCAGCCAAGGTTGCTGCAAAAGCACTGGCTGACCTGGGTCTGGCGGAAGGCGGCGCTGAAGTCGCAAAAAAGTAACAAATTGAGTCCGGGGTGAACCCCACCCGGACTCCGACTGGGGGCGGCAGGAGCCGCCTCCATTCACTTCCCAATTCCTATCCACTGCTGGTTACGCCAGCGGCGGATTAGTTGCGTCTCAGCACTGTCATCTTTCTGTCATACAGGATCGCTAGGGTGTGCGAATGAATGATCTGGCCAATTCCAACATGACTACAAATCCCCCCAAGCGAATTGATTTCAATACGCCTGAGCTACAACGCAAGCGTCGCATTCGCGCGCTCAAAGATCGCCTGACCCGCTGGTACGTCCTTGTGGGCGGCCTCGCTGTTCTGGGTGCGATTACCCTGATTTTCTTCTTCCTTGCCTACGTCGTCGCGCCTCTGTTCCAGGGTGCCAGCCTGACGTCCAAGGACGCCATCTCGCCTGCCTGGATGCAAGATGCCGGCAAGCCGCTGATGATCTCCCTGGAAGAACAGAACCAGGTGGCCATGCGGGTTTCCGACAAGGGCCAGGCACTGTTTTTCGACATCGACAGTGGCGCTGAACTCAAGCGCGTCGATCTGCCTGTTCCAGCCGGGACTACCGTAACTTCCATCGGCGAAGACCAGCCAGGTCACCCATTGGTTGCAGTAGGTCTGTCCAACGGCCAGGCCCTGGTGTTCCGTCACACTTATAAAGTCAGCTATCCGGACGGCAAGAAGACCATCACACCGGCCGTCGAGTATCCATACGGCGAAGCGCCTATCGCGGTGAACGAAGCCGGCGGTGCGCTGGAGCATGTCAGCCTCAACGCTACCGACTCGACCCTGATGCTGGTCGGTGCCACCGGTTCGCAACTCAATGTTCTGTCGCTCACCAGCGAAGAAAACATGATGACCGGCGAAGTCACCAACGAGCAGAAGCGCATCGACCTGCCGCAAATGACTGAAGCGGTGAAGAACATCTTCGTCGACCCGCGCCAGCAGTGGCTGTACGTGGTCAACGGTCGTGCCCAGGCCGACGTGTTCAACCTGCGCGACAAGAGCCTCAATGGCCGCTACAAACTGCTGGAAGACGCTGACGCCCAAGTCACCGCCAGCACTCAGCTGGTCGGCGGTATTTCGCTGATCGTCGGCGATTCCAAGGGTGGCCTGGCCCAGTGGTTCATGGCTCGTGATCACGATGGCGAGCAACGCCTGAAGCAGATCCGCACCTTCCAGATGGGCACGACGCCGATCGTGGAAATCACCGCTGAAGAGCGCCGCAAGGGCTTCGTTGCTCTGGATGCATCGGGCAAGCTCGGCGTGTTCCACAGCACCGCGCATCGCACCTTGCTGGTCGACCAGGTGGTCGAAGGCCAGGGCCTGTTCGGTCTGTCGCCACGGGCCAACCGCGTGATCGTGGAAGCCGGCGGCAAGATCCATCCGTTGCTGCTGGACAACCCGCACCCGGAAGTGTCGTGGAGCGCGCTGTGGAGCAAGGTCTGGTACGAGAACTACGACGAACCTAAGTACGTCTGGCAATCGACCGCCGCCAACACCGACTTCGAACCCAAGCTGAGCCTGTCGCCGCTGACCTTCGGTACCCTGAAAGCCGCGTTCTACGCCATGCTGCTGGCCGCGCCTCTGGCCGTCGCCGCTGCAATCTACACCGCGTACTTCATGGCACCGGGCATGCGCCGCAAGGTCAAGCCGGTGATCGAGCTGATGGAAGCGATGCCGACGGTGATCCTCGGTTTCTTCGCCGGTCTGTTCCTTGCGCCATATGTGGAAGGACGCCTGCCGGGCATCTTCAGTCTGTTGATGCTGCTGCCGATCGGCATTCTGGTCGCCGGCTTCACCTTCAGCCGCCTGCCTGAGTCGGTTCGCCTGAAAGTCCCTGATGGCTGGGAAAGTGCCCTGCTGATTCCGGTGATCCTGTTCGTGGGCTGGCTCTCGCTGTACATGAGCCCGTACCTGGAGAACTGGTTCTTCGGTGGCGACATGCGTCTGTGGATCTCCCACGACCTGGGCATCACCTACGACCAGCGCAACGCACTGGTGGTCGGTCTGGCCATGGGCTTCGCGGTGATCCCGAACATCTACTCCATCGCCGAAGACGCCGTGTTCAGCGTGCCTCGCGGCCTGACCCTCGGTTCCCTGGCCCTCGGCGCCACGCCGTGGCAGACCATGACCCGCGTGGTGATCCTCACCGCCAGCCCGGGCATTTTCTCGGCGCTGATGATCGGCATGGGTCGTGCGGTCGGTGAAACCATGATCGTGCTGATGGCCACCGGTAACACCCCGGTCATGGAGATGAACCTGTTCGAAGGCCTGCGCACCCTGGCCGCCAACGTCGCGGTGGAAATGCCCGAGTCGGAAGTCGGCGGCAGCCACTACCGCGTGCTGTTCCTCTCGGCGCTGGTGCTGCTGTTGTTCACCTTCGTCATGAACACCCTCGCGGAACTGATTCGTCAGCGTCTGCGCAAGAAATACTCGTCGCTTTAAGAAAGGTAGAAGTCTGTGAAACAGAACTCCTTGAAAGGATGGTTCAAGAGCGGCGCCCCAGGCGTCTGGATCAGCGGTGGCGCGGTGTCCATTGCGGTCATCATGACCATTGGCCTGCTGGCGGTGATCGCCGTGCGCGGTCTGGGTCACTTCTGGCCGGCGGATCTGATCCACGCCAGCTACGACGTACCGGGCCAGGCCAATCACCTGGTCATCGGTGAAGTGGTGCAGAAGGAAGAAGTCCCGCGCGCTCGCCTGAAGAGTGCTGGCTTGCCAGTTCCGGACGAAGGTCCGGAGTTCATGACCCGCGAGCTGATCAAGGTCGGCAACCGTGACCTGAACGGCAACGACTTCACCTGGATCGTGGGCGAGTGGCTGACCAATCAGAAAACGCCGGTGGAGCTGATGGCCATCGAACGTCGCGAGTGGGGCAACTTCTACGGTTACCTGGTCAACGTCAAACAGGATGGCAAAGTCATCGCTGAAGGCGAGGCGGCATGGCCTGAGCTGCAAGCGCGGATCAACCGCGTGAACCAGCTGGCCGCGCAACTCAAGACCCTGGAAAAAACCGACATCGGCGCGATCAACGCCGGTCTCGAGCGCATCCGCCTGCACGGCCGCAAACTGGAACTGGAAGGCAAGCTCGACCCGGCCGCGCAAGCGGACATGGATGCCGAGCGCGCCGAGCTCAATGCCCGTTATCAGGACGTGGAAGCGCGCCTGAGCGACCTGCATGCACAGTTCAACCGCGACAGCCTGACCGCCCGTGATGCCAACGGCAAGGAAGTCGAAATCGGCCTGGGCAAAGTGGTTCACGCCTATCAGCCGAACGCCATGGGCACCTTTACCAAGGTCGGTTTCTACTTCAACAAGGTCTGGGAATTCCTGAGCGACGACCCGCGTGAAGCGAATACCGAAGGCGGTATTTTCCCGGCGATCTTCGGCACCGTGATGATGACCCTGATCATGGCGATGATCGTGACCCCGTTCGGCGTGCTGGCGGCGGTGTACCTGCGTGAATACGCCAAGCAGAACGCGCTGACCCGGGTGATCCGCATCGCGGTGAACAACCTGGCGGGTGTACCGGCCATCGTTTACGGCGTGTTCGGCCTGGGCTTCTTCGTCTACGTGCTGGGTGGCTCGCTTGACCGGCTGTTCTTCCCCGAAGCCTTGCCGGCACCGACCTTCGGTACGCCGGGCCTGCTGTGGGCTTCGTTGACCCTGGCGCTGCTGGCGGTGCCGGTGGTGATCGTGGCCACTGAAGAAGGTCTGGCGCGGATTCCTCGCACCGTGCGTGAAGGTTCGTTGGCACTGGGCGCCACCAAGGCGGAAACCTTGTGGAAGATCGTGCTGCCAATGGCCAGCCCGGCCATGATGACCGGCATGATCCTCGCCGTGGCCCGTGCCGCGGGCGAAGTGGCGCCGCTGATGCTGGTGGGTGTAGTGAAGCTGGCGCCGTCGCTGCCGGTGGATGGCAACTACCCGTACCTGCACCTGGACCAGAAGATCATGCACCTGGGCTTCCACATTTATGACGTCGGCTTCCAGAGCCCGAACGTAGAAGCCGCGCGGCCGCTGGTGTACGCCACGGCGCTGCTGCTGGTGCTGGTGATCGCGACCTTGAACCTGTCGGCCGTTTATATCCGTAACCACCTGCGCGAGAAGTACAAGGCGCTGGATAGCTGATACCGCCGCCGCTCCCTGTAGGAGCACAGCTTGCTGGCGATGGCGATTTCAAGGACGCCATCGCGGGCAAGCCTTGCTCCCACAAGAGCGGTGCCACCGCAGGCCTTGATGCCCGCGGCCAATTGAACCGAATTTGTTAGCACAGGGAGCCTCCCATGCAGCACGAAGCACATACCCACGGCATCAACATGTCGGCCCTGGGTCGCGACAAACAGAGCCTGAGCCTCGAGCAGGAAACCGTAGCCATCGAAGTGCCGGGCCTGAGCCTGTTCTACGGCGAGAAACAAGCGCTGTACGACGTCAGCATGAACATTCCGAAACAGCGCGTGACTGCCTTCATCGGCCCGTCCGGCTGCGGCAAGTCGACCCTGCTGCGTACCTTCAACCGCATGAACGACCTGGTCGATGGCTGCCGTGTTGAAGGCGAAATCAACCTGTACGGCAACAACATCTACCGCAAGGGCGAAGACGTGGCCGAGCTGCGCCGTCGCGTCGGCATGGTGTTCCAGAAGCCGAACCCGTTCCCGAAAACCATTTACGAGAACGTGGTTTACGGCCTGCGCATCCAGGGCATCAACAAAAAGCGCGTGCTCGACGAAGCCGTTGAGTGGGCGTTGAAAGGCGCGGCCCTGTGGGATGAGGTCAAGGATCGCCTGCACGATTCGGCACTGGGCCTGTCCGGTGGTCAGCAGCAGCGTCTGGTGATTGCTCGCACCATCGCCGTTGAGCCGGAAGTGTTGCTGCTCGACGAACCGTGCTCGGCACTCGACCCGATCTCCACGCTGAAAGTCGAAGAGCTGATCTACGAACTGAAATCCAAGTTCACCATCGTCATCGTGACCCACAACATGCAGCAGGCCGCGCGGGTTTCCGACTACACGGCGTTCATGTACATGGGCAAACTGGTGGAATTCGGCGATACCGACACGCTGTTCACCAACCCGGCGAAGAAGCAGACCGAAGACTACATCACCGGTCGTTACGGCTAGCAGCAGCTACACGCCGCAAGCTTCACGCGGCAAGTATTGGCGGTTCGGGTTCGACACACATCAGCTTGCAGCTTGTAGCTTGCAGCTCACAGCTTTTGCGGAGCAGACAACATGATTTCTAAGGAAGGCCTTACACACCACATCTCCCAGCAGTTCAACGCCGAGCTCGAGGAGGTGCGTAGTCACCTGCTGGCCATGGGCGGGCTGGTCGAGAAGCAGGTCAATGACGCGGTCACCGCGCTGATCGAAGCCGACTCCGGTCTGGCGCAGCAGGTGCGTGAGATCGACGACCAGATCAACCAGATGGAACGCAACATCGACGAAGAGTGCCTGCGCATCCTGGCCCGTCGTCAACCGGCGGCGTCGGACTTGCGTCTGATCATCAGCATCTCCAAATCGGTGATCGACCTGGAGCGCATCGGTGACGAAGCGACCAAGATCGCCCGTCGCGCCATTCAGTTGTGCGAAGAAGGCGAAGCGCCACGCGGTTACGTCGAGGTGCGTCACATCGGCGACCAAGTGCGCAACATGGTGCGCGATGCCCTGGACGCGTTCGCCCGTTTCGACGCCGACCTGGCGTTGTCGGTGGCGCAGTACGACAAGATCATCGACCGCGAATACAAGACCGCCCTGCGCGAGCTGGCAACCTACATGATGGAAGACCCACGCTCTATCTCGCGGGTCTTGAGCATCATCTGGGTGCTGCGTTCGCTGGAGCGTATCGGCGACCACGCGCGCAACATTTCCGAGCTGGTGATTTACCTGGTGCGCGGTACCGACGTGCGTCACCTGGGCCTCAAGCGCATGAAAGAAGAAGTTGAAGGAACAAGCGGCGAAACCGCTAATGTTCCGGGCAAAGCTGACGATAAGTAAGGTTGCCCCTGGACGCGCCCGGCCCTATGGCCGGGCGTTTTCATTTGTGGCTCTCGAATTCGAAAAGCAGCACCCGCGAACGAAAAGTCCCGGCGTGACTGAAGGTTTTTTGGCAAAGTGCTATCAGTAAAGCGGTATGCTGGCCGGGATTTTTTAAAGGGGTGTTGGATGAGTAAGGTCAGTGTATTGGTCGTGGACGACGCCTCGTTCATTCGTGACCTGGTGAAAAAATGCCTGCGCAATTATTTTCCGGGCATGCGCATCGAAGATGCGGTCAACGGCAGAAAGGCTCAGGCCCTGCTGGCTCGGGAAGCGTTCGACCTGGTGCTGTGCGATTGGGAAATGCCGGAAATGTCGGGTCTGGAACTGCTGACCTGGTGCCGTGAGCAGGAAAGCCTCAAAGGCATGCCTTTCGTCATGGTGACCAGTCGTGGCGACAAGGAGAACGTGGTTCAGGCGATCCAGGCGGGTGTGTCTGGCTACGTCAGCAAGCCGTTCACCAACGAGCAACTGATCACCAAGGTCAAGCAGGCGCTGCACAAGGTCGGCAAGCTCGATGCCTTGATCAACACCGCCAGCACCAAAACCGTCTCGGCGTACGCCAATGATTCGCTGAATGCGTTGACCGGTGGCAAGGCGCCCGTGGCGACGCCGACTGTCGCTGCCCCCGCAGCGCCTGCGGCCGCGGCCCCATCGCGCGGTGGCTTGCTCAACAGCCCGCCGGTCAAGGCGCCTGTCGCCGCTGCGGCAGCCGGGGGAGGGCGTGGTCAAGGGCAACTGCGCTTGCCGAACGGCATCCAGCAATGCGTGATCAAGGCCTTGAGCCTCAAGGAGGCGTTGCTGGTGGTCAAGCGTGCCGAGAGCCTGCCGCAAGTGCTCGACAGCGCGGTGCTTGACCTGGAGCAGGGCGAGAGTGCTGAGACGGCACGTCTGAACGGTTATCTGCATGCGATCGTCGCCCATGAGCAGAAGCCTGACAGCGAATGGCTGCAGCTGACCTTCCGCTTTGTCGATCAGGATGCGCAGAAGCTTGATTACATTTCGCGATTGATTGCGCGGGGTACTGCGCAGAAGCACTTCATTCCAGGAGCGTGATTTTCGTCGCCTGTTGGTCCGTCATCGCGAGCAGGCTCGCTCCCACAGTTGAAATGCATTCCAATGTGGGAGCGAGCCTGCTCGCGAAGGGGCCATTACATACACCACACATCACTCTGACCCACCCCTCCTGAAACATCTGCCGACTACGCCGGTCAATTCCGACTGCTAGGCTCACTCCCAGGCCTTACTCGACAGACTTCTGCCCATGCTCGCGCGCCTGTTTTTTCTCTGTGGTCTTATCGTGGCCTCCACCCCGACTGTGGCCATGACGATCTACACCTCAAAAGACGCCAATGGCGTGGTCTCCTACAGTGATCGTCCCACCAAGGGCGCGAAGGTCTTCGTTTTTCGCGATCAGATGGTCGAACACCTGGAGCGTCAGGTTTACCTCGATATCAAGAAGCTCAAGGGCATGGACAGCGTGTTCGTGCGCAATGACCTGTATGCGCCGGTAGAAATCGAGTTGAGTTTCGCCGGCCTGAACAATGTCAGCGGCGGGCCGAGTCGACCGATTCGCAGGGTGATGCCGGCACGCAGCAGCATTCGCCTGGCGCTGCTCAAGGCGACGCGGCCCGGGAAGCCGCTGACATACACCCCAAGCTTCCAGTACTTCCTAGGGGACCCGTCAGGGGCTGCCATGGCCTATCAATACCCGTTCCCCTGGCGTGGCGGACCCTTTCGCCTGAGTCAGGGCGCCAACGGCCAATACAGCCACTACGGGCCGAAGAACCGCTACGCCATGGACATCGCCATGCCCGAAGGCACGCCGATCATCGCCGCAAGGGGCGGGGTGGTGGTGAAAACCGAAAACGGCCAGACCGGGCGCGGCTCCGACCCCTCAGGCAATTTCGTGCGGGTGCTGCACGATGACGGCACCATGGGTGTGTACCTGCACCTGAAAAAAGGTTCGGTGTGCGTTCGCGAGGGGCAGCGGGTGGCGGTGGGCAGTGCTTTGGCGCTGTCCGGCAATACCGGCAACAGCAGCGGGCCGCATCTGCACTTCGTGGTGCAGCGCAATACGGGGATGGGGTTGGTGTCGATACCGTACCGGTTCAAACAGCCGGTGGGGGCGTTGCCCAACTTTGCGTTGGGCAAGCCGTAGGAGCAAAGTTTGCTCGCGATAGCGGTGTGTCAGTTACTCCAATATCGGATGTTCCGCCATCATCGCGAGCAAGCTTTGCTCCTACAGGTAGTGCAATTAATCCAGCATCAACACCTTGGCCAGAATGATCTTCGGTCCTTTCATCTTCTTGATGATGATCCGCAAACCCTCGACTTCCAGCACCTCTTCTTCTTCCGGCACCCGCTTGAGGCTCTCGTAGACCAGCCCGGCGAGTGTTTCGGCTTCGACGTGATCCAGGTCGATTCCCAGCAGGCGCTCGACCTTGAACAGCGGTGTGTCGCCACGTACCAGCAACTTGCCCGGCTGGTAGGCGAGGATGCCGCGCTCGGCCTTGCGGTGTTCGTCCTGAATGTCGCCCACCAGCACTTCCAGCACGTCTTCCATGGTCAGGTAGCCGATGATGTTGCCGTCGGCCTCTTCAACCACGGCAAAGTGCGAGCCACCCTTGCGAAATTGTTCCAGCAGTTGCGACAGCGGCATGTGCCGGGATACACGCTCCAGCGGACGGGTCAGTTCAGCCAGGTTGAACGACTCGGGAATGTGGTCCAGGGCCGCCAGTTCCAGCAGCAGGTCCTTGATGTGCAGCAGGCCCACGAACTCCTGGCGCTCGCTGTCGTACACCGGATAACGGCTGAACTTGTGGCGACGGAACATCGCCAGGATTTCCTTGAGCGGTGCGTTGAACTCCAGGGTCACCAGGTCTTCGCGGGAGTTGGCCCAGTCGACCACTTCCAGCTCGCCCATTTCCACCGCCGAGGCCAATACGCGCATGCCCTGGTCGCTCGGGTCCTGACCCCGGCTGGAGTGCAGGATCAGCTTCAGTTCTTCGCGGCTGTAATGGTGCTCGTGGTGCGGGCCAGGTTCGCCTTGCCCTGCGATACGCAGGATCTGGTTGGCGCTGGCGTTGAGCAGGTAGATGGCCGGGTACATGGCCCAGTAGAACAGGTACAGCGGAACGGCCGTCCACAACGACAGCAACTCCGGTTTGCGGATGGCCCAGGATTTCGGCGCCAGTTCGCCGACCACGATGTGCAGGTACGAAATGATGAAGAACGCGGTGAAGAACGAAACCGCCTTGACCACCTCCGCCGATTGCACGCCGACCATTTCCAGCACCGGACCGAGCAGGTGCGCGAAGGCCGGCTCACCGACCCAACCCAGGCCCAGGGAGGCGAGGGTGATACCCAACTGGCACGCCGACAGGTAGGCATCGAGCTGACTGTGTACGGTGCGCAGGATGTGCCCGCGCCAGCCGTGCTGTTCAGCGATGGCCTCGACACGGGTCGAGCGCAACTTGACCATGGCAAATTCCGCCGCAACGAAAAATCCGTTGAGCAAAACCAGGATCAGAGCAAAAAGAATCATGCCGAAGTCGGCGAATATTGTTGCGAGGGTCAAGCCAGGGGAAGGGTCCATGATGGAGTTTTGCGGGTTCCGTGTATTCGAATGGAAAGAAAAAAGTGCGCCTGAAAAGGCAGGCGCAAGTCAGCCAATGTAGCGGCTGACTTGGCGATTGCCTAGTGGGCAGTGCTGGCCGGTATCAGTCGGCGGTGCTGATTACCCGGGTTTTGCTGACCTGGGCGGGGGCGAAATGGCAGGTAAAGGTACTGCCGTGGCCGGGCACGCTGCTGATCTCCATGCGTGCGCGATGGCGCAGCAGCACATGTTTGACGATTGCCAGGCCGAGTCCGGTGCCGCCGGTGTTGGAGTTGCGGCTGGAGTCGACGCGGTAGAAGCGTTCAGTCAGGCGTGGCAAGTGCTTGGCGTCGATGCCGATTCCGGAATCCTGCACGCTCAGGTGCGCACCTTGCTCGTCACCCCACCAGCGAATGCGGATATTGCCTTCGGCCTGGGTGTATTTCACCGCGTTGAACACCAGGTTGGAAAAGGCGCTGCGCAGTTCCGCTTCGCTGCCCTTGAGCAGAATGGTCGGATCGGCTTCGAGGGTAATGCGCTGGTTTTTCTGCCCCGACAACTGCTGTGCATCGCTCTTGATCGATTGCAGCAGACCGTCGATGGCCACCGGTTGGTTGTCCGAGGGGTAATCGGTGGCTTCAAGCTTGGCCAGCAACAGCAAGTCGTTGAGCAGGGTCTGCATGCGTCCGCCCTGTTGCTGCATTTGCTGCAGGGCGCGGGTCCAGCGCGGGTTCACTTCCTCGACGTTGTCGAGCAGGGTTTCCAGGTAGCCGCAAATCACCGTCAGCGGCGTGCGCAGCTCATGGGAAACGTTGGCGATGAAGTCTTTGCGCATTTGCTCGAGCTGATGGATGCGCGTGACATCGCGCACCAGCATCAGGTGCTCGTTGTTGCCGTAGCGGGTGATGTACAGCTGGATGCGCATCCGATCGTTGGTCGGCGAAGGGATTTCCAGCGGTTCGGCGTAGTTGTCCTGCTCGAAGTATTCCTTGAAGCGCGGATGGCGCACCAGGTTGGTCACCGGTTGGCCGCTGTCCTGGGGCGTCTTGAGGCCCAGCAGGGTTTCGGCGGCGCGGTTCCACCATTCCAGGTTGCCGTCGGTGTCGAGCATGACGACTGCGTCTTTCAAGGCCGCGGTGGACTCCTGAACCCGGTCGATCACCGCTTGCAGGCGCCCGCGTACTCGTTGGTCACGACGTTGCAGGTGGTAGATGCTGTCGAACACCTCGCCCCACAGGCCGTAGCCATCGGGTGGTGCTTCATCGGGTTTGTGCAGGCGCAGCCATTCGTGAAGACGTAGCAGCTGTTTGAGGGTCCAGGCCAGGTAAATACCCAGCCCGGCAGCGAGGCTCCAGCCGTAGTAGCCGGTGATCAAGCCGATCACCAGGCAAGCGGTGACCAGTAGCAGCATGTGGCGAATCAGGGTGCCATGCCAGTTTTGGTTCACTTTAACGCGCTTCCTTGTCTACTTCTGAAGCGGGAGAGGTCCGGGTCAGGCTTTTGTAGAAAAGCGGTAACCGGTGCCGCGCACGGTTTGTACCAGATTTTCGTAGGCATCGCCGAGGGCTTTGCGCAGGCGACGGATGTGTACGTCGACGGTGCGCTCCTCGACATACACGTTGCCGCCCCAGACCTGATCCAGCAACTGGCCACGGGTGTAGGCGCGTTCCTGGTGGGTCATGAAAAATTGCAGCAGACGGTATTCGGTCGGCCCCATTTCCGCGGGCTTGCCATCGATGGTCACGCGGTGGCCGATCGGGTCCAGCAGCAGGCCGCCGACTTCGATCGGCGCTTCGCCATCGGTCGGGCCAGCGCGGCGCAGTACGGCCTTCAGGCGCGCAACCAGTTCGCGAGGGGAAAAGGGTTTGGTGATGTAATCGTCGGCACCGACTTCCAGGCCCTGGATCTTGTTGTCCTCTTCGCCCTTGGCGGTGAGCATGATGATCGGGATATCCCCGGTCAGCTCATCGCGCTTGAGGCGGCGGGCCAGCTCGATACCGGAGGTGCCGGGCAGCATCCAGTCGAGCAGGATCAGGTCCGGCTTGCGGTCAACGATAATGGCGTGGGCCTGCTGGGAGTTCTCGGCCTCCAGGCAGTCATAGCCGGCCATTTCCAATGCAACGGCGATCATTTCGCGAATAGGCGCTTCGTCGTCGACGATCAGAATGCTCCTGCCAACCATGCCTTAACCCTCTTGTCATTTAACTGTCTTGCGCCGCATTAGATAACGGAATTATTGCAGTCGTGTGACAGTATTTTAGCCGCCCGGCGATTGTCACGAACCTGAACTAAGCTCTAAGTCCGAATCCTGACAACCACAAAAGGAAGGTTTCCATGAAGCACGTTGCTCAATCCTGGAAGGCTCTGCTGGTCACTGCTGCGCTAACGCTGCCGACACTGGCTTTCGCCGCTGAGCCGGCGATGATGAAAGACGGGATGATGGTCGATCACAAGGGCATGACCCTTTACACGTTCGACAAGGACTCCGGTGGCAAGTCGATGTGCAATGACGAGTGCGCCAAGAACTGGCCGCCAATGATGGCCCCGGCGGGCGCCAAGGCCGAAGGCAAGTGGACCGTCATCAAGCGTGACGATGGGCATATGCAATACGCCTACGACGGCAAGCCGCTGTACACCTTCATCAAGGACAAGGCGCCTGGCGACATGACGGGCGACAAGATGAAGGACGTCTGGCACGTCGTTCACGAGTCGCAGAAGTAACGACAGCGCTTATCTGCAGGAGCAAAGCTTGCTCGCGATAGCGCCTTCAAAATCGCCATCGCGGGCAAGCCTTGCTCCTGCAAAAGCGATCTAGCGCAACGCGTAATCCAGCACGATCCCGACAAAAATCGCCAAGCCCGCCCAGTGGTTGTGCAAAAACGCCTTGAAACAGCGCATCCGGTCCTTGCCCCGGGTGTACCAGAACTCCCAGGCAAAGCATCCCGCCGCCACGGCCAGGCCCAGGTGGAACCAGCCGCCCAGCTCGAATTTCGAACCGGCCAACAGCAGGCAACCCAGCGCCAGGCTTTGCAGGGTCAGGATGATCACCCGGTCCGCCTCGCCAAACAGAATCGCCGTGGATTTCACGCCAATCTTCAAGTCGTCGTCACGATCGGTCATCGCGTAATAGGTGTCGTAGCCCACCGTCCACATCAGGTTGGCGATCCATAGCAGCCACGCCGCTGCGGGCAGTTCACCCGTTTCGGCGGTGAATGCCATCGGCATCCCCCAGGAAAACGCCGCGCCCAGCACCACCTGCGGGTAGTAGGTGTAGCGCTTCATGAACGGATAAGTGCACGCCAGCGCCAGGCCGCCGAACGACAACCAGATGGTTGCCGCGTTGGTGCACAGCACCAGCAGGAAACTCAGGCCCATCAACAAGGCGAAGAACACCAGCGCTTCTTTGGAACTGATCTTGCCGCTCGGCAGCGGCCGTTGCTCGGTGCGCTTCACATGACCGTCAACCTTGCGGTCTGCCCAATCGTTGATCACGCAGCCGCCGGCGCGGGTCAGCACCACACCGAGGACGAAGATCACGATATTGGCCAGCGACGGCGAGCCCTTGCCGGCAATCCACAGCGCCCATAGCGTCGGCCACAGCAGCAGGTAAATGCCGATCGGCTTGTCCATGCGCGTCAGTTGAATGAAGTCCCAGGCCCGAGGGTTCACGCGATTCAGGGACTTGAGCAGGCTCTGGTACATCAGCAGTTCTCCGCTTGGGCGCGGGCGGCGCTCCACAGGGTCGGCAGGAAGATTTCGGCCACCAGCACGCTCAGCGTCCCGCGATCGAAGCGCGAGCGGCGACCCCACAGTTCAGGCGCGCTGACTTCGTTGGGCAGCCATGCTTGAGGATAGTGGCAAACCTCGATGGCGCGGCGCTGGAAGGCGTGATCGCAAAACAGCAGTTCGCCCAGTGAGCGGCTGCCCAGCTCGTCCATATGCAAGCCGTCGCCCTGCAACGCGCTGCGTGCGGCAACGCTGCGGGCGAACACCCAGGCCTCGCCATGCCCGCGCAAATACACTTCGCGCACCCAGCCTTCGCTGCCTTCGGCCAGGTCCAGGGCGAGACATTCATCGTCGCGCAGGGTTTGCCAGCCTTCGAACAGCGGCGTGACGCTGAAGCCGTCATTCGACAGGCGGGTCAGGCGTCGGGTCAGCGATCCTTCGTCGAACAGCCAGTCGAGGGTAAACGGGTCGGGGAGGGGCATCAGCAGGCTTTGAGGGAGCCAGGGCGGGGCCGAACGGGGGGAGTTTGAGTGCGGCACAGTGAGTCATTATTGGCAGCAAATGAGGCGGCGAGCTTAACATGTCAGCTTATAAATTTGAGTGATCCGGCAGCCGGTTGCGCCGAACAGGCTTGCATCCGGCTGCCCCCATCAGTACAAAACGCCCTGAGCCGGACGGCAGCGCTTCAATCATCGACCGTTCGCGCCGGCACAAGCCTGAACCCTGAGGAAGTACCTGAATGAAAAAGTGGCAATGTGTGGTCTGCGGCCTGATCTACAACGAGGCCGACGGCTGGCCGGATGACGGCATTGCGCCGGGCACCCTGTGGCAAGACGTGCCAGAAGACTGGCTGTGCCCGGATTGCGGCGTCGGCAAAATGGATTTCGAAATGATCGAAATCAACTAAGACTTTGACAAAGGAGTAGGGAATGAACGCACCTGTCGTAATCGTCGGCACCGGCCTGGCGGGCTATAACCTGGCCCGGGAGTTTCGCAAACTCGATGGTGAAACCCCGCTGCTGTTGATTACCGCCGATGACGGGCGCTCCTACTCCAAGCCGATGCTGTCCACCGGTTTCGGTAAAAACAAAGACGCCGATGGATTGAGCATGGCCGAGCCCGGCGCAATGGCCGAGCAATTGAAGGCCGAAGTGCGGACCCACACCCGCATCAGCGGCATCGACCCGGGCCACAAACGTCTGTGGATTGGTGAAGAAGCGGTGCATTACCGTGACTTGATCCTGGCCTGGGGCGCGGAAACCGTGCGGGTGCCCATCGAAGGTGACGCTGCAGATTGCGTATTCCCGATCAATGACCTGGAAGATTACGCGCGCTTTCGTGCGGCGGCGGACGGCAAGCGCCGTGTGTTGTTGCTCGGCGCGGGACTGATTGGCTGCGAATTCGCCAACGACCTGAGCCTGGGCGGCTATGAGGTGCAACTGGTTGCACCGTGCGAGCAGGTCATGCCGACCCTGCTGCACCCGGCGGCGGCCGCTGCGGTGCAGGCAGGCCTGGAAAGCCTTGGTGCTCGCTTTCATCTCGGGCCGGTGCTCAACCGCCTGCAACGAGTCGCCGGTGGCCTGGAAGCTCACCTTTCCGACGGCCAGATCATTGCCTGTGACGTGGTGGTTTCCGCCATTGGCCTGCGTCCGCGCATCGACTTGGCTGCGGCGGCGGGTTTGCAGGTCAATCGCGGCGTAATGGTCAATCGTCACCTGCAAACTTCCCACGCCAACATCTACGCCCTGGGCGACTGCGCCGAGGTCGATGGGCTGAATCTGCTGTACGTCATGCCTTTGATGAGCTGCGCCCGGGCGCTGGCGCAGACCCTCGCCGGCAACCCGACTGCGGTCAACTACGGCCCAATGCCAATCACCGTGAAAACCCCGGTGTGCCCGTTGGTGGTGTCCCCACCGCCACGGGGGTTGGAGGGCAGTTGGACGGTGGAAGGGCAAGGCACCGATATCAAGGCGCTGTGTCGCGATGCCAGCGGCAAACTGCTTGGTTATGCCCTTACGGGGGCTGCGGTGATGGAAAAACTGGCCCTGAACAAGGAGCTTCCGGCACTGCTGGCGTAAATACCGGTCGTTCTGTCGGAATCACCCTCAAGTTGACCCGATAAAGGCCTGATCGATACTGGCGCGGCTCTTCGGTGCGTGCCATCCTCACTCCCGTCTGCCGCAGAGTAGAGCACCTGCGGCGCTTTGGGCGCTGCTCCGCAGAGAGCAGCACGGACATAACAACAAAAAACCGTCAAAGGGGCTTCACTAACATGCGTAAACCAGAACTCGCCGCCGCTATTGCTGAAAAAGCAGACCTAACCAAAGAGCAGGCCAACCGCGTCCTCAACGCCGTTCTCGAAGAAATCACCGGCGCCCTGCACCGTAAAGACAGCGTGACGCTGGTAGGTTTCGGCACCTTCCTGCAACGCCACCGCGGTGCCCGCACCGGCAAAAACCCGCAAACCGGTGAACCCGTAAAGATCAAGGCCAGCAACACCGTTGCATTCAAGCCAGGTAAATCGTTGAAAGACAGCGTCAATCCGTAATCTGTTTCCCGACCCTGCATGGCGGGGGAGCGGAATGAAAAATGGGCACGCCAACGTGGTTGGGTGCCCATTTTTTGTGACTTAAAACTGCACTTGAACAGCTGTCAGACAACTCCTGACGCCGCAATCAAACCAAGTACTACCGAGCCAGTGAGTAGCGTCAGCAAACTCCATTGCAGCATTACAAGTTTGCGTCTGAGGTCATTGGGGAATTCGTCGATATCTTCAGCACTGACGAGGCCGCGTTTCATAAATAAGCGGGGAAACGTAACGACACTGGATACTGAGTAAACCAGCCGAACTTTACCTCTAAGCCCTTTATCGATGCGCGCCGGTAGAGTTATGAGTGAAGAGCTGTTTTTGAAGTGATCCGATAGGACATCTCCCTTGGTGTATCCCAAGTACAGTGCAATCCCAAAAACAATCAGTGCTCCGCCAACAATTGTCAGCCCAACGATTACGAACAGTGCATCTGCAAAGCTGATATTCATTGGGTCGCCTCAAAAATCCTCTCGCCGATCATTTCACCTGCAATCCCCCCAAGAGCGCTTGAACCATATGAGCCTGCACCCGCAACAAGAATGCCGCAGGCCAACATCCCCAATCCGCCTGTTGGAACACTCAATCCCACACAAATTACTCCGACAGTCGTGGTTGAGAGAGCCGCACCCGCAATACCACCAACTACAACTCCTCCAGTAAAACTGCCCGCCTCAGTAAACCTAACTCGCTCACACGCCTCGGTGTTTCCCGCAGTGCATACCTCCTGAATCTTCAACGCAGACGCTCCTCCACCAATCGCCGTCCCCAACCAACCCCCGTACTTAACGTACTTAGAAGCCTTCGCCACCCCCTCAAGATGAGTCGCATGCCCCGGTATCTGCCCCGTCGGACTGGCCTCGGTCCACAGGTGCACCAGGCTTTGACTGGAAATCCCCAACTTCTTTTTCAAGTTGACATGGTCAGGCATCCCGATGCTCTTGCGGGTCAGTTTCGTCAAATGGGTATTGAGTTGCGCCAGCAGGCGTTGGCGTTCTGCGAAAAACTTCGGCGAGCGCAGGTTTCCATCTCTTTGCAGCGTTTTTTGCTGCAACTCTTCGAGATCCTTGATGGCCTGGCCAACGTTATCCAGATTGTTTTTGAAGATGCTCGCGCCGACACCGATTGCGTTCGAGCCATAACCGAGGAATGCCTGGAGCGTGTCGCGGTGTTGCGCCAGAAAGTCCGCCTCTTGTGCACTGAGCGTTTCGATAATCCGGTTGGTCTTCGCCGCCACATCCATGAGCAAGACTTCTTGCCGGGTGCATTGGTAATTGTTCGGATCACTGAGCACGATCATCGAGCCGGCTTTCACATCCCCCAAGTTGGGATTGAGCAACTTGAATTTGCCCATCACCGCCGGATCACGAAGGGTGAACAGACTGGATTCCAGTTGTTCGCGGGTCGTGCTCTTGGGAACGATGTAGAAGCCGGGCTCCGCCGCCGGCGTGTCGTTGGCGCGCTCGGGTAGCGGATTGTTTCGCCGAGTCACGACGCCCGATGGATACGAGGCTACGAATTCACTCGGTGATGGGGCTGGCTGAGCTCCAGTCAGAGCGGCTCGCAGTGAAGTGGCGCGGCGGGACTCATATTTGTGCTGGGTAAACGAATGGATCAGCTCGGCTGTACAGGGGCAGCTGCTGACGCTGTCCAGCGTGCCCGCAACCAATCGTCCATGACTGTTGATGAATGAAATGCCGCCCTCAATGTGGTAGGTCTTGCCGTCCTTGCCGCAGGTGACCGGATCCCCTGCGCGAGCATGGGCGATGCCAAACATCGAGACCCGTGTATCGGCGTCCATCACCTCGCCACCGCAGGTGGTCTTGTCGCCCTTGCGAATGAAATAGCCTTTATCCATTGATTGCGTTCCTTGTCTATTACGTTGCGAGACACCCACTCGGGATCAAGTAGGCGTCACGCAAGGTACGGCGGCAAAGACACAATTCAAGGCAATTGGGGTAAGTTCAGACGTTTCCTACGCGCACCTCAGAAAGAGAGAAGAGAACCTGTGAGATTTTTGCTTCAGGTGGTGTGCTGCGAGTCATGGCGTGCCAAAAGAGAAACCCTTGATGAGTGGTGCACACTCATCAAGGGTTTCCGTTTCGCGATTCAGCGGGTTTACCTTCCGCGCTCATTTGAGCGTTGATATCAAGGTAACTCCAACCCCCCCGAAGCCTTGTGCAGTTTGCGCAGATGCTCGCCAATCTGTTTCACGTTCTCCTCATTGGCCGCCATCTCCGCCGCTCGCTCCGGTTCCAGCAGCGCCCGTACTTCCTTATCCAGATCGCCGCTCAACCGCAGCAACTGTTTCTGACGCTCGCTGCTTTCCGATTCCAGGCGCTGCCATTCATTCGGTTGCGGCAGGCCATAGCCGCCGCTGCCGAGCAGTTCGGCCGGGCGGCTGAGGAAGCCGCTGTTGTCGAGGATTTCTCGCAGGGTCTGGTTGGCCCTGTCCATGCCGCCGTTTTTCAGCTCTCGGGCACCCAGGTAGCGTTGCTTCACTTCATCCTGAGCCAGCAATAGTTGCCGGCGGAAGCTGGCTTGTTCGAGCAGTAGCAGGGCGGCGCTGGCGCGCAAATCCGCCTGTTCGAACCATTGGCGGCGCTCCTGGGCTTTCAGGTCCAGCCAGTCTTCGACCTTGTCCTGTTTGATCGGCAGGCGTTTTTTCAATACCTCGAACATGGCCTGATAGCGGTCGCGGAAGGAGTCGAAGCGATAGCCCAGGCGCAGTGCTTCCTTGGGATCGTCCAGCACGCTGGTATCGGCCAATCCCCGACCCTTGAGCACTTCGAGCAGGCCGTTGGGCATGATGTTGTCCAGGGCGACCAGTTTTGAATTGCCAGTGCCGACGCGCAGCAGTTTCAGCTCCTCGACCGCGCAATTGTTGGAGAGGAAGAAGTAGTTGCCGTCGTAACTCCAGTGCATCTCGGCGGCGCGTTCCACCATGTTTTCGATTTCATCGCGCGACAGGTTCAACGGCACTGAGGCCAGGCTGCGCAGTTCGGTCTTGGTGTATTCATCGATCACCTGGGCCAGCGGCAGCACGAACAGACGGGAAGGGTATTTGCCCACCAGCCCATCCCAACTCGACAGCTGCACGTCGCCGACGAAGGCGCGGTAGGACAGCACCAGATGCTGGTCCAGGTCGAGCCGACAATCAGGGCCGCGTGGGCGTCCCGGTTTGCAGATCACCAGCCGCAACATGCTGTGCCCCCAGCGGCTGACCCAGTTCTGATTGGCCTCGGCCAGCAGATAGTCGACGGCGTACACGCGCTCCGGGTCGACCTGACCCAGCGGCGTCTTGGCGAAGTCGTTGCCGGCATTGAGGAAGGCGAAGGTTTTGCTGCAGGCGTCCTTTGCAGCGGGTGCCCAGCCGAAATGTTCCTTGTAGTAGCGGTACAGCGCTGGACGGCGGCAGGCGTAACTCGGATCGAGGAGGAAGTACTCCATGTTCACCGCGACGAATTCCTTGGGGCTGCTCGTCTCGTAGATGTCCGGGCTGCGCGCGATCTGGCGGTTGTGCTGTTCGCGCTCGCCGCGACGGCCGACATATTGCTGCCAGCCGGCGAGGTCGAGCAGGCGCGGGTCGTCGCTGAGGGTAAAGCGGCGGCCGGGCTGGCTACGGCATTCGTCGGGAATGCCGACCAGTCCCGAGCTGTTGTCCAGGCGGGTGCAGCGTTGGATCAACGTGCGTTCCGCCTTGGACCACAGGCGTGATCGATCGTAGATGTGGGTCAGCTCGTGCAGGACCGTGGCGAGCATTTCCCGGCGCACGGTGCCGTGCGGGCGATAGGTTTTTTTGCTGGCGGCGGTGCCATCCGTGAGGCTGGCCAGCAGTTTGCGGTTCAGATCGAGTTCCGACACCAGCGACGCCTGCCCGTAGGCATTGACGGGCATGTTATCGGTCCAGCCGACGTCGATGCGCCGGTCGAGCCGTTCGATGAAGCTGGGCGGCAACGCTTGCATGGCTTCATCGAGCAGCGCTTGGCTGGCTTGCTGTTGGGCGGGAGTCAGGCCGTCAGTCTTGAGATGCAGCTCAAGGCCGGCGTGGGCGCTGCTGCCGATCAGCAACAGCGTCCCGGCCAGCAGCCAGGCGAGTACAGGCCTCACAGTGCGAGGATGGCTTCGGCGAGATCCTGATCACTGGCGTCGCGGGCTTCCGGTACGCGGGTGCGCAACATATCGAGGGCCGCTTCCAGGTGAGCGCCACGGATATCGCCTTGGGTTGCGACAAAGCTGGCAGCGTCGTCCTGGGCGTCACGGACGATCTTCGAGTCGCGGATCGAGGTGGTGGTATCGGAGGTGAAATCGAGCGTGCGTTGGGTGGCACGAATGAGCATGTTACTGGTGGCAACCAAGGTATGGGCCTGGGCCGTACCGGCCAACAACAGCAGGCCGAGGGTGGCGGCAATCAGCGGGCTACGCATGGAAAAACTCCGGAAAAAACAGGGATAACTATTGGACGAGAATTGCTTGTGCCAGTTCAAGGTCGCTGGCATGAAGTTTCGGCTGGGTCTGACGCAGATAACGCAGGGCAGACTCCAGTTGAGCGCCTCTCAGTTGACCGTCGCTGGCGATGTACGCGGCAGCGTCATCACGGGCGGCGAGCAGCATTTTATGGTCGAAGGGCGCGGCGGTCACCATGCTGGTGGCATATCCGCTGACCACAATGCCTTGAGTCGACAGATTGAAGGCGTCATAGGCAAAGGCCGACCCCGAACAGCTGGCTGCAAGCAAGCATGAAGTGATGAGCAGATTTGAAAGAAAACGCATGAGACTCGACGGTTGAACGTGAGTCCCAAGGCTAGCGCAACGCCCGATCCAGAGCCAGCGCCGATGCGGGACACGTGTAGCGTGCCCCGGTTCGGTTCGGTCGCTTAGATCGTCAGGATGGCTTGTGCCAGTTGTGCATCGGTTGCGTTGAGTTGTGGCGCCTGGTGACGGATGTGGTCCAGTGCGCTTTCCAGTTTCACACCACGAATGGCGCCCTCAGTGGCGACGAAGCTGGCGGCATCGTCACGGGCTGCGAGCACGATCTTGTCATCCTTGAACGATGACGAAACCACGTTGGTAGTTGCATCGGATGTGGCCTTGAGCGCATTGACGACGGCGTCGGTGGTCACGATGAAGCTGGTTGCGCTGGCATTGGCTGCCACGGCAAACAGGGCTGCAGCGCTGAGCAGGCGAAGGCTGGACATGGGGTAACTCCTTTGGATCAATCAGTTGAAAATTGACGTGGTGTCTGGAGAGTTGAGCGTTAGACACTCCGTGTTCGCCAAGTTCTGGATGGATAGTAGGCCTGTGGGTGAGGCTCCGCCAATCTGTTCCTTATAGGTACCCAGACAAGCTAGCGCTATTAGTTAAACTGTACAGGTAGATCATGTTTATTCCTTAACTGTACTTGTTTTACTTTTTAAGCTCTTGAAACGACAAAGCCCGTCGTGGTTTCCCACGACGGGCTTTGTTTTTTCAATTCGTTTGCTGGCGGTGGACCTTGAGGTCAGGGCCAGCGACGCTCACTTAGCGCCAGAACGGCTTGCTCAGCTCTTCGTAGCGTTGTGCTTCGCTGATACCGGCATCAGCCAGCAGACGCGAGTCCAGACGAGCCAGTTGGTGGCGGCTGGAGATGCGGCGTTGCCACAGCATCAGGTTGGCGATAACGCGCAGAGGCATGGAAGCCTGGGTTTTTGCAGCAGTGTCTTGAAAGAACAGATCGGAACTGAGTGTACGTTCCATGGTGGTCATCCTTCCGCTTGTGGCGGGATTAGGTAGTGGTTTAACTGGTGCCCATCTTCCTCTTGTTTGCCTAGCCTCTGTAGATACAGTTCATCTGTATTGTGAGGGCTCAGTTAACTGTTTATAGGGGGTGTACTGGTCTAAATTGAGGCAACTGTACTTGTCTGCCTCATAATGGTGCGTTTTAGCATGAATGGTCGACGCAGGTAGGCGTTTTCTGTAGGAAAAGACCGGTACAGCAGTACAGTTTTTTACGGATTGCGAGGATGTGTGAGCCAGCTGGCGCAACTGTGTTTGCGCCAGCTGTTTTTGAGGTGATTACTTCTTCAGCATTTTCCCGGTTTCTTCCAGGTTGATGTGCCAGCTAAGGGCGTCACGCAGGATGTGTGGGGTGTGTCCGCCGACGGCGCAAGCGGCGGTGAAGTAATCGTTCAGCGCCTGGCGGTAATCCGGGTGCACGCATTTGTCGATAATGACTCGGGCCCGCTCCCGGGGTGCAAGGCCTCGCAAGTCGGCCAGGCCCACTTCGGTCACGAGGATGTCGACATCATGTTCGGTATGGTCAACATGACTGACCATCGGCACCACGCTGGAGATCGCGCCGCCCTTGGCAATCGACTTGGTCACAAATACCGACAGGTGCGCGTTGCGCGCAAAGTCGCCCGAGCCGCCGATGCCGTTCATCATCCGCGTGCCGCAGACGTGGGTGGAGTTGACGTTGCCGTAGATATCAAACTCCAGTGCCGTGTTGATGCCGATGATGCCGAGGCGTCGCACGACTTCCGGGTGGTTGGAGATCTCTTGTGGGCGCAGGACCAGTTTGTCCTTGTAGCGCTCCAGATTGCCGAACACGTCGGCATTGCGCCGGCTCGACAGGGTGATCGAGCTGCCCGAAGCAAAGCTCAGCTTTCCTGCGTCGATCAGGTCGAAGGTCGAATCCTGCAGCACCTCGGAATACATCGTCAGATCTTCGAACGGCGAGTCGATCAGGCCGCACATCACCGAGTTGGCGATGGTGCCGATGCCGGCCTGCAGCGGGCCGAGTTTATTGGTCATGCGACCCGCCGCCACTTCCTGTTTGAAAAAGTCGATCAGGTGGTCGGCAATGGCTTGGGTCTCGGCGTCCGGTGCCAGAACGGTGGATGGTGAGTCAGCCTGGTTGGTAACCACGATGGCGACGATTTTTTCCGCTGGAATCGGGATGGCGGTACTGCCAATGCGGTCGTCGACCTTGACCAGCGGAATCGGCGTGCGGGTCGGGCGGTAGGTCGGGATATAGATGTCGTGCAGACCTTCCAGGTTCGGGTTGTGCGCCATGTTGATCTCGACGATCACGTGCTTGGCGAAAATCGCGAAGCTGGCCGAGTTGCCCACGGAAGTGGTTGGCACGATATGACCTTGCTCGGTGATGGCCACGGCTTCGATGACCGCGATGTCCGGCAGCTTCAATTGCTGGTTGCGCAGTTGCTCGACGGTTTCCGAGAGGTGTTGATCGATGAACATCACTTCGCCGGCGTTGATCGCCTTGCGCAATGTGCTGTCGACCTGGAACGGCATGCGTCGCGACAGCACGCCGGCTTCGGTCAACTGCTTGTCGAGGTCATTGCCCAGGCTTGCGCCTGTCATCAGGCTGATCTTCAGTGGCGTGACCTTGGCGCGCTCGGCCAGCGCCTGAGGGACGGCCTTGGCTTCGCCGGCGCGGGTAAAGCCACTCATGCCGACGGTCATGCCGTCCTCAATCAGAGCGGCAGCGTCGGCAGCACTCATCACTTTGTCCAACAACGAAGGCAGGCGAATACGGTCACGGTACATGGATTGTTATCTCGGGTAACGGGTAGCAGGACGTGCAGTCTAGTGAATTGCGCCGACTTCTGTCCCGCTACCAAGGTCGCAATCGAGGCGTCTATTCCGGGCCTTTGCAGCAAAACACCGTTACCGGATCGGTAATAAAAGAATAGATTGTCCGACGATTTGCGCAAACAAAAACGCCCCGACGAGTCGGGGCGTTCGGTGTGCCATGCGAGGGTTACTCGACGGCTTTAACCATGTCTTCGATGACCTTTTTAGCGTCGCCGAACACCATCATGGTCTTGTCCAGGTAGAACAGTTCGTTGTCCAGGCCGGCATAGCCGCTGGCCATCGAGCGCTTGTTGACGATGATGGTCTTGGCCTTGAACGCTTCGAGAATCGGCATGCCGGCAATCGGCGATTTCGGATCGTTCTTGGCGGCTGGGTTGACCACGTCGTTGGCGCCGAGCACCAGCACCACGTCGGCCTGGCCGAACTCGGAGTTGATGTCGTCCATCTCGAACACCTGGTCGTAAGGCACTTCGGCCTCGGCCAGCAGGACGTTCATGTGGCCAGGCATACGACCGGCAACCGGGTGGATCGCGTACTTCACGGTCACGCCGTGATGGGTCAGCTTCTCGGTCAGTTCCTTCAGCGCATGCTGTGCCCGTGCTACCGCCAGGCCATAGCCCGGAACGATGATCACGGTGTCGGCGTTGGTCAGCAGGAAGGTCGCGTCGTCAGCCGAACCGGATTTCACCGGACGGGCTTCTTTCGCGCCTGCAGGGCCACCCGCGTCGGCCGTATTGCCGAAACCGCCGAGCAGTACATTAAAGAAGGAACGGTTCATCGCCTTGCACATGATGTACGAGAGGATCGCACCGGACGAACCCACCAGCGAACCGGCAATGATCAGCATCGAGTTGTTCAGCGAGAAGCCGATACCCGCTGCTGCCCAGCCGGAATAGCTGTTGAGCATCGATACCACGACCGGCATGTCGGCGCCGCCAATCGGGATGATGATCAGCACGCCGAGCACGAAGGCCAGCGCCAGCATCAGGCCGAAAGCAACGTAGTCGCCGGTGAGCATGAAGGTCACGCCCAGTGCCAGCGTGGCCAGGCCCAGCAGCAGGTTCAGCTTGTGCTGGCCGCCGAACTGTACCGGTGCGCCCTGGAACAGGCGGAACTTGTACTTGCCAGCCAGTTTGCCGAAGGCGATGACCGAGCCGGAGAAGGTGATTGCACCGATGGCGGCGCCGAGGAACAGTTCCAGGCGGTTACCGGCCGGGATGGCGTCACCCAATTGCTGGACGATGCCCAGCGATTGCGGCTCGACCACGGCAGCCACGGCAATGAACACTGCCGCCAGGCCGATCATGCTGTGCATGAAGGCGACCAGTTCGGGCATCTTGGTCATTTCAACGCGCTTGGCCATGATCGAACCGGCGGTACCGCCGATCAGCAGGCCGACGATCACGTAGACGATGCCGTCGTGAGCCAGTTCGGCGCCGAGCTTGTAGATCAGGCCGACCGTGGTGAGGATCGCCAGGCCCATGCCGAGCATGCCGAACAGGTTGCCGCGACGCGATGTGGTGGGGTGCGAGAGGCCCTTGAGCGCCTGGATGAAGCAGACCGAGGCGATCAAATACAGGGAAGTAACAAGGTTCATGCTCATGCTTGCTGCACCTCAGCCTTGACTGCTTCGGCCTTGGCTGCAGGATCCTTTGCTGGAGCTGCTTTCTTCTTGAACATTTCCAGCATGCGCCGGGTAACCAGGAAGCCACCGAACACGTTGACCGCGGCCAGTGCCACGGCCAGGGTGCCCATGGTTTTGCCCAGTGGGGTCACGGTGAGCGCGGCGGCGAGCATGGCGCCGACGATCACGATGGCGGAGATGGCGTTGGTGACCGCCATCAGTGGGGTGTGCAGCGCAGGGGTCACGTTCCAGACCACGTGGTAGCCGACATAGATAGCCAGCACGAAGATGATCAGGTTGTAGATACCGTGAGAGATCAGCATGTCTTCCATTGTTTTTATCCTCAGCCGTTCTTGCGCACGATCTGGCCGTCGCGGCACATCAGGCACGCGGCGACGATATCGTCTTCAAGGTTGATCACCAGTTGTCCATCTTTATCGAACAACAGTTTCATGAAGTCCAGCAGGTTGCGGGCATACAGCGCCGAGGCGTCGGCGCCGACAGAGGCCGCGAGATTGGTCGGGCCGACAATGGTCACGCCATTCTCGACGACCACCTGGTCCGCCACGGTCAGCGGGCAGTTGCCGCCCTGGGCTGCGGCCAGGTCGATGACCACCGAACCCGGTTTCATCTGCGCCACGGTTTCGGCGCTCAATAGCGTCGGCGCCTTGCGGCCCGGAATCAGGGCGGTGGTAATGACGATGTCGGCCTGCTTGGCGCGCTCATGGACGGCCACGGCCTGGCGCTGCATCCAGCTCGCCGGCATCGGTCGTGCGTAACCGCCGACACCGACGGCGCATTCACGCTCTTCGTCGGTTTCGTAAGGCACGTCGACGAACTTGGCGCCGAGGGATTCGATTTGCTCCTTGACCGCAGGACGTACGTCGGACGCCTCGATCACTGCACCCAGGCGTTTCGCCGTAGCAATCGCCTGCAAGCCAGCCACGCCCGCGCCGAGGATCAGCACGCGCGCCGCTTTCACGGTGCCCGCGGCAGTCATCAGCATCGGCATGAAGCGAGGGTAGTAGTGAGCGGCCAGCAACACAGCTTTATAGCCGGCGATGTTGGCTTGGGAAGACAGTACGTCCAGGCTTTGGGCGCGGGAGGTACGTGGCGCCGCTTCCAGGGCAAACGCGGTAATGCCGCATTCGGCCATTTTGGCGATGGTTTCATTGCTGAACGGGTTGAGCATGCCCACTACAACGGTGCCGCTTTTGATCAGCGCCAGTTCGTTGTCGCTGGGTGCGACCACTTTGAGTATCAGCTCGGCGCCAAACGCATCGTTGGCGTTGCCAATTTTTGCACCTGCCGCTTCATAGGCACTGTCGACAACGCTGGCATTGATGCCGGCGCCGCTTTGTACAGTGACCTTATGGCCCTGGCTGATCAGCTTCTTAATGGTTTCCGGGGTAGCAGCAACCCGTGTTTCACCCGTCTGGGTCTCGAGAGGAACACCAATGTGCACGTCAAATCTCCTGCGTGATCTTATTGAGTAAACCCATGCACTACGGATGGTGCGGCTGGGGCGGCCGATCAGCACGATCCCGCCGAATTTGGGCGGGGCGCGGCATTTTGCAGGCGAACTTTGCGCCCTTTCAAGGGATTATGACGTGTGACGCAAAATTAACTACAAGTCATCCCGTGACCGAATGTCGCAGCATTTCGGTTGAAGCCCATGTATATCGGGACCTGTAGCCATTTTTATCGAAAATAAAGAATTTTCGCATCGGCCATATGAATGATGCTGCATTGTTTGGAAATAGCAGCGCAAAGCCATGTATTCAGGCGCTTGTGGGACGTTTGTACTGCTTTGAAGTGCAGTCTTCGAATATGCGACAAATACTTATATCTGTAGGTTTTTTATTTTGCTGACTACGAGGTCAGTTAATCGCTGTAGCCCTTTATTCTTCTGTGCTGTAGCTGTGCGCCTGATGGACCAGCCAATCCCGAAAAGCCCGCAAAGAGGCCGATTCGACCTTTCGCTCGGGAATCATCAGGTAATACGCCTTGATGCTGGACAGTGCCTGGGGGTTGGCGATCACCAGGCGTTTGTCGGCCAATTCACGCTGAATCAGAAACGGTGGAATCAGGGCGATACCCATGTCGTGCATGGCCGCCTGAGCCAGCATGGAGAATAGCTCGTAGCGTGGTCCTGTCATGTCTCGCGGGACATTCAGTCGCTGAGAGTTAAACCAGTGTCGCCAGGCATAGGGGCGAGTGGTCTGTTGCAGGAGGGGCAGTTCAGCGATTTCCTCGGCAGTCAGTTGGTTGTTTTTTCCCAGCAGATTGGGACTGCAAACGGGAAGTGGATGTTCGCCCATCAGGCGATGGGATTCCGTACCTGACCAGTCAGCATCGCCGAAATAAATCGCTGCGTCGAAGTCAGTATCGGCGAACAGGAAGGGGCGTGTGCGGTTGGTCAGGTTGACCGTTACCTCCGGGTGTTTTTGCTGGAAGTCCTTAAGTCGGGGCAATAGCCATTGGGTGCCGAAGGTTGGAACCACAGCCAGTTCGATCACATTGGTGCCTTGTTGGCCCATCACCGACAGGGTGTCTCGTTCGACCGCATCGAGCTGGGTTGCCACCCGGCGGCTGTAGGAGAGGCCGGCCTCCGTCAGTTTCACTCCGCGCCGTGAGCGTCGGAACAACTCAACACTGAGAAATTCCTCAAGGCTGGCGATCTGTCGGCAAATCGCGCCCTGGGTGAGTGAGAGTTCCTGCGCTGCCTTGGTAAAGCTCTCGTGGCGTGCGGCGGCCTCAAAGCTGATCAGGGCGGTTGTGCTGGGAATCTTTCTGCGCATGTACGTCAACCTCACTAATACATCGCACTATTTGCGGTTTGCGACGTTTCGGAGTGAGAAATTAGCACAACAGTATGCGAAATCCTCGTTTGCCCGGATGGCGAACCCGGCCTAGGATCATTCCCACGTTATTTGACCCGTTTCGAGAGGATGTACTCATGGCCGGTAAAGCAAGCTTCAACTGGATCGATCCCCTGCTGCTGGATCAACAGCTCACCGAAGAAGAGCGCATGATCCGCGACACCGCCGCTCAGTTCGCTCAGCAGAGCCTCGCGCCACGCATTCTCGAAGCGTTCCGTCATGAAAAGACCGACCCGGCGATCTTCCGCGAAATGGGCGAAGTGGGTCTGTTGGGCGCGACCATTCCGGAGCAGTACGGCGGCAGCGGCCTGAACTATGTCAGCTACGGCCTGATCGCCCGTGAAGTCGAGCGTATCGACTCCGGCTACCGTTCGATGATGAGCGTACAGTCCTCGCTGGTGATGGTGCCGATCAATGAGTTCGGTACCGAAGCGCAGAAGCAGAAATACCTGCCAAAACTGGCCTCGGGTGAGTGGATTGGCTGCTTCGGTCTGACCGAGCCTAACCACGGTTCCGACCCGGGCGCGATGATTACTCGTGCACGCAAGGTAGAAGGCGGCTACAGCCTGACCGGCAGCAAGATGTGGATTACCAACAGCCCGATCGCCGATGTGTTCGTGGTCTGGGGCAAGGACGATGCAGGCGATATTCGTGGCTTCGTTCTGGAGAAAGGCTGGAAAGGCCTGAGCGCTCCTGCGATTCACGGCAAGGTCGGCCTGCGTGCATCGATCACCGGCGAGATCGTCATGGACAACGTGTTTGTTCCGGAAGAGAACATCTTCCCGGATGTCCGTGGCTTGAAAGGTCCATTCACTTGCCTCAACTCCGCACGCTACGGTATTTCCTGGGGTGCCCTGGGAGCTGCCGAGTTCTGCTGGCACACCGCTCGCCAATACACCCTGGATCGTCAGCAGTTCGGTCGCCCATTGGCTGCGACTCAGCTGATCCAGAAGAAGCTGGCCGATATGCAGACCGAAATCACCATGGCACTGCAAGGCTGCCTGCGTCTGGGTCGTATGAAGGATGAAGGTACCGCGGCGGTCGAAATCACTTCGATGATGAAGCGCAACTCCTGCGGCAAGTCGCTGGATATCGCGCGCATGGCTCGCGACATGCTGGGCGGCAACGGTATTTCGGACGAGTTCGGCGTTGCTCGCCATCTGGTCAACCTGGAAGTTGTGAACACCTATGAAGGTACGCATGACGTCCACGCGCTGATCCTCGGTCGCGCGCAGACTGGCATCCAGGCGTTCTATTAATAGGAGAACGTCCATGGGCGCGCTTTCGCATCTACGGGTACTGGATTTATCGCGGGTGCTGGCCGGGCCTTGGTCTGGGCAGATTCTCGCGGACCTTGGCGCTGAGGTGATCAAGGTCGAGCGTCCGGGCAATGGCGATGACACGCGCGCCTGGGGGCCGCCTTTCCTTAAGGACGCCTATGGCGAGAACACCAGCGAGGCCGCCTATTACCTGTCGGCCAATCGCAACAAGCAATCGGTGACCATCGACTTCACGCGTCCGGAAGGGCAGAAGCTGGTGCGCGACCTGGCGGCCAAGTCGGACATTCTGATCGAGAACTTCAAGGTCGGTGGGCTGGCGGCTTATGGGCTGGATTACGAATCGCTGAAGGCGATCAATCCGGATCTGATCTATTGCTCGATCACCGGGTTTGGTCAAACCGGTCCTTACGCCAAGCGTGCGGGTTATGACTTCATGATCCAGGGGCTGGGCGGCCTCATGAGCCTGACGGGGCGACCTGAAGGGGATGAGGGGGCGGGGCCGGTGAAGGTCGGCGTGGCGCTGACCGACATTTTGACGGGGCTCTACTCGACCGTGGCGATCCTGGCAGCGCTTGCGCATCGTAATCAGGTCGGCGGAGGGCAGCACATTGATATGGCATTGCTGGATGTGCAGGTGGCATGTCTGGCTAACCAGGCGATGAACTACCTGACAACGGGCAACCCTCCCAAGCGTTTGGGCAATGCTCATCCGAATATCGTGCCTTACCAGGATTTTCCTACGGCGGATGGCGACTTCATCCTTACCGTGGGTAATGACGGGCAGTTCCGCAAGTTCGCGGAAGTCGCCGGGCAGCCTCAGTGGGCGGATGATCCACGGTTTGCGACCAACAAGCTGCGGGTGGCGAATCGGGCGGTGCTTATTCCGCTGATCCGTCAGGCGACGGTATTCAAGACCACTGCCGAGTGGGTGGCGCAGCTGGAGCAGGCGGGTGTGCCTTGCGGTCCTATCAATGACCTGGCGCAGATGTTTGCGGATCCTCAGGTCAAGGCGCGTGGTTTGGCAATCGAGTTGCCACATGCCTTGGCGGGGGCGGTACCTCAGGTGGCGAGTCCGATTCGGTTGTCCGAGACGCCGGTGGAGTATCGTCGCGCGCCTCCTTTGCTGGGTGAGCATACGCTGGAGGTTCTGCAGCGAGTGCTGGGGCTAGAGGCTGGTGTCGTGGCTGCGTTTAAAGAGTCCGGCGTTCTCTGACCTCTCCTTCTATATAGAAAGGCGGTGTTTGCTCCTCTCGGTTGCGGGGAGCAGGCCGTTTTCTTGCCGTCTGTAACTTATTGAAAGAAAACTGAAATTAACGGTTGACGGCGAATTTCAGTTCTCTATAATTCGCCCCACTTCCGGCGCAGTCGAAACGGAAAACTCCTTTATAAACAATGAGTTACGCAGTTTCGATGGTCAGGTGCTTCAGTTCATCGAAGCCCGCAGGCAGTTGAAAAAGAGGTGTTGACAGCAGCGAGTAACGCTGTAGAATTCGCCTCCCGCTGACGAGAGATCGGCAGCGCAAGTGGTTGAAGTTGTTAAGGATTCCTTGAAAACTTCTGAAAATAATCACTTGACAGCAAATGAGGCTGCTGTAGAATGCGCGCCTCGGTTGAGCAAAGCGCTTAACCAACCGCTCTTTAACAACTGAATCAAGCAATTCGTGTGGGTGCTTGTGGAGTCAGACTGCTAGTCAACAGATTATCAGCATCACAAGTTACTCCGCGAGAAATCAAAGATGTAACCAACGATTGCTGAGCCAAGTTTAGGGTTTTCTCAAAACCCAAAGATGTTTGAACTGAAGAGTTTGATCATGGCTCAGATTGAACGCTGGCGGCAGGCCTAACACATGCAAGTCGAGCGGATGAAGAGAGCTTGCTCTCTGATTCAGCGGCGGACGGGTGAGTAATGCCTAGGAATCTGCCTGGTAGTGGGGGACAACGTTTCGAAAGGAACGCTAATACCGCATACGTCCTACGGGAGAAAGCAGGGGACCTTCGGGCCTTGCGCTATCAGATGAGCCTAGGTCGGATTAGCTAGTTGGTGAGGTAATGGCTCACCAAGGCGACGATCCGTAACTGGTCTGAGAGGATGATCAGTCACACTGGAACTGAGACACGGTCCAGACTCCTACGGGAGGCAGCAGTGGGGAATATTGGACAATGGGCGAAAGCCTGATCCAGCCATGCCGCGTGTGTGAAGAAGGTCTTCGGATTGTAAAGCACTTTAAGTTGGGAGGAAGGGCATTAACCTAATACGTTAGTGTTTTGACGTTACCGACAGAATAAGCACCGGCTAACTCTGTGCCAGCAGCCGCGGTAATACAGAGGGTGCAAGCGTTAATCGGAATTACTGGGCGTAAAGCGCGCGTAGGTGGTTTGTTAAGTTGGATGTGAAAGCCCCGGGCTCAACCTGGGAACTGCATTCAAAACTGACAAGCTAGAGTATGGTAGAGGGTGGTGGAATTTCCTGTGTAGCGGTGAAATGCGTAGATATAGGAAGGAACACCAGTGGCGAAGGCGACCACCTGGACTGATACTGACACTGAGGTGCGAAAGCGTGGGGAGCAAACAGGATTAGATACCCTGGTAGTCCACGCCGTAAACGATGTCAACTAGCCGTTGGGGACCTTGAGTCTTTAGTGGCGCAGCTAACGCATTAAGTTGACCGCCTGGGGAGTACGGCCGCAAGGTTAAAACTCAAATGAATTGACGGGGGCCCGCACAAGCGGTGGAGCATGTGGTTTAATTCGAAGCAACGCGAAGAACCTTACCAGGCCTTGACATCCAATGAACTTTCCAGAGATGGATTGGTGCCTTCGGGAACATTGAGACAGGTGCTGCATGGCTGTCGTCAGCTCGTGTCGTGAGATGTTGGGTTAAGTCCCGTAACGAGCGCAACCCTTGTCCTTAGTTACCAGCACGTAATGGTGGGCACTCTAAGGAGACTGCCGGTGACAAACCGGAGGAAGGTGGGGATGACGTCAAGTCATCATGGCCCTTACGGCCTGGGCTACACACGTGCTACAATGGTCGGTACAGAGGGTTGCCAAGCCGCGAGGTGGAGCTAATCCCACAAAACCGATCGTAGTCCGGATCGCAGTCTGCAACTCGACTGCGTGAAGTCGGAATCGCTAGTAATCGCGAATCAGAATGTCGCGGTGAATACGTTCCCGGGCCTTGTACACACCGCCCGTCACACCATGGGAGTGGGTTGCACCAGAAGTAGCTAGTCTAACCTTCGGGAGGACGGTTACCACGGTGTGATTCATGACTGGGGTGAAGTCGTAACAAGGTAGCCGTAGGGGAACCTGCGGCTGGATCACCTCCTTAATCGACGACTCAGCTGCTCCATGAGCTCCCACACGAATTGCTTGATTCATTGAAGAAGACGAAAGAAGCAGCCCGAAATTGGGTCTGTAGCTCAGTTGGTTAGAGCGCACCCCTGATAAGGGTGAGGTCGGCAGTTCGAATCTGCCCAGACCCACCAATTTTGTGTGGGAAACGCCTGTAGAAATACGGGGCCATAGCTCAGCTGGGAGAGCGCCTGCCTTGCACGCAGGAGGTCAGCGGTTCGATCCCGCTTGGCTCCACCACTACTGCTTCTGAAGTAAGAGCTTAGAAATGAGCATTCCATCGAGTGATGGTGAATGTTGATTTCTAGTCTTTGACTAGTTCGTTCTTTAAAAATTTGGGTATGTGATAGAAAGATAGACTGAGATCCACTTTCACTGGTGGTGATCAGGCTAAGGTAAAATTTGTGAGTGACTCTTAAGAGTTTTGCGAATTTTCGGCGAATGTCGTCTTCACAGTATAACCAGATTGCTTGGGGTTATATGGTCAAGTGAAGAAGCGCATACGGTGGATGCCTTGGCAGTCAGAGGCGATGAAAGACGTGGTAGCCTGCGAAAAGCTTCGGGGAGTCGGCAAACAGACTTTGATCCGGAGATGTCTGAATGGGGGAACCCAGCCATCATAAGATGGTTATCTTGTACTGAATACATAGGTGCAAGAGGCGAACCAGGGGAACTGAAACATCTAAGTACCCTGAGGAAAAGAAATCAACCGAGATTCCCTTAGTAGTGGCGAGCGAACGGGGACTAGCCCTTAAGTGGCTTTGAGATTAGCGGAACGCTCTGGAAAGTGCGGCCATAGTGGGTGATAGCCCTGTACGCGAAAATCTCTTAGTCATGAAATCGAGTAGGACGGAGCACGAGAAACTTTGTCTGAATATGGGGGGACCATCCTCCAAGGCTAAATACTACTGACTGACCGATAGTGAACTAGTACCGTGAGGGAAAGGCGAAAA
Source organism: Pseudomonas putida (assembly GCF_003228315.1). Classification (NCBI taxonomy): domain Bacteria; kingdom Pseudomonadati; phylum Pseudomonadota; class Gammaproteobacteria; order Pseudomonadales; family Pseudomonadaceae; genus Pseudomonas; species Pseudomonas putida. The sequence continues at coordinate 4,347,880 of NZ_CP029693.1, forward strand.
GAACCCCGGAGAGGGGAGTGAAATAGATCCTGAAACCGTATGCGTACAAGCAGTGGGAGCAGACTTTGTTCTGTGACTGCGTACCTTTTGTATAATGGGTCAGCGACTTATATTCAGTGGCGAGCTTAACCGAATAGGGGAGGCGTAGCGAAAGCGAGTCTTAATAGGGCGTTTAGTCGCTGGGTATAGACCCGAAACCGGGCGATCTATCCATGGGCAGGTTGAAGGTTAGGTAACACTGACTGGAGGACCGAACCGACTACCGTTGAAAAGTTAGCGGATGACCTGTGGATCGGAGTGAAAGGCTAATCAAGCTCGGAGATAGCTGGTTCTCCTCGAAAGCTATTTAGGTAGCGCCTCATGTATCACTGTAGGGGGTAGAGCACTGTTTCGGCTAGGGGGTCATCCCGACTTACCAAACCGATGCAAACTCCGAATACCTACAAGTGCCGAGCATGGGAGACACACGGCGGGTGCTAACGTCCGTCGTGAAAAGGGAAACAACCCAGACCGTCAGCTAAGGTCCCAAAGTTATGGTTAAGTGGGAAACGATGTGGGAAGGCTTAGACAGCTAGGAGGTTGGCTTAGAAGCAGCCACCCTTTAAAGAAAGCGTAATAGCTCACTAGTCGAGTCGGCCTGCGCGGAAGATGTAACGGGGCTCAAACCATACACCGAAGCTACGGGTATCACTTAGGTGATGCGGTAGAGGAGCGTTCTGTAAGCCTGTGAAGGTGAGTTGAGAAGCTTGCTGGAGGTATCAGAAGTGCGAATGCTGACATGAGTAACGACAATGGGTGTGAAAAACACCCACGCCGAAAGACCAAGGTTTCCTGCGCAACGTTAATCGACGCAGGGTTAGTCGGTCCCTAAGGCGAGGCTGAAAAGCGTAGTCGATGGAAAACAGGTTAATATTCCTGTACTTCTGGTTATTGCGATGGAGGGACGGAGAAGGCTAGGCCAGCTTGGCGTTGGTTGTCCAAGTTTAAGGTGGTAGGCTGGAATCTTAGGTAAATCCGGGATTCTAAGGCCGAGAGCTGATGACGAGTTACCCTTTGGGTGACGAAGTGGTTGATGCCATGCTTCCAAGAAAAGCTTCTAAGCTTCAGATAACCAGGAACCGTACCCCAAACCGACACAGGTGGTTGGGTAGAGAATACCAAGGCGCTTGAGAGAACTCGGGTGAAGGAACTAGGCAAAATGGCACCGTAACTTCGGGAGAAGGTGCGCCGGTGAGGGTGAAGCACTTGCTGCGTAAGCCCACGCCGGTCGAAGATACCAGGCCGCTGCGACTGTTTATTAAAAACACAGCACTCTGCAAACACGAAAGTGGACGTATAGGGTGTGACGCCTGCCCGGTGCCGGAAGGTTAATTGATGGGGTTAGCTAACGCGAAGCTCTTGATCGAAGCCCCGGTAAACGGCGGCCGTAACTATAACGGTCCTAAGGTAGCGAAATTCCTTGTCGGGTAAGTTCCGACCTGCACGAATGGCGTAACGATGGCGGCGCTGTCTCCACCCGAGACTCAGTGAAATTGAAATCGCTGTGAAGATGCAGTGTATCCGCGGCTAGACGGAAAGACCCCGTGAACCTTTACTATAGCTTTGCACTGGACTTTGAATTTGCTTGTGTAGGATAGGTGGGAGGCTTTGAAGCGTGGACGCCAGTTCGCGTGGAGCCATCCTTGAAATACCACCCTGGCAACTTTGAGGTTCTAACTCAGGTCCGTTATCCGGATCGAGGACAGTGTATGGTGGGTAGTTTGACTGGGGCGGTCTCCTCCTAAAGAGTAACGGAGGAGTACGAAGGTGCGCTCAGACCGGTCGGAAATCGGTCGTAGAGTATAAAGGCAAAAGCGCGCTTGACTGCGAGACAGACACGTCGAGCAGGTACGAAAGTAGGTCTTAGTGATCCGGTGGTTCTGTATGGAAGGGCCATCGCTCAACGGATAAAAGGTACTCCGGGGATAACAGGCTGATACCGCCCAAGAGTTCATATCGACGGCGGTGTTTGGCACCTCGATGTCGGCTCATCACATCCTGGGGCTGAAGCCGGTCCCAAGGGTATGGCTGTTCGCCATTTAAAGTGGTACGCGAGCTGGGTTTAGAACGTCGTGAGACAGTTCGGTCCCTATCTGCCGTGGACGTTTGAGATTTGAGAGGGGCTGCTCCTAGTACGAGAGGACCGGAGTGGACGAACCTCTGGTGTTCCGGTTGTCACGCCAGTGGCATTGCCGGGTAGCTATGTTCGGAAAAGATAACCGCTGAAAGCATCTAAGCGGGAAACTTGCCTCAAGATGAGATCTCACTGGAACCTTGAGTTCCCTGAAGGGCCGTCGAAGACTACGACGTTGATAGGTTGGGTGTGTAAGCGCTGTGAGGCGTTGAGCTAACCAATACTAATTGCCCGTGAGGCTTGACCATATAACACCCAAGCAATTTGCGTCGAAAGGCCAGATTGCGGTGTGTGAAGACGCAATGAACCGAAAGTTCGCGCAACTCGCAAACACCGAAAGCTGTCACATACCCGATTCGCTGGAACGTTGAAAGACGCGTCAGCTCAAGAATTTCTTGACGACCATAGAGCATTGGAACCACCTGATCCCATCCCGAACTCAGAAGTGAAACGATGCATCGCCGATGGTAGTGTGGGGTTTCCCCATGTGAGAGTAGGTCATCGTCAAGATTAAATTCCGAAACCCCAATTGCGAAAGCAGTTGGGGTTTTGTTTTAGTAGAAGTCACCAATTTTCACCGGAACGTTACGCTCGTAACGGGCTGGTCACAGAATTTCTTGACGACCATAGAGCATTGGAACCACCTGATCCCATCCCGAACTCAGAAGTGAAACGATGCATCGCCGATGGTAGTGTGGGGTTTCCCCATGTGAGAGTAGGTCATCGTCAAGATTGAATTCCGAAACCCCAATTGCGAAAGCAGTTGGGGTTTTGTCTTTTCTGGCTAACCAAAAGCGTCAGGCAAACAGCCTCAACACATTCCCCATCGCATCATCGGCAAACCCCTGAACGAATGCCTTGAAACCGGCTTCAGCGTCACCCTGCACAGGTTCGGCAACAATGCTCCAGGTCGCGATGGATCGGCCCGGACCCACAGCCTCAACCTGCATCGCCGCCCACAAATTGAGCACACCCAAAGTGTTGTAGATCGTGGTCCAAGTCATATTCATGACCCGATCATCGCGGGAATTGAGTTGCTCAACCACCACATTGCCATCCTTGAAGAACTTCTTGCGCAAGGACGACACACCTCCCCCTGTCATCTCGATATGCGACAGCGCCGGAATGAACTGGTCAAATCCGGCAAAGTTGCCGACCACCGCCCAGACCTTCACGGCATCGGCGGGAACCTCCACTGAAGAAACAACATGACAGCCATTCGGATTCTTGATCAGGGTATCGGGTTTCAGATTGATCATGGTCTTGCTCCTGGTTGTGATGAATCAAATGAAATTGATTTCCTTGAGGTAGTCGCATCCACGCCGCAGCAACGCCGCTGATTTTTCCGGATAACGCGCACCCATCTGCCGAACCCCGGCCCGGGCGTTGTCGTGACCAATCATCGAGATGTCACCGATGTCTTCCTCGAAGCCGTTGAGATAGAACCCCAGCACACCGAACAACGCGTTATCGCTATCGACCCGGCCCAGTTGCCGCTGCCAGTCGGCGACGCTGACCAGAGAGAATTCCCGGCCTGATTCACGAAAGGACGCCACATAGCTGTCCCAGCTCAGAGGCTCGGGGTTGTGCAGGTTGAACACCGCCTTTTCCGGCTGATAGCGGCTGGCATGGAATGCGATGAAGCGAGCGAGAAAGTCCACCGGCATCAAATCGAAATTGAGTTCCAACTCCGGCACCTGACCGAGTTGAATCGAACCCTTGAGCATCAGCATCAAACGGTTCTTGTGCGGCTGGCACACGCCCGAGAGGCTGTTAAAGCTGATGTTGCCCGGGCGATAGAGGTTGACCCACACACCGCGCTCGCGGGCGCGCTCGAGAATCCGCTCACCCACCCACTTCGACAGGTTGTAGCCATTCTTGATGTAGATCGGCGGAGTCTGTGCCGCGGGCACTTCAAGCACCCTGCCGTCGCTGGCCATCGTGCTGGAAGCCGAGAGCGTCGAAACGAAGTTGAAGATCTTTTTGCTGCGCCCCTCACACAATCGCAGACACTCGAAAATCGGCTCGACGTTATCCCGTGCCAGCGACTCGTAATCGAGCACGTGATTGACGTTGGCGGCGTTGTGCACCAGTGCGCCGAACTCCCGATCCAGCCGTTCGTAAACCTCCTGTGAGAGCCCCAGGAATGGCTGAGTGATGTCCGCCGCATAAACCCGTACCCGACTCAGGTCCAGATGCTCCAGTCGGTTCTCTCGCAGTGCCTGGGTAAAACGCTCGGCAGCCGATTGCCCATGACTGTCGCGGACCAGACACGCCACTTCGCTCGCACCCCACGCCAGCAGCGCCTCGACGATATGCACCCCGACAAAGCTGTTGGCACCGGTAACAATCACCTTGTGCACATCGCCCAGACACCCCATAGGCAGCGGCTGCACCTGAAGCTCTCGCGAGGCATCAGCCAAGGCCTGTTCGCTCAACACTTCTTCAGTTCCACAACCACGGACCAGCGTCGCCAGCTTCGTGATAGTGGGCAGTTCGATGAAACGGTTGATCGAGATGCTACGACCGAACGCCTCACGTAAGCGCAGCAACATGCGCGACAACAGGATCGAATGACCGCCGAGATTGAAAAAGCTTTCGTCCGTTGAAATATCGCTCGCCGGCAAGTCCAGCAACTCGGCCCATATCTCCCGCAACAACGCTTCATCGGCATTGACCGGCAGACATCGCTCGCTGCTCCCGCTAAAGCTGACCGGCAACGACAGCAACGCCTTGCGATCCACCTTGCCGTTACTCCCATACGGCATGTTCGCCAGCTCAGTCCACGCAACAGGCTGCATATAGTCCGGCAGACGCTGCGTCGCATGGGACCGCAGCACCTCACGCGCGTCGCCAGCCCCGCCTTCTCGAGGCTGGGCGAGGAAGGCCAGAATCCGCCGCTGGCTGTCGATCACTACCGCCACCTGGCGGTACAACTGGCTGTCGCGCAGGCAGCGCTCGATCTCCTCCGGCTCGACCCGAAAACCGCGGATCTTCACCTGATTGTCACGCCGACCACACAACTCGATCCCGTCTGCCGTCCACTTCGCCATATCACCCGTGCGATAGGCCCTCAGGCTCCCACCCTCCGGCAGGTCCAGATGCAAATAGCGCTCCGCGGTCTGTTGTGGATCGTTCAAGTAACCCAGGCACACCCCCGGCCCGATGATGTACAACTCGCCAACCGTTTGCTCGATCACCGGCTGTAAATTCTCATCAAGAATCAACACCTGACTGTTGGCGATCGGCCCGCCCAGGGAACGATTGTGGTCGCCAGCCCGCATCTGACGCGCGGTGACCAGCACCGTGGCTTCAGTCGGCCCATAGAGGTTGTAGAGCTTGCCCTGGCGGGTCAGTTGCTCGATGACCCACGGCTCGCAAACATCGCCCCCGGTCATCACATGGTCGAGATCGCGCAGTTGCTCCAGCGGTAAAATGCTCAGCAGCGCCGGCGGCAAAAACGCATGGCTCAGCCGATGCTGACGGATCAGCTCCACCAGTTGCAGCGGATCGCGACGCTGCCCCTCATCAGGCACGATCAACTCGGCGCCCTGCAACAAGGTCGGAAAAATGTCGATCAGCGATGAGTCAAAACTCAGCGAGGAAAACTGCAGCACCCGACTCTGTTCGGTCAGTTGTACATAGTCGGCGTACCAGGCTGTGAAATGGGCAAGATTGGCCTGACTGAGCAGTACGCCCTTGGGTTGGCCGGTAGTGCCCGAGGTGTACAGCGCCATGCACGGCGCAACGGAATGAGGCCGATAACGCATCAGAGGCTGGTCGAGACTCACCCCCTCCGTGTCGATGGTGGTGATGTCCAGTCCTGGCAGGAGAGCCGCCAGCGGATGCTGCCCGTCATGCAGCAGCACCGCCGCACCCGCGTTCGACAGGATGTACTGCTGACGCTGCAGCGGATGGCTCGGCTCCAACGGCAGGTACACCGCGCCGCAGCCCAGGATCGCCAGAATCCCCGCGTACAATGCGCTGCATTTGGGCAGGCAAATGCCCACCACCAACGGCCCTTCCTGTTGATCGAGCAAGGGTTGCAAGCGCTGCTGGATAGCGAGGCTGAGGGTATGCAATTGGCGATAGTCCATCGTGCTGCCGGCAACCGTCAGCGCTGGTCGCCGGGCGCACTCGATGAAGCGCTGTTCAAGGCGCTCGATCATCGGCACTTGAGCCAGGGTCAGCAATCGAGAGTCGGCCGTCGCGTTGCGCTGATGAACGAACGCGAGACTGTCGAGAAACAGCAGGCTTTCAATCCTTTCGAAATGAACGCAGGCATTCGGTTCGGCGAACCTGAAATACTCGGCATCCCGTGAATAGCGACTGACCAGCAAGGCCACTTGATCAACCATCTCCGCGACGGCGTGTAGACGCAATGCCTGGCCATTACCCGAAGCGTCATCGGCGATCGCCACGCAGTGCAACCTCCTGGAATCGACTGTGAGCAACAGGCCAAGTGAAGGCAGGCCCGACGCGCCGGGCAGATCGATACCCAATTGCAGCGTCAGGCGCGGTGCGTCACTGAGCAGCGGCCAATCGAGGCTTGCATCATCGATCAGCAGGTCCGCACTGACCGGCGCAGGATCATCAAGCGTCGTCACCCGGACTGGTGTATGTCCATGTTGTTCCAGTTCCTGCTGCAGGTCGGTCAGTGCCTGGCTTCGTCCAATGAGCAGAATGTCGAGACGTCTCATGATGTCCTCCTCGTCAAATCAGGTAGTCGCCCAATGCGCTTTGCACGCACGGCGAATCGAGCAGCGAACTGCTGTGGAAGAACCGCATGATGTTGGCCACCAGCGGGTGGTGCCGATTGATCGGGAAGGCCAGCCCTGACACTTCGTTGCGCAACGCATGGCGCGCCGCGTCGCTGATCGGCAAGGCGTTGATCAGGCGCAAGTCGAAGGACTTCTGAATATCGTTGGTCAGGTAATGGCCGATGAACGCCGGCAGGACCTGCGCGATGCACTGGCGGTCGTCTTCACTCGCGGTGTGCCAGTAGATGCGCACCATCCGCGACCAGAAGCCGGAGTGCCGGCCTTCGTCGAGCAAGTGGTCGGCCATCAGCCCCTTGATCGATTGCTTGACCGTGTCGTCCTTGGCGAACGCGGCGACGTCACCGGTGACGGTGTTCTCCGCGATGGCCACGCAAATCAGTTCCACGGCACTGCGCAGATGGGGTGGTGCGAGCTCAATGGCTGCCGGAATCGCCCGGTTCAGTTCGATCTCGTCCGGCAGCTCGATGGGCTCGATGCCCGTCATGGCCACGGTCTGCTGCATGAAATCCATGGCCACCAGCGCGTGGTAATCCTCGTCGACGACCACGGTCATGGCGTCGTAGCGACAGGCAAACGGGAAGATCACGTCGAAGCGATTCTTGGCGATGCTGCGCGCGGTCTTGTCGACGATCTCGGTTTCGAAAATCACCACGTCGTTGATGAATTTGTACAGCGTCTGCACCAGCGCAAAATCACGCTGCTCAGGGCATTCGCGCAGGAATGTTTCGCTAAGCACCAGCGGCTGACGACTCAAGGGGTAGATCAGTTTGTCGTCGTTCTCGAGCAGACGACGGGGGCGAGTGCGGATGGTGGCGCGACTCTCCCAGGCATCGGCGAACGACAGGTAGTCGGCGGCGTTCATGCGTTCACCTCCACCAGCAGATCACTCATGCTCAGGCGCAGGCCGTCCCACAGGGCGATGCGGCTTTCCACGGCGGCGAGGGAGCTGGCGTACATCTCTTCTTCACGCTGCGGATCGGACCCGATCAGCCGTGCCAGGAGTTTTTCCGCGGCGGGGCCGTGGTCCTCCGAGTCGACTTCAATGTGCCGCTCGAGGTAGTAGCGAAAGGTCGGGGCCTGCTCAATGCCGATACCCCAGTCATCGAGAATGCGCTGGAACATCTGCGGGATCACGCTCTCGCGACCGTGCAGGAACGCCGCCGCGACACTGTGCACCGGCGCATGCAGCGCAATGTGCAGGGTATGGCGAACGAAGCGCGCCGTCGCCGGGTCGACTTCCACGCTTTGCAGCGCAACGTCATGGCTCACGCCTTCACGTTGCAGCGCCACGAAGCGCTCCACGGCGGCGGTACTGGCGCCGACTTCGCGCATGGCATCCAGGTACAACTCGAAATGGCTGTAGTGACCCCGGGCCGGACGGTCGTCGGACTCTTCACCCAGCACGATTTCATTGATCAACCGTGCGGCCTGTGGATCGCGTGGCGGCAGCCAGGGCAGGTGCGTGCAGGTCAGTTCCTGTTGCAGGCGTTTGGTCAGCGACATGAAATCCCAAACGGCAAACACATGGCTTTCCATGAAGCGCTGCAATACCGACAGCGAATTGATTTCGGAGAAAATGGGATGCGCGCCAAGTTCGGATTTTCTTTGTTCCAGCCGTTCTTTAGTTGCGTTCATGGATACATCCTTTAGTGATCGGAAGTTGTGTTTGGGCACGGGTTGATCGCAATTGAAAGTTTTCTTTTGGCGAGCAGGTGCCTCAAAAGGATTGATGTGTATTGATAACTACAAATGCTGGTTTTGCGCCCGTAGGCCTTATGCGGCGATGGCGAAGGAAAAGTTAGTACACGAATTTAGTGTGGGGCAAGTTATTTTATAAGTATTTAGAAGTTCAACTTTTTCTAGTGCGATAACTTCCAATAAGACTTTTGATTAAAGTTTTATTTGTGCGTAGTTACTTCTTCCGGTTTATATAAGTCAGAATTTTTTATAAAGAGTGAATGCCTCACTCGAAGCAACTTTCCATGGCGTTCGTTGAGGTGATTTAAGGGGGATGTCAGAGAGCCGAGAGTGGCGTCGACACTCTCCAATCCCGTGGCAAGACTCCTTCCGCTGGTTCCTGGTGTGGGGTCTGCGTCACTGCTGCAGGTACCGCCCGTTCATGGCTCGTTGTCGACCCAGGATTTAGCGTAATTCAAGGCAGCGGCGATCACCGTGGAGCGGGGATCGGGGAGGGACATAAAGAAGGGGGTTTTGTAAGTGAATTGTGCAACGAACCGCTTTTCGTAGGAGCATGGCTTGCCCGCGATGGCGTCATCGAGAGCGCCATCGCGGGCAAGCCATGTTCCTACGAAAAACCGATTTTATTTTGGAATGTTTCTTTTCTGGGCTTCAGGGCTGTTGAGGTAGCGGGTAATGACCTCGACGCCGCGATTGAGGTGATGTGTCAGCAACTCTACCGAGGCATCAACGTCGCGGCTTTCTGCGGCTCGCAACAATGCGCGGTGGTCTTCCTGGGACAGTTTGCCCAGCCCCATGGCCTCCAGGTTGAAACGCAGGAAGCGTTCCTCCTCGTTCAACCCGTCCTCTACCAGGTTCAACAGGCGTTTATTGCCTGCCTTGCAGTACAGCGACATGTGGAATAGACGATTGAGGCGACCGATTTCGGTGTAGTCGTGTTCCGTTTCCAACTCATCGATGTAACGGGATGCCTGTTCCAGGTCCGCGCTTTCCAAATGCGGGATCGAAAGGCGCAGGGCCTCGGACTCCAGCAGAATGCGCAGCGCATAGGTTTCCACGGCATCGCCCTGGACCAGGGGCGCAACCACCGCCCCTTTATGGGCAATCACGTTGAGCAGCGACTGGGCTTCGAGTTGGCGCAAGGCTTCACGCACGGGCATGCGGCTGACCCCGAACAGATCGGCCAGATCCTGTTGGCGCAGGGCAATGCCGCAAGGCAGGCGACCATCCAGAATCGCCGCACGCAAGGTCTCTTCAATGATTGAGCGAGCCAGATGCGCCGGAATCGGCCCGTCGACCTTGATGCTGCTGAGAGGGTTGGGCTTTTGTGTCACTACAACGCACCCTGATTGACTGAGATATTTTTGGATCCAACTGACACTAGTACCACCTGACGGCTTGTCAAACCTGCAGCATCCGGGCTCTTCCTAAGTTTAGCCCGCCGCGGGTGATCTCACCGTGCCATTGTTTTTTCGAGGGCTAAGCTACACCATCAGCCGACTTCCACCTGCCTGTTCACGGTGCCTTGCATTGGCTCTACCTTTCCCGATCACCCGGTTGTTACGCGGGCTGTGCGGCGTGTTGCTGCTCGCTGGCGTGCTGCTGGGCGATGTGTTGGGCGATGCGCAGCCTGATTGGGATTTTTCCCTCATCAGCCGTCGGGCGCAGGCATTGTACGGACCTTTGGGTGAAGGTCAGAAGCGTATTGATGATTGGCAACAGATGTTGACCAGCCAGCAGTCAATCGGCGAGCTGCAACAGCTCAACCGGGTCAATCGATTCTTCAATCAGCACATGCGCTACGTCGAAGACATTGACCTGTGGCATCAGGTCGATTACTGGGAAACGCCAATCGAAGCCTTGTGGAAAGGCGCAGGTGATTGCGAAGACTACGCTATTGCCAAGTATTTCAGCTTGCGCCATCTCGGGGTGGCCAGTGACAAATTGCGCATCACCTATGTAAAGGCTCTGCGCCTGAATCGTGCGCACATGGTGCTGACGTATTACGCAAGCCCGAACGCCATGCCGCTGGTGCTCGACAGCCTCACGGACAGTATCCAGCCGGCCAGCGAGCGTACGGACTTGCTGCCGGTCTACGCTTTCAATGCAGAAGGCTTGTGGTTGCCGGGCGCCAAGGGCAACCAGAAGGTCGGTGATACCAAGCGCCTGTCACGTTGGCAGGATCTGCTGAAGAAAATGCAGGCCGAAGGATTTCCGGTCGAGACCACTCACTAGGAGCATGCCCACAGATGTCCTTGTTCAAACAGCTATTGATCGCAATCTGTCTGTTCCTGGTCGTCGCCTTCACCGGCAGCTTCATGGTCAGCCTGGAAAGCTCGCGCACCCAATACGTCAACCAACTGCGCTCCCACGCCCAGGACGCCGCGACGGCCTTGGCGTTGTCACTGACGCCGAACATCGACGACCCGGCGATGACCGAGCTGCTGGTCAGCTCGATTTTCGACAGCGGTTACTACGCGAGCATCCGCGTGATCGATCTATCCACTGGCAAGCCGCTGGTCGAGCGCAGTGGCATCCCCGCCGATACCCATGTGCCGGACTGGTTCGTCAGGCTGATTGGCCTGGAGGCTGCCGGCGGCGACGCAATTGTCAGCCGTGGTTGGGAGCAGGCGGCGCGAGTCGAGGTGGTCAGCCACCCGATGTTCGCCCTGGCCAAGCTGTGGCAAAGCGCGCTGGGCAGCCTGGCCTGGCTGTTGATCTGCGGCGTGGTCAGCGCGGTGCTGGGAGCGCTGCTGCTGCGCCGGCAACTCAAGCCGCTCGACTACATGGTGCAACAATCCCACGCTATCGCCCGTCGCGAGTTTCTCAGTCTGCCGCAACTGCCGCGCACGCCTGAGCTGCGACGTGTGGTGCAGGCCATGAACCAGATGGTCGAGAAGCTCAAGGCGCTGTTCCAGGAACAGGCCGAGCGCAGCGAAAAACTTCGGACCGAGTCCTATCAGGACAACCTGACGGGGCTCGCCAACCGGCGCTATTTCGAGATGCAACTGAATGCGCGAGTGAGCAACCCGGAACAGGCCAGCTCCGGTTACCTGTTGTTGCTGCGGGTACAGGATCTGGCAGGCCTCAACCAGCGCCTGGGCGGTCAGCGTACCGACGCCTTGCTGCAGGCGGTGGGCGAGCAATTATCCCGTGAATGCGCCCGCTATCCGGCCACGCAAAACCTCGTCACGCGTATCCGTGGCGGCGAGTTCGCGGTGCTGGCACCAGGGTTGATGCGCGAAGAAGCGCTGCAACTGGCGCAACACCTCGACACGGCACTGTCCAGCCTGCATGCGACCGGCGCCACCGACGTGGCCTCGGTCGCCGCCATCGGTCTGGCACCCTTTGTTCACGGCGACACACCGCAAGCGGTGCTCAGCCTCGCGGACCAGGCATTGGCGCAGGCCGAAGGCCAGGTGGATTCACGTTGGGTCTGCCTGGATCACAGCGCTTCGGTCGATGTCGGCGATGATCACCATGCCTGGCACAACCTGTTGGATCAGGCCCTGAACCAACGGCGCTTTCGCCTGTACTTCCAGCCGGTGGTCGCCAGTCAGGACACGCAACTGGTGCTGCATTACAAAGTGCTGTCACGACTGATCGATGACCAGGGCCAGAGCGTTGCGGCGGGGCGCTTCCTGCCGTGGCTGCAGCGCTTCGGCTGGGCCGCGCGGCTCGATCGCCTGATGCTGGAATTGGTGTTGGAGCAGATGGACTATCACGAAGCGTCGCTGGCGCTGAACCTGTCGTCGGCCACCCTCAATGATCCGCAGGCGTTGAATGCGCTGCTCGACCTGCTGCGTTCGCACTCCAACCTGGGGCCGCGCCTGACCCTGGAAATCGGCGAAGAACAATTGCCGGAGCAAGCCCAGTTGGAAGACCTGACCCGGCGTTTGCGCAGCCTCGGGTTCTCCTTGAGCCTGCAGCACTTTGGCGGTCGCTTCAGCATGATCGGCAATCTGGCGCGGCTCGGCCTGGCGTATCTGAAGATCGACGGCAGCTACATCCGCGCCATCGACCGGGAGAGCGACAAGCGCCTGTTCATCGAAGCCATCCAGCGCGCGGCCCACAGCATCGATTTGCCGCTAATTGCCGAGCAAGTTGAAACCGAGGGCGAGCTGGCGGTGATTCGGGAGATGGGGGTGTATGGGGCTCAGGGGCGGTTGGTGGGTGAGCCGAGGCCTTGGCAGTAAGACTTGGGATTTGAGTTGAATGTCATGCCGTCATCGCGAGCAGGCTCGCTCCCACAATGGATCTGCGTTGTACACAAATGTTGTGGTCACCACAGATCAACTGTAGGAGCGAGCCTGCTCGCGATGGCGGCAGTACCGACGCTGAAGAGCCCGAGGTTTAGATAAACCCTTCCTCATCATCATCCACCAAATGACTCAACCCCCCCAACGCTTCCCGGGCCTGGGTCCGGTCCATCAATTTGGCCTGTGCGGCAGCCGGCAAATCGGTGACCAGAATCACACCCTTGCTGATCAACACCTCGATCAAGTCATCAAGTACCCGGATCATCTCCAGGTCGCTCTGCTTGAGTTGCTTGAGCTGTTTTATCTGCTTGAGCTGCTTGAGGCTGGTGGCCATGACTTCGTTGGCGAACCAGGCCTGCAGGTCAGGGTGGTCGGCCGGCAGCGTTTCCGTGGACTCGGCATAGGCTTCGGCTTCGACGCGCATCAGTTGCCCTTCTGTATTGCGTTGCACGTAGAACATGGAGCATCCCTCGGAAGTGAACAGCGTCATGCTGTCAGCAGCATAGGCGAAATACGCCATATGGTTATTCACTAACGGTATTTAAAATCACGTTCTTATATCTATAAAGTCACAACCCTGCGTACCTGCCGACCAATCGGCGCGCCGCACGACACGAACCAACACGGGACCTCCGTGAGTTTCTGATCGACGCGCGCGCCCTTGAGCGTGCCGTGCGTGGGAGTGATTTATGTCAGCCGTTTCAGCATCGCCCGTCATCGCGCCACAACACTTTGAAATCCGCCCGTTCAGCGGTGCGGTGGGGGCCGAAATCATCGGCCTCGACTTGTCTCGTCCGATCAACGATCAGGACTTTGCGCGCATTCACCGCGCGCACCTGGACCATCACGTCGTGGTGTTCCGCGACCAGCGCATCACCCCCGAACAACAGATCGCCTTCAGTCGCCGTTTTGGCGTGTTGCAGATTCACGTGCTCAAGCAGTTTTTGCTGGCCGGGCACCCGGAAATCCTCATCGTTTCCAACATCGTCGAGAACGGCCAGAACATTGGCCTGGGTGATGCCGGCAAGTTCTGGCACTCCGATCTCTCCTACAAGGAACTGCCGAGTCTGGGCTCGATGCTGCACGCCCAGGAGCTGCCATCGGAAGGCGGCGACACCCTGTTCGCCGACATGCACAAAGCCTGGGACAGCCTGCCCGAGGCACTGCGCAAGGCGGTCGAAGGCCGCTCGGCGGCGCACTCCTATACGGCTCGTTACAGCGAGACCAAATTCGAAGGCAACTGGCGCCCGACCCTGACCCCGGAACAGCTCGCCCAAGTCGCCGAAGTCATTCATCCGGTGGTACGCACGCACCCGGAAAACGGCCGCAAGGCGCTGTTCGTCAGCGAGGGTTTCACCACCCGCATCGTCGGCCTGCCCGATGACGAAAGCCAGCAACTGTTGGCCGAGCTCTACGCCCATAGCGTGTTGCCGCAAAACATCTACCGCCACCAATGGCAGCCCCACGACTTGGTGTTCTGGGACAACCGTTCGCTGATCCACCTTGCCGCCGGCTGCCCCAGCCATCTGCGCCGCAAGCTGTATCGCACCACCATCCAGGGCGACGCGCCTTTCTGATTTGCCGGAGATCCGAACATGTCCAAACGTCTTCCATTCGCACCGCTGGCCGCGGCCATCGGCCTGGGTTTCAGCCTGATCGCCGGCAGCCTGGTGGCGCCGACCGTGGCCCACGCCGAAGGTGAGATCCGCATCGCCGAACAGTTCGGCATCGTCTATCTGCTGCTCAACGTCGTGCGCGATCAAAACCTGATCGAGAAGTACGGTAAGCAGGAAGGCATCGACATCAAGGTTGACTGGACCCAGCTCTCCGGCGGCGCGGCGGTCAACGATGCGTTGCTCTCCGGTTCCATCGACATTGCCGGTGCCGGCGTCGGCCCGCTGCTGACCATCTGGGACCGCACCCACGGCAAACAGAACGTCAAGGCCGTGGCCTCCCTGGGCAACTTCCCGTACTACCTGGTGAGCAACAATCCGAACGTCAAAACCATTGCCGATTTCACCGAGAAGGACCGCATCGCGGTGCCGGCGGTGGGCGTTTCCGTGCAGTCGCGCTTCCTGCAATACGCCGCTGCCAAGCAGTGGGGTGACAAGGAGTTCAACCGCCTCGACAAGTACACCATCGCCGTTCCGCACCCGGATGCCACGGCGGCGCTGATCGCTGGCGGTACCGAACTGACCGGGCATTTCTCCAACCCGCCGTTCCAGGATCAGGCGCTGGAAAACAAGAACGTGCACGTGGTGCTCAACACCTATGACCTGCTCGGCCCGAACTCGCCAACGGTGCTGTTCGCCACCGAGAAATTCCGCAACGAAAACCCGAAAACCTACAAAGCCTTCATCGACGCCCTGACCGAAGCGGCCACGTTTGCTCAGAATGACAAAGGCGCGGTGGCAGACACGTACATCCGCGTCACCAAGGCGAAAATCGACCGTGCCGAGTTGCTGAAAATCATCGACAACCCGCAGTTCGAATTCAGTGTCACGCCGAAAAACACCTACCCGCTGGCCGAATTCCTCTACCGCGTCGGCGCGATCAAAAACAAACCGGATTCGTGGAAGGATTACTTCTTCCAGGACGCCAAACCGTTGCAAGGGAGCTGACCCCCATGAACGCCCCCTTGCAAGGCCACACGGTCAGCAAACCGGCCACGGCAGCCCAAGCGCTGCTGTCGGTCGATAACGTCAGCCTGGAATACCGCACGCCGCAGCGCGTCGTGCGGGCGACCCATCAAGTCAGTTTCGAGATCGACCCGGCGGACCGCTTTGTCCTGCTCGGTCCCTCCGGTTGCGGCAAGTCGACCTTGCTCAAGGCCGCCGCCGGATTCATCCAGCCGGTCGAAGGCGAGATCCGCCTGCAAGGCCAGCGCGTGAATGCGCCGGGGCCTGACCGGATCGTGGTGTTCCAGGAATTCGATCAGCTGCCACCGTGGAAAACCGTCAAACAGAACGTGATGTTTCCGCTGCTGGCGTCGAAAACCCTCAAACGCAAAGAGGCCGAAGAACGCGCGCTGCACTACCTGGAAAAAGTGGGGCTGGCAGCGTTCGCCGATGCCTATCCGCATACCCTGTCCGGCGGCATGAAAGCGCGGGTCGCGATTGCCCGGGCCTTGGCCATGCAGCCAAAAATCCTCCTGATGGACGAACCCTTCGCCGCCCTCGATGCGCTCACCCGCCGCAAGATGCAGGAAGAATTGCTGCTGCTCTGGGAAGAGGTGCGCTTCACGCTGCTGTTCGTCACCCACTCCATCGAAGAAGCGCTGGTGGTGGGCAATCGCATCCTGTTGCTGTCGCCACATCCGGGGCGGGTGAGGGCGGAAGTGCACAGCCATCAATACGATTTGCACAGCCTCGGCGGAGTGGCGTTTCAGGAGTCGGCGCGGCGTATTCACCGGTTGTTGTTCGTTGAAGGCCATTCAGCGCAAACCGAGCGCGAACTGGATTTCGCCGACATCCGCATCGCTTATTGAGCCATTTGAGAGGAGGGCCCGATGAGCCATTTATCATCCCCGCGTGAAGCGTTCGAAACCGTATTGCAGCCACTGACCAGCGTGCCGCTGGAGCGTGAATTGCCCCTCGGCCAACGCCTGTGGCAACAGGGCTGGCTGCGCAAAAGCCTGATCCTGATTTTGCTTGCCGTGCTGTGGGAAGCGGTCGCCCGTTATCAGAACAACGACCTGCTGCTGCCGAGCTTCCTGCAAACCGCCCATGCGCTGTACGACGGCCTGCTCAGCGGCGAGTTGCTCGGCAAGGTTTGGATTTCCCTGGTGGTACTGCTCAAGGGCTACCTGATCGGCATCGTCCTGGCGTTCGGCCTGACCACCCTGGCCGTCTCGACCCAGTTTGGCCGTGACCTGCTCAGCACCCTGACCTCGATGTTCAACCCGCTGCCGGCCATCGCTCTGCTGCCGCTGGCGCTACTGTGGTTCGGCCTGGGGCAGAACAGCCTGATATTCGTGCTGGTGCACTCGGTACTTTGGGCGCTGGCGCTGAACACCTATGCCGGCTTCCTCGGCGTCTCCGAAACCCTGCGTATGGCCGGGCGTAATTATGGCTTGAAAGGCATGCGCTTCGTGCTGTTCATCCTCATCCCGGCGGCGCTGCCATCGATCCTCGCCGGCCTGAAAATTGGCTGGGCGTTTGCCTGGCGTACGTTGATTGCGGCGGAGCTGGTGTTTGGCGCGACCAGCGGGAAAGGTGGGTTGGGGTGGTATATCTTCCAGAACCGCAACGAGCTGTACACCGACAAGGTGTTTGCCGGGTTGGCCGTGGTGATTCTGATTGGGTTGCTGGTGGAGAATTTGGTGTTCGATTCGCTGGAGCGGGTGACGGTAAAGCGGTGGGGGATGCAGCGATAGTTGCATCAATGTGTGCTGTCTGGTCTGGCCTCATCGCGGGCAAGCCCGTTCCCACAGGGTTTGGTGTTGAACACAAAATCTGCGTCCACCGCAGATCCACTGTAGGAGCGAGCCTGCTCGCGAAGAGGCCGGACCTGCCAACGCATCACTCGAAGGATGTTTGCTAGCATTGCGTCTGAATCAGCTCTGATCAATCAAGAGTGCTCGTCATGCAACTCCCCGACATGAACCTCCTCATCGCCCTCGACGCCCTG
Organism: Pseudomonas putida; assembly: GCF_003228315.1. NCBI lineage: Bacteria > Pseudomonadati > Pseudomonadota > Gammaproteobacteria > Pseudomonadales > Pseudomonadaceae > Pseudomonas > Pseudomonas putida. The sequence continues at coordinate 4,365,420 of NZ_CP029693.1, forward strand.
CTCGACGAGGGCAGCGTCGTCGGCGCCGCGCGGCGGATGAACCTCAGCCCGGCCGCCATGAGCCGCACCCTGACGCGTATCCGCGAAGCCATTGGTGATCCAATTCTGGTGCGTGCCGGCCGTGGTCTGGTGCCCACGCCCAAGGCACTGGAGTTGCGCGATCAGGTTCGGGATCTGGTCGAGCAGGCCGAGCAATTGTTTCACGCGGCCCGGGTCGTGGACCTGAGCAGTTTGCGTCGGCGATTCAGCATTCGGGCCAATGATTTCTTCGTCGGCATCTACGGCGGCAAGCTGTTCGACACCCTGCAGCGTCAGGCGCCGCATTGCGAATTGCGTTTTGCGCCTGAGGGCGATGGTGATGATGATTCCCTGCGCGAGGGGCGCATCGATTTGAGCGTCAGCAATAACCGCCCGCTAATGCCGGAAGTGAAGGTGCAGAACCTGTTTTCCACGCAGTTTGTCGGCCTGGTGCGCGAGGATCATCCGCTGCTCGATGAAGAGATCACCGCCGAGCGATTTGCCCGTTACCCCCATATCAGCATGTCCCGTCGCGGCATCGCGCGCGGGCCGATCGATACGGCACTCAATGAACTGGGTTTGGAGCGGCATGTGGCGCTGATCGCGCCAAGCTTCCATGCCGCGATGTTCGCCCTGCCCGATACCGATCTGATCCTGCCTGTGCCCAGGGAAACGCTGTTGAGCGTGCGCCGGCTGGGCATGAAATTGCGTTCGTTCACCTTGCCGATCCCGTTGCCGACGGTCGTGCTGAGCCAGGCCTGGCATCCGCGATTCGACAACGACCCCGCTCACCGTTGGTTGCGTGAAACCCTCAAGCGCTGCTGCGAAGAGACTTGGCTGGCCGCGCAAACCAATTGAAAGTCAAAAGATCGCAGCCTTCGGCAGCTCCTACAGGTGTACGCATTCCCCTGTAGGAGCTGCCGAAGGCTGCGATCTTTGTTGTTAAGGGTTAGTGTCCTAACACCTATGGATGGTGGTCCCTCCGACACGGCGGTGTTAATTTTTCCCCATCATTTCTTCTCGAGCCAGCGTTCTGTTTTCGCTGAATCTCATCATTCAATTGCTGCGCCAGGCGCACTTATACATTGCCAATAAGTCAGTTTTCGTCAGCGATTCGCCTTCGTAGACTGCCACCTCAATCAATTCGGAGTTGTGAACCGATGACCTCTTTAACGGGCTCGGTGCCTTTGGCTGCGCCCGCGCCGGCCGCCGCACCCACGGTGTTTGGTCTGCGGATCATTGTGGGTCTGGTGGGCGTGCTGCTGGCGGTGCTGGTGGCGGGCCTGAATGAAATGGTGACCAAGGTTGCGCTGGCCGACATTCGTGGCGGCCTGGGCATTGGCTATGACGAAGGCACCTGGCTGGTCGCCAGCTATGCCGCGACCTCGGTAGCGGCCGCAGCCTTCGCGCCATGGTGTGCGGTGACATTCTCGTTGCGCCGTTTCACCCTCTGCGCCATCAGTGCCTTCACCCTGTTGGGCGTGCTGTGCCCGCTGGCGCCGAACTACGAAAGCCTGCTGGTGTTGCGCACCTTGCAAGGCCTGGCCGGCGGCGCGCTGCCACCAATGCTGATGACCGTCGCCCTGCGTTTTCTGCCGGCCAATGTGAAGGTCTTCGGCCTGGCCGGCTACACCCTGACCGCCACCTTCGGCCCCGGCTTGGGCACGCCGCTGGCGGGGTTGTGGAGCGAATACGTCGGCTGGCAATGGACCTTCTGGCAAATCGTCATTCCCTGCCTGATTGCCATGGTTGCCGTGGGCTACGGCATCCCCCAGGACCCGCTGCGGCTGGAGCGATTCAAGCAGTTCAACTGGCGCGGGTTGCTGTTGGGTTTTCCGGCGATCTGCATGCTGGTGATCGGCATCCTGCAGGGCAATCGGCTGGACTGGTTTGAATCGAACCTGATCAGCGCCTTGCTGATAGGTGGTGCGTTGCTGATGGTGGCGTTCCTGATCAACGAGTGGTCGCAACCGGTGCCGTTTTTCAAGATGCAGATGCTGGGTATCCGTAACCTGACGTTCGCTTTGCTGACCCTGGCCGGGGTGTTGGTGGTGTTGACGGCGGTGATCATCATCCCGTCCAGCTACCTGTCACAGGTCCAGGGTTATCGCCCGGTGCAGACCGCGCCGATCACGCTGCTGGCGGCGCTGCCACAGTTGATCGCGCTGCCGTTGGTGGCGGCGCTGTGCAACCTGCGATGGGTCGATTGTCGCTGGGTGCTGGGGATTGGCCTGAGCATGCTGGTGTTGTCCTGCCTCGGCGGATCGCAGCTGACGTCGGAGTGGATTCGCGATGATTTCTATGTACTGCAGCTGCTGCAGATCTTCGGCCAGCCGATGGCGGTGCTGCCGCTGCTGATGCTCTCGACCGGCAGCATCAACCCCATGGACGGGCCGTTCGCGTCGTCCTGGTTCAACACCGTGAAAGGCCTGGCGGCCGTGATAGCCACCGGCGTGCTGGAGACCCTGACCACCGCCCGGCTGCATTTTCACTCGACGATGCTGGTGGATCGCCTCGGCAACTCGCCCCTGATCGACTCAGACAGCGCCGGCCTCGCCCATCGCCTGCACGAGCAGGCGGTGGTGCTGACCTCTGCGGATCTCTACCTGTGCATGGCCGGTATCGCCGTCGCGCTGATCCTGCTGATTTTCTGGATGCCGACGCGGATCTATCCGCCGCGCGCACCGACTTGAATGCTCCACTGAAACCGAGGTTTTTATGACGACTCAATCCAGGCAAAAAGTGGCGGTGGGCGTTGCCGTCGTGATCGCGGTGGGCGCGCTGGTTTATCTGCTGGTGCCCGGCCTGTTCGGCCAGCGCACGCAACAGACCACTAACGACGCCTATGTCTCGGCGGATTACACGCTGGTGGTGCCGCGCGTTGCCGGGTTCATCAAGCAAGTGCTGGTGGAGGACAACCAACAGGTCAAGGCCGGACAGTTGCTGGCGCTGATCGATGATCGCGATCTGCGCGCTGCTGCCGATGCCGCCGCTGCTGAAGCGTTGGTGGCCCAGGCGCAGTTGCAAAACGCCAGGGCCACCCTCGAACGCCAGACGTCAGTGATCGCCCAGGCGCAAGCGACGGTGGTGTCCGCCAAGGCGGAAATGGCCTTCGCCGAGCAGGAACTCAATCGCTACAGCCATCTGGCCGGAGTGGGCGCAGGCACCGTGCAGAACGCGCAGCAGGCGCGTACCCGTATCGATCAGGCCAGTGCTCGCTTGGCCAATGCCACAGCGGTACTGGCCGCCGAGCGCAAGCAGGTGGACATCCTCACTGCGCAGCGCGACGGGGCTGAAGGTGGATTGAAGCGGGCGCAGGCGAAACTGGAAATCGCCAGTTTCGATCTGTCCTACACCCGTATCGTCGCGCCGCAGGATGGCATGGTCGGCGAACGTGCCGTGCGTGTCGGCGCCTATGTCACCCCGGGCAGCAAGCTGCTGGCGGTGGTGCCCCTGGCCCAGGCCTATGTGGTGGCCAACTTCCAGGAAACCCAGTTGACCCATGTGCAGCCGGGGCAGGTTGTGCAAGTGCGCGTCGATACCTTTGGTGGCGAGGCATTGAAGGGACGCGTGGAAAGCATCGCCCCCGCAACTGGCGTGACCTTCGCCGCGGTCAAGCCGGACAACGCGACGGGTAACTTCACCAAGGTCGTGCAGCGGATTCCGGTGAAGATCGTGCTGGAACCGGGGCAGCCGTTGGCTGAGAGGCTGCGGGTGGGGATGTCGGTGGAGGCAAGGATTGATACGGCCAGTGTGAAGGTGAATGAGGTTGTTCAGCGATGAGGATTTTTGCTGCCCGGGCCGGCGCCATCGCGAGCAGGCTCGCTCCCACATTGGGTCTGTGTCGTACACGCAATCTCCCTGCAGAAGCCAATCCCCTGTGGGAGCGAGCCTGCTCGCGAAGAGGCCATCAGCCCCGACTCACCCTTTGTGCCTTGCTTGTGATGAGCCTTTCCGCCTGCACAGTAGGCCCGGACTTCCAGAAACCCGAGGCCCGACAACCTGCCGAATGGACCAAGCCATCCAAAGCCGCCCCCAGCCAGGCCATCACCCAAGCCCTGAACGAACGCTGGTGGGAAGTCTTCAACGATCCAAAACTCGCGGCCCTGAGCCAGCGCGCCCTGACCGATAACCTCGACCTGAAGCTCGCCAGCAGCCGCCTGGAGCAAAGCCGCGCTGTGCGCCAGGTGGTCACGGCCGACCGCTACCCGACCACCGCTGCTACCGGCAGCTACAGCCGCAAGCGCAACAGCGGCGAAGGCCTGATGGACCCCTCGGGGAACAACGGCAACTCCGCATTCAACCTGTGGGATGCCGGCTTCTCGGCCTCCTGGGAGCTGGATTTGTGGGGCCGGGTGCGCCGCGAAACCGAAGCCGCTGACGCCACGCTGGAAGTCGCGGAAAACGACCGCCGAGGCGTGTTGCTGTCAGTGCTCGCCGAGACCGCCCAGGACTACATTCAACTGCGCGGCGTGCAAAACACCCGGGCCGTCACCGAGCAGAACCTTGAAGTGGCTCGCCACAGCTTGAAGCTGTCGCAATTGCGCTTGAACGACGGTGTCGCTACCGATCTGGACGTCGCCGAAGCCGCCGCGCAAGTGGCCGCCATCGAATCGCGCCTGCCCGCGCTGGAGCAGCGCCAGGCACAGTTGATCAACGCCTTGAGCCTGTTGATGGGCGAACCGCCGCAAGCGCTGGCAAGCGAATTGTCCACCGACGCGCCGGTACCGCAGACGCCGCGCCAGGTCGCCATCGGCCTGCCCTCGCAACTGGCCAAGCGTCGCCCGGACATTCGCCAGGCCGAAGCCCGCCTGCATGCCGCCACCGCGAGCATCGGCGTGGCCAAGGGCGATTTCTATCCACGCATTACCCTGTCGGGCAACATCGGTTCACAAGCCATGCAATTGAGCGATTTCGGCTCCTGGGACTCGCGCGCATTTGGGATTGGTCCGCAATTCACCCTGCCATTGTTCGACGGCGGACGTCTGCGCGGTGTGCTGAATCTGCGCGAAGCCCAGCAACAGGAAGCCGCCATCGCCTACCAGCAAACCGTGCTGCGCGCCTGGCATGAAATCGACGACCAGTTGAGCGCCTACAACGCCAGTCAGTTGCGTCGCGACAGCCTGGCCGAAGCGGTACGGCAGAACCAGGTCGCCTTGCAAACTGCACAGCGGCAGTACACCGAAGGCGTGGTGGATTTCGTCAACGTCCTCACCGTACAAGGCGCGTTGCTGGCGACTCAGGAGCAATGGGTCGAGAGTTCCACCGGCGTATCGCTGGCCGCCGTCGGCTTGTACAAGGCGCTGGGTGGCGGATGGGAGTCGGTGTATCCGCTGGCGGCGCAGCGCTGAGGCCGACGCTCACTTCATCGGTTCGCCGGTATAGACCGCGACATTGCAGGGGGCAGTGGCCTAGAGTGAGCAAAATGATTTGGCCGCGCGGATGGAAAACGGATGGTGGAAGTGGAAAGCAAAGAGCCTCTGGTCAAGTCTTTGCGAACGGGCGTGAACCGGCGGTTGCCTGACAACCCGAAGTGGTCGCCCGTCTTGCTCGGTGGTCTGGTTGTACTGGTGCTGGCCGTCGTAGTGCGCTTTTACGGCCTGACCGCATCGGCCATCTGGGGCGATGAGGGATCCAGCCTGATGATGAGCCGGTACTCCCTGGGCGGTATCTGGGTTCACGCCGCTCACGACGTGCACCCGCCGCTGTATTTCATGTTGCTCCATGGCTGGATCCAGCTGTTTGGCGACGGCATCTTCTCGATCCGCTGCCTGAGCGCGCTGCCGGGTATTGCCGCGGTGATGCTGGGCATGTGGCTGGTCCGATTGATCGCCAATCCCCGGGCGGCATTGCTGGCCGGGCTGATGCTGGCGCTGTTGCCGACCGCCGTGCGCTACAGCCAGGAAGTGCGGATGTATTCGTTGCTGGGCGTGTGGTTGCTCGGCGCGACGATTGCGCTGGTGTATTGGGTCAAGCAACCGCGCCACACCCGGCCGCTGGTGATTTACGCGCTGCTGATGACCGCCGGCTTCTACACCCATTACTTCACCGCGTTGTGCGTCATTGTCCATTGGGCTTATCTGCTGGTGCTGCGCCTGCAGCCGCATCCCCTGAAACTCATCAATCGCCCGGCCTGGTGGCTGGCCAATGTCGCCATCGTGGTGCTGTTTGCCCCGTGGATTCCTGAATTCATGGACCTGATCCAGCACATGGACCAGCTCAAGGCCAATGGTGACGTGGGCTGGGAATTGCCGGTCACGCTCAGCTCCCTGCCATCGATGGTGTGGACCTTTCTGATTCAGGACGATGGGGCAAGCCTGCCCTGGCTGCTGTTCGGCGCGCTGCCGGCGCTGTTGCTGGCCGTGATCGTGATAACGGGTTGGCGTGATCGCAACCGCTATCGCTGGAGTGCCTTGCTGGCGCTCTACACACTGCTGCCGCTGATGCTGGTCTACGGTGTGTCCTTCATTTCACCGGTGTTCATCGAGCGTTATCTGAACGCCTATGCACTGGGCCTGCCGCTGATCATGGCGCTGGCCATCGATCGCTTGCTCGAGGGTTTTCGCGTCGTCGCGTTCGGGTTGCTGGCGCTGTTCATCGGCACCGAACTGGTCGGGCTGAAAACCAACGCCACGGTGGATGTGAATGACCAGACCAGCGTGATGGTCGAGTTCATCAACCAGCGCTACGTCGAGGGCGACCGGATCGTCATCAGCGACATGCTCTGGTACATGCCCTATGTCTATTACAACCGCACCGATGCGAGGCCGATGCTTTACACGCCGCCCTTGGCCAATGGCAATTCCAGTCGCCCGAATGATTACGGCTTCGGCACGCTGGTCAATGGTGATGCGCAGAGGATCTATCTCGATCACCTCGAGCAATTGCCAAGAGGGACGGGACGTGTGTGGTTGATCAGCACGGCCGATCAGCCCGACGAATTCGCGCCGCTGCCCAAGGGTTGGCAGAAAGTCAGTGAGACCGAGGCGGGTAACAATCGGGCACGGTTGTTCGTGATGGGCGCAGAGCCTTCCCCACTGTAGGAGCGAGCCTGCTCGCGATGGACGACAAGACACCGCGGGGTATCAGGCTCCCAGCGTCATCGTTAACGCCCATCGCGAGCAGGCTCGCTCCTACAGGTGCAGTGGCGTTCAGGATTTCTGCGACAGATCCGCCATCCCCTTGAGCAATTCGATCGGCAACGGAAAGACGATGGTCGAGCTCTTGTCGCCGGCAATCGAGCTTAGCGTCTGCATGTAGCGCAACTGCATGGCGCCGGGCTGACGACCGAGCATTTCGGCGGCTTGCATGAGTTTTTCCGAGGCCTGCAATTCGCCTTCGGCGTGGATCACCTTGGCCCGGCGTTCACGCTCGGCTTCGGCCTGGCGGGCGATGGCGCGGATCATCGATTCGTTGAGGTCGACGTGCTTGATTTCGACGTTGGCCACCTTGATGCCCCAGGCGTCGGTCTGGGCGTCGAGCACTTGCTGGATATCGATGTTCATCCGCTCGCGCTCGGCAAGCAGCTCATCGAGTTCGTGCTTGCCGAGAACCGCGCGCAGGGTGGTTTGCGCCAGTTGGCTGGTGGCCATGAGGAAGTCTTCGACCTGGATGATCGCCTTCTGCGGATCAAGGACGCGGAAATACAGCACGGCGTTGACCTTGACCGACACGTTGTCGCGGGTAATCACGTCCTGCGCCGGAACGTCCAGCACCACGGTGCGCAAATCGACGCGGACCATTTGCTGGATGACCGGAATCAGCAGGATCAGGCCCGGGCCCTTGACCTGCCAGAAGCGCCCGAGCTGGAACACCACCCCACGCTCGTACTCGCGCAGGATGCGGAAGGTCGCGCTGGCCAATGCGATCAGCAACAACAGGAGCGCGACAAAACCCAGCTGCAAGCCCATGACTATTCTCCAACCGATACCGCGTCAGTCGCGGCCACTTCCAGCATTAATCCCTTGCGTGCCACCACCCGCACCCGTTGCCCGATCTGCAATGGCTTGGCGCTCGAAACCTGCCAGCGTTCGCCTTGCAAATGCACCCAGCCGTGACAGGCGTCGCCCGCTTGCAACGCCAACACCGGCGCCACACTGCCCAGCAGCCCGGCATCACCGCTGACGGCATGGCGCGGTCGGGTTTTCAGGGCGCGGATCAGCAGGGCGATCAACAGCAGCGCACTGAGCAGGCCCAGGCCGATCATCAAGGGCACGGGCAACTGGGCATTGGTCAGGATCAATGCGCCGATCACGAACATCACGATCCCGCCCAGGCCGAACACGCCGTAGTTGGGCAGGGCGGCCTCGGCGATCAAAAACGCGATACCGAAGGTGATCAGCCACATGCCGATCGGGTCGGGGGGCGGTGCTGCGGCGGAGTCCGCGGCGAGGGCGGAGGCACTCAACAGCAACAACCAGGCGATGGCACAACAGCGCGTATTCACGTGACCCTCCAGGAGAGCCGCTGGTGGTTCTGTATACAGTTTAGTTGACGCGCCGGTTGTATGAATTTTGACCGGATGTCGACCTGCCCGGTGGGCGGATTTCCCGCCGGATCGCCCTTGCAGGCCTAGACTTTGAGTACGAAGAAAAGCGTCAACCATCGTCCGCCGAGCGTCCTGGCGGGCACGGAGGTGAATCATGCGAATGGCAAAAACCGTGCAGCGCAGCCTCGACAGGGCTCAATGTGCATATGACATCGTCACCCATCCCCACTCGGCCAGCAGCCTCGAAACGGCGCGGGTCGCCGGCATTCCTGCCGAGCGGGTCGCTAAATCGGTCATCCTCGACGACCACCATGGCCACTACCTGATGGCCGTGCTCCCCGCCAGCCGTCACCTGGACCTGAGCAAGGTGCGCAGCAGCGGCGAGTGGCAGGTTTCCCGCGAAAGCAATCTGCCGCACCTGTTCGAAGACTGCGAACGCGGCGCCGTGCCCGCCCTGGGCGAAGCCTATGGGCTGGACGTGGTCATCGACCCGCTGTTGACCCGGCAAAAGGATATCTATCTGGAAGCGGGCAACCACATCAACCTGCTGCACATGGACATGCCCGAGTTCCTGAAAATGGTGCCCCATGCTCAGGTGCGGGAGTTGAGCAGTTAGATTGGCGGTGCTTTTTACCAGCGTCATCGCGAGCAAGCTTTGCTCCTACAGGGGCACGCATTACCTGTAGGAGCAAAGCCTGCTCGCGATTGACCGCGCAGCGGTCACCCAAACCACAAAAAGGAGCCCGACATGGAAAACCCAACCCACAGCCTCCCATCCCTGTTCAAACAACTCGGCCTGCCCGACGACGCCGAAAACATCGACAAATTCATCGCCACCCACTCACCGCTAAAACCGGACCTGCACCTGGCCGACGCCTTTTTCTGGAGCCCGTGCCAGGCAGACCTGCTGCGCAATGAAATTCTGGATGATGCCGACTGGGCGGAAGTGGTGGATCAGTTGGATGTGTTGTTGAGGAAGGGGCGGGGGGTGTAATCGCGTAAGCCGTTCGATTAAACGAAGGCGATCTTCTGTAGGAGCGAGCCTGCTCGCGATGGACGCAAGAGCGCCGCGTTCAACCAGTCAGCACGCGTCATCGTTAACAACCATCGCGAGCATGCTCGCTCCTACAGGTAGAAGATGTGTTTCAAAACTTGACGAAAAATCCCCTTCAATGCCATATTGATAGTTAGCAAACTAACAGTGTGTGTTTCCCCGTGCCGAATGACCTCGACGCTCTCCAGATGAACATCAGCAGCTCCATGGTGGTGGCCGCCCGGCATTGGCGGAAGATCTGCCAGACCACGCTGGTCAACTATGGAATTTCCGAAGCCTGTGCCGTCCCGTTGTTGATGATCGGGCGTCTGGGTGATGGTGTGCGCCAGGTCGCGGTGGCGCAGGCGTCCGGGATGGAGAGCCCGTCGCTGGTGCGCCTGCTGGACCAGCTGTGTCACGCCGGTCACGTCTGCCGCACCGGCGATGCCCAGGACCGTCGCGCCAAATGCCTGAGCCTGACCGACACGGGGAGGGCGCTGGTGCAACATGTCGAAGTCGAGCTGGTGCGTCTGCGCAATGAAACCCTGGAAGGGATCGACCGGAAGGATCTGGAAGCGGCGCTGCGTGTTTTGCGGGCTTTCGAATCCGCCAGCCTTTCTCAGGTGGTCGAGTCTTGAGCGGTTTCTTCAGCGGTATGCCCCCGGCGCGAGACTGGTTCTACGGCGTACGTACCTTCGCCGCCTCGATGATCGCGCTGTACATCGCGTTGCTCATGCAAATGCCGCGTCCGTACTGGGCGATGGCGACGGTGTACATCGTGTCCAATCCGTTCCTCGGCCCGACCACGTCCAAGGCGCTGTATCGCGCGATCGGCACCTTTGTTGGCGCCGCCGCGGCGGTGCTGTTCGTGCCGATGTTCGTCCAGAGTCCCTACGTGCTGGTGCTGGTGATTGCCCTGTGGACCGGCACCCTGCTGTTCCTGTCGCTGCACCTGCGCACCGCCAACAACTACGCCCTGATGCTCGCCGGCTACACCTTGCCGCTGATCGCCCTGCCGGTGGTGGATAACCCGCTGGCGGTGTGGGACGTGGCCGAAGCACGCACGGAAGAAATCTTCCTCGGCATCGCTGTCGCGGCCGTCATGGGGGCGATCTTCTGGCCCCGCCGGCTGGCGCCGGTGTTCAACGACTCGGTGGGCAAATGGTTTGCCGACGCCTCGACCTACAGCCAGCGCTTCCTCAGCCGCAACGTGCAGCCCGAAGAAGTCAGTGCGCTGCGCGCCTCGATGGTGGCGACCTTCAACAGCCTGGAACTGATGATCGGCCAACTGCCCCACGAAGGCTCGCGGCCGCAGACCGTGCGCAACACCAAGGAATTGCGCGGGCGCATGATTCACCTGATGCCGGTCATCGACGCCCTCGACGACGCGCTTTATGCCCTCGAACGGCGTACGCCGGAGCTGGTGGACAAGTTCGCGCCCCTGCTCGCCGCCGCCGATGAATGGCTGCAGCACAAGGACGCCGACATCGAGCGCTGGCAAGCCTTGAAAGACCAGCTCGAAGCCCTGCAACCCAGTGCCGAGGCGCTGGAGGATCGCAAGCAACTGCTGTTTTCCAATGCCATCTACCGACTCGGCGAATGGATCGATCTGTGGCAGGACTGCCGCAGCCTGCAAATCGCCATCCAGTGCGAAAACCAGGACAGCTGGCGCGCGGTGTACCGGCACTGGCGCCTGGGGCGGCTGACGCCCTTTCTCGATCGTGGCCTGATGCTGTATTCGGCGGCGTCCACCGTCTGCGCGATCATCGTCGCTTGTGTGTTGTGGATTCTGCTCGGCTGGACCGACGGCGGCGCGGCGGTGATTCTGGCGGCGGTGTCGTGCAGCTTCTTTGCCTCGATGGACGATCCGGCGCCACAGATTTACCGGTTCTTTTTTTGGACGGCGATGTCGGTGTTGCTCGCCAGTCTTTACCTGTTCCTGGTGCTGCCGAACCTGCACGATTTCCCGATGCTGGTGCTGGCGTTTTCCGTTCCGTTCATCGTGATCGGCACCCTGACGGTCAAGCCGCAGTTCTACCTGGGCATGTTGCTGACGCTGGTTAACACCTCGTCCTTCATCAGCATTCAGGGGGCGTACGACGCCGACTTCCTCAGCTTCGTCAATTCCAACCTGGCCGGCCCCATGGGCTTGCTGTTCGCCTTCCTCTGGACCCTGATCGCCCGGCCTTTCGGTGCCGAACTGGCGGCCAAGCGCCTGACCCGTTTCAGCTGGCGCGACATTGTCAGCCTGACCGAACCTGCGACCCTGGCCGAGCATCGGCAATTGGGCGTGCAGGTGCTCGATCGCCTGATGCAGCACTTGCCGCGTCTGGCCATGACCGGCCAGGACACCGGCATCGCCCTGCGGGAAGTGCGCGTGGCCCTGAACATGCTCGACCTGCTCGCCTACACGCCGCGCATGCAGGGCACCTCCCAGGCGTTACTGCGCCAGGTGGTGGCCGAGGTCGGCGATTATTTCAGGGCTTGCCTGAAAGCCGGTGAGCGTTTGCCGGCGCCGAGTCCATTGTTGATGACGATGGACCGCACGCGCCGCGCCCTCAGTGGCGAAGGCGATGATGAAACTCGTCTACACCTGTTACACGCCTTGAGCGGTTTGCGTCTGGCCTTGTTGCCGGGCGTCGAATTTGTCGGTTCCACCGAGATCGAAGAACCGCTTCCCCATGGCATCGATGGAGCACCCCTATGATCGGAGATCTGGATATCAGCGGCGTGTTCCTGCCGACGCTGCTGGTGCTGATGGGCATTACCTATCTGCTTTACCTGCTGGTGCACGGGTTGCTCACGCGTCTGCACTTCTACCGCCTGGTCTGGCACCGGGCATTGTTTAACGTGGCCCTCTACGCCTTGCTGCTGGGCGTGGTCGATTCACTCAGTCGATACCTGATGACATGAAAAAACCGTTTTTGACCTTCGGCCGTGTACTGCTGACCCTGTTGATCGTGAGCTTCGCCGTGGTCGTGGTCTGGCGCATGGTGATGTATTACATGTTCGCCCCCTGGACCCGCGACGGTCACATCCGTGCCGACATCGTGCAGATCGCCCCGGACGTGTCCGGCCTGATCCAGCAGGTGGAAGTGCGTGACAACCAACCGGTCAAGCGTGGCCAGGTGCTGTTCAGTATCGATCAGGATCGCTTCAAGCTGGCCCTGCGCCAGGCGAAGGCGGCGGTGGCCGATCGCGAGGAAACCCTCGCCCAGGCCCAGCGTGAAGCCAAGCGCAACAAAGGCCTGGGCAATCTGGTGCCCGCCGAACAACTGGAAGAAAGCCAGTCCCGCGTGGCCCGCGCGCAAGTGGCGCTGATGGAAGCCCAGGTGGCGGTCGACAGCGCGCAACTGAACCTCGATCGCTCGGTGATCCGCAGCCCCGTGGACGGTTACGTCAACGACCGCGCGCCGCGCACCCAGGAGTTCGTCAGTGCCGGCAAGCCGGTGCTGTCGGTGGTCGACAGCAACTCCTTCCACATCGACGGTTATTTCGAAGAAACCAAGCTGGACGGCATTCATGTCGGCCAGAGCGTCGACATCCGGGTGATCGGCGACCGCGCGCGGCTGCGCGGGCATGTGGAAAGCATCGTCGCCGGTATCGAGGACCGTGACCGCACCAGCGGCAACAACCTGCTGCCCAACGTCAACCCGGCGTTCAGTTGGGTGCGCCTGGCCCAGCGGATTCCCGTGCGCATTGTGTTTGACGATGTACCGGCGGACTTCCGCATGATTGCCGGGCGTACCGCCACCGTGTCGATCATCGACGACAAGGACCGGGAGCCCGCGCAATGAACAAAGCTTCTGGTTTGGCGGTTGCCGGTTTAGGCCTGTTGCTGTCGGCGTGCCAAATGGTCGGGCCGGATTATCACTTGCCGGAAGAGGCGGCCATCCACCGCGAAGATTTGCAGGGCCAACTGGACGTGAACGGCAAGCCGGTGGTTTCGGCACCGGTGCCCGGCGATTGGTGGCGTTTGTATCGGGACCCGCGTCTCGACCAATTGGTCCAGCAGGCGTTGGCGTCCAACACTGATTTGCGGGTCGCGGCGGCCAGCCTGCTGCGGGCTCGCGCGCAGGTGGATGAAGCGGAAGCCGCCGGTGGCTGGAGCGGTGGGGTGAAGATGGGCGCCCAGCGTTTGCAGGAATCCGGTGAAGCCTTCCTCTTACCGGAAAAAGTGCCGGTGGCCAACATCGGTGACATCGGCATCAGCGCGTCATACCAGTTCGATCTGTTCGGTACGCTCAAGCGTGGCATCGAAGCGGCCAAGGCCAATGCCGATGCGACCCAGGCCGCCGCCGATACCGCACGTATCACCCTGGTGGCCGACGTGGTGCGCGCCTACACCCAGGTGTGCGCGGCCAATGAAGAGCGGGAAATTGCCCAGCATTCCCTCGACCTGCAATCGCAAAGCACTTCGCTGATTCAGCGCCTGCGCGATGCCGGTCGCGGCGACGAGACCCAGGTCACCCGATCGCAAACCCAATTCAAATCCTTGCGCGCCGACATGCCGCGCTATGAAGCCGCGCGCCAGGCCGGGTTATTCCGTCTGTCGATGCTGCTGGCCAAGCCGGTCGATCAACTGCCGGCCGGCACCGCGAGCTGTGCGGAACTGCCGAAAATCGCGCAATTGGTGCCGGTGGGCGATGGCGCCTCGTTGCTCAAACGCCGCCCCGACATTCGTCAGGCCGAACGCCGTCTGGCGGCCGCCACCGCTGGCATCGGCGTCGCCACGGGCGAGCTGTACCCGGACATCCGTTTCGGCGCGACCATCGGCACCGTGGGTATCCTGGAAAACCTCGGTGAACCGTCCACCAATCGCTGGGGCTTCGGTCCCTCGTTGACCTGGAATGTGCCGACCAACGGCGCCCGGGCGCGCATCCGTGAAGCCGAAGCCGTGACCCAGGCAACCCTGGCGCACTTCGATGGCGTGGTGCTCAACGCCATTCGCGAAACCCAGACCAGCCTGGCCCAGTACTCGGCACTGTTGCAGCGCCGGGATGCCCTGGCGGACGCCGAGCAATCGGCGAAGCTGGCGGCCGACCAGACGCACCGTTTCTTCCAGGCAGGCCGCGAGTCGTTCCTGGCCGACCTGCAAGCCACGCGCACCTACACCGACGTGACGGCGCAACTGGCCGCGGCCAACACTCAGGTTGCGTTGAGCCAGATCGATTTGTTCCTGGACCTGGGCGGCGGGTGGGAAAGCGGACGAACGCAAGCGTCGAACACCGGCAAACCCTGAGGCCGTTGCTATGCTTTGAAGTGTTGAGGGGGCGCTTGTAAACAGGCGCCCTTGCAGCGCTCAAAGCTTGCGCAGGTCAGGGGGAAACCAATAATGAAAAACCCTTATGCTCTCGGCTTCTGGTGTGCCGTCGTGGCCCTCGTGCTGCTCACGGCGACGTACTTCTACGGCATCATGCTGGCCTATCAGATCGACAAGGCCCTGGCATTTCTCGACAGTGCCGTAGCGCTGATTGCTGTGATGTCTGTCACGGTGGTGGCCTGGGCGTCCGTCCAGACCCGACGAATCAAGAAAAAACAACTCGAACAAGGCAAGACCCTGGTGCTGATCTGGGACACCAAGGTGGCGCTGCGCCGTGTCGAAACGGTGTTCGATCGCTATTTCTGGGGCAGCTACTGGCAACCGGGGCGCACCTTCCAGGAAGTCATGGGCGAACTGACCGGCACGCCGTTGGAAAAGAGCCTCGAGACCCTGAAGAAACAGTGCCTGGCGCTGGACAAGCAGGTGGCGGACGACGGCCGGCACTGGCTCAACAACGCCCGGGAACTGGCGGACGTTGCCACGGCCATGGCCCGCGAGCGCTATCAACTGGATTTCTGCGACCCCCGTGGGGAAGTGACGGGCGGGGCGGTGATCAACCGGGATTTCGAAGTGCTGGTGTACACCTGGAGCGCAAGGCTCAAGACCTTTGATCATCAGCTGGATGAGATCGAAGTGCAGTACTCCTGATCTGTGTTGGCAGGACTGACGCCATCGCGAGCAAGCTTTGCTCCTACAGAAGAATGCATTCCTCCTGTAGGAGCAAAGCTTGCTCGCGATGGCGATCTAATGAACACCAAGACTCCACACTCTTTCACCTCCATTCGTTGGTCCACTCCACACGCCTGATGCTAATCTGCACCCCACTTGTCGAGCCACGACCCGCACAGGGATCAGGGAAGACGACCACACCCTCAACTACGGGCATTGATCGGGTCATTCATGAATAAATCAGCAGGCGTGTTTCTGGGAATCGTTGTGGCCATCGGTGCAATCAGCGCCGGCGGTGCCTGGTACACCGGCACCAAGATCGAAAGTGTGCTCAACACTTCCCTGGCCGACGCCAACCAGCAATTGCAGGCTGCATTGGTCGGGCATAAAGGCACCGCAAAAGTCGAACTGGTTTCCCTGGAACGTCACGTATTCAGCAGCACCGCCCACTACCGCCTGACCGCCGAAGGTGAAATGTTCGGCGAGGCGCCGGTCGAATTGCTGTTCGTCGATAAACTCGAACACGGTCCGCTGCCATTCTCGCGCCTGGTATCGCTGAAGTGGCTGCCAGTCATGGCCTCCAGTCACTACGAGCTGGAAAAGACGCCGCTGACGGAAAAATGGTTCGCCGCCACCAAGGATGCTTCGCCGCTCAAAGGCGTGGTCAACATCGGCTACGACAATTCCACCAACGGCTCGCTGGAATTGCTGCCGCTGGAAACCGCGCTGGATGACAAGTCCAGCCTGAAATTCTCCGGTCTCAAAATCGACGTCTCCGCCAGCGCCCAGGCACAGAAGGTCAAGGCGGACGGCTACATGGACAGCCTGAAGCTGGTCACCGTCGCTGAAGATCAGGCGCCGGTGCAGGTGGATTTGAACGGCCTGACCCTGGCCAGCAACCTGAGCAAAAGCACCTACGGCTATTACACCGGCGAGAACACCCTCACTCTGAGCAACAGCAAGGCTACCTTCAGCCCGAAACAGACGGTGATGGGTTTCAAGAACTTCGAAATGAAGAACCAGACCCAGGAATCGGGCACCAGCGCTTCGGGGCGTGCCGATTACAAGATCGACGAAGTGTCGGTCAACGACAAGAAGGTCGGTTCCGCGCAGATGGCCCTGAGCCTGAAGAATCTCGACATCCCGTCGACCCTGGCGTTGATGGAGATTTACCAGACCCGGCTGCAACCCTACGAACAGGCTGTCGCCGAGGCGACCGAGGCCAATCTGCCGGCCCCGGAGCTGAAGCTGACCGAAGCCGAAGAGGCGGTGATCAAGACCAATCTGGAGACGCTGCTCGCCGCCGGCCCACAGGTCGCGCTGGAGAACCTGTCGCTCAAGACCACCAATGGCGAGACCCGCGCCAACCTGAAGCTCGACCTGACCAAGCCACCGTCGGTGGAGGTGCCCGCCGATCAACTGGTCCGTCAGTTGATTGCCTTGCTGGATATCAACATTCAAGTGTCCAAGCCGATGCTCATCGACGTGCTCAGCCTGCAATCGCAGCTGGACGGCCAGACCGACGCCAAACTGATCGCCGATCAGGCCAGCGCCTCGGCCGACATGTTCAGCAGCATGGCAGTGGGTTCACAACTGGCGAAACTGGATGGCAACAATGTCGTCAGCAAACTGCACTACGCCAACAACGAGGTGGATTTCAACGGGCAGAAAATGACCGTTGAACAGTTTGTCGGCTTCCTGATGAGCAAGTTTGGCGGGACTGTCGAAGTCCAATAACGACTCCAGGAAACAAACCTGTGGCGAGGGGATTTATCCCCTCACCACATGCAACACACGGCGTCATAGTTCACCCCCTGATCAAACGCCACGCCTCATCCACCGACAACGGCTGCTTCATCCGCTCGGCGAGCATCGCCATCGTCCGGTCTTCTTCGCAGGCCACCGCCGCCACCACCACACCGTTCTTGCCAAACAGCCCGACAAAGGGCGGGTTGAACGGGTCGCCCTTGAACTCCACTTCGTCCCAGGCCTCGGCGTGACCGAGGTAGTCGTAGCTTTTGCCGAAGTGCCAGGTCCAGAAGTAAGGTACGTCCAGATAATGCTCATCGCCCCCGAGCATGTTCGCCGCGGCAATCCGCGCCTGTTGTTGCGCCAGGCGCCAGTGCTCGATGCGCCGTGGCTGGCCGTTGAGCGGGAAGGTCGCGATGTCGCCCGCCGCCCAGAGTCCATCCGCCAAGCGCATGCCGCCATCGACGCGCAGCGACTGATCCTTTTCCCTGGGCAGGTCGGCAAAAGGCCCGGTCGCCGGGCTTACCCCGATACCGACCAGCACCAGATCCGCCGGCACGCGTTCGCCATTGTTCAGGCGCACAGCTTCGACTTTGTCCGTGCCTTCGATCTGCGCGGCTTCGCCCTCGGTGCGGAACACCACGCCGTGGGCCTGATGCAGGGCCAGGATCGCCTTGCCCACGGTTTCACCGAACTGTTTGGCGAAAGGCACCGGGTGACGGGCCAGCACAGTCACCTCGAACCCATGCTCGCGCAGCGCGGAAGCGGACTCCATGGCGATAAAGCTGTCGCCAATGATCACCACCCGCTCGCCGGGTTTGGCACTGTGCAGAATCTGCTGCGCATGGGACTTGGAGCGCAGGACGAACACCTGAGGCAAGTCGGCGCCGGGCAACTCCAGCGATTTCGGCGTGCCGCCGGTTGCCAGCAGGGCGGCGTTATACGTCACGGATTGATCGTTGGCCAGGTGCAGGGTTTTGCCGGTGGCGTCCAGGCTTGCAACCTCGGCCTGCATACGCTCGATGCGTTGTTCACGGTAAAACGCCTCGTCGCGCAACGGCGGGACATCCTCCGGTGGCGTTTCTCCGGCGAGCACGAATTTGCTCAACACCGTACGGTCATAACCGGCCTCGGCTTCGCGGTCGATCAGCATTACCCGACCGCCGAAACCCTTCTCTCGCAGCGCTGCGGCTGCTGCCGTACCAGCGGCACCGGCACCGACAATCACAAAGGTGCGCTCGTCATCGGCGGGCGGTGTGTGCGCATCCGACAACGGTTGATCATCCACCCAGATTTCGTCCCCCCGCACTTCCAGCGGGTAGCGCTTGAGGCTGTCGAGGGCCGGTGGTTCGCACAAGCCACCGTCCTCGATGCGGAACTGAGCCTTGTGCCAAGGGCAGGTGAGGCGGCCATTGCACAGCGCGCCTTCAGCCAGCGGCGCGCCGGCGTGGGGACACTCGCCTTGATAGGCGCGCCATTGATCAGCGACGTTGAGCAGAAGAATTTTCGCGTCCCCGGCCTGCACTTCAAGGCCACGGTTTTCGGGGACGTCTTTGACATGGGCGACGCGATGCAAGGTCATGATCGCTCTCCAGACAGGCATTTCATTTAAGAGTCTGGCGCCAATTCAGAGGTTCAGCCAATTCCCACTGCCAAGGCGCGAAGGGTCCAGCTATAGTTTGCACGCCGACGACGGCCCAACCTCGCACCAGGTGCTCCGGTATGACCCGATTGACCTCATTGAACCCTTGGCTCGCTGCTCTGGCAGTCGCCCTTTGCGTGCAGTTGCCGGTACAGGCTGCGACCCAGGAGCGCTTTACCCTGAACATCCCGGGTGTGTCGGATGACCGCCTGTTCACCTCGGCCGCGGCCAGCGACGCGGCCGGTTGCGGCGGGAAAAATATTTCCCCGGCATTGGCCTGGAACGCAGGCCCGACGGGCACCCTCAGCTACGCCATCGTCATGCACGACCCGGACGGCCAGAAAGGGCAGGGCTCCGATCATTGGTTGCACTACGGCATCAAGGCCAGCACCCGTCAGATCCCGGCCGGTGTCGGCGCCAAATCCGCGTTTGAAGGCGTGAGCGGCACCAACAGCAAAGGCACCACTGGCTACGTCGGCCCGTGCCCGCCTGTGGGCGACAGCGTGCATCACTACATCATCCAGATCTACGCCCTGGACCTGGCGCCGGAAGCCTTGCCGGCCGGCCTGACCCGCGCGCAGTTGCTGGAAAAGATCAAAGGCCACGTGCTGCGCAACAGCAGTGTGGTGCGGCGTTATCACCGCTGAAAATTTTTTTAAGCGGTTTAACCCGAATCGAAAGGGCTGCCCGTCTCACAGGATGAATGGATCAAATTCATCCTGAGGTCAGCCCCCATGTTTTCCCCTCTGCCGTCCCTTCCCCTGCATTACCTGCGCCCGGCCGCCCAGGGTTTCGCCGCCGGCTTGCTGCTGGCTGTTGCCGGTTGTGGTGTTTCATCCAAACCCGAGTCTGCGGCGGTGCCGGCGCAGTCCGAGTTGAAAGCCGAAGCCTTGGTGCGACACGAAGCACTCATGGCCGATTCGGTGGCGGGCGCTGGCGCGGTGACCAAGCGCAGCGCGCCGATGGCAACTTTCGCGCCGATGCCTGCCGGCGAAGCTTATCCACAGGGCTATCGCGATGAGCAGCGGGAGAAGTATCAAACGCTTGTGGATAACCCTATCCACAGCGTCGCCGAAGCCCCCGTTTCGACCTTCAGCGCCGATGTCGATACCGGCGCCTACGCCAACGTCCGCCGCTTGCTCAACCAGGGGCGCCTGCCACCGGAGGGGGCGGTGCGGCTGGAGGAGATGGTCAATTACTTCCCCTACGACTACGCCTTGCCCACCGATGGCTCGCCTTTCGGTGTAACCACCGAGCTGGCGGCCTCGCCGTGGAACCCGCACACCCGCTTGCTGCGCATCGGCATCAAGGCGTCGGACCGTGCAGTGGCGCAGCTGGCACCGGCGAACCTGGTGTTTCTGGTGGACGTGTCCGGCTCGATGGACCGCCGAGAAGGCTTGCCGCTGGTCAAAAGCACGCTGAAATTGCTGGTCGATCAACTGCGTGAACAGGACCGGGTGTCGCTGGTGGTCTACGCCGGCGAATCCCGCGTGGTACTGGAGCCAACTTCCGGGCGCGAAAAAGCGAAAATCCGTACCGCCATCGACCAATTGACCGCAGGTGGCTCCACCGCCGGCGCCTCGGGCATCGAACTGGCTTATCAACAGGCGCAACGGGCGTTTATCCCCAAGGGGATCAACCGCGTGCTGCTGGCGACTGACGGTGACTTCAACGTCGGCATCAGCGACTTCGACAGCCTCAAGCAAATGGCTGTGGATAAACGCAAGACCGGCGTTTCCCTGACCACCCTGGGTTTTGGTGTGGATAACTACAATGAGCAGTTGATGGAGCAATTGGCCGATGCCGGCGATGGCAACTACGCCTACATCGACAACCTGCGCGAGGCCCGCAAAGTGCTGGTGGATCAACTCGGCTCGACCCTCGCCACCGTGGCCAAAAACGTCAAGCTGCAGGTGGAGTTCAATCCGGCGCAGGTCAGTGAATACCGGCTGCTGGGCTATGAAAACCGCGCACTCAAGCGTGAGGATTTCAGTAACGACAAGGTCGATGCCGGTGAAATCGGTGCAGGACACACGGTGACGGCCTTGTACGAAATTGTTCCCGCGGGCGAGAAGGGTTGGCTGGAACCGCTGCGTTATGGGAAGCGGTCTGATTCAGTTGCCGGTAAGAATGGGGAAATGGCGATGCTGCGTGTGCGTTACCAACTGCCGGAGGGCGGGAACAGTCGCCTGATCGAGCGGCCCATCACCGATAGCGTGAAACCGGCCAGTGACGATCTGCGCTTTGCCGCCGCCGTGGCCGCGTTTTCCCAGCAGCTCAAGGACGGCCGCTACACCGGCGAATTCAGCCTCAAGGACACCGAAGCGCTGGCCCGTGGCGCACGGGGAGAAGACCGATTCGGCCTGCGCGGCGAGTTCGTGCAATTGGTGGAACTGGCGCAGAGCCTGCGCACCACCACGGCGTCGAATCCGACAGACACTGCACGACGGATTGAATAGTGAGCCGACTCAAAGGGTTCATCAGCCAGCTGTTCGCACCTGCCAACAGCGCCCAGGCCAGTAGCGACGAAGCGCTGCTGGCCCGTTATCGCGAGGGCGACGGCGCGGCGTTCGAGATTCTGTACACGCGCCATCGCCAAGGCCTGTACCGCTTTTTACTGGGGCTCAGCGGCAGCGCGGAACGGGCCGAGGAGGTGTACCAGGACACTTGGTTGAGCCTCATCCGCAGCGAAAGTCAGCCACAGGGCAGGGCGACATTTCGTACGTGGCTGTACCAGATTGCCCGCAACCGTCTGATCGATCACTGGCGCAAGCACGGAGTCCATCAACCGCTGCACGACAGCTACGACGAACAGGCCCACGCCCTGACCGACGAATCCACCGATCCCGAACAACTGCTGAGCCTGAGCCGCGACAGTCAGCGCCTCGACGCCGCCCTGCAAAACCTGCCCGCCGACCAGCGCGAAGTGTTCCTGCTGCGCGCCTACAGTGATCTGGACCTGCCGCAGATCGCCACCCTCACCGAAACACCGCTGGAAACGGTCAAGAGCCGCCTGCGTTACGCCCAGCAAAAACTGCGTCGGCTGCTGGCCGAGGAGGTACTGACATGACTGACGCCAAGCGAACAGCGCAAGACCAAGTGCTGGAGCACTACCGCGAACATGGCAGCGGAGAACCGCCGGCCCATCTAGATGTATTCATCTTGGCCGCCGCGCAGCGAGAAGTGCCGACGCCGAAGCCGGGTCTGTGGCAACGCTGGATTCGCGCCTGCCAGCAACCACGCTGGCAAGTGGCATTCGCCAGCCTTGTCGGCGTCGGTCTGATGCTGGCGTTGGTGCAACGCGCGCCCGAATCAGTGCCGAGCTACGACTTTGCACCTGCGTCGAAAGCCTCCGCCCCGATGGCCAAGAAAGAAGCCGAACCCGCAACGGCCCGATCACTGGCCGCCCCGGCCGGCGCCATGTCAGCACCCGCAGCACCCATGGCGGAAATGGCCGCCCCGGCACAGCGCGAATCCTTCAATGCCGACATGGCTGGTGAAGCCAAAGCCAGCAAGCCCGCAGCAGCCCCGGCGAAATCCTTGGACGAACAACTGCGCGAAGTCATACACCTGCAAAAAACCGGAAAAACCCAAGCCGCCGACAAGCTCCTGGCCGACCTGCAAAAACGCTTCCCCAAAGAAAACCTCAGTAACCGGCTCAAGGACATGCAGAAAAACTGATCGGCAAATCACACGAGCATTTGGCAACCAGCCCCGAAAGCGCGCACTATCGGGCCATAGTCGATGCGTTGGAGCATGCCGTGACAAAAAAAATCGACCGCATCGCCCAAATGCTCAACTGCCCGGAAAAGGGCGAAGAACTTCGGCGAGCGATTACCGAGAGTCGTAAGGATTTTCTGCTGAACCAGCCGGAAGAGGCTGAGGCTGACGACCTTGAAGAGGAATTCTTCGAGGACGACGAAGACGACGAGGATGATGAGTACGACGAGTTCGATTGGACGACAGAATGACAAAAACCGCTTCGGCGGTTTTTTTGTGCGCCAAATTTGGCCCTTTTGAGTGCTGGCGTTCGGAAAGGATGGTAGGACCGTTTATTCCCTAGATAGGGAATTGGTTTATTCTATTTTTCGCGATAATTCAGGATATTTTTAGTTTTAGTGAATAAAAATTGCTCAAACTCATGATTTTTATAAAAACACACCGAAATGAACCAAATGGATAATTAGTTGAAATTCCTTTTTAAGGGAAATAATCTAGCTGCGGTGGTGAGTGCTGCCACGAATGGACACCTGTTCAAGCGATTTTCAGGACAGGTTTCCATGATTAATTCCCCTAAACAGGAAATAACATGAAAAAAATCCCGATCGGCGTCATTGGTGCAGGGTTAATCGGCAGGACGCACATCGAGCGCGCCATGGCGGCCGACAATGTGGAATTGGTGGGCATCGCCGACCCATCGCCCGAGGCACAGGCATTGGCTGCCACCCTGGGCGTCCCGTGGTTCGAGCACTACGGCACGATGCTGCAAGTGGCGAAACCGCGTGGTGTGGTGGTCGCGACGCCCAACGTCACTCATGCCGATGTGGCCGTCGATTGCCTTGCGCATAAGGTGGCCGTGCTGGTGGAAAAGCCGATCGCCGATACCCTGGAAAACGCCCGGCGAATCTGTGCCGCTGCTGCCGCTCACGGTGTTCCGGCACTGGTCGGTCACCAGCGTCGTTACAACCCGATCATGCGACAGGCCAAGTCGATCGTGGAGGCTGGTCTGCTCGGGCGTCCGGTCAGCGCCACCGCGCTCTGCACCTGGCTCAAGCCGGATGAGTATTTTGAAACTTCGTGGCGTCGACAGGCCGGTGGCGGACCGGTGCTGATCAACCTGATTCACGACATCGACCTGCTGCGTTTTCTCTTTGGTGAGATCGAAAGCCTGCAAGCGATCACATCGAACAGCGTTCGCCGCTTCGAAGTAGAAGACACGGCCGCCGTGATGCTGCGATTCCGCAACGGCGCGCTCGGCACCGTGTCGGTCTCTGATACCACCGCAGCGCCGTGGAACTGGGATTTGTCGGCGGGCGAGGCTGAACGTTTCCCGCGACAGGACGACGTCAACTCGCACTTTTTCTCCGGCACTGAAGGTTCCCTCACGCTGCCGCGCCTGGAGCTTTGGCGTTATCGCGACCATCCGGGTTGGCATGACGCGATCACGGTCGAGCGTGCCGTGCCGCATATCGGTTGCCCGTACGCCGAGCAGATTCGCCACTTCTGTGCAGTGATTGAAGGGACGGAACAACCGGTGTGCTCCGCCGAGGACGGCTTGCGCACTCTGGAAGCAACCTTGGCGGTGCATGAGGCCGCTCGTTCCGGCGGCACCGTGCAATTGGACGGTGACACATCATGGGGCGCCTGATTGGCCTGGCACCGCTCTCGCACCTGGAGCTGACGCCAGTGGCGATGATCGAATGTGCGGCGCTCACCGGCTTCGACTGCGTCGGCCTGCGTTTGATTCCGGCGACGCCGGATGAGCCCCGGCACGACAGCGTCGGTGATACCCCGTTGATTCGGGAGGTCGCCCGGCGCCTGCGCGATACCGGTGTGCAGGTTTCGGACATCGAGTTGTTTCGCCTGCAATCCACCACGCAACTGGACGGCTTTCGCGCCGCGCTGGAAACCGGTGCGCTGCTCGGCGCGCGCAACGCCGTGGTGTCGGGGCAAGTGGATGATTTCTCGCAGATGGTCGACTTGTTCGCCGGTTTCTGCGAACTGGCAGCAGAGTTCGATATCAGTGCCAATCTGGAGCCCACGCCTTGGGCTGCAGTCGACAACCTGGCTTCTTCGGTGCGCCTGATCGAAGCGACGGGGCGTGTGAATGCCGGCATTCTGGTCGATCCGATTCACTTTGACCGGGCCGGCGATAGCGTCGATGCGCTGGCCGGACTGCCGTCGCAGTACTTCCGCCTGATGCAGTTGTGTGATGCTCCCGCGGAGCGCCCGGGTCGCCTCGAAACACTGCTGTATCAGGCGCGCAACGAACGACTGATGCCGGGTGACGGTGGCCTGGATCTATCGGGCCTGTTGAGGGCGATGCCCGCCGGTATCCCCCTGAGCCTGGAAGTGCCGATGCGTCATCTCGCAAAGGAAATGCCAGCGGTAGAGCGCGCCAGGCGCATGCTGGAGAAAACCCGTGCATTGCTTGCCAGCCTGGAATCAGACACCACTGTCGCGGTTCCCGGGAGGTCGTCTGTTTGTCACTGAATGACGGGCTCGCGATCAGGTGTTCGGCTGGCCTGACGCAATAACAAAAACAATAAGGCATCCAGGCTGCGCAGCGATCTTCGCTGCCCCTGGATAGCCGTAAAGTGGTACCGGAGGTAAGTATGAGCACCCAGGCAACAGAACATAAGAAAACGCCGGGCAAAGCCGCGTTCGCCGGCTGGATCGGCAGTGCGATGGAGTATTACGACTTCTTCATTTATGGCACGGCGGCAGCGCTGGTCTTTGGCAAGGTTTTCTTCCCGGCCTCTGCTCCGGCAACCGGCATCTTGCTGGCGTTGGCCACCTTTGGCGTGGGCTATATCGCCCGGCCCATTGGCGCGTTATTTCTCGGGCACCTTGGTGACAAGTTCGGGCGCAAGCGGGTGCTGGTGCTGACCTTGCTACTGATGGGGGTGTCGACGTTTCTGGTCGGATGCCTGCCGAGTTACGACAGTATTGGCGTCGCCGCGCCGATCATGTTGGTGATATTGCGCTTGTGCCAGGGCTTTTCCGCTTCTGGCGAACAGGCCGGCGCGAACTCGATGACGCTTGAGCACGCGCCGTCCAGGCAACGTGCCTTCTTCACCAGTTTCACCTTGAGCGGCACACAGGCCGGTCTGATCCTGGCCACTCTGGTATTCCTGCCCATCTCCAGTCTGCCAGAGGAACAACTGTTGTCCTGGGGCTGGCGCGTTCCGTTCTGGCTGAGTGTCGTGGTGCTGATTGTCGGTTACTTGATTCGACGCAACATCGAAGAGACACCGGTTTTCCAGGAAGAGCGTGAGCGCAATCAGACCGCACGGATGCCGCTGGCGACGCTGTTCACCGACTACAAGAGTGATGTCGTGCGCGTTGCGCTGGCCGCGCTGGTGTCCACGGTCAGCACGGTGTTCGGCATCTTCTCGCTTTCCTATGCGGTCAACATCGCCGGCATCGAGCGCAGCACCATGCTGTGGTTGACGATCATGACCAACGTTGTCGCGCTGTTCGTCATTCCCCTGTGGGCCAAGCTGGCCGACCGTGTCGGGCGCAGGCCGGTGTACTTGTTCGGTGTGCTGGCAAGCGGCGTGATGATGTTCCCGTACCTGTGGTCGATCGAGCAGCACAACCTGCCTCTGACCTTTGTCCTGGGGATATTGATGTCGGGTATCTGCTTCAGTGCGGCTAACGGAATCTGGCCGGCGTTTTTCGGCGAGATGTTCAGTACCCGGGTGCGTCTGTCGGGGATGGCCATCGGCACCCAGGTCGGGTTTGCGCTCTCGGGGTTCGCACCGATCATCGCGGCCGCGTTCATGACCAGCAGCGACCGGCCATGGCTGCCCGCCGCCTGTCTGACGCTGGTGGCCTGCGCCATCGCTGCGTATGCGACCTGGACGGCGCGGGAAACCTACAATGTGGAAATGGAGGACCTGGGTCGCGATGCCGTCGCCGAAAAACCACAGGCAAAGCCAGGCGGCCAGTATCAAATGAGCACTGACTGATCGCTGGGGTGGAGGTCCGGGATCAGACCTCCACCGCCTCCGTCGACTTCGGGTATTCTGCGAGGCTTCAGTCATCAGGATCTCGACCACTTTCTCGCTCATGGCCGACTCAACCAACGAAGCAACCCAGGGCAAGCGTTCGCGCAATGCCAAGCGTTCGCAGCAAACCATCCTTTTGGCAGCCCGCTCGGTATTTGCCGAGCAAGGGCTCGAAGGCGCCCGGCTGGAAGACATTGCCGAGCGTGCCGGCGTCGATAAACGCCTGATTTACTACTACTACGCCAGCAAGGAGGAACTGTTTCTTTGCGTGCTGGAAGAGGGCTACCTGGAGTTGCGCCAGGCCGAGCGTGAACTCGATCTGGAAAGCCTGAAGCCAATGGACGCCATTCGCCGGCTGATCGAATTTTCGTGGCGTTACTACAACGAACACCCCGATTTCATGGCCCTGGTGAACAACGAAAACCTGCACCGCGCCCGGTACCTGGCGACCTCGGCACGATTGCCGGAGATTCGTTCATCGCTGGTGGATAGCTTGGGCAGGATTCTGGAGCAGGGGCGGGTAGACGGGGTGTTTCGAGGCGGAGTCGATCCGGTCCAGCTGTATTTCACCCTGGTCGGCCTGACCTACTTTTATCTGGCCAACCAGCACACCCTGTCGACCATCCATGGGCGCGATCTGGTGACACCCAAAGCGCTCAATGAGCGGTTGTCCCATGTGACGGAAGTGATATTGGGTTTTCTGGTGCGCTAAAGGCCGGCTTGGCGTCACTCAACAAAAAGCCTCAGATCCATTGGGTCTGAGGCTTTTTCGTTTCTGTCATATGGCATGGCGTCGCTTCGCGTATAGAAAAACAAACAAACCTGTTCAATATCTTATTCAAGCGGTCGATACAGTGCCGAAGCTATTGATATAGCTCGTGCCAATCACCAATAACGCCTTCGTGGACACGACCCGTTATGAATAAAAACCTCCGATTCAGCCACAAGATCCTGCTCGCGGCGTCGCTGATCGTGGTAGCCGCCTTCACGCTATTCACGTTGTACAACGACTACCTGCAGCGCAACGCCATCCGCAAGGATCTGGAAAACAACCTCCATGAAATGGGCGAAGTCACGGCGGCCAACATCAAGAACTGGTTTGACGGTCGCACCTTGCTGATCGAAAACCTGGCGCAAAACGCGGCGTTGAACCCGGAGATGGCCAGCATCACCACGTTGATGGCACAGAAAACCCTGGTATCGAGCTTCCCCAGCACCTACGTCGCGACCGCCAAAGGCGAATTCGCCATCCTGCCTGATGCGAAGATGCCCGACGGTTACGATGCGCGCACTCGCCCCTGGTACAAGCTGGCCGAGGCCAGCAGTAACCTCGCCATGACCGAGCCGTACGTCGAAATGGCCACCAACACGCTGGTGGTCTCGATGGTCGCCGCTATCCGCAAGTCAGGGCAGACCGTCGGGGTGATTGGCGGTGACGTGAGTTTCGGTGCGCTGGTCGACATCATCAACAAGCTGGATCTGGGCGGAGCGGGTTACGCGTTCATGGTCAGCTCCGATGGCAAGGTGCTGGTCCACCCCGACAAAAACATGCAGATGAAGAGCCTGAGTGATCTGTTCCCGCAGGGTACGCCACGGATCAACAGCGAGCTGACTGAAGTCCAGGCCAATGGCCAGACCCGCCTCGTTACTTTCGCCCCGATCAAGGGCCTGCCTTCGGTGAACTGGTACATCGGCCTGTCCATCGACAAGGACAAGGCTTTCTCCAGACTCAGCGAATTCCGTTCTTCGGCGGTGGTAGCCACAGTGTTCGCCGTGGTCTTCATCATTGCCCTGCTGGGCATGTTGATTCGCCTGCTGCTGCAACCACTGCAGGCCATGAGCCGCGCCATGGAAGATATCGCCGAAGGTGAGGGTGATCTGACCAAGCGCCTGGCCATTCATACCCAGGATGAGTTCGGCATTCTCGGCAACGCCTTCAACCGCTTCGTGGAACGTATTCATACCTCTATCCGCGAAGTGTCGTCGGCCACCGAGCAGGTCAACGAAGTTGCCCTGCGTGTGGTGAGCGCCTCGAACTCGTCGATGGTCAATTCCGACGAGCAGTCCAATCGCACCAACAGCGTTGCCGCCGCGATCAATCAACTGGGAGCCGCCGCTCAGGAAATCGCACACAACGCCGCGCAGGCTTCACAACAGGCCAGCTCCGCCCGCCACCTGGCCGAAGAAGGCCAGCAAGTGGTCGATCGCAGCATCCAGGCAATGAACCGCCTGTCGGACCTGATCGTCACCTCCAGTTCGCACATCGAAACGCTGAACAGCAAGACGGTGAACATCGGTCAGATCCTCGAAGTGATCACCAGCATCTCCCAGCAAACCAACTTGCTGGCGCTCAACGCTGCCATCGAAGCGGCGCGTGCCGGCGAGGCAGGGCGTGGTTTTGCCGTGGTCGCCGACGAAGTGCGCAACCTGGCCCATCGCACCCAGGAATCGGCGCAGCAAGTGCAGAACATGATCGAGGAACTGCAAATCGGCGCCCGCGAATCGGTCAACACCATGGGCGAAAGCCAGCGCCACAGCCAGGACAGCGTGTCGATCGCCAACCAGGCGGGCGAACGCCTGGGCAGCGTGACCCAGCGTATCGGCGAAATCGACGGCATGAACCAGTCGGTGGCTACCGCCACGGAAGAGCAGACCGCCGTGGTTGACTCGATCAACATGGACATTAACGAGATCAACATGCTGAACCAGGAAGGCCTGGAGAACCTGCAGTCCACTTTGCGTGCCTGCTCGGATCTGGAACAGCAGGCCAGCCGCTTGAAGCAATTGGTGGGCAGCTTCCGGATCTGACGGGGGCCAGTGGCAACAAAAAAGCCCCGAACCTTGCGGTCCGGGGCTTTCTCGTTCTTGCGTATGGCGGGGTGATTGACGAGGTGTCCCCAGCCTTTATAATCGCCAGCAACACGGCCCCTGTCGGTTGATGCGCTTCGGCGCAGAGATTGCTCAGGGGTTTTTTATTGCCTGAAACTTTCTGTTTACCAGTCGCGTTTCTGCCAGTCTTGGTCGATTCCCATCCCATCCCGTCTAGTCTGAGACCCAGATGCGCTAGATTGGGAAAATCGTTCTCCAGCAATGCCTTCATGCGCTTTCCCCAACTCGACGATGGGTTAATAACCTTCATCAGGTGCTGGGTGATGCACAAAAGCATGAAGGGGCGAGCGCGACGATGTGGGTCATCATGGAAAGCTGAAAACGCTGGCGTCTGCTCCTTGGGTGGCAGCTTCGGCTGATCAACGATATTTCGGTTCCACAGACGACTATGATGGGCGCAGACATTCCTCAGGTAATTCAGGCTGCGCAGCCAACTCGCGAAAATTCTGCCGTTGCTGATGCCATATTCCTGCGAAATAGCATCCTGATCAGCCTCAGTCATGCCGGCGTAAAGCATCGAAAGCGTGCCGAAATCCCAAACCTCACACGCCACCCAGACCGCCAATGGAAGGCCGTACTTTTCCTTGTTGTGGCGAATAAAGTCTTCGTTCGAGCGATTGATCAACGCGGCGTGTTTACCAAGCCAGACATGGTGTTTGGTCAGGCCGGTTTGCCCATCCAGCTGGGTGGAGAAGCTTTCATGGAACAACTCCGGTCGTAAGTAAGCAAACTTTTCGTGTTTGCCCAGCCCGTGCGAAATATCTACCCGTAAAGCGATTTCAATGCGCTCCAGGGCATCCATGACCAACAGCCGCAACTTTTTATCGAAGACGTACAGATCGACTGCATTCTGGAAAGTCGTACCAGGCTTGAAGTTGTCGAGCGGAATGCGAGTAGGCTTGGTCTTGGTGGGTCTCTTTGCGCCCTGCCGAATGACGGGACAGCAGAGTTCGGTACGCTCGCGAAAGGCAAACCAGTAACCGCTGAGGCGGTAGTATCCGATACGTTCCAGAAACTCCAGCGCTTTAGGCGGATCAGTCACAGCCATCCCTCGAGCCATCAGCAACTCAAGCTGCTTTTGATAGCTTTGCCACGGTTTTGGATAGCCTTGCGTCATCCGTGCATCCCCCGGCCACCCTTGGCGGCCTTTCCTTTTATTGGTTTCAAGTCGACTGCCCGAAGCGTTGGAGCGACTTTTTTCCTCCAGCGGGTTCGAATCAAATTCGATGGGGGTTACAAAGGCAAGTAGATAAGCTTCAGCGGAACCAGTCGTTTGGTTTCCGAATCCGTCCGGCGATGCGGTGATGTCTTTCCCGCGCTCCGGGCCAGCAGGGGAGACTTGAGGCTTGTAGCCCTGGCCCGCAAGATCCCGGCCGAACTCAGAGCACAAAAAAGCCCCGAACCTTGCGGTCCGGGGCTTTCTCGTTTTTGCGTATGGCGCACCAGGCGGGATTCGAACCCACGACCCCTGCCTTCGGAGGGCAGTACTCTATCCAGCTGAGCTACTGGTGCAGCGGGCGCCATGATACTCATATGCATGGCAGGCGTCCATGCTGCTGAATCGCTTGCGTTTTTTTAAAGCTGTAACGCGTGCCTGCTACGTTGATCAGAAAAACGCAGCAAAAAAGCGCT
The DNA here is from genome assembly GCF_003228315.1 of Pseudomonas putida. NCBI lineage: Bacteria > Pseudomonadati > Pseudomonadota > Gammaproteobacteria > Pseudomonadales > Pseudomonadaceae > Pseudomonas > Pseudomonas putida. The sequence continues at coordinate 4,396,596 of NZ_CP029693.1, forward strand.
TTTCGTTCTTTTTTTTGAACGCCCTATTGTCCTTTACCCCCTTTGATCCTAGGATTCGTTTGAGATTTCAAACGCTCTTGTCTGGGTGCTGAACCGCACGAATCCAATACGTGCGCTATTTATGTGCTTCAGCCCGGTGAATGATTTCCCTGACGGCAGCCTTAGAAGGCGCCTTTCGACAATCACAAAATTGCTCCGCCCCGTGCGGTGCTGTTAAGGAAAGCCGACATGCAGCTTAAAGATACCCAGTTGTTCCGCCAGCAAGCCTTCGTCAATGGCGCTTGGGTCGATGCGGACAATGGTCTGACCATCAAGGTCAACAACCCGGCAACGGGCGAAATTCTGGGCTCCGTGCCGAAAATGGGCGCTGCCGAAACCCGCCGTGCCATTGAAGCTGCTGATAAAGCGCTGCCGGCCTGGCGTGCACTGACCGCCAAAGAGCGTGCGGGCAAACTGCGTCGCTGGTTCGAACTGATGATCGAGAACCAGGAAGACCTGGCTCGCCTGATGACCCTGGAACAAGGCAAGCCACTGGCCGAAGCCAAGGGCGAAATCGTTTACGCCGCTTCCTTCATCGAGTGGTTCGCCGAAGAAGCCAAGCGCATCTACGGTGACGTGATTCCTGGCCACCAGCCTGACAAGCGCCTGATCGTGATCAAGCAGCCAATCGGCGTGACCGCAGCGATCACTCCGTGGAACTTCCCTGCCGCGATGATCACCCGTAAAGCCGGCCCGGCCCTGGCCGCCGGTTGCACCATGGTGCTCAAGCCTGCTTCGCAAACCCCGTTCTCCGCTCTGGCCCTGGCTGAGCTGGCTCAGCGTGCCGGTATCCCGGCTGGCGTGTTCAGCGTTGTCACCGGCAGCGCCGGCGACATCGGTACCGAGCTGACCAGCAACCCGATCGTTCGCAAGCTGTCCTTCACCGGTTCGACCGAAATCGGTCGTCAACTGATGGCCGAATGCGCCAAGGACATCAAGAAAGTCTCCCTGGAACTGGGCGGCAACGCGCCGTTCATCGTGTTCGACGACGCGGACCTGGATAAGGCCGTCGAAGGCGCGATCATTTCCAAGTACCGCAACAACGGCCAGACCTGCGTTTGCGCCAACCGCCTGTACATCCAGGACGGTGTCTACGACGCGTTCGCCGAGAAGCTGAAAGTGGCCGTGGCCAAGCTGAAGATCGGTAACGGTCTGGAAGAAGGCACCACCACTGGCCCGCTGATCGACGAAAAAGCCGTGGCCAAGGTGCAAGAGCACATCGCCGACGCCCTGAGCAAAGGCGCGACCGTACTGGCCGGTGGCAAGCCGATGGAAGGCAACTTCTTCGAGCCGACCATCCTGACCAACGTTCCGAGCAACGCTGCCGTGGCCAAGGAAGAAACCTTCGGTCCACTGGCGCCGCTGTTCCGCTTCAAAGACGAAGCCGAAGTGATCGCGATGTCCAACGACACCGAGTTCGGTCTGGCCTCGTACTTCTACGCTCGTGACCTGGGCCGTGTGTTCCGTGTGGCTGAAGCCCTGGAATACGGCATGGTCGGCGTCAACACCGGTCTGATCTCCAACGAAGTCGCGCCTTTCGGCGGCATCAAGGCTTCGGGCCTGGGCCGTGAAGGCTCCAAGTACGGCATCGAAGATTACCTGGAAATCAAATACCTCTGCCTGGGCATCTAAGCTCCCGGCAAGGCATTGCTTCAAACGCAAAGGGCACGAGAGCGCTGACCCTTTGCGTGCTTCAAACGGAATTTTCTCGGTGGCCGGGAACGCTGTGGCAGTCGATCATCGCATGCTGCCGCTGTTGTTCCCCGCCGCTTAATCCTTGAACCACGCCGACCGATGAGCGGCGAATGAGGAATGTAATGAGCAAGACTAACGCTGATTTGATGGCCCGCCGTACCGCAGCAGTTCCACGTGGTGTTGGCCAGATTCACCCGATCTTCGCTGACTCCGCGAAGAACGCCACCGTGACCGACGTTGAAGGTCGTGAGTTCATCGACTTCGCTGGCGGTATCGCTGTACTGAACACCGGCCACGTGCACCCGAAAGTCATCGCCGCCGTGACCGAGCAGCTGAACAAGCTGACCCACACCTGCTTCCAGGTACTGGCCTACGAGCCTTACGTAGAAGTGTGCGAAAAAATCAACGCTCGCGTTCCAGGTGATTTCGCCAAGAAAACCCTGCTGGTGACCACCGGTTCCGAAGCCGTTGAAAACTCCATCAAGATCGCTCGCGCCGCCACTGGCCGTGCCGGCGTGATCGCTTTCACCGGCGCTTACCACGGTCGCACCATGATGACCCTGGGCCTGACCGGTAAAGTCGTGCCTTACTCCGCTGGCATGGGCCTGATGCCAGGCGGCGTGTTCCGCGCGCTGTACCCGAACGAACTGCACGGCGTGAGCATCGACGATTCGATCGCTTCCATCGAGCGCATCTTCAAGAACGACGCCGAGCCGAAAGACATCGCCGCGATCATCCTCGAGCCGGTTCAGGGCGAAGGTGGTTTCTACGTCGCTCCGAAAGAATTCATGAAGCGTCTGCGTGCCCTGTGCGACCAGCACGGCATCCTGCTGATCGCTGACGAAGTACAGACTGGCGCTGGCCGTACCGGCACTTTCTTCGCCATGGAACAGATGGGCGTTGCTGCCGACCTGACCACCTTCGCCAAATCCATCGCTGGCGGCTTCCCGCTGGCCGGTGTGTGCGGCAAGGCCGAATACATGGACGCCATCGCTCCAGGCGGCCTGGGCGGCACCTACGCTGGTAGCCCGATCGCTTGCGCCGCGGCCCTGGCCGTGATGGAAGTGTTCGAAGAAGAAAACCTGCTGGACCGCTGCAAGGCAGTCGGCGAGCGTCTGGTCACCGGCCTGAAGGCCATCCAGGCCAAGTACCCGGTAATCGGCGAAGTCCGTGCCCTGGGCGCGATGATCGCGGTCGAGCTGTTCGAAGGCGGCGACAGCCACAAGCCAAACCCGACTGCTGTTGCAGCCGTGGTGGCCAAGGCGCGCGAAAAAGGTCTGATCCTGCTGTCCTGCGGCACCTACGGCAACGTTCTGCGCGTCCTGGTACCGCTGACCTCGCCGGACGAGCAACTGGACAAAGGTCTGGCAATCATCGAAGAGTGCTTCGCTGAACTCTGATCGCCGAGTGTGACCTGATTCACAAAAAACCCGCTTCGGCGGGTTTTTTCATGCCCGGGCAAATGCTGCCGTTGCTTTTTCACTGTATCGAATGGCCAGCATTGGCTAAGGTTTCCGCATTGCCAGGGAGAGCTGTATGACAGTTGTCATTTTACCCGCCGCTCCAAGAGTGCTGATTGCCGAGGCCGACCCCTGGTCCCGGGATCTGCTCAAGGAAGTGTTGTTGAACGTACGCTGCGATGCGCGGCTGGATTTGTGCGCCAATGGCCAGCAGGCGCTGGAGTTGCTGGCAGCCAATCCCTATGACCTGGTGATCGCCGACTGGGAATTGCCCGGCGTCGATGGCCTGAATGTGTTGCGCAGCGTGCGCCAGCGCAAACGCAACCCGCCCTTGCCCTTCATCCTGATGAGCAGCCGCAACGACAGTGCCAGCGTGCGCGAAGCCTTGCCGCTGGCACCCGCCGCGTACCTGACCAAACCGCTGAACATGGAAAGCCTGACCCACCGCCTGCAGGACCTGCTGGTCAATGCCGGTGAGGAGGTCGCCTGCGAGGTGCCGTCGCTGGCACCGGGCATGACCTTGTCGGTGTACCTGGAGCGACGCCGTGAACTGGCGGAAGGCGCGCCGCTGATGACGGACGTGCAGTTGGCGGTCAAACGCAGCCTCAATCCCAACGGCCTCGATCTCATCAAGCTGGAAGACGAAATCCGCACCGACCCGCAGGTCACCGCCGTGCTGATCGCTGCCGCCAACAGCGCGGCCCAGCACCATGGCGCGGCTGTACAGACCCTGTCCCAGGCCTTGCATCGATTGGGTACGGGCCAAAGCATGAACCTGATCCTGGGGCTGGCCCTCAAGCGCAGCGCCAAGCTCAGCGATCCTCACCTGGCCGACTATGCCGAGCGTTACTGGGAGCTGTCGCTGCACACCGCCGAGTACGCGCGAACCCTGGCGCGTCTGCTGGATCTGGATCAGGCGCGCTGCTACTGCGCGGGCATGCTGCATCGCCTGGGTGATTTGGCGCTGTTGCGCTGCCTGCAGGAGTGGAAGCAGGCCGGTGGCCAACTGGACGATCAGGAAGAAGTGGGCGAAGCACTCGCCGAGTTTGGCGCGGCCTACGGTTCGGCGCTGCGCACCCGCTGGCGTCTGCCGCTGGAGTTGCGCCAGCTGATTGCCGCGGCCTATCAGCTCGGTGGCGGGGTTTATTCCCGTGAAGCGTTGGTGATGAACATGGCGGCGCAACTGGCACGGCTGACGGAGCATGAGGGCGTTGAGGAGCTGGCGAAAAGCCGGACGGCGCGGCTGCTCAAGATCGGTTTGCCGGAGCTGATGCGGATGCGCAAGTAGGGCTTCACAAAAAACCTGTAGGAGCGAGCCTGCTCGCGATAGCGGTCTTACAGCCAACATCAATGTTGAATGTCAGTCCCTCATCGCGAGCAGGCTCGCTCCTACAGGGGATGTGTCAGGCCTGTCAGCCCGTGACAATCCTGTTCTTCCCCTCCCGCTTGGCCCGGTACATCGCCGCATCCGCACGGGCGAAAAGGCTTTCGATGGTTTCATCTTTTGCGCTCAGGCGGGTCAGCCCCTGGCTGACGGTAATGCCGAACACCTGGCCGTCATGCTCAAAGCTCAGGCTCTGGATCTCCCGTTGCAGGCGTTCGGCTACTTGCAGCGCCATCTCGGGAGTGCAGCCGGGGAACACCGCGGCGAACTCCTCGCCACCAATGCGCCCGAACAGATCTCCCCGGCGCAGCGCCGCGCGGCCACTGTCGGCGATGCGTTGCAGCACGTTGTCGCCGGCCTGATGGCCGTAGGTGTCGTTGATCATTTTGAAGTCATCGATGTCCAGCATCAGGAACGACAGCGGGGTGCCGTGTTTGCGTGCCAGCTCGAACTCTTCGTGGGCGCCTTCGAAGAAATGCCGGCGATTGCTGCTGCGGGTCAGGGCATCGGTGGTGGCCAGGCGATGCAGCTCGGTTTCCATGTGCTTCTTGTCGGTGATGTCTTCAGCGATGCCGACGATGATCACCGGCTGGCCCGGTTCGGCCTGGCGGTTGATGAAGCATTTGTCGCTGATCCAGCGCAGGCGACCGTCGGCGTCGACGATCCGGTATTCGCGGTCTTCAACTTCGCCCTTGACCAGCACTTGGGCAAGGCTGCGCTCGGCGTAGTCCAGATCGTCGGGGTGGATGCTGTCTCGCCATTGGTTGCAGTCGGCCAGCAGCCGGTCGGCGCGGTGGCCGAAAATCCTTTCATAGGCGGGGCTGACGTACAGCACCCGGCGGGTATCCCAGTTGAAGGCCCAGAGCACCGCGTTGACGCTTGCCAGCAAGGTGTCGAGCAGTTGTTCGCGCTCGCTCGGGCGCGCTACCTCGCTCTGGGCTTGCATGAGGGCCAGCAGGGTCTGCGCGGTTGCCGGCCACTGCGCCGGGGGCAGGTCTTTGGGGTTTTTATTGAGCATCGGCACAACTCTCAAAGGGCGTGCGCCCGCCGGGGGGCGAAGTGTCTTTGAGATAGGGGATGCGGGATGAAGTTCCCGCTTTGTGAGGCGAGGCGCCGGGCGGCATCGTTGACGCTCAGACTCATGTAGGAGCGAGCCTGCTCGCGATAGCGGTCTTTCAATCAACCTATGCGTTGAATGTCAGTCCCTCATCGCGAGCAGGCTCGCTCCTACAGTTTTGAGGTGTCAGGCCGCAGGGCGCAGCGAGTAGGTTTTGAGCTGATCGGCGAAGTCGCGCAGGGACTGAATCCCGCTGGCCTCGGCCTCGTGCACCCAGTCCTTGATGGCGGCGAGCATGTCGTGACCGTTGGAGCTGGTCTTGACCCAGATCTGCTGCAGGGCCAGGCGTTTTTCGTAGATGACCTTCAGCGCCTGGCTGTGTTCGAGCATGGTCTGGATGCGCACGTGGTGGCGGTCGTCCAGCAGGCTGGTTTCCCGCGAGAGCAGGCGCTTGGCGCGGCGGAACTGGTGACGGACCGAATGATCGACCTTGGCCAGTTCCTGCTTGACCAGCGGCCCGATCACCAGCTTGCGGTACTGGGCCATGATCTGGAAGCGGTTGTTGAGGATCGCCATCGCGGTGTCCATGTCCAGGTTGCCCTTGCCTTCGACGCGGTGGGCAATCGGCGCGACCCGCTGGACCTTGGCCAGGCGCAGGAAGCTGAACACTTGAATCCAGGCCCAGCCCAGATCGAACTCCCACTTCTTCACCGACAGCTTGGCCGAGTTAGGGTAGGTGTGATGGTTGTTGTGCAGTTCTTCACCGCCGATCAGGATGCCCCAGGGCACCAGATTGGTCGCCGCATCGCGGCACTCGAAGTTGCGGTAGCCGATGGCATGGCCCAGGCCATTGACCACGCCGGCGGCCCAGACCGGAATCCACATCATCTGGATGGCCCAGATGGTGATGCCGATGGTGCCGAACAGCAGCAGGTCGATGACCCCCATGATCATCACCCCCAGTCGCGGGTAGCGGCTGTAGAGGTTGCGCTCGATCCAGTCTTCCGGGCAGTTCTTGCCATAAATGCGCAGGGTCTCGGCGTTTTCCGCCTCGGCGCGGTACAGCTCGGCGCCTTTGCGCAGCACCGTGGACAGGCCCTTGATCACCGGGCTGTGCGGGTCGTCGACGGTTTCGCACTTGGCGTGATGCTTGCGGTGGATCGCCGTCCACTCGCGGGTGTTCTGCGCCGTGGTCAACCACAGCCAGAAGCGGAAGAAATGTTTCAGGCCGGCATTGAGCTCAAGGGAGCGATGGGCTGAGTAGCGGTGCAGATAGACCGTGACGGCGACGATTGTCACGTGGGTCATCAGCAGGGTGACCGCGACCAATGACCAGGCCGACAAGCCGAGAAAACCTTCGTACCACATAGGCTATAGGGCCCTCGATAAAGAAAAAAACAGCCGTTGCATTATCCCCATGCCCACAGAGAAAACCAGTCGCCCTTTCAGATAAGAGTGGCCCTTTTGCTTTATAATCCCGGCATTTCTGTAAGGACATGGACCGTCTTATGTCTGCCGGCTATCGCGCTGCCACGCGTGCAACGTTGTTCTACCTGATGATTTCCGGGATCTGGCTACTGCTCAGTGGCTATTTATTGAACAGTTTCTTCGATAATTCCGCCGAGCTATCGCGATGGCAACTGATCAACGGTTGTGCCTGGCTGCTGTTCAGCGCCGGGTTTGTCTTTATCAGCGGGGCGCGATTGGCGCGTCGTCTGGGGATCGGCCCAAAATCACTCGATAATGTCGAAGATCGTGAGTATTTGCGCCAGGCCGCCGCTGTTTTCGATTGCACCCGTGAAGGGGTGCTGGTGACCGATCGCGCGGGCCTGATCGTTCACGTCAATCCGGCCTTCATGCGCATCACCGGTTATCAGCGCGACGAGGTGCTGGGCCAGCGACCCAACCTGTTCAAGTCCGGCCGCCACTCGGTGGATTTCTACCAGGCGATGTTCGCGACCCTCGACCGGGAAGGCCAGTGGAGCGGAGAAATCTGGAATCGACGCAAGAGCGGCGAAATCTATCCGCAGTGGCAAACCATCCGCGTCATTCATGACGACCAGGGGCAGCGCAGCCATTTCGTCGCGGTGTTCTCCGATATCAGTGCGATCAAAAATTCCGAACAGGAGCTGATGCACCTGGCGCATCACGATCCGTTGACCGACTTGCCCAATCGCCTGTTGTTCACCGATCGCGCGAAGCAGGCCCTGGCGTCGGCGCAGATGCATAAGCGAGGTTGTGCACTGCTGTTGATCGATCTGGATCACTTCAAGATGATCAACGACAGCCTCGGCCACACCATCGGTGACCAGTTGCTCAAGGAGGTCGCCGAGCGCCTGAAGGCCATGTTCGGTCCGGGCATCACCCTGGCGCGACTGAGTGGCGACGAGTTCGCCGTGCTGGCTGAAAGTTGTCCACAGCCGGAGCAGGCCGCTGCGCTGGCACGACGCATCCTCGATGGGCTCAAGGACGCGTTTGCGGTTGATGGGCATCAGTTGTTCATCAATGCCAGCATTGGCATCAGCCTGTTCCCCAGCGATGCCTTGAGCGCCGAACAACTGCTGCGCAATGCCGATGCGGCGCTGTTCAAGGCCAAGAGCGCCGGGCGCAATGATTACGCGCTCTATACCGAAGAGCTGACTGCCCATGCCCAGCAGCGGGTCGAGACCTCGTTCGAATTGCGTCATGCACTGGACCAGCAGCAGCTGCGGGTTTACTACCAGCCGGTGCATGACCTGCGCACCAGTCGATTGATTGGCGTCGAAGCGCTGGTGCGCTGGGAGCATCCGCAGCGGGGGCTGGTGTCGCCGGCGGAATTCATTCCAATTGCCGAACGCACCGGGTTGATCGCCGAAATCGACGCCTGGGTGATGCAGCAGGCGTGTCGGCAAATGTGCCAATGGCAGCAGGCCGGCGTGGAGCTGGCGTTTGTCGCGGTGAATATCTCCTCGCGCCTGTTCGCTCGCCGCGAGCTGTATGAGCACGTGGCGCGGGTGCTGCACGAAACCGGGTTGAATCCGGCCTGCCTGGAGCTGGAGGTCACCGAAAGCGCGGTGATGGAAGATGCGGAAGTGGCGCTGGAGCAGATGTATCGCCTGCGTGAACTGGGTGTGCAGCTGGCCATCGACGACTTCGGCACCGGCTATTCATCGTTGCTGCGGCTCAAGCGCCTGCCGGTGCAGAAGCTCAAAATCGATCAGGGTTTCGTCGCCGGATTGCCGTGGGACGAGGACGACGCGGCCATCGTCCGGGTGATCATCGCCCTGGCGCAAAGCATGGGCATGCAGGTGCACGCCGAAGGTATTGAACAGGCCGAGCAGGCGGCGTTCCTGCTCGAGCATGGCAGCCAGCTGGGGCAGGGCTACTGGTTCGGGCGGCCGGTACCGGCCGGGCAGCTGGATTGGACGCACGCGCCGGTGATTGGGTAATCCTCCATACCCTCCAATTGATGCCCAAACCTGTAGGAGCGAGCCTGCTCGCGATGGCGCCAGAACATTCAACATCACCATTGATTGGTCTACCGCTATCGCGAGCAGGCTCGCTCCTACAGGGGGTTGCGTGCGTTTGGGAGATATAAATCCCCGCAAACCCTTGTCCCGCCAAATAATGTCTTCTGGTTATATAAACATTCTTAAATAGTATTTTTAAGAATATCCATGCCTCCCTACTATGGGCTCCACGCCGCAAGCAGTGCCGTCACTGCCAGGCAACCCCACAGTCGAAGGAGCAGCACCATGAGCGCATCCCTACGTAGCGTCGACGGTCAGGACGAAGCCACCATCCTGCGTGAAATCCAGAGCGCCCTGCGCGATCTGCGTTTCGGCGCCGTGGAAATCACCGTCCACAACGCCCAGGTGGTTCAGATCGAGCGCAAGGAAAAATTCCGTTTGCAGCAGCCGGGGAACAAGGCTGGCTGAAAGCCAAAAGATCGCAACGCCAGAAGTCCATAAGAAAAAGCCAATACACCTAAAAGAATTCCAGGAGCTTTCACCATGTCGTCGATTCGCCATTTCGCTTTGGCCGCCCTGGCCAGCGCCCTGTTTGCCGGTTCCGCGGTTGCCAAGGACTACGAACTGCTCAACGTGTCCTACGACCCGACCCGCGAGCTGTATCAGGATTACAACGCCGAATTCGTCAACTTCTGGAAGAAAAGCAACCCCGGCGACACCGTGAAAATCCAGCAATCCCACGGCGGTTCGGGCAAGCAGGGCCGCGCGGTGATTGATGGCCTGCGGGCCGACGTGGTGACCCTGGCCCTGGCCGGTGACATCGACGAAATCGCCAAGCTGGGCAAGACCCTGCCGGCTGACTGGCAGAAGCGTCTGCCGGATGCGAGCACGCCTTACACCTCGACCATCGTGTTCCTGGTGCGCAAGGGCAACCCCAAAGGCATCAAGGACTGGGGCGATCTGGTCAAGAACGACGTCTCGGTCATTACCCCGAACCCGAAAACCTCCGGCGGTGCGCGCTGGAACTTCCTCGCGGCCTGGGCCTATGGCCTGAAAGCCAACGGCGGTGACGAAGCCAAGGCCAAGGAATACGTACAAACCCTGTTCAAGCACGTGCCTGTGCTGGACACCGGTGCTCGCGGTTCGACGATTACCTTCGTCAACAACGGTCAGGGCGACGTGCTGCTGGCCTGGGAAAACGAAGCCTTCCTGGCGCTGAAGGAAGATGGCGGCGCCGACAAATTCGACATCGTCGTGCCTTCGCTGTCGATCCTCGCCGAGCCGCCAGTGGCCGTGGTGGACAAGAACGCCGAGAAGAAGGGTAACGAGAAGATTGCCGAGGAATATCTCAAGCACCTGTACAGCCCGGCCGGCCAGGAAATCGCGGCGAAAAACTTCTATCGTCCACGTGACAAGGATGTGGCTGCCAAATACGTCAACCAGTTCCCGAAATTGGAGCTGGTGACCATCGACAAAGACTTCGGCGGGTGGAAAACCGCGCAGCCGAAATTCTTCAATGACGGTGGTGTGTTCGACCAGATCTACCAGGCGCAGTAATCCTGATGTCAATTGGCTAAGGTGTTGAACCTGTGGGAGCGAGCCTGCTCGCGAAGGCGGTATTTCAGACAACAGGGATGTTGACTGGTACTCCCCCTTCGCGAGCAGGCTCGCTCCCACATAGATGCTCTTGGCAGAACAATTTTTAACCAAGGACTTTTATGTCGCGTCGTATCTCCCCCGTCATACCCGGCTTCGGGCTGACGCTGGGCTACACCTTGGTGTACCTCAGCCTGATTGTGCTCATACCGCTGGCGGCGATGTTCGTGCATGCCGCTCAACTCACCTGGGATCAGTTCTGGGCAATCATTTCGGCGCCACGGGTGCTGGCGGCGCTGAAGCTCAGCTTCGGCACCGCGCTCTATGCGGCAATCATCAACGGCATCATCGGCACGCTGCTGGCCTGGGTGCTGGTGCGCTATACCTTCCCGGGGCGCAAAGTCATCGACGCGATGATCGACTTGCCCTTCGCGTTGCCCACCGCCGTGGCGGGTATCGCACTGACCGCGCTCTACACCCCCACCGGCCTGGTCGGCCAGTTTGCAGCGGATCTGGGTTTCAAGATCGCCTACACCCCTCTGGGCATCACCCTGGCCCTGACTTTTGTGACCCTTCCATTCGTGGTACGTACCGTACAGCCAGTATTGGCCGACATCCCGCGAGAAGTGGAAGAAGCGGCCGCGTGCCTGGGTGCGAAGCCCTTGCAGGTGTTCCGTCATATCCTGATGCCGGCCCTGTTGCCCGCCTGGTTGACCGGCTTTGCCCTGGCCTTTGCCCGTGGGGTCGGCGAGTACGGTTCGGTGATCTTCATCGCCGGCAACATGCCGATGAAGACCGAGATTCTGCCGCTGCTGATCATGGTCAAGCTCGACCAGTACGATTACACCGGCGCGACGTCCATTGGCGTACTGATGCTGGTGGTTTCCTTCATTCTGCTGCTGCTGATCAACCTGCTTCAGCGGCGCATCGAAACCCCATAAGGAGGCGCAGAACATGTCCCAATCGTCTATTGCTGCCGCTTCCTCGGCCAACGCCGCCCGCCGTGGCAGTGCCACGGCACGGCGCGTGCTGATCGGCCTTGGCTGGCTGATCTTTGCCCTGTTCCTGTTGTTGCCGTTGTTCATCGTGGTGTCCCAGGGTCTGAAGAATGGCCTGGGTGCGTTCTTCACCGCGATCTTTGAACCCGACGCCCTGTCGGCGCTGAAACTCACGGTGATCGCGGTGCTGATTTCCGTGCCGTTGAACCTGGTGTTCGGCGTCAGTGCCGCCTGGTGCGTGAGCAAATACTCGTTCCGTGGCAAGAGCATGCTGGTAACGCTGATCGACCTGCCGTTCTCGGTGTCGCCGGTAATCGCCGGTCTGGTCTATGTGCTGATGTTCGGCGCCCAGGGGATCTTCGGCCCGTGGCTGTCGGATCACGACATCCAGATCGTTTTCGCGTTGCCGGGCATCGTGCTGGCGACGATCTTCGTCACCGTGCCGTTCGTGGCGCGCGAGCTGATTCCGCTGATGCAGGAGCAAGGCACTCAGGAAGAGGAGGCCGCGCGGCTGCTGGGGGCCAATGGCTGGCAGATGTTCTGGCACGTCACGGTGCCCAACATCAAATGGGGCCTGATCTACGGCGTGGTGCTGTGTACTGCTCGGGCCATGGGTGAGTTCGGTGCGGTGTCGGTGGTGTCCGGGCACATTCGCGGGGTGACCAACACCTTGCCGCTGCACGTGGAGATCCTCTACAACGAATACAACCACGTGGCCGCGTTCGCCGTGGCGAGCCTGTTGCTGATCCTGGCGCTCTTCATCCTGCTGCTCAAGCAGTGGAGCGAAAACCGTATTAACCGCCTGCGCGCCAGCGCCGCGGAGGAATGATTTCATGTCGATCGAAGTGCGTAACGTCAGCAAGAATTTCAATGCGTTCAAGGCGCTCAATGACATCAGCCTGGACATTCAAAGCGGTGAACTGGTGGCGCTGCTCGGCCCGTCCGGCTGCGGAAAAACCACGCTGCTGCGGATCATCGCCGGCCTGGAAACCCCGGATCAGGGCAACATCGTGTTCCACGGCGAAGACGTCTCCGGCCACGACGTGCGTGATCGCAATGTCGGTTTTGTGTTCCAGCACTACGCCCTGTTCCGCCACATGACCGTGTTCGACAACGTCGCGTTCGGCCTGCGCATGAAACCGAAAAACCAGCGCCCGAGCGAAAGCCAGATCGCGACCAAGGTTCACGAGTTGCTGAACATGGTGCAACTCGATTGGCTGTCAGATCGCTACCCGGAACAACTCTCCGGTGGCCAGCGTCAGCGTATTGCGTTGGCCCGTGCCCTGGCGGTGGAGCCGAAAGTGCTGCTGCTCGACGAACCCTTCGGCGCCCTCGACGCCAAGGTCCGCAAGGAACTGCGCCGCTGGCTGGCGCGTCTGCACGAAGACATCAACCTGACCTCGGTGTTCGTGACCCACGACCAGGAAGAAGCCATGGAAGTGGCCGACCGCATCGTGGTGATGAACAAGGGCGTGATCGAGCAGATCGGCTCCCCGGGCGACGTCTACGAAAACCCGGCCAGCGATTTCGTCTATCACTTCCTCGGCGACTCGAACCGCCTGCATCTGGGCGAAGACAACCACGTGCTGTTCCGCCCGCACGAAGTGTCGTTGTCCAGGCATGAACTGGAAGACCACCACGCGGCCGAAGTGCGGGACATCCGTCCATTGGGCGCCACCACTCGGGTGACGCTGAAGGTGGAAGGTCAAACCGATCTGATCGAGGCCGAAGTGGTGAAGGATCACGATAGCCTGATCGGCCTGGCCAAGGGTGAAACCTTGTTCTTCAAGCCCAAGGTCTGGCAGAAAGTCGCCAACATCTAAATCAAAAGCTTCGCGAGCAGGCTCGCTCCTACAGGGGTTCTATGTATGTCGTAGATCCACGGTGGGAGCGAGCCTGCTCGCGATAGCGCCGGAACAGGCAACACTCCACTCCCGGTCCGCCCCTCACTTCAACCCACTCTGCATCACCAGCACACACCCCAACCCAATCAAAATCGTCCCACTCAACCTCGGCACAAATCGCTGACACCCCGGCGTACTCAAAGGCCCGAGCAGCATCGACGCACCCAGCACCGCCGCCACATCGGCCAGGGAAAACACCAGGTTCACAAAACTCCCCAACAGCAGAAACTGCAACCACGCAGGTGCAGCGCTGGTGACATCGACAAACTGCGGCAGGAAGGTGAGAAAAAACAGCGCCGTCTTCGGGTTCAGCACTTCCACCACCACACTGTCGCGCAGCACGCCGGGTTCCTGTGCCGGACCGCTATCGGTCGCCCTCCCGCTTTTGACGATCATCGAACCACCCAGCCAGATCAGATACGCCGCCCCGGCCATGCGGATGACATCGAACGCCATCGGCGCGGCATGCAGCAACGCCGACAAGCCGAAGGCGGCGGCGATATGCGCGTAGCAACCCAGGTGAATACCCAGCGCGGCCTTGAGTCCCGCGCGTCGGCCGTGGGCGAGTGTCTGGCTGGTCATGTAGAGAATGGCCGGGCCCGGCATACAGGCGAAGGCCAGCGTGGCGGCGGCGAAGGGAATCCAGAGGTGCAGTGACATGTGGGTGCTCTTCCAGTGAGTGTGATGCCAGGGGCAGGATCTGGAAGACGCTGGGGGAATGATCGGGTGAGCCTTGCGAGCAGCGTAGTACCAGAGCTGCAAGGTTAGGGATGGGGGGCAAGCGCAGAAATACGGCAGGTGTCGTATTTTATCCGGCGGCGTTGCGCGCGATGCTGGGCCCGTGAATCAGCCGGTGGGCAGCCCGAGCCGAACCGCGTACACCGCCAGTTCCGCGGTGTTGTGCAGGTCAAGTTTGCGCATCAGGTTTTCCCGATGCTTGCGCACCGTGAACGGGCTGATGTTGAAGCGCTCGGCAATGTCGCGGGCCGTGGCGCCCTGGGCGACCAGGGACAGGATCTGTCGTTCGCGGGGTGTCAGCTCGGCCTGGGCAATCATGTGTTCGCCGGGATCGCTGGCGCCGTGGCCATCGACCGCGAAGCGAACGGCGGCCGCCAGGTAACGCTGGTTCGAGCGAATCGCGTCAATGGCCTCGAACAGCTCGTGGCTTTCATCGCTTTTGGTGATGTAGGCATGCACGCCGGCATCGAGCACGCCGCGAATGGTGCTCAACTCGACATTGGCGGTCAGCACGAGGATTTTCAGCTTCGGATAACCGCTGCGCAGATCGCGGATGAATTGCAGGCGGTTGACCCCGGGCATGCCCAGGTCGAGCAGCAACAGGTCGACCTTGTGCTGCGACAGGACACTGAGAATGGCATCGCTGTGGGCGGCTTCGCCAACGACCTCGAAGTCGTCGCGGGTCGAGAGCAGAAACCTCAGCCCCTCGCGCACGATGCTATGGTCATCGGCAATCAGCACGTTCAGGCGCTTCACTTCCATTGTCAGTTGCTCTTCCAATTGTTGAGATTTCGCCATGCCCGACATGAACCAGCGCCAGTATTTCGTCGATCTGTTGTTTCGACAATCGTACGCGGTGCTGTTTGCCAACTTCGTCATACCCTGGCCTGTAGCGTACATCTTCCGTAATGCATTGCCATTGAGCGGGATCGGTCTGTGGATCGTGACCATGTACGGCTTGACGGTTTGGCGGGTCATGCTGTCGCGGCGGTATTTCAGTCAGGCATCGAGTCGTTCGCCGCAGGTGTGGGGCTGGCGAGCGGCTGTGTTGTCGTGGCTGTCGAGCCTGCTCTGGGGCTTGATCGGCTGGGCCGGTTTCGCCACAGGCGATCCGCAATTGCTGGCCTTCACCTGCGTCGTGCTGACCGGGCTGGTGTGCGGCGCGGTGCCTTCGCTGTCGGCATTCCCGCCGGCCTATGCCGGTTCGCTCGTGGCCATGCTGGTGCCGGTCACCTTACAGTGCCTGATCCAGTCCGGGGAAACCTACACCACCTATCTGTTCTTTCTGGCGTGCCTGGCCGGGGTCAATCTGTACTACAGCCGCGTCACCTACCGCTCGTTGTGCGAAACCATCCGCTTGCGTCTGGAAAATGTCGAACTGGTCGCCCGGCTCGAACAGGAACGTGACCGCGCTCAGGCCGCCGATCAGTCCAAGTCGCGCTTTCTGGCGGCGGCCAGCCATGACCTGCGCCAGCCCATTCATGCCCTCGGCCTGTTTGTCGCCGGCCTTGCCGCGTTGGCGCAGCGAGGCAATGTCGCGGGTGACAAGGCCCGCGATCTGGCCGCCC
Source organism: Pseudomonas putida (assembly GCF_003228315.1). Lineage (NCBI taxonomy): Bacteria > Pseudomonadati > Pseudomonadota > Gammaproteobacteria > Pseudomonadales > Pseudomonadaceae > Pseudomonas > Pseudomonas putida. Next base: position 4,412,484 of record NZ_CP029693.1, read on the forward strand.
GGCTGGGAGCGGTGATCGGTAACTTGGGCAGTTTGTTGAACGGCTTGCTGGATATTTCCCGGCTGGATGCGGGTGTTGTGGTGGTCACGCGCGAAGTCGTTTCAGTGGAGCGTCTGTTCGCCGACCTCGCCGACGAATTTGCCGTCACCGCCGCTGCGGGTCAATTACGCTGGCGAGTCCGGCCAACCCGGTTGTGTATCGACACCGACCCTGTGCTGCTCAAACGCATTCTCGACAACCTGATTTCCAATGCCCTGCGCTACACCGAAAAGGGCGGCGTGTTGCTCGGCTGTCGACGTCACGGCGATCAATTGGAGATTCAGGTGTTCGACACCGGGCCCGGTATTGCCGAAGCCAATCGCGGGCAGATTTTCGAGGAGTTCGTGCAGTTGCATAACCCGCAGCGTGATCGCAGTCAGGGGCTGGGCCTCGGTCTGGCGATTGTGCGACACACCGCGCGCCTGCTGGGGCATCCGGTCCGGCTGGTCTCGGTGGAAGGGCGTGGCTCGATGTTTTCCGTCCAGGTACCGCTGGCCGTTGGTGCGGATCATTCACGTACGGAACTGGCCAGTGACCGCAGCACCGACGCGCTGGGGATCCTGATCATTGACGATGAAGTCACGGTGCTGGATGCGTTGCGTCAGTTGCTCGAGGTCTGGGGACACAAGGTGTATGCCGGTGCGTCGGTGCAGGAGGCCTGTGAGCGTCATGGCGAAGAGGAGGCGACGGGACGTGCACCGGTTCACCTGATTCTCAGTGACTTCCGGCTTGGCGACATGGATGGCCTTGAAGCGATCCGGCGTGCTCGCCACTACCTCAAGGAGGCGGTGCCGGCGATCATCATCACCGGTGACACGTCAGCGGCGTGCCTGGAGGCTACGGCGGCGAGTGGCTTGCGTGTCCTGCAAAAACCACTCGACGCCACACTGTTGTACGAGAGCCTCAAGGCAAGCGTGGCTTGAGCCTTGCTTCGCTCAGACGCTTCCCGAGCGCCCGTGCGCCAGCGTCCTCACGGGACCGGCACGGTGTTCGATCTGATCCTTGAGTTCATGACGCAGCCCGAGCATGAACGCCAGCTCGGCCACCACAAACAGCGGCCCGACAATCAACCCCGACACGTCATCGACAAACGCCGGCTTGCGCCCCTCGTAGTGATGGCCGACAAATTGAATCGCCCAGCCCACCACAAACATCCCCAGCCCACTCGCCAGCCAGACCATCGTGCTTTGCTGCGCCAGTACCTGACCGGCCCACACGCACAGGCCCAGCAGCACCGTCATCAGCACCCCGAGGCGCAGTTCCAGGCGCAGGTAGAACCACGCCGACGCCAGCGAGGCCAGCACCGCCGGCGACAGCCAGCCACCGCCCCATTGCGGGCGCGACAGCAGGACGGCCACTGCCACGACGATCAGCGGAATGCCGACGAAGTGGGTGGCGATGTTGCGTGGATCACGGTGGTAGGCGGCATATTGACTGAGATGGTCAACGAGGCTTTTTTTCATTGTTATTCCTCCTGTAGGGTGACTGATCTTGCCTCGTGGGCCGATTCACGCTCTGTCAGCCAGGCGACAATCTCTAGGAGTTTTCATGGATAAGCAGGTCTGGCGTACGCGCCTGATGCGCGGTCAGTGGTTCAGCCATCTGCCTGTTTCCCTACAGGATAGTCTGCTGGGTGCCGCGCGGATTCGGCAGCTGTCCGCCGGCCAGTGCCTGTTCCAGCGCGGTGATCCGCCCTGCGGGCTGTACGCCGTACTCGAAGGCGCGGTGCGCATTGGATCGGTCAACGAGCAGGGCAAGGAGGCGTTGCTGAGCCTGGTGGAAGCGCCGCACTGGTTCGGCGAGATCTGCCTGTTCGACGGCCAGGCCCGCACCCACGATGCGTTCGCCGCGGGCCCGTGCACGCTGCTGCACATCCCGCAATCGGTGTTGCTGGCATTACTCGAGGAACAGCCGACGCACTGGCGGCAACTGGCTCTGTTGATGAGCCAGAAACTGCGCATGACCTTCATCAATCTCGAACAGCTGAGCCTGATGCCGGCCCAGGCGCGGCTGGCGCATCGCTTGCTGATGATCGCCGAAGGCTACGGCCAGCTCGACGAACCACGTCGCGTCCTGCAACTGCCGCAGGAGCAGTTGGCGGCGATGCTGTCGCTGTCGCGCCAGACCACCAACCAGATCCTCAGGGATTTGCAGGGGCAGGGGATCATCGGGTTGAGCTACGGCGAAATCGAAATCCTCGATCCCGGGCGATTGCGGGCATTGGCCACAATCTAGGGCCAACCACCTGACCCCTGTAGGAGCTGAGCTTGCTCGCGATAGCGTCGGGTCAGCAACATCAATATTGACTGGGCTGGCCACATCGCGAGCAAGCTCAGCTCCTACAGGGGGTCTGTGTTGTTAGTGGAAGTTGTGTTCACGGTAGACCAATTGTGGGAGCGGGCTTGCCCGCGAAGAGGCCAAACCAGGCAACACACTTTCCAGAACCGTCAGCGCAACCCATCCCGAAACTGCCCCGGCGTCATCCCTGTCCAGCGCTTGAATGCGCGGCTGAAGCTGCTGGTATCGGCAAATCCCAGCAAGTAACTGATCTCGCTCAACGACACCTGTGGATCGCGCAGGTGCAGCAGTGCCAGGTTCTCGCGGCTTTCGTTGAGCAGCGTGTCGAACCGGCATCCCTCGTCCGCCAGGTGCCGCTGCAGGCTGCGAAGGCTCAGGTGCAGGGCCTTGGCAATGTGCTCGGCGCTCGGCTCGCCTTCGGGCAATTGCTCCTCGATGGCATCGCGCACCTTGCGTTCCCAGGTCAGCGGCTTGAGTTGCGCCAGGGTGCGCTTGAGTACGGTTTCGTTGTGCTCGGCCAGCTCGGGGTTGGCGTCATCCAGGTGGCTGTCGAAGTCGCTGAAGGCAAACTCCAGTCGATCCTCGCTGGCGCCGAAATGCACCGGCGCGCGGAACACCTTGTGCCACTGGTGCGCATCCGTCGGCTCCGGGCGGCGCAGATACACCGCCAGCGGCGCATAGTCGCGACCCAGGCGATTGCGGCAGGTGCGCACGTAAATGGCGGTGAAGGCATCGATGGCTTCGAAGGCCGGGGCGAGATTGCCCGGCGGGGTTTTCAGGCGGAAGCGGTAGCAGTCTTCGGCACGGGTCAACTCCAGCTCCAGGGCATCGCTGACCACCTGGTGGTAACGCACGATGCGCTCGAACACCTCGCGCAAACTGCCGCTGGCCACCAGCGCATAACCGAGGGCGTGAAACGTGGTGGGGCTGACGAAACGTGAGACGCGCAAACCGATTGCCGGGTCGCCGCTGGCCTGCACTGCCAGCTCCCACAGGCGCGTGGTGCCGGACAGCGGATAACGGGCGTTGGGGTCGTCCATCAATTGCGGGTCGAGCCCGGCTTGCTGGCACAGTGCGGTGCTGTCGAGGCCCAGGGCGTCGAGTTGCTTGCGCAGGGCGCGGGTCCAGCTGGCGAGGGAGGTCGGTTCAGTCATGCTGATTGGCGCTTCCGGTCAACAGGTTGGCGTTCACGGCTACCGCAGCACGAAGGCGCAGCGGTGAAGATGCGAACCATCAATAACCAGAGGATGGAAGCATGCACGGTACTTCTGCAAGTCCCCAACGACTGAATGCAGCTCAACGATCAGCGCATATTCGTGAAGTGGTGCTGGCCAAGGGGGTCGAATTGCGCGAGCGCTACCCGATTCTCAGGCATCAGGACGCCATCGGCGCCGGCATTCTGGCCTTCGCCCTGGCCGGCATGATCGGTTCGGCGGCGCTCTACATGACCGGGTACCTGGCGTGGTGGGCGTGCCTGTTGCTCAACGCTTTTTTCGCGTCGCTGACCCACGAGCTGGAACACGACCTGATCCACAGCATGTACTTCCGCAAGCAGCGGGTACCCCACAACCTGATGATGGGCCTGGTCTGGCTGGCGCGGCCGAGCACCATCAATCCGTGGATTCGCCGTCATCTGCACCTCAATCACCACAAGGTCTCCGGCACGGAAACCGACATGGAGGAGCGGGCGATCACCAACGGCGAACCCTGGGGCATCGCGCGCTTCTTGATGGTTGGCGACAACATGATGTCGTCGTTCATTCGCATGCTGCGGGCGAAAACCTGGGCGCAAAAAATCAGCATCGTGCAGCGTACGCTGAAGGTCTACGCGCCGCTGGCGCTGGTGCATTGGGGCGCCTGGTACGTGTTTCTCGGCTTCCATGCCGCCAACGGCGTCGCGCATTTGCTGGGCGCGCCGATCGAATGGTCGGCGACCACGCTATCGGTGATGAACGTGATCGACATTGCCGCCGTGGTGATCATCGGCCCTAACGTGCTGCGCACCTTTTGCCTGCACTTCATCAGTTCGAACATGCACTACTACGGCGACGTGGAACTGGGCAACGTGATGCAGCAGTGTCAGGTGCTGAACGCCAAGTGGCTGTGGCCGCTGCAGGCGTTCTGCTTCAACTTCGGCAGCACCCATGGCATCCATCACTTCGTGGTGAAGGAACCGTTCTACATCCGCCAGATGACGGCGCCGGTGGCGCATAAGGTGATGCGTGAGATGGGCGTGCGTTTCAACGACATCGGCACCTTCGCCCGGGCCAACCGCTTCGTGCGCAAGGAAACCGAACAACCACAACAAGCGCGGGCGGCTCAAGCCTGAGCCATCCATCCGGAAACTCAAATGGAAAAGCCACAGTCATCAAGTTGACCCAAAGCGACGTTAGGTTGTGATGCGTGGGCCGACGAAGGTTTATGGATATATGCGATTTGGGCCTAATAAAGTAATTAAATATTCCTTTATTAGATAACCAACTTCGCCAATCATCGGCTCACAGTTGTTGAGCAACACTGGCAGATTTTGAGTTTCCGGGGCCGTCTCCTTGGCAGGGTGCGGCCCCTTTTTTATTCCTCGTAAAAACACGAATCCCCTGTGGGAGCTGAGCTTGCTCGCGATGGTGTGTCAGGCAGCACACCGTTGACTGACACACCATCGCGAGCAAGCTCAGCTCCTACAGAAAGCGATCTAATATTCGATATAGATATTAATAAATAGCTTCTTATTCCTTAACGAATATAACTCTCCTCCCTATACTCGACCGGGAACAGACACGCAGGAGAGCTTCCCCATGCGCAACGAATCAATTCGCTACCTGATTGTGCCGGGCTGGCAAGGATCGCCAGAAGATCATTGGCAAAGCCACTGGCACCACAGCCTGCCGAACAGCGCACGGGTGGAGCAGGCCGACTGGCTGACGCCCCGTCGTGAACACTGGGTCGCGGCGCTGGCGGAGACGATTGCTGCCGACAGCACGCCGGTAATCCTGATTGCCCACAGCCTGGGCTGCATCACCGTCGCCCACTGGGCCGCCACGGCGCCGTTGCCGATGTTGCGCCAGGTGCGAGGTGCCTTGCTGGTGGCGCCGGCGGATGTCGAACGCCCGGCCTGCGCGCCGGCCCTGCGCAACTTCGCACCGATTCCCACCGACCTGCTGCCGTTTCCAAGCCAGGTGGTCAGCTCCGATAACGACAGCGCCGTCAGTGCGCCGCGAGCCCTGGAGCTGGCGCGCAACTGGGGCGCGGAGGCGGGGATCCTGCCCGGTGCCGGGCACATCAACGTGAAATCCGGACACCAGCGATGGGAGCAGGGCTTTGCCTATCTCTATCGCCTGCAAAACCGCATGGAACATCACGCCCTGCGCCGCGCCTGAACCTTATTCAACGCCCCCCGTCTCCCGGCGGTTTTGGGCGGGAGACTGCCATGAGTTATGAAAATTTCGGTCAGCCGTTGCTGACCTTTCCCGACGCCGAAAAAAGTCCCCTGAGCATCCGCGCCAAGGCGCTGGTGTTCGTCGATCCACGCTCGCGGCAATTGCGCCAGGAGCTGGAACAACTGGCACCGCGTTCAGTCTCGGTGTTGATCCGTGGCGAAACCGGTACCGGCAAGGAGTTGCTGGCGCGGCACATTCACCGCGCCAGCGATCGCGGCGGGTTGTTCGTTTCGGTCAATTGCGGCGCAATCAGCCCGACCTACGCCGACGCCGAATTGTTCGGTTACGCTGCCGGCAGCTACAGCGGTTCGGCCAGCAGTCGTGCCGGCTGGTTCGGCTCGGCCAACGGCGGCACGCTCTATCTGGACGAGATCGGCGACTTGCCGCTGCCAATCCAGATCAAACTGCTCGCCGCCCTGGAAAACCACGAGGTCACCCGCGTCGGCGCTCATCAGCCGAGCCCGGTGGATGTACGTCTGGTCGCCGCCACCAGCATCGACCTGGCCCAGGCCGTCGCCGCCGGCAAATTCCATGAACGGCTTTATCACTACCTCAGCGAAGGCCAACTCGAACTGCCGGCGCTGCGCGAGCGGGTGGGCGACATCCTGTCGCTGGCCGAATACTTCCTCGGCATCTACAGCCAACGCCTGGACTTGCCGGTGCCGCTGATCAGCGAGTCCGCGCAACAGGTGCTGGAACGACACAGCTGGCCGGGCAATACCCGCGAGCTGGAAAACGTCATTCACTTTGCGTTGTTGGTCAGCACGGGAGATGAGATTTTGCCGGAGCATTTGAACTTGCCGGATGAGGGGGTGGGGCAGCTCAAGCATCAGCTCAAGCAGATTCTCGGTCACGGCACAGACGCCGAGAAAGCCGCCTTGAAACAATTACTTAGGGAAACAGCTCTCCTGTAGGAGCGAGCCTGCTCGCGAAAAACCGGAGGGCGCAACGGGGTGTCAGACCCCCAGCGTTATCGTTCACGACCATCGCGAGCAGGCTCGCTCCTACAGGGAATGCGCGGGCTAGAGCTGTATGAGCAAAATGGAATATGAAAGTGAATAAAAGATATTGTTCGGGAATAAAAAATCCGGGTAATGTCCGCTCCACGCCCGCGATAGCACATCACTGGCACACGTACTAATGCCGTCGCCACAAGCGACCAAGATTTTCGATAAGGACACTGCATGAAAAAGGTTCTGTTGTTCACCGCACTGGCGGCTGCCCTGACCGCGGGCCTGGCCCAGGCTGGCGAGAAACTGGTGGTTGCGGCGACCCCGATTCCACACGCTGAAATTCTCGAGCTGATCAAGCCAACCCTCGCCAAAGAAGGCGTGGACCTGGAAATCAAAGTCTTCACCGACTACGTGCAGCCGAACGTGCAGGTCGACCAGAAGCGTCTGGACGCCAACTACTTCCAGACCCTGCCGTACCTGAAGAGCTTCAACGAAGGCAAAGGCACTCACCTGGAAACCGTGATCGGTGTTCACGTTGAACCGTTCGGTGGCTACTCGAAGAAAGTCAAAACCCTGGCCGAGCTCAAAGATGGCGCGACCATTGCCATCCCTAACGAAGGCAGCAACAGCGGCCGTGCCCTGATCCTGCTGCAGAAGGCTGGCCTGATCGAGTTGAAAGACCCGAAAAACGCCCTGGCGACCCCGAAAGACATCGCCAAGAACCCGCACAACTTCAAGTTCAAGGAACTGGAATCCGCCATGCTGCCGCGTGTGCTGGATCAGGTTGACCTGGACATGATCAACACCAACTACGCGCTGGAAGCGGGCCTGAACCCGGCCAAAGACGCACTGGTCATCGAAGGCGCCGATTCGCCTTACGTGAACTTCCTGGTGGCTCGTCCGGACAACAAGGACAGCGCCGCCATCCAGAAACTGGCCAAGGCCCTGACCAGCCCGGAAGTGAAAGCGTTCATCGAGAAGAAGTACAACGGCGCGGTACTGCCGGCGTTCTGATTCGTGAGGTAGAACCCTTTGAGGTTTCCAACGCCGACGGCTGATACAGCGTCGGCGTTTTTTTGTGCCCGTATTTTCTGTGGCAAATGAGATGTGGGGTTGGACACCAATCCTGTGGGAGCGAGCAAGCTCGCTCCCACAGAGGATGGGTTGTCTCGGATAAACAGTTCAGGCCACCCTGGCCTTCAACGCCCTGCGCAACGCCACCAGCAACTTGAGGATGTCCTGCGGATTCATCGGTTGCGGCACTTTCATGTCTGCCATTTTTTCGTCCTTGTGATTGATGGGCCGGGGAGTCTGGCCAACAGCGGTCCGTCCTTGGAGGGGCAATCTTAAAAAAAGATCCTTCCTACGGAGCAGGGGAAAATAGACGTCATCCAACGTCCCGGCAAATCAATCCGGCCAATACCACGCCGGTTCATCGAGCATCCGTTGCCCGACAATCCCGGTCTGCCCGAGGTTCTTTTCCAGCACGATGCAATTGCATTCCGGGTCTTCCTGCAACGCCGAAATCAACCGCCGTGCATGGGACACCACCCACACCTGGCACTGCTCTGAAGCGCGAATGATCAAACGCGCCAACGCCGGCAACAGGTCCGGATGCAGGCTGGTTTCCGGTTCGTTCAGCACCATCAGCGTCGGCGGTCGGGGCGTCAGTAGCGCCGCTACCAGCAGCAAGTAACGCAAGGTCCCGTCGGACAACTCGGCCGCCGACAGCGGCCGCAGCAATCCTTCCTGATAAAACTCGATGGCAAAGCGTCCACCCGCCAGCGGCTGGATGTTCAGTCGTGCGCCGGGAAAAGCGTCGCTGATCGCATTCTGCAAGGCCTCGGGGTCGCCGATTTCGATGATGGTCTGCAGCGCCGCAGCAAGGTCCCTGCCGTCGTGGTGCAGCACCGGCGTGCGGGTTCCCAGTTGTGGCTGGCGCACCGGGGCATCGGCGTCGCTGCGAAAGTGATCGTAAAAGCGCCAGCGGCGGATGAACTCGCGCATCTGCAGGACTTCCGGCGAAGTGCGCAGGCTGCCGACCTGATCGAACAGGCTGTCGAAGTTCGGCGTATGTTGCGCCAGCACCTCCCAGCTGCGGTTGGTCCGGGCGCGGATGACCGCACCGTTGCGATCCACCAACAGGCTGGCCGGGCGGTAGAACGGCCCGGACCAGATGCATTCCTTCTTGATTTCCGGGTCGAGGGAAAACGCGGATCGGCTCGGCTCCGGCAACCCCAGGGCAATCGAATAGCTGAAATCTTCACCGGCGAACCCCAGGCGCAGGCGCTTCACGCCGTGGCGCACGGTGGCTTCGATAGGGACTTCACCGTTACGCATGCGCCGGGTGAGGGTTTCCGGCCCGGCCCAGAAAGTCGAATCCAGCCCACCTTCGCGGGCCAAGGCATTGACCACCCCGCCCTGAGCGGTTTCCGCCAGCAGGCGCAGCGCACGGTAAAGGTTGGACTTGCCGCTGCCATTGGGGCCGGTGATCAGGTTCAGCCGGCCCAACGGGATGACCAATTTATTGATCGAGCGGTAATTGGCCACCGCGAGGGTTTTGAGCATGGTGAGCTTCCTGCAGCAAGGGGCGGACCTTATCGTTCCCACGCTCCGCGTGGGAATGCATCCCGTGACGCTCTGCGTCACAGTGGACGCGGAGCGTCCGTGGCGGCGTTCCCACGCAGAGCATGGGAACGATCGGTGGGAAGTATAAGGATTGCCGATGCAGACTCGTAACGCTGTTCTAAGCTGACAGACGAATTGCGCCCGTTAAACGCAAAGGAGTCTGCATGGCTGGTCCCGGATTGAAAATAGCCCTTGGTTTGTGCCTGTTGGCCATGCTCGGGGCTTGTGGTGAAAAGAAGATGGCCGAGAAGGATCGACCTCGGGTGTTCGTGCAAGTGGTTAAGCCGGGGCAGTACGGTGCCAAAGTCACCTTGACTGGCGATGTGCAGGCCCGGGTGCAGACCGAGCTGTCATTTCGCGTTGGCGGCAAGATCATCGAGCGCAGCGTCGACGTGGGTGATCGAGTGACGGCCAAGCAGGTCCTCGCCCGACTCGATCCGAAAGACCTGCAGACCAATGTCGACTCCGCCCAGGCGCAGGTCGTCGCCGAGCAGGCCAAGCTCAAACAGAACACCGCGTCGTTCGTACGCCAACAAAAACTTTTGCCCAAGGGCTATACCAGCCAGAGCGAATACGATTCGGCACAAGCCGCGTTGCGCAGCAGCCAAAGCTCGTTGGCAGCGGCTCAGGCGCAGCTGGCCAATGCCAAGGAGCAACTGAGCTACACCGCGCTGATTGCGGAGGCACCCGGTGTGATCACCGCGCGCCAGGCGGAAGTCGGCCAGGTGGTGCAGGCCACGGTGCCGATCTACAGCCTGGCCCAGGACGGTGAGCGGGATGCGGTGTTCAACGTCTACGAGTCGCTGCTGGCCGAGCCGCCACCGGACAAGAAAGTCGTGGTCAGCCTGCTCGACAATCCAGAGGTCAAAACCACCGGCACCGTGCGAGAAGTCACCCCGGCGGTCTCCGAGCAGACCGGTACGGTGCAGGTCAAGATCACCCTCGACGCCCTGCCGCCCGGCATGCAGCTGGGGTCGGTGGTGAGTGCCACCGGCACCGCGCAGAACAAAACCGCCGTGCAATTGCCGTGGTCGGCGCTGACCAAGGATGTCAGCCGGCCTGCCGTGTGGCTGGTGGACGGGCAAGGCAAGGCGCAATTGCACCCGGTGACCGTCGGCCGTTATATGACCGGCAAAGTCATCATCAGCGGCGGCCTTCAGGAAGGGCAAAAGGTCGTCATCGCAGGCGGCCAGTTGCTGCACCCCGGCGTCGCCGTGGAGATCGCCGAGAACACCTACAAGGAACTGGCCACGGAGGAGCAGCCATGAGGCGTCTGTCAGTGGTGCTGGCCGGCTTGATGCTGGCGGCCTGTTCCAAGGAAGAACCGGCGCCGGAACCGATTCGCCCCGTACTGTCGATCAAGGTCGAGGCGCTGGGCGAACAGAACCTGGGGCGGTTCGCGGGCAACATCCAGGCCCGATATGAAAGCAATGTCGGCTTTCGCATTCCCGGGCGCATTGCCAGCCGCGCCGTCGACGTCGGCGCCGAGGTCGAGCAGGGCGACTTGCTCGCCTCGCTCGATCCCACGGACCAGCAGAACCAGTTGCGCTCGGCACAGGGCAACCTGTCGAGTATCCAGGCGCAACTGATCAACGCCCAGGCCACCGCGCGGCGCCAGCAAAGCCTGTTCGACCAAGGCGTGGGCTCCCAGGCGCAACTGGACAATGCCCAGACCGACCTGAAAACCACCCAGGCCTCCCTCGATCAGGCTCAGGCCGCGCTCAACCAAGCCAAGGATCAGCTCAACTACGTTGAACTGCGCGCCGACCACAAGTCCGTGGTCACCGCGTGGAATGCCGAGGCTGGGCAAGTGGTCACCGCCGGCCAGCAGGTCGTCACGTTGGCACAACCGGACATCAAGGAAGCGGTCATCGACCTGCCGGACACCCTGGTCGATCAGTTGCCTTCCGATGTGGTGTTCCAGGTCGCCTCGCAGCTCAACCCGCAGATCAGCACCACCGCCACCGTGCGGGAAATCGAACCCCAGGCCGAAAGCACCACCCGCACCCGGCGCGCGCGCCTGACCCTGGCCGAAACCCCGAACGCCTTTCGCCTGGGCACGGCAATCAGCGTGACCTTGAGTTCGGCGATCACCCCGCAGATTGAATTGCCCCTGAGCGCCTTGCAGGAAGTCGATGGCAAGCCGCGCATCTGGGTGGTCGATACGCAGAGCCAAACCGTGTCGCCACGCAACGTCAGCATCATCAGCCGCACCGACAGCAGTGTGCTGGTGGCCAGTGGCGTGAAGGCCGGCGAGCGGATTGTCAGTGCCGGTGTGAACAGCCTCAAGCCGGGGCAAAAAGTGAAAGTCGATGAAGGAAGCGCGCAATGAAAGGGAGTTTCAACTTATCCGAATGGGCGCTCAAACATCAGTCGTTCGTCTGGTACCTGATGTTCGTCGGCTTGCTGATGGGCGTGTTCTCTTACATGAATCTGGGCCGCGAGGAAGACCCTTCGTTCACCATCAAGACCATGGTGATCCAGAGCCGCTGGCCCGGCGCGACCCAGGAAGAAACCCTCAAGCAGGTCACCGACCGCATCGAGAAAAAACTCGAGGAACTCGATTCCCTCGACTACGTGAAAAGCTATACCCGCCCTGGCGAATCCACGGTCTACGTGAACCTGCGCGACACCACCAAGGCCAAGGACATTCCGGAAATCTGGTACCAGGTGCGCAAGAAGATCGGCGACATCAAGGGCCAGTTCCCCCAGGGCCTGCAAGGGCCGTCGTTCAACGATGAGTTCGGTGACGTGTTCGGTTCGGTCTATGCCTTCACCGCCGACGGTTTGTCGTTGCGCCAGTTGCGTGACTATGTCGAACAGGCCCGCGCCGAGATTCATGACGTGCCGGGGCTGGGCAAGATCCAGATGATCGGCCAGCAGGACGAAGTCATTTACCTGAACTTCTCCACGCGCAAACTGGCGGCGCTGGGCATCGATGAAGCCCAGGTCATTCAAAGCCTGCAAAAGGAAAACGCCATCACCCCGGCCGGTGTGATCGAAGCGGGCCCCGAGCGGATTACCGTGCGCACCTCCGGGCAGTTCGCCTCGGAAAAGGACCTGGCCAACGTCAACCTGCGGCTCAATGACCGCTTCTATCGGCTGGCCGACGTCGCCGACATTCGCCGTGGCTACGTCGACCCCATGAGCCCGGAATTTCGCTACAACGGCCAGCAAGCCATCGGCCTGGCCATTGCCATGCAGAAGGGCGGCAACATTCAGGAGTTCGGCAAGGTACTGCACCAGCGGATGATCGATCTGACCGCCGACTTGCCGGTGGGCGTGGGCGTGCACAACGTCTCCGACCAGGCGCAAGTGGTGGAAGAGGCGGTGGGCGGTTTCACCAGCGCGTTGTTCGAAGCGGTGGTGATTGTGCTGGTGGTGAGTTTCATCAGCCTCGGCGTGCGTGCAGGGCTGGTGGTGGCGTGTTCGATTCCGCTGGTGCTGGCCATGGTATTCGTGTTCATGGAATACAGCGGCATCACCATGCAGCGGATTTCCCTCGGCGCGCTGATCATCGCCCTGGGCCTTTTGGTGGACGACGCGATGATCACCGTGGAGATGATGGTCGCGCGCCTGGAGCTGGGCGATACCAAGGAACAGGCGGCGACGTTCGCCTACACCTCGACGGCCTTTCCGATGCTCACCGGCACCCTGGTGACCGTCGCCGGTTTCGTGCCCATCGGCCTCAACGCCAGCTCCGCCGGCGAGTACACCTTCACCCTGTTTGCGGTGATCGCCGTGGCGATGCTCGTATCGTGGATCGTCGCCGTGCTGTTCGCGCCGGTGATCGGTGTGCACATCCTCAGCACCAAGGTGAAGGCGCACTCGACGGAGCCGGGGCGTCTGGGACGGGCGTTCAACAGCGGCCTGCTGTGGGGCATGCGCAATCGCTGGTGGGCCATTGGCATCACGGTGCTGCTGTTTGTGCTTTCGGTGTTCTGCATGCGCTTTGTGCAGAACCAGTTCTTCCCGTCTTCGGACCGCCCGGAAATTCTGGTGGACCTGAACCTGCCGCAAAACGCCTCCATCAACGAAACCCGCAAGGCCGTGGACAAGCTCGAAGCCACGCTCAAGGGCGACCCGGACATCGTGCGCTGGAGCACCTACATCGGCCAGGGGGCGATCCGTTTCTACCTGCCGCTGGACCAGCAATTGCAGAACCCGTACTACGCGCAGCTGGTGATTGTCAGCAAGGACTTCGAGGCCCGCAAAGCGCTCAGTGCGCGCTTGCGCGAGCGCCTGCGCAAGGAGTTCGTCGGCATAGGCAGCTACGTGCAGGCACTGGAAATGGGCCCACCGGTGGGGCGGCCGATCCAGTACCGGGTCAGCGGCAATGACATCGATCAGGTGCGCAAGCACGCCATCGATCTGGCCAGCGAATTGGACAAGAGCCCGTACATCGGCGAGATCATTTTCGACTGGAACGAACCGGGCAAGGTCTTGCGCGTCGACATCGCCCAGGACAAGGCGCGCCAGCTCGGCCTGTCTTCGGAGGACGTGGCCAACCTGATGAACAGCATCGTCAGCGGCTCGACGGTGACTCAGGTCGACGACGACATCTACCTGATCAACGTGGTCGGCCGCGCCGTGGATGCCGAACGCGGCACCCCCGATACCCTGCAAAACCTGCAGATCGTCACGCCCAGCGGCACCTCGATTCCGCTGCTGGCGTTTGCCACCGTGCGTTATGAGCTGGAACAGCCGCTGGTGTGGCGCCGCGACCGCAAACCGACCGTGACCATCAAGGCCGCCACCCTGGGCGAGATCCAGCCCACGGACCTGGTGACCCTGCTCAAGCCGGACATGGACAAGTTCGCGGCCGGGCTGCCGGTGGGCTACAAAATCGCCACCGGCGGTACGGTGGAAGAAAGCGCCAAGGCCCAGGGGCCGATTGCCAAGGTCGTGCCCCTGATGCTGTTTCTGATGGCGACCTTCCTGATGATCCAGCTGCACAGCGTGCAGAAGATGTTCCTGGTGGCCAGCGTCGCGCCGCTGGGCCTGATCGGCGTGGTGATCGCGCTGGTGCCGACCGGCACGCCCATGGGCTTCGTGGCGATCCTCGGGATCCTGGCGCTGATCGGCATCATCATCCGCAACTCGGTGATTCTGGTGACGCAGATCGATGCGTTCGTCAGCGAAGGCTATTCACAGTGGGATGCGGTGGTGCAGGCCACGGACCATCGACGCCGGCCGATCCTGCTGACCGCGGCGGCGGCGAGCATGGGCATGATCCCGATCGCGCGGGAAGTGTTCTGGGGGCCGATGGCTTACGCGATGATTGGCGGGATTATCATTGCGACCTTGCTGACCCTGCTGTTTCTGCCGGCGCTGTATGTGGCCTGGTACAAGATTCGCGAGCCGAAGAAAGAGGTGGCCTGAAGGCGAGCGCTGCGCGCTCATCGCGAGCAGGCTCGCTCCTACAATGGATCGGTGTACACCGGACCCTTGTAGGAGCGAGCCTGCTCGCGATGGCGTCCTGACTGACTACACCGGCTTACGCCAGACACTCGCCAACCAAGGCTGCTGCTCGCGCGGCAACCCCGCCGGCCGGTAGTAATGCTCCAACTCCACAAACCCCGCCTCGGTCAGCAACTGCTGCCACGCCGCCAGATCGTGATACGCCCCATAACGCGGCCCGTTCCAGCCTTCCTGATTCTCGCCACGAGGGTTGGAACTGAACAACACGCCACCGGGTTTCAAGGTTGCGCGCAGTTCCTTCAACACCCGAGGCAGTTCCTGGCGAGGGATGTGAAACAGTACGGCATTGGCGAAGATCCCGTCGAAACGTTCGGCCGGCAGATCGAGTTTCAGAAAGTCCTGATGCCACACCTCGCAACCGCTGTCCTCACGGGCCATCTGCGCAAATTTTTCCGCGCCGTCGAGGCCGACGGCGATGTGGCCCAGGCGGGTGAAGGTTTGCAAGTCGCGGCCCGGGCCGCAGCCAAAATCGAGGATCTGCAACGGTGCCTCGCCCTGGATGTGTCGCAGCAGCGCGTCGATGTTCTGGCTGACGTCGTGATCACGGGTGCCTTCGCGAAAACTGATCGCCACCGAGTTGTAATGGGCCAAGGTGGTGGACGTGATCTGGTCGAGGTCGGTGGGGGTCTGTTTCATGGTGGGCTGTGTGGGCAATGGGGATTTGTCGAATATACGCCATTGGATTTGGGGCTGCTGCGCAGCCCATCGCGAGCAAGCTTTGCTCCTACAGTTGATCGCGTACCCCTGTGGGAGCAAAGCTTGCTCGCGATGGCGGTGGTACTGACAACATTGGCTCAAGCCAGACTCAGCCCTTCTTCATCCCCAAACACTCAATGGAGTGATCCACCATCGCCTTGGCGATCTCCAGCAAATGCCACACCGAAAACACCATGGCCCGGTCGGCGCCCTTGAGGTGGTCGCCACACTGATAGGCCGTGACCGATGCACAACGCAGCAGGTCGGCGATGTAGAGCTGGGTGTCTTCGAAGCTCACGTCCTTGCTGACGTTGTAGAACCGCAGTTCATCCGGTGGTGAGGGCTGATCGCCGGTGAGGTAGAAATCGATGGCGCGGTAGAGGGCGGAACGGTCTCTGAGCAGGTCTTCAGTGACGGTTTCGTTGGAGGGGTTTTCGGGTGGATCGGGAACGGATTTTTCCATTGGTAAAACTCCCAGAGCATTAGTAGGAGCCAACCGATATCGCGACTAAACGAGAAGGGGTGGCGGCTGCACGCAGGTTAGTCGACCGGCCTCTAGGAATACCGGCGCACCCGAAGGTGCCCTGTGCACAGCCACCATAACGATCAGGCAAAAAACACCTGAAAAGAGGTGGCGCTATGCACCTAGAGAGAAGCCGGGCGACTAAACCCGATCACTGATGAGCAGTGACGGGCGGAGACTAGCCACCGGTTTTATCAGGCGCAAGCGGGCGAAATGATCTCGGAAATGTCCTGCAAAGGAAAGGGATTCAGCCTTCGGAAAGACTGAATTTCTTGTACGAAATATCGCCGGGATCGCCTCTCCTGTAGGAGCGAGCCTGCTCGCGATGGAATCACAAACACCGCAGGGCATCAGGTGCCCAGTGTTATCGTTGGCCTCCATCGCGAGCAGGCTCGCTCCTACAGGGTTAGCGTTTGTTGAGGCCCCGCGCCAATCGATCCCCGCCGAGTTGGATCACCGCGACTAACGCCACCAGCAGCACAATCACCGTCAGCATGATCTGGCTGTCAAACCGCTGATACCCATACCGATAGGCAATGTCCCCCAACCCACCGGCACCAATCGCCCCGGCCATGGCCGATGAGTTGATCATCGTCACCAACGTGATGGTGAACCCGCCAACAATCCCCGGCAGCGCCTCGGGCAATAACACATGCCAAACGATGTGCTGACGCCGGCAACCCATGGCCTGTGCCGCTTCGATCAGGCCGTGATCCACTTCGCGCAAACTCACTTCAGCAATGCGCGCAAAGAACGGCGTGGCGGCGATGGTCAGCGGCACCACCGCCGCCCACACGCCGTAGGTTGTACCGACGATCAACCGGGTAAACGGAATCAGCGCCACCATCAGGATCAAAAACGGAATAGAACGAAACAGGTTCACGAACGCACCCAATGCACGGTTCACCGTGGGCGCTTCGTAGATGCCGCCCTTGGAGCTGGTGACCAGGATCACCGCCAGCGGAATGCCCGCCAGCAACGCAATCAGTGACGACACGCCGACCATCAAAAACGTATCGACGAAACCTTGCAGCAAGCGATCAAACCACATAGCCCAACACCTCCACCTGCTGCGCCCATTGCCCGGCACGCTGACGCAATTCTTCTGCGTCAAACGAAGAACCCGTCACCGCCAGCAGCAATTGCCCCAGGGCATGCCCCTGAATCCGTTCCACGCCACCTTGCAGCAGGCGCACACGACCGCCGAGGGCAGCGAACAGGGCGGCGATGTCCGGTTCGTCCTGCGCCGTGCCGGTGAATTGCAGACGCAGCACCACAGCGTCCTCCGAGGACTGCGGTTGCGCCTGCAAGCGGCTTTGCAACTCCGATGGAAGGGCATGCTGCAACGGCGCAAGCAACGTCTTGCTGACCTCATGCTGCGGATTGCCGAACACTTCCCACACTGGCCCTTGCTCAACCACACGCCCACGTTCGAGGACCACCACGCGATCGCAGATCTCGCGGATCACCGCCATTTCATGGGTGATCAAAATGATGGTCAGGCCCAGGCGCCGGTTGATCTCGCGCAGCAGGCCGAGGATCGATTGCGTGGTCTCCGGGTCCAGCGCCGAGGTGGCTTCGTCGCATAGCAGGATCGCCGGGTCGTGCACCAGCGCGCGGGCGATGCCGACACGCTGTTTCTGCCCGCCGGACAGCTGCGAGGGATAGGCCTTGTGCTTGGCTTCCAGGCCCACCAGCTCCAGCAGTTCACGAACCTTTTGATCGCGTTTTTCTTTCGGCACACCGGCCACTTTCAGCGGCAATTCGACGTTCTGCCAGACGGTCTTGGCCGACATCAGATTGAAGTGCTGGAAGATCATGCCGATGCGCCGACGCAGCGCCACCAGGCGGTCTTCATCGAACTCGCCGATGTCCACCTGATCGATCAACACCCGGCCACTGCTCGGCTGTTCGAGGCGGTTGATGGTGCGGATCAGCGACGACTTGCCGGCGCCGCTGCGGCCGATGATGCCGAACACTTCACCGCGCTGGATCGCCAGGTCGATGCCGTGCAGGGCGGCCACCGGGCCTTGCTGGCCGTCGTAGGTTTTGCCCAGGTTGATGAAGCGCACGTGGGCGTGGTTCAGCTCCGGATGTAGTTCAGCTTGTATCGCTTGCTTAGGCTCTGGGATTTCCAGTCGTAGTTGGGTGGCTGCAGTCATTTTCAGCTTTCCCAACCGGCTTGATAGAGCTTGCCGTGGGCTTTATCCAGGGCGGCGCGGACAGCAGGCGAATGCTGGTAGATGTCGACGAACTTGATCAGGCGCGGGTCGGTTTTGCTCTTGGGCTGGATCACGAACTGGATCACGTATTCCTTGTGATCGAGGCCGTCGAACAGCAGCGCGGAACCGGCATCGAAGGTCTTCGCCAAACGGATGTAGGCCGGGTAACCCTGAACCAGATCGGCATCGTCATAGGCACGTACCAACTGCACCGCTTCGACCTGAAGGATTTTGATTTTCTTCGGGTTGGCGACGATGTCGTCTTCGGTGGCCTTGTAGCCGACGCCCGGCTTGAGGGTGATCAAACCGGCCTTGGCCAGCAGCTGCAAGCCACGGCCGCTGTTGATAGGGTCGTTGGCGATGGCCACGCTGGCGCCTTCGGGCAGCTCGTCGAAGCTTTTGTATTTCTTCGAGTAGAGGCCGACGTTGTTGATGATCCCCGGGGCGAACGGCACCAGGTCAAAACCGGAAGCGGCCTTGGCATTTTCCAGGAACGGGTTGTGCTGGAAGTAGTTCACGTCGATGTCGCCAGCGGCGAGGCTGACGTTGGGGGCGATCCAGTCGGTGAACTCCACCAGCTCGACTTTCAGGCCTTGTTTGCCGGCTTCTTCGACCGCTGCTTCCAGCGGGATGGCGAAGGCGGCGGTGGTGCCGATTTTCAGCGCCGGGTCGGCGGCGAAGGTGACGGAGCTGAAGAGGCCGAGGGCCAGGGCCAGTGCTTTGACTGGGTGGGAGAAGTAAGTCTTAGTCATGATCAGGTTTCCAGTCAGTGCATAAAATTGGGTTGTTTGTGCGGGCCTCATCGCGGGCAAGCCTTGCTCCCACAAGAGCGCCGCAGTTCCCTGTGGGAGCAAGGCTTGCCCGCGATGCTTTTAGCGCCTGTAAGCGGACCCGGTATGTTGCTCAGGCAAATACGCCCCTTCGCGAAACAGCTTTTGCCGCAAGCTGCCATCGTCATAAGCGGTCTTGTACGACCCACGCCGCTGCAACTCCGGAATCACCAGTTCAATGAAATCCACATAGCTTTCCGGCGTGACCACGCGCGTCAGGTTGAAGCCGTCCAGGCCCGTCTCGGCGACCCACGATTCCAGTTCATCCGCCACTTGCTCAGGCGAGCCGACCACGGTGATGTAGCGTCCGCCGAGGGCGTGCTGGTCGAGCAATTTGCGACGGGTCCAGTCGTTGTTTTGCAGGTGTTTGGTGGCCGACTGGATGGCGTTGCTCTTCACGTACTGGATCGGTTCGTCGATCTCGTACTGGGAAAAATCGATGCCGGTGGACGCCGAGAAATGCGCCACGCCGGCTTCGGCACTGGCGTAGCGGCGGTACTCGGCGTGCTTGGCCCAGGCCAGTTCTTCGGTGGCGCCGACAATCACGTTGAGGCCCATGAACACCTTGATGTCCTCGGGATTGCGCCCGGCTTCGACGGCGCTGGCGCGGACCTTGTCCACCTGAGCCTTGGTCGACGGCTTGTTCTGGCCGCTGATGAACACGCACTCGGCGTGGCGCCCGGCGAACAGCAAGCCGCGATCGGAAGCGCCCGCCTGGAACAGCACTGGCGTGCGTTGTGGCGAGGGCTCGCACAGGTGAAAACCCTCGACCTGATAGAACTCGCCCTTGTGCTCGACCTTGTGCACTTTGTCCGGCTGCGCGTAGATGCGTTGCTGTGGATCGTTGAGCACCGCGCCGTTTTCCCAGCTGCCTTCCCAGAGTTTGTAGAGCACCTCCAGGTACTCGTCGGCCTGGTCGTAACGACGGTCGTGCTCGGCCTGTTCGCTCAGGCCCATGGCCTTGGCGGCGCTGTCGAGGTAGCCGGTGACGATGTTCCAGCCCACGCGCCCGCGACTCAGGTGATCCAGCGTCGACATGCGTCGGGCGAACAGGTACGGCGGCTCGTAGGTGAGGTTGGCGGTCAGGCCGAAGCCGAGGTTTTTGGTGACGGCGGCCATGGCCGAGACCAGCAGCAGCGGGTCGTTGACCGGCAGCTGGATCGACTCTTTCAGTGGCACGTCCACCGAGTTCTGGTAGACGTCGTAGACACCGACGATGTCGGCGATGAACAGACCATCGAACAGCCCGCGTTCCAGCAACTGAGCCAGTTCGGTCCAGTATTCGATCGTCTTGTATTGAGTCGAGTTGTCTCGTGGGTGTGTCCACAGGCCGTGGTTGATGTGCCCGATGCAATTCATGTTGAACGCGTTGAGCAGGATTTTCTTTTTCGCGGTGCTCATCAGATGGTCCCCCGCAGTGGCGGGTTTTCATCGTTGAGGTAGTAGTTGCCGACAGCGTGATACTTCCAGCGCACCGGGTCGTGCAGGGTGTGCACCCGGGCGTTGCGCCAGTGGCGGTCGAGGCCGTGCTCGCGCAGGGTCGCCTGGCTGCCGGCCAGTTCGAACAGCGTGGTGCCGGCGGCGAGGGAAATTTCGGTGCTGATGGCCCGGGCTTCGGCGACGGCAATCGAGGCGGCGGCGACGGTTTCGGCGGTGGTGTCGGCCTGGGCCTGGTCGAGGAATTCACCGGCGCGTTCCAGCAGCGCTTCGGTGGCGTGCAGGCGAATGCTCAAGTGGCCGAAGCTCTTGAGGGTCAGCGGATCTTCAGTGGCGGTGTCGTGGGTGGCGTCGATCCATGGCCGGGTCTTGGTGCGCACGAAGTGCAGCGCATCTTCATAGGCGGCGCGGGCGATGCCGGTGTCGATGGCGGCGTGGAGAATCTGTGCCAGCGGGCCGACCGGGGTCGGGCGCTCGAAGGCGGTCTGGAACGGGATCACGTCTGCGGTGGCCACGAACACATCTTCGAACACCACCGAACCGCTGCCGGTGGTGCGCTGGCCGAAGCCGCTCCAGTCGTCAATTACTGTCAGGCCCTTGCTGTCGCGGGGGACGAAGGCCAGTTGCTGTACGCCGTTTTCATCGATCACCGAGGTCGGAATGCGCTGGGCGTAGATCGCGCCAGTGGCGTAGAACTTGCGGCCGTTGATGCGAAAGCCATCACCGTCGCGAGTCAGGCGGGTAACGCGGTCGTGGGCGGTTTTGGTGCCCAGTTCAGCCAACGCGTTACCGAAGCGCTGGCCGGCCAATACTTCGGCGTACAGGCGTTTTTTCTGTTCTTCACTGCCGTTCACCCGCAGCACTTCCAGGGCATAAAAATGGTTTTGCGGGATCTGGCCGAGGGAGCCGTCCGCCTGGGCTATCAGCGCGATGACTTTGGCCAGGGTGACGTTGGAAACACCGGCGCCGCCGTATGCCTTGGGCACGCTGATGCCCCACAGGCCCGAGCGGGAAAACACTTCCAGCTCCGGGTGCGGCAAGCGGCGTTCGCGGTCGCGCAGGGCGCTGTCGCGCTTGAAGTCTTCGGCCAGGTCGCTGGCGACGATCAGGGCTTGCTCATCGCTGGTGATGACCGCGACGTGTTGGGAAAGAGTCATTAGCTTCTCCAGATGTCTGGTCGTCAGATCCAGGAATGGCGAGCCGGCAAAGTGCCGTTCAGGTGATAGGCGCCAACCGCGTGATATTTCCAGCGCACCGGGTCGTGCAGCGTGTGCACCCGGGCGTTGCGCCAGTGACGGTCGAGGTTGAATTCGGCGAGGGTGGCGCGGCTGCCGGCCAGCTCGAAGAGCTTTTCGCTGGCCAGCAGCGAGATCTCGGTGGTCAGCACTTTCGCTTCGGCGACAGCAATCGAGGCGCGGGCGGCGGACTCGGCGGTAAGTGGCGCGGCGTGTACTTCATCGAGCACTTGCCCGGCCTTGCGCAGCAGGGCTTCGGCGGCGTGCAGTTCGATTTTCAGTTTGCCGATATCAGCGATCACATACAGGTCATCGCTGGCCCGTTCGACGTTGGCGTCGATCCACGGCCGCGCGCGGTTTTTCACGAACTCGATGGCGTCGTCGATGGCGCCGCGGGCGATGCCGGCGTCGATGGCCGCCTGGATCAGCTGCGAGATGGCGCCCTGGGTGTTGGGTTTGTCGTTGATCTTCCAGTTATCGACCACCAGTTCGGCGTCGACCCGCGCATTGTTGAGCAGGATCGTGCCGCTGGCGGTGGTGCGCTGGCCGAATCCGGACCAGTCATCGACGATCCGCAGCCCCGGTGTGCCGCGACGCACGAAGGCCAGCACTTGCTTGCCGTCGTCGTTGAGCGCCTTGACGGCCACCCAGTGGGCGAACAGCGCGCCGGTGGAGTAAAACTTCTGCCCGTTGAGTACAACGCCGTCGCCGTCGGCGGTGATGCGCGCCTTGAGTTCCAAAGTGTTTTTGGTGCCGCGTTCCGGCCCGGCATTGCCGATGCGCCAGCCTTCGAGCACGCTTTTGAACAGTTGTTTTTTCTGCGCTTCGGTGGCGCTGCCGAGAACCAGGTTCAAAATGCCGAACTGGTTCTGCGGGATCTGTCCCAGCGCCGGATCGGCGGCGGAAATGATCGCGAACACCTCGGCGAGGGTGACGAATGAAACCTGTGGGCCACCGTACTCGCGGGGGATGCCAATGCTGCCCAGGCCGCTGCGGGTGAACTGTTCGATTTCCGACCACGGCAGCTTGCGCTGCTGGTCACGCTTGGCCGCCTGTACGCGGGCGGCTTGCGCCAGCTCCTGGGCGGCCTTGATGGCTTGTGCGTCGTTGCGCAGCACTTGCGCGGGCAACAACAGCGGGGCGACATCCAGATCACTCTGGACGATTGCATCTGCCAGACTGGACATCACTGCCACTCCTTGGCGACACGCAATGCCCTGGCGATCTGCACTGGGGTGATTGTGCTGCGGACCATACCTACCTCACATCTCATGGAAACGCCGTTGTGCGGCGAACGAAAACAAGAATGTCCGGTGGTCCGGTGCATATACCCTAAGCGTTTATAAATAAGTTATGAACTAACTTTTAGGAATATGTATAGAAAGGATCGAGGTCGCGTCCACTCCTGTAGGAGCGAGCCTGCTCGCGATGGTCGTTAACGGTGACGCGGGCTGTCTGGATGCCCGCGTTGTCTGGGTGTTCTTCGCGAGCAGGCTCGCTCCTACAGGGAATGCGGGGCGGTTCTCAGCGTTCGAACCGGCGCCCAGTGCGAACTGTTGCCGACCCGGTCGATAACGCAGTAAGTCACCTCCAGCCTGAGATCTTCGCCGGCCTCGACAATGATGGCCGACGGCACCCAGACCTGAATCGGCAGGCCCACATCACATGGCCTGAGCCTGGGCAGATCCATCCGCACATCACCCCAGCGCAGGGTGATTTCGTCGTCCTCGGCCATGTTGATATAGGGCTCGATCGTCAGCGGCACGCCACGTCGGATCTGCCTCGCGTTGAGCCCCTGGCGGCGGAGGGTGGCAGGAAGGTTCACCGGCGCCAGGAACTGATTTTCGTCATCACCGAGCGGGCCGCCCGGGCACTCGAGTTTGACCGTTAACCGCGTCGCCAGTGACAGCATCGGGTTTCTGCCGACCTGCATCACGCGGTAATGCACCCAGGTGGCGCCGCTGACGATGAAGCTTTCCGGTACCCGCAGGCTGACGGTGTGGCCAACGTCCTGCGCCGCCAGTACGCGGGAGGCGACGAATTGGCTGTTCCAGAACAGTTCGATGAGGTCACCGGTGTCCATGTCGGTGTAGGGGGCTATGTCGACCCGAAGGTGGGTCGCCGCGAGGCTATTGATACCGGCCTTGTTTACCTGGGGCAGGGTGGGTGAGGCCAAAGACGGGATGCGCGGGAGGTAGTACATGGGGATCTCTCCTTGATGTATTTCAGCGAAGTCCATTTCGAGAGCAAGCGGAAAGTTTGCTGGCCAAGGCAGATAAGAGCGCGGTTTAAGTTGAGTCAATGGCGTGGGTTAGTTAAAGGCGAGTTCAACTGTTATTCAGAAGCTTCCTACGTGGACTAGTTAATTAGCGCCAAGGAAATGCCGCAAATAAACAAGGCCCATGTAGGAGCGAGCCTGCTCGCGATGGAGTTGAAGGCGCCGCGGGGCGCCAGTAAGCCAGCGTTATCGTTGACCACCATCGCGAGCAGGCTCGCTCCTACAGGTGGGGACGCACATAAATAAGTAGTGCACGTGTTGGCGGAAGTTAGTTCTTGGGGGAGAGGTAACTTCCATCCATGGAAGTTGGGGTTCTACGAGGGATGTTTCAAAGGTGCGAGTTGTTCAGGAACTTGCTGAGGAACTGCTTCGTACGTTCTTCTTTCGGATTGGCAAACAAAGCCTTGGCTTCGCCTTGCTCGACGATCACACCCTTATCGAAAAACACCACACGGTTGGCCACATCGCGAGCGAAGGCCATTTCGTGGGTCACGATGACCATGGTGCGATTTTCCTGGGCCAGGCCGCGGATGGTCGCCAGCACTTCGCCCACCAGTTCAGGGTCCAGTGCCGAGGTCGGTTCGTCGAACAGGATCACTTCCGGTTCCATCGCCAGCGCGCGGGCAATCGCCACGCGTTGTTGCTGACCGCCCGAGAGACGGCGCGGGTAAGCGTCTTCCTTGCCCGCCAGGCCGACCTTGGCCAACAGCTTTTTCGCCAGGGCAATGGCATCGTTGCGCGGGATCTTCTTGACGATGATCGGGCCTTCGATGACGTTTTCCAAAGCGGTGCGATGGGGGAACAGGTTGAAGTTCTGGAACACGAAGCCCACGTGCTGGCGCAAGGTGCGCACCAGGCTTTGCTGCTGGTTCAGCGGGCGACTGGTATCGACCTCAATGTCGCCGACCTTGATCCGGCCACTAGAAGGAACTTCGAGGAAATTCAGGCAACGCAGGAACGTGGTCTTGCCCGAGCCGCTAGGCCCGATGATCGCCACGACCTCACCTTCCTTCACTTCAAGATCGATGCCATTGAGCACGACTTGACCCTTGAACTGCTTTGTCAGTTTTTCCACGACAATCATGGGGTCAGGACTCCTGATCGTGCCGATTGACCCGCTCTTCCAACCGGTTCTGCAGGTGCGAAAGCACCGTGGCCAGGACCCAGTAGATCAGCGCGGCGGCAAGGTACATGGTGAAGACTTCGAAAGTCCGTGCGGTAATCAGCTGCGCTTGGCGAAACAGCTCCGGCACCTGGATGGTGGCGGCCAGTGCGGTGTCCTTGACCAGCGAAATGAAGCTGTTGCCCAGCGGTGGCAATGCGGTGCGCATCGCCTGCGGCAGGATGGCCCGGCGCAGGGTCTGCGCGCGGGTCATGCCGATACTGGCAGCGGCTTCCCACTGACCGCGCTCGATGGAGCCGATCGCGGCACGCAGGATTTCACAGGCATAGGCAGCCATGTTCAGCGAAAAGCCGATCAGGGCCGCCGGCAGCGGATCGAGTT
Organism: Pseudomonas putida; assembly: GCF_003228315.1. NCBI lineage: Bacteria > Pseudomonadati > Pseudomonadota > Gammaproteobacteria > Pseudomonadales > Pseudomonadaceae > Pseudomonas > Pseudomonas putida. The sequence continues at coordinate 4,438,045 of NZ_CP029693.1, forward strand.
CCAGACCCAGTTGCGGCAAGCCGTAATAGATCACGAACAGTTGCACCAGCAACGGCGTGCCGCGAAAGAACGACACGTAGATGCGGGCCAGCCAGCTTGCCGATTTGAAGCGCGACAGGCGCATCAGTGCCAGGCCGAAGCCCAGCACCAGGCCGAAGAACATCCCGCCGAGGCTGAGAATTACCGTGAAGTACGCGCCCTTGAGCAGAAAGGGCGCGGAGTCCAGTGCGAGTTGGAAAGCTGCTTCCATTATTTGGTGACGTCAGCTTGGAAGTACTTTTCCGAGATCTTGGCCAGGGTCCCGTCGGCACGCAGCTCGTCGAGGGCCTTGTTCACGGCTGCCAGCAGCTCTGGCTCGCCTTTACGCAGGGCAATACCGGATTCCTGGCGGGAGAACGCCTGGCCGGCGGCCACGGTTTTCGGTGCTTTCTTGGCATATTCAAGCGCGGCCAGACGGTCGATCAGGATGGCGTCGGTACGGCCGTTGTTCAGGTCGGCGAACTTGGTCGGATCATCGTCGTAGGTGCGCACGTCGGCACCCGGCACGTTGGCCCGTACCCATTGCTCGTAGTTGGTGCCCAGGCCTACGCCGACTTTCTTGCCGGTCAGGTCAGCGGCGGTCTTGATGTTCAGCGCGGCTTCCTTGTCTTTCAGCACCAGCGCCTGGATCCCGGAGATGGTGTAGGGCTCGGAGAAGTCATACTTCTTCTTGCGCTCTTCGGAGATGGTCACCTGGTTGACGACGACGTCCAGGCGCTTGGATTCCAGCGCGGCGAGGATACCGTCCCACTTGGTTGGCTGAATCTTGGCCTTGACGCCCAGTTTCTGCGCCAGAGCCTCGGAGAGTTCGACTTCGAAACCTGCCAGCTTGCCGTTTTCATCAACGAAGCTGAACGGTGGATACGTGCCTTCCAGGCCGACGTTGATCACGCCTTTGTCCTTGATTTGTTGCAGCTGCTCACCGGCAACCGCCTGGCTGATGAGGCCGGCGCTCAGTGCCAGGCCCAGCGAACCCACCAGCAGATTGCGACGTAGTGCGGAAAAATTCATGACTAGCCCCTGTGTTTTCTTATGGAAGACGCGTTTGGAAAAGTTGGCAAAATAGGGAATTGCACGACAGCGCTATCCTGCCTTAAAGCAGCTTATGCGTCTCTCGGGAAATTCGCCTGTAGCATGACTATATGATGGCGTTTTTAGATTAGAAAATAATAATTTCTGTTTTTGTTATTCGCTTATCGAATAACAAATATTTACCTGTAGGAGCGAGCCTGCTCGCGATGGTCGTCAACGATAACGTTGGTTACCTGACACCCAGCGGTGTCCTGTCGTCCATCGCGAGCATGCTCGCTCCTACACAGGGTTACGCCGATTACAGGAAATCCTTGTAGGCAAACAACGCCGGTGCCCCGCCGGTGTGCAGGAAAATGATCGGGCCATCGTCGAAACGCTGGCGACCGATGCCGTCCAGCAGTCCTGCCATGGCCTTGCCGGTGTACACCGGGTCGAGCAGCAGGCCTTCCTGACTCGCCACCAGCTTCACCGCCGCCAGCGTCCCGGCGTTCGGCTCGCCGTAGCGCGGCGCGAAGTACTCGTCCCACAGTTCGACCTTGAAGCTTTCCGGCAGGCTCACGCCCAGCAGTTCGGCGGTACGCTCGGCCAGGCCCTGAACCTTGGGCAGTTGATCTTCTTCGCTACGCGACACTGTGACGCCGATTACCGGCAGTTCTGGTAAGGCTTCGTTCAATGCCAGCGCCAGGCCGCTGTGGGTGCCGGCGCTACCAGACGCCAGGACCACGGCGGCGAAGTCCAGGCCGGTGTCCTTGATCTGCTCGGCCAGTTCCAGGCCGGCGCGCACGTAACCCAGGGCGCCCAGGGCATTGGAGCCGCCGATGGGCACCAGATAGGGCTTCTTGCCGTTGCTGCGCAGGCGTGCCGCTAGGGCATGCAGTTGTTCGTCGGCGTTATCGAGGTTTTCCACCAGTTCGACCTTGGCATCGAACAGGTCCAGCAGCAGGCGGTTGCCGTTGCCGACGTAGTTGGGGTCTTCGGTATTGAGGGGGTTTTCCAGCAGGGCGACACAGCCCAGGCCCAGCTTGGCGGCGATGGCGGCGGTCTGGCGCACATGGTTGGACTGCAACGCACCGGCGGTGATCAGGGTGTCGGCGCCCTGGGCGAGGGCATCGGCGCACAGGTATTCGAGTTTGCGCAGCTTGTTGCCGCCCATCGCCAGTGGTGTCAGGTCATCGCGTTTGACGTACACATCGCGGCCCAGCCAGGTCGACAGGCGTTCGAGTTTTTCCAGGGCGGTAGGCTGACCGAGCAGGTCAAGGCGGTTAAAGCGGGCAAGCTGTTGTTTGATCATGAGTCCGTACTGGCGGTGAATGATCAAAGGACTATAGGCACGGGTAAAAGCCGGGGCAACCGCCAATCGCTTATAGCCAATAGTGCTTAGGCCAGCACAATTGGTTCTTAATTTGGCCTGTGGAGCTTGCCGTAAAGTAATCGCCGTCAGCGCGGCCAGACAGTCCGGTCGCCCGTGAGGAGTTTTTACCGTGAGTGAGCGTTCCAGCCATTGGCAATTGCAGACCATCGTTGGCCAGTTGCGCACCGCCCGTGAACAGTGGCGTGCGCAAAACGGCCGCGCCAGCACCGAGCAAGGAGGGCGCGAACTGCCGTCCCGCGCGGCCATGGCGGAGATTCTCGAAGCCCTGTGTGGCGCGTTGTTTCCGATGCGCCTGGGCCCGGTGGACCTGCGCGAGGAGAGTGAAGACTTCTATGTCGGACACACCCTCGATGTGGCGCTGAATGCCTTGCTGGCCCAGGCCCGTCTCGAACTGCGTTACGCCGCGCGTCACAGCGCGCAGGCCGATACTGAAGTCGAAGCCAGGACCATCCAGATCATTCAGGATTTCGCTCTTGCCCTGCCAGGCTTGCGCAGCCTGCTGGACACCGACGTGCTGGCGGCCTACCACGGTGACCCGGCGGCGCGCAGTGTCGATGAAGTGCTGCTGTGCTATCCGGGCATTCTGGCGGTGATTCACCATCGCCTGGCTCACCATCTATATCGCGCAGGCTTGCCGTTGCTGGCGCGGATCAGCGCGGAAATCGCCCACTCGGCGACTGGCATCGACATCCACCCGGGTGCGCAGATCGGCCGCAGTTTCTTCATCGATCACGGCACCGGTGTGGTGATCGGTGAGACCGCGATCATTGGCGAGCGGGTGCGGATTTATCAGGCGGTCACCCTGGGCGCCAAGCGCTTCCCGGCGGACGAGGATGGTCAGTTGCAGAAGGGCCAGCCGCGCCACCCGATTGTCGAGGACGACGTGGTGATCTATGCCGGCGCGACCATTCTGGGGCGCATCACCATCGGCAAGGGCACGACCATTGGCGGCAACGTCTGGTTGACCCGCAGTGTGCCGCCGGGCAGTAACCTGACTCAGGCGAATTTGCAGCTTGATGATGGGACGCAGAAGTAAGCTCCAGGATCTTTGCTGATCTTTCGGGCCTCATCGCGAGCAAGCTTTGCTCCTACAGGTTTGTGTCGGGTAATCATTCTGTGAATGACACAACACCTGTAGGAGCAAAGCTTGCTCGCGATTGATTTCAGGCCCCGCGAATTCTGCCTTCTACCCTGCTAAATCTGGTATTCGCACCCGACCGCCCAGCCCTGCGATTAGTCCTTAGCCCCCTATCCATGTTTAACTTGAACGTTCATTCAAGTTAAACCGGTGGTTCGCCGCCCGCTCACAACAGGAGGCTTGCCTTTGCTGAGTCCGATTTCTACAGCCGCGTTTTACCGCTTCGAGGTGCACCCTGCATGAGTGCATCATCCCTTCCTTCCAGCGGCCTGGTCCGCATGAATCCCCCGGTGTTCTGGTTCGCCGCCAGCTTCATCCTGTTGTTCGGCGTGGTGGTCATGGCTATGCCCGAACAGGCCGGTGCCTGGCTTCTGGCGGCACAAAACTGGGCGGCCAACACGGTTGGCTGGTATTACCTGCTGGCGATGACCCTGTATCTGGTCTTCGTGGTGGTCACCGCGTTATCGGGCTACGGCAAGATCAAACTCGGTGCCGACCACGACGAGCCCGAATTCAGTTACCTGTCCTGGGCCGGCATGCTGTTCGCCGCCGGGATCAGCATCACCCTGTTTTTCTTCTGCGTGTCGGAACCGCTGACCCACATGATCCAGCCGCCCCAGGGCGAAGCGGGTACGGCGGACGCGGCGCGTCAGGCGATGCAGATTCTGTTTCTGCACTGGGGCCTGCATGGCTGGGGCGTGTTCGCCTTCGTCGGCATGGCACTCGCGTATTTCGCCTACCGGCACAACCTGCCGCTGGCCCTGCGTTCGGCGCTGTATCCGCTGATTGGCAAGCGCATCAATGGCCCCATCGGTTACGCGGTGGACGGCTTCGGCATCATCGCCACGGTGTTCGGCCTGGGCGCCGACATGGGCTTTGGCGTGTTGCACCTCAACTCGGGCCTGGACTACCTGTTCGGCATCGCCCACACGCAGTGGGTTCAGGTCGGCCTGATCACGCTGATGATGGGCGCGGCGATCATCGTGGCGGTCTCCGGCGTCGATAAGGGCGTGCGGGTGATGTCCGATATCAACATGCTGCTGGCCTGTGCGTTGCTGCTGTTCGTGTTGTTCGCCGGGCCCACGCAGCACTTGCTCAACACCTTGATCCAGAACCTCGGCGACTACCTCGGCGCCTTGCCGATGAAGAGTTTTGACCTGTACGCCTACGACAAACCCAGCGACTGGCTGGGCGGCTGGACGGTGTTCTATTGGGCCTGGTGGATTGCCTGGTCGCCGTTCGTGGGCCTGTTCATCGCGCGGATTTCCCGGGGCCGGACCATCCGCGAATTCGTCTTCGGCGTGCTGCTGATTCCCCTCGGATTCACCCTGGCGTGGATGTCGATCTTCGGCAACAGCGCCATCGATCAGGTGCTCAATCACGGCATGTCGGCGCTGGGCATGTCGGCCATCGATAACCCTTCGATGACCCTCTATCTGTTGCTGGAAACCTACCCGTGGAGCAAAACCGTCATCGCGGTCACGGTGTTCATCAGTTTTGTGTTCTTCGTCACCTCCGCCGACTCCGGCACCGTGGTGTTGTCGACGCTGTCGGCCAAGGGTGGCAACCCCGATGAAGACGGGCCGAAATGGCTGCGGGTGTTCTGGGGGGCGATGACGGCGCTGGTGACCAGCGCGCTGTTGTTCTCCGGCAGCATCGATGCGCTGAAGTCGGCGGTGGTGCTGACGTCGCTACCGTTCTCTCTGATTTTGCTGACGATGATGTGGGGCCTGCACAAGGCGTTTTATCTGGAGTCGCAGAAGCAGATTGCGCAGATGCATTCGCTGGCGCCCGTGTCTGGCGCGCGGCGCGGCGGCTGGCGTCAGCGCTTGAGCCAGGCGGTGCATTTCCCGTCGCGGGACGAGGTGTATCGGTTCATGGAAACCACGGTGCGCCCGGCGATCGAAGAAGTCACTGCGGTGTTTGCCGAGAAGGGCTTGAGCGTGCTCACGGTGCCGGATCCGGCCCATGACAGCGTCAGCCTGGAGATCGGTCACGGCGATCAGCATCCGTTCGTTTATCAGGTGCGGATGCGCGGCTATTTCACCCCGTCGTTCGCCCGTGGCGGCATGGGCTCCAAGCAGCTCAACAACCGTCGTTACTACCGGGCGGAGGTGCATTTGAGCGAAGGCAGCCAGGATTACGATCTGGTGGGTTACAGCAAGGAGCAGGTGATCAACGACATCCTCGATCAATACGAGCGGCACATGCAGTTTCTGCATCTGGTGCGTTGACCGGCTTCAGGCCTCGCTGGTCAGCACCATGAACAACACCAGCGCGGCCACCGGAACACCGAACACGGCGCTGCCGACGGCCAGTTCGGTGCTCAGGGGCTGGCCGGCATGCACCATGCCCACCGCGCCATTGATCAGGGTCAGCGCCAGCCACAGCACGATGAAGCAGTAGGCCAGGGTCTGGCGGGTGAAGCCGATCTTCTCGCCGATGTAGAGCATCAGCGCCAAGAGGATCAGGCCGAAGGTGATGATGATGGTGGTGTGCATCGTTGTCTGCCTGTCAGATATGCGTTGCCGCTGAGATCGCTATCGCGAGCAGGCTCGCTCCTACAGTGATCGCGGTGATCCCTGTAGGAGCGAGCCTGCTCGCGATGGGGTCAGCTCGGTATCAGCTTGAGCATAGTCAGACCAACCCACCATTGACCCGCAAAATCTGCCCATTGACCCACGCCGATTCCGGCCCCACCAAAAACGACACCACCCGGGCGATATCTCCCGGCTGGCCCAGCCGTTCCAGCGGCGCCATTTTGGCGAAGGTCTGGATCTGCTCTTCACTCTTGCCATGCAAAAACAGCTCGGTCGCCACCGGCCCCGGTGCCACCGCATTGACCGTGATCTGGCGCCCGCGCATTTCCTTGGCGAACACCTGGGTCAGGGATTCCACCGCCGCCTTGCTGGCGATGTACACCGCATAACCCGGCAGGTTCAGGCCGACCGTGCTGCTGGAAAAATTGATGATGCGTCCACCGTCATTCAGGCGCGTAGCCGCCTCGCGCAGGGTGTTGAAGGTGCCGCGCGCGTGGATATTGAAAGTCTGATCGAACAGTTCGTCGCAGTGTTGCGCCAGCGGCATGACCTTGAGAATGCCGGCGTTGTTCACCAGCACGTCGATTTTGCCCAGCTGCGTTTCGGTTTCATCAAACATCCGCCGCACGTCATCGGCATTGGCCACGTCCGCCTTGATCGCTATGGCCCGACGGCCGGCCTGGCGCAATTCCACCACCAGCTTCGAGGCTTCGCTGGCGCTGTTGGCGTAGTTGATGGCGACTGCGAAACCCTCGCTGGCCAGTTGTTTGGCGATGATCGCGCCGATGCCCCGGGAGGCGCCGGTTACGAGGGCTACTTTTGAGTCTTGAGTCGTCATGGAGGACGTTCCTGTTGGTTGGGAGTGGAGCCAATCTCACATGTTTACTCAGGCCGATAAATGCACGAGAGTTGCCTTGACTGTTCAATAATCGCCAACAATCGAGGAGCCCGCCGTGGATCAGGTCAAAGCGATGAAAGTGTTCGTGCGGATCTACGAGCGCAGCAGCTTTACCCTGGCGGCGCAGGACCTGAACTTGCCGCGGGCAACCCTGACCCACACCCTGAACCAGTTCGAAGCCTGGCTCGGCACGCGCTTGCTGGAGCGCAGTACGCGCAAGGTTCGTCCTACGCTGGATGGAGAAGCCTATTACCAGCGCTGTGTGCAATTGCTCGCGGAACTGGAAGAGGCGGAACTGGCCTTTCGCAGCGTCGCGCCCAAAGGGCGATTGCGTGTGGATCTGCATGGCACCCTGGCCAGGCACTTTGTGATCCCGGCCTTGCCGCAATTCATGGCGCGCTACCCCGACATCGAACTGTCCATCAGCGAGGCCGACCGCCTGGTCGACCTGATCGCCGAAGGCGTCGACTGCGTACTGCGCGCCGGCACCCTGAGTGACTCGGCACTGATCGGCAAACGGGTTGCCAGCCTGCGCCAGATCACCTGCGCCAGCCCTGCCTATCTGCGCAAATACGGCGAACCGAAAAGCCTCGACGAACTGAAAAACCATCGCGCGGTGAACTACGTTTCGCGCACCGACGGCAAGGTGTTCCCCTTCGAATTCAGGGTCGACGGCGAACTCAGGGAAGTGGCCCTCGATAGCGCCGTGTCAGTGTTCGGCGCCGAAATCTACGCCGCCTCCGCCATCGCCGGCCTGGGCCTGATCCAGTGCCCGCACTACCGCATGGAAACCCAGATCGCCCAGGGCCTGATCAAGGAAATCCTCGTCGACACACCACCGCCACCGATGCCGGTCTCGGTGCTGTACCCCCACAACCGACACATGTCGCCACGGGTTCGGGTGTTTGTGGATTGGTTGGCGGAGGTGTTTGCGGGGGCAAGGTAAAGGTCAAAAGATCGCAGCCTTCGGCAGCTCCTACAGGGGATCAATGTACATCTGTAGGAGCTGCCGAAGGCTGCGATCTTTTCAGAATGTGTACCGTGTAAATGCATGTTTATTTCTGACTTACAGTCTTGGTCCTTTTAACCAACTCACTGTAAGGGCTGGCCAACATGATATTTCCCGTCGTTGTACATAAGGATGCCGACTCGGAGTACGGCGTGATCATCCCGGACGTGCCGGGTTGTTTTTCCGCCGACAGCACGGTGGCGCAGGCACTTGAAAGCGTGAAAGAGGCGCTGGCGCTGCATTACGAAGGTCTTGTGACAGATGGTGATCCATTGCCCCAAGTTCAGGAAATCGACGCGCATCTGGATAACCCTGATTACGCCGGTGGAGTGTGGGCAGTAGTGGATTTCGATATCACCCCTTACTTCGGCAAGTCGGTGCGTTTCAATGCCACGCTGCCGGAGCAATTGCTTGAGCGAATCGATCAGACCGTCAAGCGTGATCAGCGTTACAGTTCGCGATCCGGTTTTTTGGCCGCAGCAGCGTTGCGCGAGTTGTCGGCATAGGGTTTTGATGAAATATGTGAAACGTTTCAGCAATTAGTCGAGTCAGAGGTTTTTTGGCGTTTGTCCGGGCGTATGCTGGGCGACTGGCGAAGCAGTCGAGACCAGATTCAAGACAGACAAGAGAGGATTCGATGACTTACACCGCTGCCGAAAACCGCTACGACTCCATCCCTTACCGCCGCGTGGGCCGCAGCGGGCTGGTGCTGCCGGCGTTGTCCCTGGGCCTGTGGCACAACTTTGGCGACAGCACGCCGATCGATACCCAGCGTTCGTTGTTGCGTACGGCGTTCGATTTGGGCATCAACCATTTCGATCTGGCCAACAACTATGGTCCGCCCTATGGCAGTGCCGAGATCAATTTCGGTCGTCTGCTGCGCGAAGACTTCAAGCAGTACCGCGACGAATTGATCATCTCCAGCAAGGCCGGCTGGGACATGTGGCCGGGTCCTTATGGCCAGGGCGGCGGTTCGCGCAAGTACGTGCTGGCCAGCCTCGACCAGAGCCTGCAACGCCTCGGCCTGGACTACGTGGACATTTTCTATTCGCACCGCTTCGACCCGGACACGCCGCTGGAGGAAACCGCCAGCGCATTAGCCACGGCCGTGCAGCAGGGCAAGACGCTGTACATCGGCATCTCGTCTTACTCCGGGGTGAAAACCCGGGAGATGGCCGCGTTGCTCAAGGAGTGGAAGGTGCCGCTGCTGATCCATCAGCCGGCCTACAACCTGCTCAACCGCTGGGTGGAAAAGGACCTGCTGGAGACCACCGACGAACTTGGTACCGGTGTGATTGCCTTCACGCCGCTGGCTCAAGGGCTGCTGTCGGACAAGTACCTCAACGGCGTGCCGGCGGATGCGCGGGTCAATCGTCCGGGCGGTGGTTCGTTGCAGGCGTCGCACCTGTCCGAGGCCAATATCGCTCATGTGCGGGCGCTCAATGAGATCGCCAAGCGTCGTGGCCAGAGTCTGGCGCAGCTGGCGCTGGCCTGGACGTTGCGTGACCCTCGGGTGACGTCGGCGCTGATCGGTGCGAGCCGGCCGGAGCAGATTGTCGAGAACGTCGGGGCGTTGAAGAATTTGAGTTTCAGTGCTGAAGAGCTGGCGGAGATTGACCGGTTTGCCCAGGAGGGTGGGATCAATCTTTGGGAGAAGCCTTCGACGGCGAAGTAAGTGTTTGGCGCCGGCTTTTGTGGCGCCTGTTTTGGCCTCATCGCGAGCAGGCTCGCTCCTACAGTTAAAATGCATTCCATTGTAGGAGCGAACCTGCTCGCGATGGGGCCATTAAATTCAGCACAAATGGCCCGGTCAGCGAAAGAACGGCACATCCCCCAGCACCGTCGCCCGCTGCATCACCCGCCGCGCCGGGCGGTAATCATCGACCGCGTAATGTTGGGTCACGCGGTTGTCCCAGAACGCGACGTCGTCTTGCTGCCAGCGCCAGCGAATGGTGAATTCCGGGCGGGTGGCGTGGGCGAACAGGAATTTCAGAATCGCCTCGCTCTCGGTGTCTGACAGTTCATTGATCTTCGAGGTGAAGCCTTCGTTGACGAACAGCGAACGGCGCCCGCTCACCGGGTGCGTGCGGATCACCGGATGTGACAGCGGCGGATTCTTGCGTCGCGCTTCTTCCCATTGCGCCAATGCTTCAGGGGTATTGCCGTAGCGCTCCAGTGGAAACGAGCGAGTGAAGTCATGGGTGGCGGTCAGCCCTTCGAGCAGGGTTTTCATTGGTGCCGACAAGGCTTCGTACGCCGCGATACCACTGGCCCACAACGTGTCGCCACCAAACTCCGGCAACAGCTTGGCGCTCAGCACCGCGCCCATGGCCGGGGTCGGCAGAAAGGTGACATCGGTGTGCCAGATCGCATTGTCACGCACGTCGGTGACGGCAGTGTCGAGGATCAGCACTTCCGGTTGTTCCGGCACATTCGGGTAGATCGGGTGAATGTGCAGGTCGCCGAAGTTGGCCGCGAAACGCGCCTGCTGTTGCGGGGTGATCGGCTGGTCGCGGAAGAACAGCACCTGATGCTTGAGTAGCGCCTGCTCGATGGCGTCGCGCTGTTCCAGGTTCAGCGGCTGGCTGATGTCGACGCCGCTGATTTGCGCGCCGAGGGCGGAGCTTAAGGGGACGATGTTCAAGATACTCATGAAAGTTCTCTTCAATTCGGGGTGTATCCAATTCCCTGTGGGATTTGCACATGACTAATGTTCAGTGGGATTGGCCGTGCCAAGGCACCAGCTTTCGCTGCAGGGCACGCAGGCCCATTTCCATGGCAAAGGCGATCAAGGCGATCACCAGAATCCCCAGCACCACCACGTCGGTGACCAGGAACTGCGCGGCGGACTGCACCATGAAGCCCAGGCCGCTGGTGGCGGCGATCAGCTCGGCGGCGACCAGGGTCGACCAACCCACACCCAGGCCGATGCGCACGCCGGTCAGGATGTCCGGCAGGGCGCTGGGCAGAATCACATGACGGATCAATTGCGCGCGAGTCGCCCCCAGGGACTGGGCGGCGCGCAATTTCGCCGGGTCGACGGTGCGCACGCCAGTGGCGGTGGCAATGGCGATCGGCGCGAAAATCGCCAGATAGATCAGCAGGACTTTCGACAGCTCACCGATGCCGCACCAGATCACGATCAGCGGTAGATAAGCCAGTGGCGGAATAGGGCGGTAGAACTCGATCAGCGGATCGAGCACACCACGGGCAATACGGTTGGCGCCGATGGCAATGCCCACCGGCACGGCGGTCAGCACCGCAAAACCCAGGCCCAGGCCGATGCGGCTGAGGCTCGCGCCCAGGTGCTGCCACAGGGTCGAGTCCATGTAGCCGGTGGTTGCCAGCAGCCAGCCTTTTTGCAGCACGGCGGACGGTGGCGGCAGGAACAGCGGTTCGATCAAACCGCTCGCCGTGACGGCCCACCAGATCACAATCAGTGCCACCAGGGTCAGCGCGCTGATCCAGCGAGTGCTCAAGCTGCGACGTACCGGAACCAATGTTGAGCCCGGTTTGACCGCCGCGACGGGAATTTCATAGCTGCTCATGCGCGCTCCTGCCGCTGGGCGGCGCTGCGTTGGGAGAACACTTTGGCGAGCACGTGTTCACGGGTTTCGATAAAACGCGGATCTGACTTGATCGAACGTGCCGACTCGCCGGCGGCGTAACGCTGGCCGAAATCCAGGTGAAGGCGTTCGACGATTTGCCCGGGGTTCGGCGCCAAAAGGATAAGGTCGGTGGCGAGGAACACCGCTTCTTCAATGTCGTGGGTAATCAGGAACACCGGCTTGGCGGTTCGGCGCCAGACTTGCAGCAGCAGTTCCTGCATCTGTTCGCGGGTGAAGGCGTCGAGGGCGCCGAACGGTTCGTCCATCAGCAGCACGCGCGGGTCGGCGGCGAGGGCGCGGGCCAGGCCGACACGCTGTTTCTGCCCGCCGGACAGTTGCCAGATGCGGCGGTGTTCGAAACCGGAAAGGTCCACCAACGAGAGCATCTCGCGGGCACGCAGTTCGCGCTTTTCCTTCGCAACACCGGCCAGCTCCAGGCCGAAGCCGACGTTGGCCAGTACGTCCTGCCAGGGCAGCAGGGCGTCGTCCTGAAACACCACGCCGCGTTCGGCGCTCGGTCCTTTGACCGGCACGCCATCGAGGGTGATGCGCCCGGCGCTGGGCTCGACGAAACCGGCAATCAGGTTCAACAGCGAGGTCTTGCCACTGCCGGACGGGCCGAGGGCGACCAGCAATTGCTGGGGCCCCAGGGTCAGGGAAATATCCGCCAGCACCGGTGTCGGGCTGCCGGGGTACTGTGCGCTGATGCGCTCCAGCTGTAGCAAGGCCATCGCTTTAACTCCCGATCAGTTGCTGATGAATTTGGCGCTGACGTACGGCGCGTAGTCCGGCAGCACGGCCTCGACCTTGCCTTGCTCCTTGAGGAACACGGCGGTGTCGGTGATGGCCTTGGTGGTTGGCGCGCCGAGGGTGACCACCTGATCAGCCGCCAGCGGGTAGACGTTGCCTTGCAGCAGCAGCGGGATGTCGCTGGCCTTGGCGCCCGAGAGCTTCACCAGCTTGTCGACATTGGACGGGTTGGCGAGCCAGGCTTGCGGGTCCTTGCGGTAGTCGGCGTAGGCATCCAGGGTCACTTTGGCAAACGCGGTGACGATTTCAGGATGCTTCTCGGCGAAGTCCTTGCGCACGATCCAGGCATCGAAGGTCGGCGCGCCGAACTTGGCCAGCTCGCCGGAGGTGATCAGCACTTTGCCGTTTTCTTTGGCCACGCCCAGGGCTGGATCCCAAACGTAGGTGGCGTCGATATCACCGCGTTTCCACGCAGCGATGATCGCCGGCGGGGCGAGGTTGAGGACGGTGACTTTGGAAGGGTCGATGTTCCAGTGTTTCAGCGCGGCCAGCAGGCTGTAGTGGCCGGTGGAAACGAAGGGCACGGCGATCTTCTTGCCGATCAGGTCTTGCGGCGTCTTGATCCCGGAACCGTCGCGCGCCACCAGGGCTTCGGCCGCGCCGATCTGGGTGGCGATGAGGAAGGTTTCCACCGGCACCTTGCGGGTGATGGCCGCAGTCAGCGGGCTGGAACCGAGGTAACCGATCTGCACGTCGCCGGAGGCGATGGCGGCGATGATGTCGGCGCCGTTGTCGAATTTGCGCCAGCTGATTTCGGCCTTGGTGGCTTTCTCGTAGGCGCCGTCGGCCTGGGCGACTTTTGCCGGATCGACGGTGGTCTGGTAGGCGACGGTGACGTCAGCCGCTTGGGCAAACAAACTCGCCGCAGCCAGGGACGCGGCCGCCAGCAAGCGAAGGGGGAAAGTGAATTTCATGGGGATGCTCCTTGTCAGGCGACCGAGAGTCGGCGTGAAAGGAGACTAAATGATCTAAGAATTCGAAAATAAATAACTTTTTCGAATTAGCTTATGTGGGGAAGATTTTAGAGCGACCGCTGCGCGGTCATCGCGAGCAGGCTCGCTCCCACAGGGATAACTCATAACCTGTGGGAGCGAGCCTGCTCGCGATAAGGTCCGCAGGACCTTCAAGGGATCAGTTGCTGATCGCCAGAATGCTCGCCTGATACGCCCCGACAAACACATCGAAATCGCCGACTTCGTTCTGTTCCAGCTCCACCTGCTCTGCCAGCGACGAGCGCGCGCGCTCTTCAAAGGTCGCCTGCACGTTGGCGGGCAGCGGCTCACTGCGGAAAAACTCCGCATGGGTTTGGCTCTGGCGCAGGGAGAATTGGGCAAAGCTTTCCTTGTGCTCGGCCATCGCCGCCAGGACCTGGGCCGAGGGTGTCAGGGACGGGTCATTGACCTTGGCCATCTGCGCATCCAGCGCCTTGCTGTGAGCGTCGCCGCCATGGCTCTGATCCAGCAGCGCGGCCAGCGGCGCGATGTTTTCCAGCAATTGGCTGGCCCATTCCTTCAGGTCTACCGGTTGGCCATCGCGCTGCAGATGCAGGCCTGGACGCCGGCCTTCCTTGACCACCTTGAGGAAGTTCGAGGTGGCGTTGCCGCAGCTGGTATTGGTCAGCAGCGGGCTGTCGTTCAGGGCGCAGAACAGCAGGAAGGCGTCGAGGAAGCGCGATTCGGTGATGTCGATACCCATCGGCAGGAACGGGTTGATGTCCAGGCAGCGTACTTCGACGTACTGGATGCCACGGGCCATCAGGGCCTGGATCGGACGCTCGCCGGAATAGGTCACGCGTTTCGGGCGGATGTTGGAGTAGTACTCGTTTTCGATTTGCAGGATGTTGGTGTTGAGCTGAACCCACTCACCGTCCTTGTGCGTGCCGACTTCAACGTACGGGGCATAGGGTGTGGCCACCGCTTTGCGCAGGCTGTCGGTGTAGCTGACCAGATCGTTGTAGCAAGGCGTCAGGCCGGCCTGGGCGTTGCTCTGGTAACCCAGGTCGCTCATGCGCAGGCTGGTGGCGTACGGCAGGTACAGGGTGTCCGGATCCAGTTGTTCCAACTGGTGCGAGCGACCGCGCAGGAAACCGGCATCCAGCGCTGGCGAGGCACCGAACAGGTACATCAGCAGCCAACTGTAGCGGCGGAAGTTGCGGATCAGGGCAATGTAGGACGACGACTGGAAATCGCGGTCGGTACCGACAAAACCTTCAGCCGCCTTGAGCAACGGCCAGAGTTTTTCCGGCAGGGAAAAGTTGTAGTGAATCCCGGCGATGCACTGCATGGTCTTGCCGTAGCGCAGGGCCAGGCCCTTGCGGTACACGTACTTGAGCTGACCGATGTTGGACGTGCCGTAGTAGGCGATCGGGATATCTTCCTCGGCCGGCAACGGGCACGGCATCGATGGACTCCACAGGTACTCGTTGCCGAGTTTGCTGTAGGCAAAGCGATGAATGCTGTCCAGGCTCGCCAGCGTATCGGCCGGATCGGTCAGGGCCGGGGTGATGAACTCCAGCAGCGACTCGGAATAGTCGGTGGTGATCTGTTCATTGGTCAGCGCGGAACCCAGTTCTTCCGGGTGCGGCGTTTGCGCCAGGCGACCTTCGCCGGTCACGCGCAGGCATTCACGTTCGATGCCGTGAAGGCACTGTTCGAGCAGAGAGAGGTTAGCGCGCTCGCCGAGCAGGGCCAGGCGGCGGTTGAGAAGTTCGCTCAAGTTGGATTCCTTCACGCGTCAGTCGCCCCAATATGGGGGTGGGCAGGACGGTCTACAAGGGTGAAGTTAAAACTGGCGTTATCGCCTGGTTTTCGGACTGATCGCCGCAATTCCCTGTGGGAGCGAGCCTGCTCGCGAAGAGGGAGTGTCAGCCGACATTGAAGTCACCTGACACACCGCCTTCGCGAGCAGGCTCGCTCCCACAGGAAAATTCGGCGCTGCGGTCACAGCGCCGAAATTACCTCAAATTGATGGCGACTAGCTACAGGACAGCGAACGTGCCTTGTGCTTTTGCGACCAGTTTGTCGCCTTGCATGACGTCGGCCTCGACCACCAGGGCGCGACGGCCCGGGTGGATCACCCGGGCCGTGCACATCACCTCGCCGTCGGTGACGGCGCGGATGTAGTTGATCTTGCACTCGATGGTCGCGCTCTGCTGGCCGAAGCCGTGGCTGCTGGAGCAGGCCAGCCCCATGGCAATGTCCACCAGGCTGAACAAGGCCCCGCCGTGCAGTTTGCCGGCGCGATTGCGCAGCTCAGGTTCCAGCACCAGGGCGACTTGCGCCACCCCGGTTTCCAGGCTGTGCAAACGGCAACCCAGCAGCTTGAAAAACGCGCTTTCGGTGTACCCGGCCGGGATGTCCATCAGCGCTTCTTCAACTGCTTGGCGTTGGCGAACAGCGACGCCATGGCGTTGTTGCTCGGAGCCGCCGTCGCGGTTTCCTTGCGGGGTGCGTTGTTCTGCGACTGGCGTGGCGCCGAGCCAGGACGAGCACCGCGAGCGCCATCGATTTTCTCGCCCGGTGTGTCGCTCATGCGCATCGACAGGCCCACGCGTTTGCGCGGAATGTCGACTTCCATGACCTTCACCTTCACCACGTCGCCGGCCTTCACCGCTTCACGCGGATCCTTGATGAACTTCTCCGAAAGTGCGGAGATGTGCACCAAACCGTCCTGATGCACGCCGATATCGACGAAAGCACCGAAGTTGGTCACGTTGGTCACGACGCCTTCGAGGATCATGCCCAGCTCCAGGTCCTTGAGGTCTTCGACGCCTTCCTGGAACTCGGCGGTCTTGAATTCCGGACGCGGGTCACGGCCCGGCTTTTCCAGCTCTTGCAGGATGTCGGTGACCGTTGGCAGACCGAAGGTCTCGTCGGTGAATTTCTTCGGATCGAGGCGTTTGAGGAACGCGGCGTCGCCGATCAGCGAGCGGATGTCACGGTCGGTCTCGGCGGCAATGCGTTGCACCAGCGGATAGGCTTCCGGGTGCACGGCAGACGAGTCCAGCGGGTTTTCGCCGTTCATGACGCGCAGGAAGCCGGCGGCCTGTTCGAAGGTTTTTTCACCCAGGCGTGCGACTTTCTTCAGTGCAGCACGGGTCTTGAAGGCGCCGTGCTCGTCGCGGTGGCTGACGATGTTCTGCGCCAGGGTCGCATTGAGGCCGGAAATGCGCGCCAGCAGCGCCACGGACGCGGTGTTCACGTCCACGCCAACGGCGTTCACGCAGTCCTCGACCACAGCGTCCAGGCCACGGGCCAGCTTCAGTTGCGACACGTCGTGCTGATACTGGCCGACACCGATGGATTTCGGATCGATCTTCACCAGCTCCGCCAACGGATCCTGCAGGCGACGGGCAATCGACACCGCGCCGCGGATCGACACGTCCAGGTCCGGGAATTCCTTGGCCGCCAGTTCCGATGCCGAGTACACCGATGCGCCGGCCTCGGACACCATGACCTTGGTCATCTTCATGGCTGGGTATTTTTTGATCAGCTCAATGGCCAGCTTGTCGGTTTCGCGGCTGGCGGTGCCGTTACCGATGGCGATCAGGTCCACCGAATGCTTGGCGCACAGGGCGGCCAGGATGGCGATGGTCTGATCCCACTTGTTGTGCGGCACGTGCGGGTAAACGGTGGCGTGATCCAGCAACTTGCCGGTGGCATCGACCACGGCGACCTTGCAGCCGGTGCGCAGGCCCGGGTCGAGGCCCAGGGTGGCGCGTGGGCCGGCCGGAGCCGAGAGCAACAGGTCGTGCAGGTTGTGCGCGAATACGTTGATCGCTTCGGTTTCCGCGCCGTCGCGCAGTTCGCCCAGCAGGTCGGTTTCCAGGTGGGTGTAGAGCTTGACCTTCCAGGTCCAGCGCACCACTTCGCCCAGCCATTTGTCGGCCGGACGGTTCTGGTTCTGGATGCCGACGTGCTGGCCGATCATGCCTTCGCACGGGTGCATGGTGCCCGGCAGTTCATCGCCGACTTTCAGCGCGGAGCTGAGGATGCCTTCGTTGCGGCCACGGAAAATCGCCAGGGCACGGTGCGACGGCATGGTTTTCAGCGGTTCGTCGTGTTCGAAGTAGTCGCGGAACTTGGCGCCTTCCTCTTCCTTGCCGGCAATCACGCGGGCACTGAGGATGGCTTCCTGCTTGAGGAAATTGCGCAACTTGTCCAGCAGGCTGGCGTCTTCGGCGAAGCGCTCCATCAGGATGTACTTGGAACCCTCGAGGGCGGCCTTGACGTCGGCGACGCCTTTTTCGGTGTTGACGAAGCGTGCCGCTTCGGTTTCTGGGGTCAGGCTCGGGTCGTTGAACAGACCGTCGGCCAGCTCGCCGAGGCCGGCTTCCAGGGCGATCTGGCCCTTGGTGCGGCGCTTCTGCTTGTACGGCAGGTACAAGTCTTCGAGGCGGGTCTTGGTGTCGGCGAGCTTGATGTCGCGTTCAAGTTGCGGGGTCAGCTTGCCTTGCTCTTGAATGCTGGCAAGGATGCTGATGCGCCGTTCGTCGAGTTCTCGCAGGTAGCGCAGACGCTCTTCTAGATGACGCAATTGGGTGTCATCGAGGCTGCCGGTCACTTCTTTCCGGTAACGGGCGATGAAGGGAACGGTAGAGCCTTCATCGAGTAGCGCGACGGCCGCTTCGACCTGTTGTGGGCGTACGCCGAGTTCCTCGGCGATGCGGCTGTTGATGCTGTCCATAAAACCACCTGACAAATTGTGAAAGCAGGCTCGCAGGTGCATCGTAGGGCCCTGGCGAGTCTGGTTGAGCGGTCTAGCCTGCACCGCTGCCTGGATCAAAAGGTATCCCGTTGACCCGTGAAATCGAACAATTACTGCCAGTGCCATGAAAAATAAAAGTTGGCCACCGGGTGTAACGATCAGACGTTGCCTGACACAAAAGGCCGCGCATTATAACCAGCGTTCGGTCATTCGGGGGCATCGCGGCCTGCAGGTGCAGGGGCCGGTTTTCTGGCGGTACAGGAAAAATCTGCTAACAATGCACACGGTGCGTATAACGGCAGCTAAGCCATAATGCGCGCCGAGCTAAAAGGAGCATCCAATGAGCAGCACTGCAAACATTGCTGAAGGCGAAAAAATTCTTATTGTTGACGACGACCCGGGCCTCAGCAGCCTGCTGGAGCGTTTTTTCGTCAGCAAGGGCTACCGCGCCCGTGCCGTACCGAACACTGAGCAAATGGACCGCCTGCTGGCGCGCGAAGTGTTCAACCTGGTCGTCCTCGACCTGATGCTGCCCGGCGAAGACGGCCTGACCGCTTGCCGCCGCCTGCGC
Organism: Pseudomonas putida; assembly: GCF_003228315.1. Lineage (NCBI taxonomy): Bacteria > Pseudomonadati > Pseudomonadota > Gammaproteobacteria > Pseudomonadales > Pseudomonadaceae > Pseudomonas > Pseudomonas putida. Next base: position 4,456,768 of record NZ_CP029693.1, read on the forward strand.
GGTGCGAACAACCAGATCCCTATAATCATGCTGACCGCCAAGGGCGACGAGCTGAGCCGCATCAAGGGCCTGGAACTGGGCGCCGACGATTACCTCGCCAAACCATTTAATCCCGATGAGCTGATGGCCCGCGTCAAGGCCGTCCTGCGCCGTCAGTCGGCCCCGGTGCCAGGCGCACCGGGCAGCGAAGACGAAAGCGTGACCTTCGGTGACTACGAACTGTCCCTGGCAACCCGCGAGCTCAAGCGCGGTGAAGAAGTGCACATGCTCACCACCGGTGAGTTCGCGGTACTCAAGGCGCTGGTGATGAATGCCCGTCAGCCACTGACCCGCGACAAACTGATGAACCTGGCCCGTGGCCGTGAGTGGGATGCCCTTGAGCGTTCCATCGACGTGCAGATTTCCCGCCTGCGCCGGATGATCGAACCCGATCCGTCCAAGCCGCGTTATATCCAGACCGTCTGGGGCGTGGGTTACGTGTTCGTGCCGGACGGCGCCGCCACCAAGTGACCGGCCCATTGCAGGAGCGGGTCGGCGGTTGAAAGGTCAGATGACCTTGGCCGCAGACTCGCGACCTGCAATATGCGAGCATCGCTCGTTCCTGCAAGTGTGTAGCGCCTATCCATGAAAACCCCGGTTTGGTTTCCTCAGAGTTTCTTCTCCCGCACCCTTTGGCTGGTGCTCATCGTCGTTCTGTTTTCCAAGGCACTGACCCTGGTTTATCTGTTGATGAACGAAGACGTGCTGGTGGACCGTCAGTACAGCCACGGCGTCGCCCTGACGCTACGTGCCTACTGGGCAGCGGATGAAAACAACCGCGACAAGATTGCCGAAGCTGCCACCTTGATTCGCGTGGTAGGGGCCGGTGTGCCGGAAGGCGAGCAACATTGGCCTTACAGCGAAATCTATCAACGGCAGATGCAGGCCGAGCTGGGGGCCGACACCGAGGTGCGATTGCGCATGCACACGCCTCCGGCATTGTGGGTGCGAGCGCCAAGCCTGGGTGATGGCTGGCTGAAAGTGCCGTTGTATCCGCATCCGCTGCGTGGTCAGAAAATCTGGAATGTGCTGGGCTGGTTCCTGGCCATCGGTTTGTTGTCCACAGCGTCGGCATGGATCTTTGTCAGTCAGCTCAACCAACCCCTCAAACGCCTGGTCTACGCCGCCCGGCAACTCGGCCAGGGTCGCAGCGTGCGTCTACCGATCAGCGATACGCCCAGTGAGATGACCGAGGTGTATCGCGCCTTCAACCAGATGGCCGAAGATGTCGAACAGGCCGGTCGCGAGCGTGAGCTGATGTTGGCCGGGGTATCCCATGACCTGCGTACGCCGCTGACCCGCTTGCGCCTGTCACTGGAGCTGATGGGCGATCGCAGCGACCTGACGGACGACATGGTCCGCGATATCGAAGACATGGATGCGATCCTCGACCAATTCCTGGCCTTTATCCGCGATGGCCGTGATGAGTCGGTCGAGGAGGTGGACCTGAGCGATCTGGTCCGCGAAGTCGCCGCACCGTACAACCAGATGGAAGAAAAAGTGCACCTGCGGCTGGAGCCGATCCAGCCGTTTCCGTTGCGTCGGGTGTCGATGAAGCGGTTGCTGAACAACCTGATCGGCAATGCGTTGCACCACGCGGGCAGTGGCGTGGAAGTGGCCGCTTACGTCTCCGGTGACACTGCCGCTCCCTATGTGGTGTTGAGCGTGATGGACCGTGGCGCCGGCATCGATCCGGCGGAACTGGAAGCGATCTTCAACCCCTTCACCCGTGGCGATCGTGCCCGGGGTGGCAAGGGTACGGGGTTGGGCCTGGCGATTGTGAAGCGGATTGCTTCGATGCATGGCGGCAATGTTGAATTGCGCAACCGTGAGGGCGGAGGGCTGGAAGCTCGGGTCAGGTTGCCGCTGGGTTTGATGTTGCCGCGGGATGCGGTTTAACGGCTAAAAAAGATCGCAGCCTGTGGCAGCTCTACAGGGTACGCATTCCCATGTAGGAACTGCCGCAGGCTGCGATCTTTTGCTTCAACCCTTCCCTTTGGTCCGGGTCATGTTCGGCCCACCATTCTTCTCCAGGTGCTCGATGATGATCCCCGCCACGTTCTTGCCCGTGGTGGTCTCGATGCCTTCAAGACCCGGCGACGAGTTCACTTCCATCACCAGCGGTCCGTGATTGGAGCGCAGGATATCCACGCCCGCTACCGTCAGGCCCATGACCTTCGCTGCGCGCAAGGCGGTCATGCGCTCTTCCGGCGTGATCTTGATCAGGCTGGCGCTGCCGCCGCGATGCAGGTTGGAACGAAACTCGCCGGGCTTGGCCTGGCGTTTCATCGCGGCAATCACCTTGTCGCCCACCACGAAGCAGCGAATATCAGCGCCGCCGGCCTCCTTGATGTACTCCTGAACCATGATGTTCTGCTTGAGGCCCATGAAGGCCTCGATCACCGATTCCGCCGCCGTCGCGGTTTCGCACAGCACCACGCCAATACCTTGGGTACCTTCCAGCACTTTGATGACCAACGGCGCACCGTTGACCATCGCAATCAGGTCGGGAATGTCGTCGGGGGAGTGGGCGAACCCGGTCACCGGCAGGCCGATTCCACGGCGTGACAGCAATTGCAGCGAACGAAGCTTGTCCCGCGAGCGGGCAATGGCCACCGACTCATTGAGGGGAAACACACCCATCATTTCAAACTGGCGCAACACTGCGCAGCCATAAAACGTCACGGATGCCCCGATCCGAGGGATCACCGCATCGAACCCTTCCAGCGGTTTGCCGCGATAGTGGATTTGCGGCTTGTGGCTGGCGATGTTCATGTAGGCACGAAGGGTATCGACCACCACCATTTCATGGCCGCGTTCAATGCCGGCTTCGACCAGGCGGCGGGTGGAATACAGACGCGGGTTACGCGACAGCACAGCGATCTTCATGCAACACCTGTGGAAGAGGTAGATACCGGGAACACCGGCTTGTCTTGTACATATTTAATGCCCGGATTGACCACCAACTGGCCTTCGATCAGGGCTTTGGAACCGAGTAGCAGGCGATAACGCATGGATTTGCGGCAGGCGAGCGTGAACTCGACCCGCCAGACCCGATCACCGAGGGCCAATGTGGTGCTGATCACGTATCGCACCTGCGCGTGACCGTTGGAGCTCTTGATGGTTTTTTTTGTTACCAGCGGCGCTTCGCAGCGACGGTGACGCAGTTGCACCACCGTGCCCAGGTGCGCCGTGAAGCGCACCCATTGCTCGCCATCGCGGTCGAATACTTCGATGTCGGTGGCATGCAGGCTGGAGGTGCTGGCGCCGGTGTCGATTTTTGCCCGCAGGCCCGCGACTCCCAGATCCGGGAGCGCCACCCACTCGCGCAGACCGACAACGGTCAAATGGTCAAATGTCTTCAAATTTGCTCAACCGGTAGAAACCGCGGTGGCCAGAGGCGGCCGAATTCGCGGTATTCACGCAGAATAATGGTTCAAAGGCGACAGATATCTACGGACCCGATTTCCTGTTTCCCAAGGAGGTTAGGAAATGTCGGCATTGTAATCCGGGGTCACGTAATTTTTCGTACGACAGAACGGTAGTACAGTTCACCAATATTTCAGAACGAGGAAATCCCATGGCACAAAAAAACGAAGAGGACGACAAAGTCCGCCTCGATAAATGGTTGTGGGCTGCACGTTTCTACAAGACACGCGCCCTGGCCAAGGCCGCGATCGAAAGTGGCAAGGTGCATCACCGGGGCGAGCGCTGCAAGCCGGGCAAGGAGCCGCGTATCGGTGATGAGTTCGAGATTCGTACCGGTTTCGATGAGCGCACGGTAGTGGTCCAGGCATTGTCGATCGTGCGCCGCGGCGCGCCGGAAGCACAGACGCTGTACACCGAAACCGAGGCCAGCATCGCCAAACGCGAAGCCGCGGCGGCCCAGCGCAAGGCCGGCGCCCTGGGGGTGAGCACCGACGGCAAGCCGAGCAAGAAGCAGCGGCGGGACCTGTTCAAGTTTCGCGGCAGCAGCAACGAATAGGCGCAATTGGAGCCCTTTGTCCGCGACCTACTTGCAATTGTCCGGACGAGTAACCATATCGGGGGATTCCCCAACGGCGTAACGAGCAAAAACCAGCCGCTCGTCGAATATCGCTACGGCACCCGACCCCATGGGCCATAAAGAGGGCCTGCGGCGTCAGCGGCGTTGAATTCCATCTTTCACCATTCAGATACTCAGACTTATGACCGACCTACCGGATACCGACTTCACTCAACGCTTCATCTTCGATGACAGCGACACCCGTGGCGAAATGGTTTCGCTGGAACTCAGCTACGCCGAAGTCCTCGCCAAGCACGCCTATCCGGAGCCGGTCGCGCAACTGCTCGGCGAACTGATGGCGGCCGCGTCGCTGCTGGTCGGCACCCTGAAGTTCGATGGGCTGCTGATCCTCCAGGCCCGCTCCGAAGGCCCGATCCCGCTGCTGATGATCGAGTGCTCCAGCGAGCGCGACATCCGTGGCCTGGCCCGTTACGAGGCGGACCGCATCGCGCCCGATGCGACCCTGTCCGACCTGATGCCGGATGGCTCGCTGACCTTGACCATCGACCCACGGCAGGGCCAGCGCTATCAGGGTGTCGTTGATCTCGACGGCGAGAACCTGTCCGAGTGCTTCACCAACTACTTCGTCATGTCCCAGCAGATTGGCACGCGCATCACGCTCTGCGCCGATGGCCGTCGTGCCCGGGGCATCCTGTTGCAGCAACTGCCTGCCGACCGCATCAAGGACGAGGAAGAGCGCGCCGCCAACTGGCAGCACCTGTCTGCGCTGACCGGGACGCTGACTGTCGATGAGCTGTTGAGTCTGGATAACGAAACCGTTCTTCATCGTCTCTACCACGAAGAGCAGGTTCGCCTGTTCGATGTGCAGAAACTGCGCTTCCGCTGCAGTTGCTCCCGCGAACGTTCGGCCAATGCCCTGGTCAGTCTGGGAATGGAAGACGCGCAAAACCTGGTGGTCGAACACGGTGGTCATATCGAAATCGACTGCCAGTTCTGCAACCAGCAATACCTGTTCGATGCGGCCGATGTCGCTCAATTGTTCGCCGGAGCGGGTGTCGATACGCCGTCAGATACCCGTCACTAAAACGGTTCAGCGCAGGTAAATTCACTGGCCAGTGCCGGAATAACGCCGTTACGACGGGAGGGCCCTACTCTTTTTGGGCATTTCTGGCATAATCCGGGCCACTTTTTTCGCGGTAGTAGTGCACGACTTTCTACTACAAAACGTTTGGAGCACACTCGGCCACTGGCCGACGGGGAAACTCATGACGCAAGCCAATAACGCCGTGTACACCGATCTGAGTGTTGATGATCTGGTAAAAGAAGCCCTGAATCGCGGTGAGGGCGAGCTTGCCGATACCGGCGCACTGGTGGTTCGTACCGGTCACCGTACCGGCCGTTCGCCAGTCGATCGCTTCATTGTTGAAGAGCCGAGCACTCAGGCCGCTATCGCCTGGGGCCCGATCAACCGCAAGTTCCCGGCCGACAAGTTCGATGCCCTGTGGGCTCGTGTTGAAGCATTCAACAACGCGCAGGAGCACTTCGTTTCCCACGTTCACGTAGGTGCCGCCGACGAGCACTACCTGGCTGTGAAGATGACCACCCAGACGGCCTGGCAGAACCTGTTCGGCCGCTGCCTGTTCATCAACCCGGAGCAGTACAACCCGGCTGGCCGTGCAGAGTGGCAGATCCTGAACGTTGCCAACTTCGAGTGCGTGCCTGAGCGTGATGGCACCAACTCCGATGGTTGCGTGATCATCAACTTCGCACAGAAGAAAGTGCTGATCGCCGGCATGCGTTACGCCGGTGAAATGAAGAAAGCCATGTTCTCCGTGCAGAACTTCCTGCTGCCGGCCGCCGACGTGTTGCCAATGCACTGCGCCGCCAACATCGGCGAAGCAGGCGACGTGACCCTGTTCTTCGGTTTGTCCGGTACCGGCAAGACCACCCTGTCGGCCGACGAAAGCCGTTACCTGATCGGTGACGACGAGCACGGTTGGGGCGAAGGCGTTGTCTTCAACATGGAAGGCGGCTGCTACGCCAAGTGCATCGACCTGTCCGAGAAGAACGAGCCGGTCATCTGGAAAGCCATCAAGCACGGCGCTGTACTGGAAAACGTCGTGATCGACGATGCCAAGCACGCCGACTACGCCGATGTCAGCCTGACCCAGAACAGCCGCGCGGCCTACCCGCTGGAGCACGTTGCCAAACGTTCCGAAGCGAACCTGGGCGGCGAGCCGAATGCTGTGATCTTCCTGACCTGCGACCTGACTGGCGTACTGCCACCGGTGTCGATCCTGAACAACGAGCAGGCGGCCTATCACTTCCTGTCCGGCTACACCGCGCTGGTCGGTTCGACCGAAATGGGCTCGGGCAGCGGTATCAAGTCGACTTTCTCCACCTGCTTCGGCGCACCGTTCTTCCCGCGTCCGGCTGGCGAATACGCTGAGCTGCTGATCAAGCGCATCAACGGCTTCGGCTCCAAGGTTTACCTGGTCAACACCGGCTGGACCGGCGGTGGTTACGGCGTCGGCAAGCGCTTCAACATCCCGACCACCCGTGGCGTGATCGCAGCGATCCAGAGCGGCGCTCTGATCGGTGCCGAGACCGAGCACCTGGACACCATCAACCTCGACGTGCCAAAGGCCGTTCCGGGCGTTGAGACTGGCCTGCTGAACCCACGCAACACCTGGGCCGACAAAGCCGCCTACGACGAAGCCGCCAAAGCACTGGCCGGCCTGTTCATCGAGAACTTCAAGAAGTTCGACGTGAGCGATGCGATCAAGGCTGCGGGTCCAAAGCTGTAAGCTTTGGTTTGAAGCCATGAAAAAGCCGCCCCTCGGGGCGGCTTTTTTGTGCGCGACGTTTCAGGTCTTCAGGTGCAGGATAAACGCCCCGACCAGCACCAGCATGACCCCCAGCACCTGCACTTTCGCCAGCCGCTCCTTGAAGAACATAAAGCCCAGGATCGCCGCGATCCCGCCCGACAATGTGCTGATCACCGTCACCACCGAGACGGAGCCAGCCACCGCGCCCCAGGCAAACGCCGAAAAGCCGCCGAGGTTCATCACGCTGGCACCGGTCAGCGTCAGGCAGTTTTTCAGCGGCGGGATTTTCAGGCCGTCGTCGACTCTCAGGACGATCGCCACCAGCACAATCAAGCCGATCAGGTACGCGAGCCACAGCATCGTCACAGGCCCCAGGGCGTGCAGCACATAACGACCTTGCAGCCAGAAACTGGTGCCGTAGAAAGCCGCCGCCAACAGTGCGAAGGCAATGGAACTGCTCGCTTCAGCGGTGTGCGGTACTTGCGGTTCGGAGTGAATGCTGGAGAGGGTCACGCCGATTACACAGAGCGCGATACAGGCCAATTGCAGCAGGCTGATGTATTCACCCGCGGCCCAGGAAAGCAGGGTCGTCACCACGCCGTAAGTAGTGACCAGCGGTGCCACGATCGAGGCTTTACCGAGGGCGAAAGCCTTGGACAGCGACAGCGCGCCTGCCACTGTAAGCATTGCGGCGACAACCCCGAGCAACCAGGTTTCCAGTGGCGCGGCCATGGCGCGCAGAATGAAGACGGGGAAGCTGATCAACAACAGGCTCATGATGCTGAAGCCCAACGCCTGGCCGAAATACACGGCACGTTTAACGCCAACCGCACGGGCGTTCACACCCACCAGGAAATCCGTACCGCCCCACAACAAGGCGGCCAACAACCCCATCAGTACGTCCACGCAATATCCTTATCGTTATGCGCCCGGGACTTCACAGGCCTTCGAGTACCTCTGTGTCCCAACGTTGGGCCTTGATCGCCCGGTAGAGCATGCCGATGGTCAACGGCACCTTCTCGCCACGACCCTTGGCCTTGCGCTTCACATACACATCGTAGCCGTCGGGCTGGAAATAGCGATAGTTGTCGTAATCCGCGAAATCGATGGGGAAACGGTCTTCCAGGGTTTCGATCAGGTGCTTGGCATCGGCGCCGTTGCAGCGCAGGTCGAAATTGATGGAGGTGGTGAGACTGATGGTTTTGCGTACGGGCAGGCCGATTTCTTCGTGGAGGAGTTGGATGAGTTGGTGGAGGGTGGGGTCGTCGGGGAGGGCGGGGGAAAGGTTCATTGAAGGTCTATCTGACTGGGGGTGGGGCTAGTCGTGGAATGGCTCGCACATTCAAGAAGCACTGGCATTTATTCCATGGCAATGGAGTTTGAGGCGGGAGCGGTTTGGCGGCGTGGCGCTATTCAGCTGGCTAGAGCATTCAATACATGGACAGGGTCATTATGTATGGCTTTCAGCAAAGCTTTGGCCGGGCCCGTCGGTTCGCGGCGGCCCTGTTCCCAATTGCGCAAAGTGCCCAGTTGCACGTCGATCAAGGCTGCGAACTTGGCCTGTGTAAGTCCGGTTGCCTTGCGGATTTCTTTGACATGCAATGCGTCGACAGTGAATTCGCGAGAGGGCTTGCGCTCGCCTCGCAAAATTTCATTCATTTCTTCAACGCTTCCCATCAGCTCATCAAAAAATTTACTCATGTTTATCTCCAGTGCTCTATAGCTTCCTTCAATGCTTTACGTTCGTCGCCAGTCAGGTCCTGCTGTTCATTTTTAGGGTAGATCATCAATAAAACGATCTGTGACATCGAGACGAAGTGATAGTAGATCACTCGCGCTCCACCCCGTTTGCCGTGACCTTTGGCTGCGATCCTGATTTACCGAATCCCGCCCGTATTTTCAATCACATCACCGGCCAAAGGATTCAATACCAGTACATTCTGAAAGGCCGCGTAGGCTTCATCATCTATCAGATCTTTGGCCCTGCGAGTGAAGACGGAAGTTTCGATAAAAATCATAGCAAGTGTACGCCATTGACTTACTTTTGGAAGTGTTGGTCTGGATGATCTTCCTTGGTAGAAAGAAAGAGCGGTCATCCATCGGGTGATGATCAACCGGCGCTTTTCGGGAGACGTTGCCGGGCAATGTCGAGAAGGTCGTTGCCGTCCTGGGTCAGCAAGTACAGGGCGCTGATGATGTTCGGGATATCGCTGGCGTCGGCTTGTTTGAAGCACAGGCAATACAGGGTTTCGAGCAGGTCGCTGGCGGCGCGGATGCGTTGGCGAGCGGCGTCGAGGATCTCGAACGGATCGGCTTCGGTGTCGATGACCAGCACCGCGGATTCGCTGTAACTGGATTTGAGCGGTCGGTAGCGGTTGGTCAGTGGATCGGCGTTGTTCATCGAGTGGGTCCTGAGCGAAATCGGCAAGTGTTTCCGGCAGGCCGAGACGCTGTTTTCAGCCGCGGCGAAGACTATAGATGGGTGTCTTCCGATGCGACAAGACGGCCGTGATGGACAGGTTTTGTAGGGATTTTGTCGGTTTTGAGGACGGGACTACACGTTGATGGCATTTCTTTGCCGCGTAACTGCCAAGGGTAAAAATACCTACGGGATTGTCAGACCATGCGTGGTCAGGTCCGTTTAATGCAGCTTCAGAAACTGTAGGTATTTTCGATTTTTTCGGTGATCGATATGGCCTCTTCGCGAGCAGGCTCGCTCCTACAATGGATCTGCCTGTGCCGGACCGCTGTGGGAGCGAGCCTGCTCGCGAAGCAATCTGTCAATCAGTCATCTCCCAAGCCACCCGCTGTATCATCCCGTATCGTTTCGCCCCCGACCTTTGCTCGACTCGCTGCCATCGCCGTCTAGGCTTTGGGCTTCGCAGCGGTCAACGGAGTGACAGCTTATGCACAACACCCTGGAACAGGTTTTCGGTTATCCACAGTTTCGGCCGGGTCAGGAGGCGGCCATCAGCGCGGTGCTGGCCGGGCGCTCGGCGGCGGCGATTTTCCCGACCGGTTCCGGTAAGTCCCTGTGCTACCAATTGCCGGCGGTCATGCTGTCGCACCTGACGCTGGTGGTTTCGCCGCTGTTGGCGCTGATGCAGGATCAACTGGCATTCCTTAAACGCCATGGCATTTCTGCGGGCAGTATTGATTCGGCACAGAGCCGCGACGAGGCCAGCGATGTCATGGCCCGCGCCAGGTCCGGGGAATTGAAGATCCTGATGATTTCCGTGGAGCGCCTGAAGAACGAGCGCTTCCGTAACTTCCTGCAGCAGGTACCGATTTCGCTGCTGGTGGTGGACGAGGCGCACTGCATTTCCGAATGGGGCCACAACTTCCGCCCTGACTACCTCAAGCTTCCTGACTATCAACACCAGTTCAACATCCCGCAAGTGTTGCTGTTGACGGCCACTGCAACGCCCCAGGTGATCGCCGACATGCAGGCCCGGTTCGCCATCGCTCCCGGGGACGTGGTGACCACCGGCTTCTATCGGTCGAACCTCAATCTATGGGTGGAACCGGTGCGCGGCCAGGACAAGCGCCGACGCCTTGTCGAATGGATGAGTCAGCGTCCGGGCCAGCCGAGCATCGTCTACGTCACCCTGCAAAAGACCGCCGAACACATCGCCGAGCACCTGCAGCGCAACGGCATTGCCGCCGAGGCCTATCACGCCGGTTTGCCCCACGAGCATCGCGAAGCGCTGCAGAAACGCTTCATGGACGGACTGTGCAACTGCATCGTCGCCACCATCGCCTTCGGCATGGGCATCGACAAGAGCGACATCCGCAACGTGGTGCATTTCGACCTGCCCAAATCCATCGAAAACTACAGCCAGGAAATCGGCCGTGCCGGACGTGACGGTCAGCCGTCCGACTGCCTGGTGCTTGCCAACCGTGACAGCCTCAACGTGCTGGAAAACTTCGTCTACGGTGATACGCCAGAACTGGACGGCATCCGTCATGTGCTCGACGAGTTGCAAGCAAGCGCGCCGGAGGGGCAGTGGGAGTTTCTGCTGGGACCATTGGCTGACAACAGCAACATCCGCCAGCTGCCGCTCAAGACCTTGCTGGTGCAGCTGGAGCTGCGTGGGATCATCGCCCCGCGTTACGCCTACTACGCCGAGTACCGATTCAAATACCTTGAGGAGCCTGAAGTGTTGCTGGCCCGTTTCGAAGGCGAGCGCAGGGATTTCGTCGCGGCGATCATCCAGACCTCCACCCGCGCTCGTACCTGGGCCACGGTGAATTTCGAGACCTTGTACGAACAGCATCGAGCCGAGCGCGATCGGGTGGTCAGGGCGCTGGATTACTTCCAGGAGAAAGGCTGGGTAGAACTTGAAAGCAAGCTGATGACCGAGGTCTACAGCCTGCTGCGCAGTGATTTCGACAGCGCTGCATTGAGCGAAGAACTGCACGCTTACTTCACCCGGCATGAACAGACCGAAGTCGCGCGGATACACGCCATGCTCGATCTGTTCGCCACCGATCGCTGCCTGGGTTTTCGACTGGCCGAATATTTCGGCGACCACGATGCGCCGCTGCAGTGCGGACACTGTTCGGTGTGCCACGGACAGGTGGCCCATCTGCCAGAGCCTCCCGCGTTACCGGCGCTTGTGGATAAGAATTTCGAGGCGTTGTGCCACGAATTTATCCACAGGCATGAGCAACACACCGGGCATGCGCCGTCGGCGCAGCGGCTGACGCGGTTCCTCTGCGGAATCAGCGTGCCGTTGTTCACCAAGCTGAAGGCGCGGACGATTACGGGGTATGCCGTGCTGGAAGATTACCCCTATGCCGAAGTAAGGTCGTGGGCTCAGGCGCACCTCTAACCTGTGCAGGCGCTACGATCTTTTGTTCTTTTTCTCAGGAACCAACCCGATGCCCCAACGTACCGAATACCCGCATTTCCAGCCCATCACCACCCGCTGGCACGACAACGATGCCTACGGTCACGTCAACAATGTTACCTACTACAGCTTCTTCGACACGGCGGTGAATACCTACCTGATCGAGGTCGGTGGCCTGGATATTCACGAGGGTGAGGTGGTGGGTTTCGTGGTGAGTTCCACCTGCGACTACTTTGCTTCCATCGCCTTTCCGGACCGAATCGAGATCGGCCTGCGGGTGGGCAAGCTGGGTAATAGTTCGGTGCAGTATGAGCTGGCGGTTTTCAAGCAAGGTGAAGACGAAGCTTGTGCAGCGGGGCGCTTCGTCCATGTATTCGTCGATCGTGCGTCGAACCAGCCGGTGACGATTCCAAGCGGGTTGCGCGGGGCCCTGGAGCGTCTGGTGGTTTAGGCCAGGCAAAAAAAATCGCAGCCCTCGGGCTGCGATTTTTTTACCTGCGCGTGAAACCGCTTTGATTAGTCGCGGTGGCGCCAGTATTTGTGGTGCTTGCGGTGGCCATAATGGTGGCCACGGTCGTGACGGTAATCGTCACGGTAGTAGCGACGGCCGCCGCGACGATCATCATCGTCGTCTTCATCGGCTTTGTTGCCCATGTAGTTACCCAGCGCGCCACCAGCGCCGCCGCCGGCTGCGGAGCCGATCAGGCTGCCGGTGGTACCGCCCATGCTGCGGCCAACGACGTTACCGCCTGCCGCGCCCAGCGCACCACCAATGGCGGCTTCGCCACGGCTGTGTTTGTTTGCGCCGACGGCGCTACCACCCGCGCCGCCCAAGGCTGCGCCGATGGTGGAACCTGTATTGCCGCCAAGCGACTGGCCGACGACCGAGCCTAGAACCCCGCCCAATGCGCCGCCCACACCTGCTTCGGTGGTGCCGCCAGCAGAGGCAAAGCCACTGACCAGGCCAAGGGACAACAAGAGAATCGAGGAGAACTTCATGGAGGAACCTCAAGGGGATGACGGCGCGATCCTGAGGCTGTGTCATGGGTGTGACAATCGAAATCCGACGAGTAACACGACTTGAGCACATTTCTATAAGTTACTGTTTTTTAGACGGAACTTAATGGTTTTTCGCCGGTCTTTAACTACTTCGGAATGGCCGTTTTTGTGAAAAAACGGCCTTTTTTGTGGGCGTTTGGAAAGTGATTGCATCAGCTTTGAAATGATCTTTGACAGGTCAAACGCCATCGCGGGCAAGCCATGCTCCCACAGGATTTGTGTCGTGCATGGAAAATGCGTACGACACAAATCCTGTGGGAGCATGGCTTGCCCGCGAAGAGGCCGGACCTGCTATCTCATCAAGCCGACCTGGCCAGAATCAACCCACTCTCACTCGCCGCTTCCAGCCGGATCGCCACGAACTTCGACGTCGGCGTATGGCTGCCATCCCCAGTACTTTCCAGCGGCACCAGCGGATTCACTTCCGGATAGTACGCCGCCGCCTGCCCGGCCGGGATATCAAACGCCAAAAGCGTGAAGCCTTTCACCCGACGCTCGACGCCATCGTCCCACAGCGAAACGATGTCGGCCTTCTGGCCCGGCTTGAAGCCCAGGCGAATGATGTCGGCCTCGTTGACGAACAACACATCGCGCTGACCCTTGACCCCGCGATAACGGTCGTTGAGGCCATAGATCGTGGTGTTGTATTGGTCGTGGGAGCGCATCGACTGCAGGATCAGATCCGGCTGTACGCCCGTGGAGCGCGTGCGTTCGTGGATCAGGTCCTTTGGCAGCTCGTTGGGACGGAAGTTGGCCCGGCCTGAAGCGGTGGCCCACTTGCGCGCGCCGGCGGTGTTGCCGAGATAGAAGCCACCCTTGTTCTTGAGCTTCTCGTTGAAGTCCTTGAAGTTGGGGATGGTGTCGGCAATCAGGTCGCGAATACGGCTGTAGTCCGCCACCAGCCAGTTCCAGTCCACCGGGTGGTTGCCCAACGTCGCTGCGGCGATGCCGGCCAGGATCGCCGGCTCCGAGCGCATCTGGTTCGACAGCGGCTCTAGCTGGCCGTTGGACGCGTGGACCATGCTGAAGGAGTCTTCGACGGTCACCGCCTGTGGCCCTTCGGTCTGGCGGTCGATGTCGGTGCGGCCCAGGCACGGCAGGATCAGTGCGTCTTTACCGTGGGTCAGATGGCTGCGGTTGAGCTTGGTGCTGATCTGCACGGTCAGGTCGCAGTTGCGCAGGGCCTGGAACGTGCGTGGGCTGTCAGGAGTGGCCTGGGCGAAGTTGCCGCCCAGGGCAATAAACACCTTGGCTCGACCTTCGGCCATGGCATGGATCGCCTCGACCACGTTGTGGCCGTTCTCACGGGGTACCTTGAACTGGAAACGACGCTCCAGCGCATCGAGGAAGACCGCTGGCGGGCGTTCGTTGATACCCATGGTCCGGTCACCCTGCACGTTACTGTGGCCACGCACCGGACACAGACCGGCACCCGGCCGGCCAATGTTGCCGCGCAGCAGCTGCAGGTTGGCCAGCTCCTGGATGGTCGCCACCGAGTGGCGATGCTGGGTGATGCCCATCGCCCAGCACATGATGACGTTCTTGCTCTTGGCGTACATGCGCGCCGCTTGCTCGATTTCAACCAGGGTCAGGCCCGACTGCTCGACGATCTGCTCCCATGGCGTCTCGTCGATGACCGCCAGGTATTCCAGAACGTTGGCGCTGTGTTCGTTGAGGAAGTCGTGATCGAACACCGCCGGGGCACCGGTTTTCTGCGCCTCGCGCTCCCATTGCAGCAGGAACTTGGCCATGCCGCGCATGATCGCCATGTCACCGCCCAGTGCCGGGCGGAAGTAGGCGGTGTTGGTTGGCTTGTCGCCGTTGGTGAGCATTTCGATCGGGTGCTGCGGATGCTGGAAGCGCTCCAGTCCCCGTTCCTTCAAAGGATTGATGCACACCACCTGGGCACCGCGTTTCACCGCTTCTCGCAACGGTTCGAGCATCCGTGGGTGGTTGGTGCCGGGGTTCTGGCCCCAGACGAATATCGCATCGGCGTGTTCGAAGTCATCGAAGGTCACGGTGCCTTTGCCCACGCCAACACTCTGCGACAGCGCGACGCCGCTGGCCTCGTGGCACATGTTCGAGCAGTCGGGAAAGTTGTTGGTGCCATAGGCGCGCACGAACAATTGATAGAGAAACGCCGCTTCGTTGCTGGCACGTCCCGAGGTGTAGAACTCGGCCTGATCCGGGCTCGGCAGAGCGCGCAGGTGCTTGGCGATCAGGGCGAAGGAGTCGTCCCAACTGATGGGCTGGTAGCGATCGGTTTCGGCGTTGTACACCAGCGGTTCGGTCAGGCGGCCCTGATACTCAAGCCAGTAGTCGCTCTGCTCCAGCAATGAGGTGACGCTGTGCTTGGCGAAGAATTTGCCGTCGACACGACGCTTGGTCGCTTCCCAGTTCACCGCCTTGGCGCCGTTCTCGCAGAACGCCACCATGCCGGCTTCCAGCGAGTCACCCCAGGCGCAACCGGGGCAGTCGAAACCACCGTTCTTGTTGGTCTTGAGCATCATGCGCAGGTTTTTCAGCGCGTTGTCGCTGGTCAACCAGGCCTGGGCAACGCTGATCAGCGCGCCCCAGCCACCGGCCGGGCCTTTGTAGGGTTTGTAACGGGGAACGGGTGTCTGGTCGGCTTGACGGTGTTGACTCACGCTTGGTTCTCCAAAGCCGGGCTGTAGACCCGCGGCGCATTCTTTTGTGGCAGATGAATGAGATTGAGGTTGTGGCGACGGGCCCATTGCACGGCAAGGCCCGTGGGCGACGACAGGCTAACGAGGGTCTGGATGCCTGCACGCAGCACTTTCTGGATCAGTTCGAGGCTGCAGCGGCTGGTGACAATCGCCAGGCCGCCAGCCATCGGGATGTTGCGGCGGATCAGCCCGCCAATCAGCTTGTCGAGGGCGTTGTGTCGGCCAATGTCTTCACGACCGAGCAACAGCTCACCCTGGTCGTTCATGAATACCGCCGCATGCACCGCGCCGCTGTACTGGCCCAGGGGCTGGAAGGCGCCGATCCGCTGGCGCAGGCCCTCGAGCCATTCGGCCGGCGGCAAGGGCGCGCCGGGCAGCACTTTCAGCTCGGGCAATGCTTGCTCGACCGCTTCCACGCCACAGAGCCCGCAACCGCTGGTGCCGGCCATTTGCCGACGTTGCTGCTTGAGATTCCAGAACGCACGGTTGGCGATGGTCACTTGCGCGTATTGCGCCGATCCCGAGCCGGTCAGTTGCAGGTCATAAATGTCATTGGCGTCCTCGATGATGCCGCTGCCGAGGCTGAAACCGACGATGAAATCTTCAAGGTCGGTCGGCGTCACCAGCATTACCGCCTGGCTGATGCCGTTGTAGGCGATCGACAGTGCCACTTCCTCGGCCAGCGCGGTGCTGGTCGATTCCGTGTTTTCGAGGTTGCTGTAGCTGTAGGACTGGCTGGCAGCAGGCGCGGGCGTTTCTACGGCGGGCGCCGGGCAGGAAGGGCGCTGGGTGTCCATGGCATCACCGAGGGTTTGATCAGGTTTAAGACTAGGCGCGTCAACTTGTCGCGTCTAATCGCTAATACTGATCTACCGATAGATGCCGTCGATCAAGCGCCTGCCAGCGATTGCTGATAAATCGCGAAACAGGCTTCCGCCAGCGCTGATCGTGGCGCGCTTCGGCGCATGATCAACCCCAGCCGGCCGAGGGTCTGGGCGTTCTCGATGGGTTGCAGGCGCAAATCATCGGTCAGGCTTTCCAGGCCGCTGTCCAATGGCATGATCGCGCAGCACAAGCCGCCATGCACCGCCTGCAGCAGCTGATGCACGGCATCGGTTTGCAGCAGGGGGCGGGGTGTGAGGCCACGGCTGTGGAAGTTGTGGTCGATGGACTGGCGAAAGTGCATGCCGCTGGTCAGCATGCCCAGCGGTAGCTCGATCAGCGATTCCCAGCTCAGCGGCGCCTCGCCGAAGTTGAAAAAACGGTGATCGTAGAGTAAGCCCATGCGGGCCTCGCTGAACGTGAGCGAATCGAAGTGCTCGGTATCCAGGCGCTCCAGGTACGACACACCGAGGTCCAGGCGGTTGTTCGCCAATTGCTCGAGGATTTGCTCGGAACTGAGCGAGGACAACTCGAAGCGCAGGTTCGGGTGCTCGGCGTGCAGGCGTTGCAACAGCGGCAACGGGTCGAAGCTCGACAGCGGCACCACGCCCAGGCGCAGGGTGCCGACCAGATTGCCGCGACAGGCCGCCGCTTCAGCGTACAAACCGTCATAGGCCGCCAGCACTGTGCGCGCCCAGGCCAGCACCCGTTCGCCTGGAGCGGTAAAACCTTCGAAGCGCTGCCCGCGATTGACCAACGGCAGATCGAGCTCTTCTTCGAGGCTGCGCAAGCGCATGGACAAGGTTGGCTGGGTAATGTGACAGCGCGCGGCGGCCTGGCCGAAGTGCCGGGTTTCGTCCAGAGCGATGAGGAATTTCAGCTGCTTGATGTCCATCTTCGCTCCAGGGAAACGGGAAAGCTGCGGATTCTATCGTTAGGGGCGAAGCCGCGTCATTGGTCGGGTTGGATCCGTGCCTTGGATGGGTGGTCTAGGCTTTTGCGTCTGGACAACTAACTTTCCAGGGAGAGCAAACGATGAGTCTTTTAAGCTTTGTGAAAGAGGCAGGCGAAAAACTGCTGGATCTGTTGACGCCCGGTAACGCCAATGCCAGTGAGCAGTTGAAAGATCACATCAGTAAGGTTGGCCTGGGTAATCCGAACGTACAGGCGACGGTAGATGGCGACAAAGTCACTGTGACCGGCGAGGTAGGCAGTCAGGAGGAGAAAGAAAAAATCCTGCTGGCAGTGGGCAATATTGCCGGAGTCGGCAGCGTGGATGATCAGATCACCGTGACCGGGCCAGTGGTGAAGGCTGCCGTATTTGTCACCGTTGTGAAGGGCGACACCCTCAGCGCCATTTCCAAGCGCGTGTATGGAGATGCCAACCTGTACAACAAGATCTTTGAAGCCAACAAACCGATGTTGTCCCATCCGGACAAGATCTATCCGGGGCAGTCATTGCGGATTCCCGAGTAAGGCTTGAGACCGCATGAAGGCCATCGCGGGCAAGCCTTGCTCCCACAGGATTTGTGTCGTTCACAAATGATGTTCACGACACAGTACTTGTGGGAGCAAGGCTTGCCCGCGATGGCCGCGCCTCGGTCTCACAGCCCGGTAATCAAATCCCGATAATCCCCCACCGCCGCAAACTCCGCCGTGTCCTTCGGCCCCTTGCGGCTGTCCGGCTCGCGCACTGCCAGCAAATGCGCCACGCCGAAATTTCGTGCACTGCGCAATATCGGCAAGGTGTCATCGATGAACAGGCTGCGCGCCGGGTCGAAATCGATGTCCGCCTGCAACGCGTCCCAGAACTGTGGGTTTTCCTTGGGGAAGCCGTAATCGTGAGAGCTGATCAAACGCTCGAAGTACGGAGCCAGTTCAATTCTCTCCAACTTCAGCGACAGTGAGTCGCGATGGGCGTTGGTGATCAGAATCACGCGTTTACCGGCCTGTTTGATTGCCTCCAGGAACGTGTCCGCATCCGGGCGTAAAGCAATCAGGTGGGCGGTTTCCAGTTTCAATTCGCGCACCGGCAGTTTCAGTTCGGCACTCCAGAAATCCAGGCAGTACCACTGCAGCTGACCGGCGTTGCGTTCGAACAGCGGCTGCAACTCCAGCTCGGCCATGGCCCGGCTGACCCCGTGCAATTCGGCGTAGCGCCGGGGCAAGTGCTCCAGCCAGAAATGGTTGTCGAAGTGCAGGTCCAACAGCGTGCCGTCCATGTCCAGCAGGACGGTGTCGATGTCAGGCCACGGTAATAAAGGCATGGCAGTGTCTCGGGCAATAGATGGATATCTGGCGTAAACAATCGGAAAGCCGCGTTATAGTAGCGCGTTCACGCCAAGGAGCTTTGCATGCGCCAGAAACCCACCGTCCTCGCCCGCGAGATCGTTGCCACCAGTCGCTTGTTCTGCGTCGAAGAGCTCAAGCTGCGCTTTTCCAATGGCGTGGAGCGTACCTATGAGCGTTTGGTCGGCAAAGGCGCAGGCTACGGCGCGGTGATGGTCGTGGCGATGCTCGATGCCGATCATGCGGTGCTGGTCGAAGAGTACTGCGGCGGTACCGATGAATACGAACTGTCGCTGCCCAAGGGCCTGATCGAACCGGGCGAAGATGTGCTGGCGGCGGCGGAGCGTGAACTCAAGGAAGAGGCCGGTTTTGGCGCGCGGCAGCTGGAGCATTTGACCGAGTTGTCGTTGTCGCCTGGTTACATGAGCCAGAAAATCCAGGTGGTACTGGCCACCGACCTCTACGAAGAACGCCTGGAAGGTGACGAGCCCGAGCCGATGGGCCTGGGCAAGGTCAACCTTCGGGAGTTGTCGGCGCTGGCTCAAAATCCGCAGTTCACCGAAGGTCGTGCCTTGGCGGCGTTGTACCTGGCCCGAGATTTGTTGACCCAACGCGGAGTGTTTCTGCCATGAATTTCCCTCACCCATTGATGACGCCTGTGATTGAGCTGGCCTTGAAGGCTGGCGATGCGATCCTGCCGTTCTGGCGCATCAATACCGAAGTGACTGCCAAGGCCGACGATTCGCCGGTCACCGCCGCCGATCTGGCCGCCCATCACGTGATAGTGGCCGGGCTGACGGCGCTGGACCCCAGCATCCCGGTGCTGTCCGAAGAAGACGCCAACATCCCTCAGGACGTACGCGCCGGCTGGCAACGCTGGTGGCTGGTCGACCCGCTGGACGGCACCAAGGAATTTATCTCTGGCAGCGAAGAGTTCACCGTCAACATTGCCCTGATCGAGCAGGGGCGCGTGGTGTTTGGCGTGGTTTCGATGCCGACCAACGGCCGGTTTTATGTGGGCGGCGCCGGATTGGGTGCATGGCGCGGCGACAAGGGTACCGAGCCGCAACCGATTCAGGTTCGTGACGTGCCACCGAGGGGGGCCGCGTTCACGGTGGTCGCCAGCCGCCGCCATTCCAGCCCGGAGCAGGAGCGCTTGCTCGCCGGCTTGAGTGCCGGCCTGGGTGAGCTGGAATTGGCGAACATCGGCAGCTCGCTGAAGTTCTGTCTGGTGGCCGAAGGGGCGGCCGACTGTTATCCGCGCCTGGCGCCGACTTCCCAGTGGGACACGGCGGCAGCACAAGGCGTGCTGGAAGGGGCGGGCGGTGATGTGCTGGATCTGGACGGTGAACCGTTCAGCTATCCGGCGCGGGAATCGTTGTTGAACGGGTTTTTCCTGGCGTTGCCGGCGAAAGCGGCGTGGCGGGAGACGTTGCTGGAATTGGCGCGTTCGTAACCTTCGCAAGTCGCAGTCAATTCTGCGAAATCCCTGTGGGAGCGAGCTTGCTCCCACAGGTTTTTGTAGATATCCCAGGTTACCGGTGCAGGACGTACTGCCCGACAAACCTCACCGCATCCTCATCACTCCCCGCATTCACCACCCGCGTATTCAGGGTCAGGCGCGCCCGCCCGTAGCGCTGATACATCGCCAGAAACTTCTTCCACACCTGCGCGTTCGGCGCCGGGCAGATGGCATGGGCATCGCCCGTCACCGGCAGCGGATAGTTGATCTGCCCTTCCTGGATCACGATGTGCCCGTCGGTGATGCCTTCCTCCTTCAAGCGCAGATGCATCCAGCCCCAGCCGGCCAGTACCGCGCCGCAATACAGGCTGCCGCCGAACATGGTGCTTTTGTGGTTGACGTTGGCATCCAGCGGCAAGTGCAGGCGCAGTTGCTGATCGTGCCAGTCGAGCACTTTGAGGCCCATGTCCCGGGTGAGGGGGATGTCGTGGTGGAGGACGGATTCCAGTTGACGACTGTCGCGGCTCATTCAGCAGCCTCTTGTGTGCAAGGGTTGATGGGACGGTAGCTCAATCGAGTTCTTCGCTGTGGCTGGCAGCACCGCTGTCGGCGAAGCTCAGGCCGTGTTTGCGCAGTTTGTCGTGCAAGGTCTTGCGCGGAATGCCCAGGGCTTCTGCGACGCTGCGCAAGGAGCTGTGCGAGCGCGCCAGCTCGGCGGCAATCAGGGTCTTTTCGAAGTTTTCCACTTGCTCGCTCAGGCCGCCGTTGACCATTTCCACGAGGGTCCCGGCGGCGCCCTGAGCCTCGTTGTTGTCCAGCGCCAGTTCCAGGCCAAGGGCAAAGCGTTCCGCGGCGTTCTGCAATTCGCGTACGTTGCCGGGCCAGGCGTGGCGCAACAGCAGCGCGCGTTGCCCCGGTTGCAGCTCGTGGGGCGGCAAGCCATGGCGTGCGCTGGCCTCGTCGGCAAAGTGCTGGAACAGCACCAGCGCATCTTCGCCACGCTCGCGCAGCGGTGGAATGCGCAGTGGCGCGACGTTCAGACGGTAATACAGGTCGGCGCGGAAACGCCCCTGATCGGCGGCCTGGCGCAGGTCTTCCTTGGTGGCGGCGATGATGCGGATGTCCAGCGGGATCAACTGATTGCCGCCGAGGCGCTCGACCACACGTTCCTGCAGCAGGCGTAGCAGTTTCACCTGCACATCCAGGCTCATGCTCTCGATTTCGTCGAGGAACAACGTGCCGCCGTTGGCGAATTCGAACTTGCCGATACGCCGCTTCTGCGCCCCGGTGAAGGCGCCGGGTTCGTGACCGAATAATTCGCTCTCGACCACCGACTCGGCCAGGGCGCCTGCGTTGATCGCCACGAACGGGCCGTTTCGGCGGCTCGACAAATCGTGCAGTGCCCGGGCCACCACCTCTTTACCGGCACCGGTTTCGCCGAGGATCAAAACGTCCGCCTTGGTCGCTGCCAAAGCGCCGATCTGCTCGCGCAGTCGCGACATCGAGGGCGATTGCCCGACCAGCCGTGCGCTCAGCTCATTGCGATCGCTCAGGGCCAGCCGCAGGCTGCGGTTATCCAGCACCAGGCGGCGCAGGGCCAAGGCACGGCGCACGCTGTCGAGCAGGGCGTCGCTGGAGAAGGGTTTTTCCAGAAAGTCGTAGGCCCCGGCACGCATCGCTTGCACGGCCAACGGCACGTCACCGTGTCCGGTGATCAGCAATACCGGCAGCTCCGGGTCCTGGGCATGCAGTTCGGTGAGCAACTCGATGCCGTCCATGCCGGGCATGCGAATGTCACTGACCACCACCCCCGGCCAGTCACGCTCCACTTGCGCGGCCAGCCCCTTGGCCTGAGCCAGCGACAGAACCTTCAGGCCGGCCAGATCGAGGGTCTGGCTCAGGGCCTGGAGCAAGTGGGGATCGTCGTCGATCATCACCACCTGAATGTGATTGTCGATGGTCATGCACTTCGGTCCTCGGACGGTTGCAGGCTTACACCCGGTGCGCCTGCGCGCAGTTTCAAAGTAATCAGCGCGCCGCCTTCCTTGTGGTTGGCGAACGACAGTTCGCCGCCGAAGGCACGCATCAGGGTCTCGCAGATCGCCAATCCCAGGCCAAGCCCCTGGGTGCGGGTCTTGGTGGTGTAGAAGGGCTCGCTGGCGCGGCCAAGGGCCTCCATGCAGAAACCGGGGCCGTTGTCGCGAATGTACAGGTTGACGCCATCGGCGCTGGATTGGGCACTCAGCCAGAGTTTGCGCGGCGGGCCTTTTTCCGTGAGGGCATCCAGGGCGTTGGCCAGCAGATTGCCGAGCACCTGGCGCAAGCGGGTTTCACCAGCCTCGACCCACAGCGTCGCGGCGGGCAAGTCGCGGATCAATTCCACGTCCATGCTGCGCCGGCGCTTGGCCAACAGGGCCAGGGCGTCGTCCAGCGCCGGTTGCAGGGCGACGCTTTCCGGGGCGTGGCGGTCGCGCCGGGCAAAGGCGCGCAAGTGGGCGATGATTGAGGACATGCGCCCGGTCAGCTCGCTGATCAACTTGAGGTTGCCGCGGGCGTCGTCGGTGCGCTGATGATCGAGCAACACTTCGGCGTTTTCCGCGTAGCTGCGAATGGCGGCCAGCGGTTGGTTGAGTTCGTGGCTGATGCTCGCCGACATGGTGCCCAGCGCCGACAGTTTGCCGGCCTGCACCAGATCATCCTGGGCGCGCACCAGCTCTTGTTGCGCCTGCTCGCGTTCCAACACTTCCTGTTTGAGGCGCCGGTTGAGGCCTTCCAGGTCGCTGGTGCGTTCGGCGACCCGGTCTTCCAGCTCTCGTCGGGCCTTGGCTTCGAAGGCGATGCGCTCCAGGTAATGTCGGCGGCGCTGCATCATCAGGCCGAGCAACAGCATCACCACCAACAGGGTTGCGCCGCCAATCGCCACCACGGTGCGCACCGGGCGGTCGATCAGGGTTCGGGGGGCGAGGATGCTGACGTTCCAGCCGGTTTCCGCCATGGTCTGGGTCTGGGTCAGCCAGGCCTTGGGATTGAGCTTCAGGGGCTTGGGCTCGCGGGTCGGGTAGGGCTGGATCGCGCTGATGGCCAAGCGTTCGTCTTCGCTCAAGGGGCGAGTTGCGCGAAAGCGCCATTCCGGTCGCGAAGTGAGGATGACCACGCCGTTGTGATCGGTCAGCAGCAGTTGTTCCGGAGTTTTGCCCCACAGGCTTTCGGTGTGGTCGAGGTCAACCTTGACCACCAGCACGCCGGTGATTTTCTCGCCGTTGCGCACGGCGGCGGCAAAGAAGTAACCGCGTTTGGCGGACGTGGTGCCCAGCCCGAAAAAGCGCCCGAGCCGCCCGGCCATGGCTTCGCTGAAATACGGCCTGAAGGAAAAATTACGCCCGACGAAACTGTCATGTTTATCCCAGTTGGAGGCCGCCAGAGTCTTGCCGGTGGTGTCCATCAGGTACATGACTTCGGCACCGGTCTGGGTGCTGATGTTTTTTAACAGTCGGTTGGCATTGCCCTGGGTGACGCTATCGTCCGGTGCGCCCAGCACGGCGCGCAGGGCCGGCAGGTCGCCGAGAATCTGCGGCAGCACTTCATAACGGTGCAGGGTACCCAAGAGGTTGGCGACGTAGAGGTCCAGGGTCTGGCGATTCTGCCCGGCCAGTTCGCTGCGGTAATAGCGCTCGGCCAGATGCTCCAGCGGCCACAGCAACGGCGCCAGGCACAGCGCGAGCAAGGCCAGGCTGCGCCAGCGGGGTCTGCGAGGAAGGTTTGCACTCATGGGCATCGGGCGCCTTTGCGGATGGGCACAGTATGGCTAGGCAAAGGTGTCGGCGTCCTTGAACAGTGCCGCGCTCTGATCCTTGGCTGATAGTAGCGGTGCGCCGTCCAGCTGCCAGTCGATGGCCAGGTCCGGGTCGTCCCAGCGCAGGGAGCGCTCGGCTTGAGGGTCGTAATAGTCCGTGGTCTTGTAAAGCACCTCGGCCGTTTCGCTCAACGCCACAAAGCCGTGGGCGAAACCCTCGGGAACCCACAGCTGGCGATGGTCTGCGGCGCTCAGGCGCACCGTGAGCCATTGACCGAAATGCGCCGAGCTGCGGCGCATGTCCACCACCACGTCCAGCACTTCGCCACTGATCACGCGAACCAGTTTGCCCTGGGGTGTTTCCAGTTGGTAATGCAGGCCGCGCAGCACGCCCTTGCGCGAGCGCGAATGGTTGTCCTGGACGAAGGTCGCCTGTGCGCCGGTGGCATGGGCGAAGGCATCGGCGTTGAAGCTTTCGAAAAAGAAACCACGATCGTCCTCAAACACCCGGGGCTCGATGATCAAAATACCGGGTAGCTCGGTGGCAATGACATTCATGGTTTTCTCCGACGGTTGGCATGCTGGGCGACATTCTTGCGCAAAGCGTCGCCGGGTGCGAGTCACCACTGGGCGGGCAAGCGGGGGGTGGGGGGTTGCGTATCGGCGCGCGCAGTGGCGATATAGGCGCCTAATAAATTTAACACCTTCATAGAAGAGGTCTGTTCCATGCCGCTCGCCACCTTGATTCACCGCGCCAGTTTGCCCAGCCCGCAGGTCTCTGCGGAGCAAGCACTTGAGCTGTTGCAGGAACATTACGGGCTGAACGGCAGGCTGCAGGCCCTGGGCAGCCAGCAGGATCTGAACTATCGCGTCGACAGCGATCAGGGCCGCTTCGTCCTGAAAATCTGCCGTGGCGACTATTCGGCGCTGGAGTTGCAGGCCCAACATGCCGGGCTCAAGCACCTGGGGCAGCATCCGGATGTCCACGTGCCGCGGGTGATCGCGGCAAAAAACGGTGAGGATCTGCTCTCCCTGGACGTAGCCGGTCAGGCGGTGCATGTACGCCTGCTCGATTACATCGAGGGTCAGTCCCTGACCCACCTCGACCATTTCAACCGCACGGTGGTGGCCGGCTTCGGTCGCCTGTGTGGCGAGATGGACCTGGCGCTGGCGGATTTCGACCATCCCGGCCTGGTGCGCACGCTGCAATGGGACGCGCGTCATGCCCAGGCCCTGATCGCGCATTTGCTGCCGGTCATCCAGGATGAGGCTCAGCGCAAGCTGATCGCCGAGGCTGCAGCGCAAGCCAAACGCCATTTGCAGCCGCTGGTGGACAAGTTGCCGGTGCAGGCCATTCACATGGACATCACCGACGATAACGTGGTCTGGCAGCGCGACGCCGAGCGTCAGTGGCAGTTGCAGGGGGTGATCGATTTCGGCGATCTGGTGCGCACCTGGCGCATCACCGATCTGTCGGTGACTTGCGCCGCCTTGCTGCACCACGGCGATGGCGATCCCTTCTGCATTTTGCCGGCGGTCCAGGCCTTTCACGCGGTCAATCCGCTGACCCACGAAGAATTGCTGGCGCTGTGGCCGCTGATCGTCGCCCGCGCGGCGGTGCTGGTGCTCAGTGGCGAGCAGCAGGTCAGCATTGATCCGGGCAACACCTACAGCCGTGACAACCTGACCCACGAGTGGGAGATCTTCCGCGTGGCGGCTTCGGTGCCGTTGGCACTGATGGAAGCCGCGATCCTCGCCGCCGTCGGGCAAAAATTGCCGGCCATTGTCAGCGAAGGTTTTGCGCCGCTGCTGCCAAGTCTGGTGGGACGTGAATTCGCCTTGATCGATCTGGGCGTGCTCAGCCCGCACTTCGAGGCCGGTAACTGGGAACAGGAAGGCATTGACCAGCGCCTGCTGGACGAAGCCGCCACGGCCCACGGTCTGGCGGCCAGCCGTTACGGGCAATACCGCCTGTCCCGGACCCGGCCGGACAGCGCCATCGAACCGGATACCTGCCCGTTGCACGTCGAGTTGCGCGTGCCCCAGGGGACGGCCGTCGAAGCGCCGTTCGCCGGGGTGGTGCATCAGGCTTCGCCAAATGTGCTGCAACTGGATGGGCCGCAAGTAAGCGTGCGCCTGTGGGGCGTGACGTCATCGGTGCATGCCGGTGCCGCACTGGTCAAAGGCCAGGTGCTGGGTACCGTCAGCGGACCATTGCGGGTGCAACTGAGTCGGGACGCATCGTTCAATGCACCGCTGTTCTGTACGCCGACCCGCGCAGCGGCCTGGCAGGCACTGTGCCCGTCACCGGCGGCGTTGCTGGGGCTGGCCTGTGACGCCGAAGATGAACTCGACGCGCAGACCTTGCTGGCCCGTCGCGACGCCAGCTTCGCCCGCACGCAAAAACACTATTACGTCGACCCGCCGCGCATCGAGCGCGGCTGGCGCAATCACCTGATCGACATGCAGGGCCGCTCGTACCTCGACATGCTCAACAACGTCGCGGTGCTCGGCCACGGTCATCCGCGCATGGCCGCCGTCGCCAGCCGCCAGTGGTCGTTGCTCAACACCAACTCGCGGTTCAACTACGCCGCCGTCGCGGAATTTTCCGAGCGCTTGCTGAAGCTGGCGCCGGATTCCATGGACCGGGTGTTCCTGGTCAACAGTGGCAGCGAAGCCAATGACCTGGCGATTCGCCTGGCCTGGGCCTACAGCGGCGGGCGCGACATGGTCAGCGTGCTGGAGGCTTATCACGGCTGGACCGTGGGCGCGGATGCGGTGTCGACCTCGATCGCCGACAACCCCAAGGCGCTGGAAAGTCGCCCGGACTGGGTGCATCCGGTGACTGCACCGAACACCTATCGCGGCGAATTCCGTGGCCCGGACAGCGCGCCGGACTACGTGCGCAGCGTCGACCATCACCTGGCAAAAATCGCCGAACAGAAACGCCAGCTGGCCGGTTTCATCTGCGAGCCGGTGTACGGCAATGCCGGCGGTATCTCGCTGCCAGCGGGCTACCTGAAAGAGGTCTATGCCAAGGTGCGCGCCCAGGGTGGCGTGTGCATCGCCGACGAAGTGCAGGTCGGCTACGGGCGCATGGGGCACTTCTTCTGGGGCTTCGAAGAGCAGGGCGTGGTGCCGGACATCATCACCATGGCCAAGGGCATGGGTAATGGCCAGCCACTGGGCGCGGTGATCACCCGTCGGGAAATCGCCGAAGCGCTGGAGGCCGAGGGTTACTTCTTCTCGTCCGCTGGCGGCAGCCCGGTCAGTTGCCAGATCGGCATGGCGGTGCTGGATGTGATGGAAGATGAAAAGCTCTGGGAAAACGCTCAGGTCGTGGGTGGCTATTTCAAGGAGCGTCTTGAAGCGTTGATCGATATTCATCCGCTGGTGGGCGCGGTGCATGGTTCCGGGTTCTATCTGGGCGTGGAACTGATCCGCAACCGCGAAACCCTGGAGCCCGCGACCGAAGAAACCACCGCGCTGTGCAACCGCCTGCGCGACCTGGGCATCTTCATGCAGCCGACCGGCGACTACCTGAACGTGCTCAAGATCAAGCCGCCGATGGTCACGTCGCGCCAGAGCGTGGATTTCTTTGTGGACATGCTGTCGAAGGTGTTGGCCGAAGACCTGTAATCACAAAACCCATTGTGGGAGCGAGCCTGCTCGCGAAGGCGGTCGTGCAGTCGACATTGATGTTGACTGGTAGGCCGCTTTCGCGAGCAGGCTCGCTCCCACATTTGCTTTGTACTGTTAATTCGATTGTTATCGGGTTTATGTGCGTAAATTTAGACGAAAGGCGATAATGCAGCTTTAAAAGCCGATATTTATCGGATATAAAGTCGCCAATGCCAGGGCGTGGTTGAACCACGCCCGAACGTCACGCACTTGCCCGGAGATGCTTCATGAGCCGTAACGTTACTGTCGCTGCCACGCAAATGGCCTGTTCCTGGGACCTTGAAGGCAACATCGAAGTCGCTGAAAGGCTGGTCCGCGAAGCCGCTGCCAAGGGCGCGCAGATCATCCTCATCCAGGAATTGTTCGAAGTGCCGTACTTCTGCCAGAAGCCGAACCCGGATTACCTGCAACTGGCCACGACCGTTGAAAACAACGTCGCCATCAAGCATTTCCAGAAAGTCGCGAAGGAGCTGCAAGTCGTCTTGCCGATCAGCTTCTACGAACTGGCGGGCCGCGCACGCTTCAACAGCATCGCAATCATCGATGCCGACGGCAGCAACCTCGGGATTTATCGGAAAAGCCACATCCCGGACGGTCCTGGCTACCACGAGAAGTACTACTTCAACCCGGGCGATACCGGCTTCAAGGTGTGGAACACCCGCTACGCGAAAATCGGCGTGGGCATCTGCTGGGACCAGTGGTTCCCGGAGGCTGCGCGCAGCATGGCGCTGCAAGGCGCGGAAATCCTGTTCTACCCGACCGCGATCGGCAGCGAACCCCATGACAAGACCATTTCGTCCCGGGATCACTGGCAGCGCGTGCAACAAGGCCATGCCGGCGCTAACCTGATGCCGCTGATCGCCAGCAACCGCATCGGCAACGAAGAACAAGACGGCTACGACATCACTTTTTATGGTTCGTCGTTCATCGCCAACCAGTTCGGCGAGAAGGTGCAGGAGCTCAATGAAACCGAAGAAGGCATTCTGGTTCACACCTTCGACCTCGACCAACTCGAACACATCCGCAGCGCGTGGGGCACGTTCCGTGACCGTCGTCCGAACCTGTACGACGCGCTGAAAACCCTCGACGGCACCCTGGAGTCCTGATCGACATGACCACTTTGAAAAGCACCCCGCGCGCAGACGGTTTCTACATGCCGGCCGAGTGGGCACCCCAAACCCAGGCCTGGATGGTCTGGCCCGAGCGTCCGGACAACTGGCGCCTGGGCGGCAAACCGGCGCAAGCCGCGCACGTGGCGGTGGCCAAGGCCATCGCCCGTTTCGAACCGGTCACCGTGGCGGTGTCCGCCGGCCAGTACGAAAACGCCCGGGCCCGCCTGGACGTGCCGAATATCCGTGTTGTAGAGATGTCCAGCGATGACGCCTGGGTCCGTGATACCGGCCCGACGTTCGTCATCAATAACAGCGGCGAAGTCCGTGGTGTGAACTGGGACTTCAACGCCTGGGGCGGTTTTGACGGCGGCCTGTACTCGCCGTGGAACCGTGACTCCCAGGTGGGCGGCAAGATCCTCGAGATCGAGCGCAGCCCGCGCTACCGCACCGAGGGCTTCGTGCTTGAAGGCGGTTCGATTCACGTCGATGGCGAAGGCACGCTGATCACCACCGAAGAATGCCTGCTCAACCGCAATCGCAACCCGCACATGAACCGTGCGGAAATCGAAGCGGTGCTGAAAGACAACCTGGCTGTGGATAAGATCATCTGGCTGCCGGACGGTCTGTTCAACGACGAAACCGACGGCCATGTGGATAACTTCTGCTGCTACGTGCGTCCGGGTGAAGTGCTGCTGGCGTGGACCGACGACCCGCAGGATCCGAACTACCCGCGCTGCCAGGCGGCGATGAAAGTGCTGCAAAGCAGCACCGACGCCAAGGGACGCCCGTTCACGGTGCATAAGATGCCGATTCCGGGTCCGCTGTACGCGACCGAGGAAGAGTGCGCTGGCGTCGATCCGGTGGATGGCACACAGGAGCGTAATCCGTCGGTGCGTCTGGCCGGTTCCTACGTGAACTTCCTGATCGTCAACGGCGGCATCATTGCGCCAAGCTTCGACGACCCGCTGGATGGCCCTGCCAAGGAGATCCTGCAGTCGCTGTTCCCGCAGCACGAAGTGGTCATGGTTCCGGGCCGCGAACTGTTACTGGGTGGCGGTAACATTCACTGCCTTACCCAACAGCAGCCTGCGCCGCACAAGGAATGAGTGAGCCCGTAACATCCTGAGTTAATTGTGAAAAAATTCAGGCAAACGTTTTCGCGCGTTGCCTTGCATACAGCCCGCATTCCGCAAGGTTTGCGGGCTTTTTTGTATCGGTTTGCCAACAAGCAGGGCACCTTGGCATAGCTCTTGTATTGCACATGTTGCAAAACAGGGAGGGGAGAACTTTAGTCGTTCTGTCATAAACCTTGGATAAGTTAGCCGCTCACAAACCGGGAGAGAGCGCTGAAATGAACGCCGAAGTGAAGGTAGTGGGCGAGCGGGCGCTGCATCCCCTGGCAGTCAATGGTGAATCGCTCCAGATTCTGGCGCACTGGTTCAAGTCCAATGGAACGCGTCCGATCAGCGAGACTGATCCGCGCCGGACAATAATCGAGCGCTACCCCGCTGGTTTATTCAGCGAAGCGGAACTGGATGCATTGTGGGATGTGATGGAAGGATAAGAAGAAAAACAACGGATTGAACAACAAAAGCGCTGCCGGGATGGCAGCGCTTTTTTTATGGACGCAGGATTTGCAGTCACCGTTGTCCACTGTAGGAGCGAGCCTGCTCGCGATTGCGGTGTGTCAGCCCAGACTTTTTGACTGATGTACCGCTATCGCGAGCAGGCTCGCTCCTACAGGGTGTCGCAGTGTGTTTAGAAGCTGTAGGTTCCAGTAACGACGACACTGCGCGGTTCCCCCGGCAGAATCTGCGCCGCACTGGTCGCCGACGAGTAGTAAGTCTTGTCGGTGATGTTGTTCAGCGCCGCGCGCAGATCCCAGTCCTTGTGCCGGAACCCGGCCAGTGCGTCCCAGCGTCCGTAGCCCGGTAGCACCGTGGTGTTGAGGTTATCGGCATATCGATCGCCCACCAGGGTCAAACCGGTTTCGCCATACCAGCCCATTTCCGGTTTCCAGGTCACGAACAGGCTGCCGTTGTGCTTGGCCACGTTGCTGATGCGCTTGCCTTCAAAGCCGTTGTTGTCCTTCTCGACCGTGGCGTCCTGTACACCCACGCCACCGCGCACGTACCAGTTGCCGGTGATCTTGCCGGCGGCGGTCAGTTCGATACCGCGAGAGCGTTGCATGCCGGTGAGCAGGGTAATGGTCGGGTTGTTCGGGTCGCTGGTGCGGCGGTTGTAGAGTTCCAGCTCGTAGATCGCCAGGGTGGTGCTCAGGCGATCGTCCAGCCAGTCGCTTTTCACGCCGATTTCTTTCTGTTTGGTCAGTTCGGGGCTCAGGTCATTGGTGTTCCCGGGCGCGCCCGGCGTGATGCCGATCAGGCCACCGCCAACCGGGGAAAAGGTCTTCGACCAGGAGGCGTAGAAGGAATGATTCTGCAGCGGTGTCCAGACCAGTCCTACACGCGGGCTGGTGCTATGACTGTCACGGTCCTCGGAAATGTCCCGCAGTTTGTTGGTGGATTCGATGTCGAACGTGTCGTAGCGCAAACCGCCGAGCAGTTGCCATTGATCGTTCAATTGCAGCTGATCCTGCACATACACCGCGCGGCTTTCGACTTCAGTGTGGGAGCTGCTGCTGACCTGCATGCGCCCGGTGTGGCGCAGGTCGCGATTGGGGTTGTTCAGGTCCAGAGTGGGGACGGGCGAGCTGCCTGGCCCGGAAGTGGCGGCGGTGTACAGCGTCGGGTCGCGGCGCTGGCTGCCGATCTCGATTCCGGTCAGCAGGCGATGTTCCAGGCCAAACGTATCGAAACCGCCTTCCAGCTCCACATTGTTGTAAACGTTACGAGTAGTCAGGTCTTGTTGCCAGTGCTGCCGCGTGACCCGGTTGGTCGCCGGGGTGTAGCCGGTCTGGTAGGTATTGTCGAAATCGCTGTTGAGCTTGAACACGCCGAGGGTCTGGCGCAGTTGCCAGTTGTCGTTCAGCTCGTACGTGAGTTTCGAGCGCAGGGATTGCGACTTGTCGTCGATGAAATCGTTGTCGCTGAAGTAGGTCGTATCGCGCCCCACATCCGCCGGGCGACCGTTGACCCCGGGAATGCCACGATCCGGCGTGCGGTTGTAACGGCTGTATTCGTATTGCACCAGCCAGTTCAGGTCGGGGGTCAGTTGCCAGCTCAGCGACGGCGCGAACAACTGCCGATTGCCGCTCACCCCATCGCGGAAACTGTTCTGGTCCATGTTGCCCATGTTCAGGCGCAGGCTGATGTTTTCGGATGGGTCGGAGCTGAGGTCCGCGTACAGGCTGCGCAGATCGTCGCTGCCACCCTGGGCTTCGAGGGTCGAGCGGCGACCGAACTCCGGCAGCTTGCTGACCCGGTTAACGATCCCGCCCTGGCTGCCACGGCCATACAACACGGCCGCCGGCCCCTTGAGCACGTCGATGCGTTCGATGTTGTGCAAGTCGCGCACGTATTGGCTGTCGTCGCGGATGCCGTCGAGGTAGAAGTCGTTACTGGCGTCGAAGCCGCGAATGCGCAAGCTGTCGAAGCGGGTGTCGGCGCCGCTGCTGACGTTGGGGATGCCACTGAGCGCAGTGCCCAGGTCGTTGGTGCCGTAATTGGCAACGTTCTCGGTTTTGATCGAATCGATGGCCTGGGGAACATAGCGAACCGGCGTGTTGGTTCGGGTTGCCGTGTTGGTTTCCTTCACGCGAGGGTCATCGGCTTCCGCTTCGGCGTTGATGGCCGTGGCAGGCAGGGTGGTGGGTGCAGCGTAGGAAAAACCGGCAGACAGAAATGCGGAAAGCCCAAGACTGGTGTAGGGCAAAAGGCGAAAAGGGGCAGGCATTGAAAAGCGCATCCGTAGGATTTTTAGGGGTGTAGCGGGAACGGTGCGAATGGTAATGGTTGTTATTAACTTGCGTTAATTATTCTTGATTGAGTGCTGTTCTGGTTTGTTTCGAATTGTGTCGATATTGCTACGTTTGGCTTGTTTCCCTTCCTTCGACCTATGAAAAAATCACTGGAAGTTGAATTTTTCTGCCACGTAAAGTCATTTCTTAGACGATTTTTGCCTAATTGCAGACGATTCATGAAATTGACACATCGTGAAATCCACAGCTACGATTCGGCCCAACGCCTGTGGCAGACCGCCATAACCCCAAAATAATAAAAAGGCCCGCCGCGATTCATCGTGGGCGGGCTTTTTTGTTTGCGGAACGAAAAAAGAGCGCGATAGTGCCGTTTCAGCCGTTCGACACAGCGCGTTTCAACCCGTAATAAGGAAAACAAAATGTTGAACAAGCGAATCAGCCTGATCGCTCTGGGGATTTTGAGCGCTTCACAGGCCATGGCTAACGACCAGGCCGAATCCAAGGGTTTTGTCGAAGACAGCAGCCTCAAGGTGCTGCTGCGCAACGCCTACATGAACCGTGATTTCAAAGACGGTAACGCCGACAAGTCCGAGTGGGGCCAAGCCGCCATCGGTACGTTCTCGTCCGGTTTCACCCAGGGCACCATCGGTGTCGGCGTGGATGCCTTCGGTCTGTACGCGCTGAACCTGGAGCGCAGCGAAGATCGCAGCGGCGCGCAAGGTATCGACTTCTTCAAAAAAGGTGACAGCGGCCAACCGGCCGATGACCTGGCCAAGGCCGGCGCAGCCGTCAAATTCCGCCTGTCCAGCACCACGCTGACCTACGGCGACCAGATGCCGGCCTTGCCGGTGTTGGCTTACGACAACGGGCGATTGCTGCCGGAAAGCTACACCGGCACCCTGATCACCTCCAAGGAGATCAAGGGCCTGCAACTGGATGCGGGTCGCTTCACCGCCGAATCGCGCAAAAGCGCTGAAGGCCGTGACAGCGGTGGCCTGAAGTCGATCAACGTGTTGGGCGGCAGCTACCAGTTCACCGAACAGTTCAAGGCTGCGCTGTACGCGTCCGACGTCGAAGACGTGTTGAAGAAGCAGTACGTGAACGCCAACTACGTGTTCCCGCTGGCCAAGGATCAGTCCCTGACCCTGGACTTCAACGGCTACCGCACCAAGCTGGATGATTCCTACATGCGCGACGTCGGCGCCACCGGCGACGACAACAAGATCTGGAGCCTGGCCGCCATCTACGCCACCGGCCCGCACTCGTTCACCCTGGGCTATCAGCGCAGCACCGGCGACAGCAACCTGGGCTACCCGTACGGCGGCTACCAGAAAGACCAGAACCGCGTCGGCGACGGTGGCAACACCATCTACCTGGCCAACTCCTACTGGTCCGACTTCAACGCCGAAGACGAACGCAGCTGGCAACTGGGCTACGGACTGGACTTCAGCACCTTCGGTGTACCGGGCCTGAGCTACAACTTCGCCTACGTGCGCGGTGACAACATCACCACCTCCACCAGCACTGGCGGCACCGAGCGCGAAATCTTCAACCAGTTCAAATACGTCGTACAAAGCGGCCCGGCCAAGGACCTCAGCGTGAAACTGCGCAGCTCGATCCTGCGCGTGTCGCAGAAGTCGAGCGAGTACAACGTTGGTGGTAACGAAGTGCGTGTGTTTGTGGATTACCCGATCAACATCTTCTGATGATGGGTTGTGGTATCGAGGCCTGATGAAAGGCTGAGAAAAGAAGAAGCCCCCGACTAGATCGGGGCTTTTTTTCGTGTGCTGAATGGATCATGTCGTCAAAAGTCGATTTCGGGAACACGTTCTGAAAACGTGTCGCTCGCGGCGACATGTTCCGAAGACGTGTCGCAAAAAGTGGAAAATTGCGACACGTTATGCCTTCGATGAGTACGGAGACAGACAAACGTGCATTGTTGATTTATACGGCAATGCCGTATAGTCGAGCCTATGTTTACTATCATCGAAACCGAAATTTTCAAGCGCTATGCTGAGTCCATCTGGGACGATGGCGAACGTCATGAATTCATTACCTGGTTGGCGGCTAATCCGCTGGCCGGCAATGTAGTTCCTGGCAGCGGCGGTCTGCGCAAGGTTCGTTGGTCCCGGAGCGGGATGGGCAAACGAGGTGGTACACGCGTCATTTACTACAACACGCTTTCAGAAGGCTCTATCTGGTTGCTGATCGCCTACACCAAGGCGAAATTCGACAACTTACCCGCGGCCTTTCTCAAGCAACTGAAGGAGGAAATCAGCAATGGTCAATGAACTGGAGCAATTCCAGCAGGACTTGCTGGACTCTGTGCGGCAGATGAAAGCCGGCAAGGCCGCTCGCGTGACAGAGATACCGCTGTCAGTGGCAGCTGAAGCGCGGGCCAAAGTAGGTATTTCCCAGAGCGCGTTCGCCAAACTGATTGGTGTCAGCCTGCGGACGTTGCAGGACTGGGAGCAAGGGCGGCGGCAGCCGACGGGAGCAGCGCAGACGCTGCTGCGTGTGGCGAGTCAGCACCCTGAGGCGTTGCGTGATTTGCAGGCTGTTTAGGATGTAAAGAAAGGTTCTGGGCAGCCTGTTCCCTGAATGCAGTGAGCAGGTTGACCGTTTCATCTCAAAACCATGAAGCAATCAGGTATCCGCATGTTTAGGAATGGGGACTCAGTAAACCCATAGCCCGCTCGAACAAATTACACCACGTAACTAATGATGTTCCCGTTCCCACCTTTATCCCCTCCAGCGAACTCCCTAAATTGAGCTCCAACGCCTCTCCCATCATCCCGACGGGAAGGTCACTGGAGATTCCTCAATGCCTTTCGTAAGTGTCCGCATTACCCGCGATGGCGTTACCACTGAGCAGAAAGCTCAGGTGATCGCCGAAATCACTGAAACACTGGAACGCGTTCTCAACAAACGCCCTGACCTGACCCACATCGTGATCGAGGAAGTCGACACCGATAACTGGGGTTACGCCGGAATCACCACCACCCAATACCGCAAGCAATTGGCGGAGGAGGGGCAGTCATGACCGCTTCGGTGAGCATCGATTTCGTCTCCGATGTGGTGTGTCCCTGGTGTGCACTGGGCGCGACCGCGCTGGAGCAGGCGATCGAAAACGTGGCGGGTGAGATTTCGGTGGAGCTGACCTACAAGCCTTTCGAACTGAACCCGAACATGCCACCGGAAGGCGAGAAAGCCGTCGAGCATTTGATGCGCAAGTACGGACGCACCGCTCAAGACGTCGCTGCCGGCAAAAAGATGCAAATCGAGCGCGGTGCAGCCATCGGTTTTACGTTCGACCTGGACAAGCGCACGCACTTCTACAACACCTTCGACGCTCACCGGCTGTTGTTCTGGGCGCAGGAAGAAGGGCGTCAGGTAGCGCTGAAGAAGATCCTGCTGCGCGCTTACTTCAGCGAAGGCCGGAACCCGAGCGATCAACAGACGCTGGTGCAACTGGCCGGTGAAGCCGGGCTGGACGAGGCCCGCGCACGCAAGGTGCTGGTGTCCGGCGCGTATGGCGACGAAGTGCGTGAGCTTGAGGGGTTTTACCAGCAGCGCGGCATCAATTCGGTCCCGGCCATGGTCCTGAACGGTCGTCACCTGGTGTCCGGATCGCAGTCGGTCGAGTACTACGAACAAGTGTTGCGGCAAATGGCGTCGGCCCCCGTTGAAGCCTGATTCACCGAATTTCAAATCCCATTATTTTTTAGAGGTAAACATCATGAGCAATTCGAAAAAAGTCATCGTTATCACGGGCGCATCCCAAGGTCTCGGCGATGGCATGGTCAAGGCCTTCCGCGAACAGGGTTACCGGATCGTCGCCACTTCGCGCTCGATCAAGCCATCTACCGATCCGGACATCCTCACCGTGGCCGGCGACATCGGCGAACCGGAAACCGCCCAGCGCGTAATTCGTGAAGCGATCGCCCGTTTCGGCCGCATCGATACCCTGGTCAACAACGCCGGTATCTTCATTGCCAAGCCGTTCACCCAGTACACCGCCGAAGACTACGCCAACGTGTTGTCGGTGAACCTCAACGGCTTCTTCTATATCACTCAACTGGCCATCGCCGAGATGGAAAAACAGGGCAGCGGCCACGTGGTGAACATCACCACCAGCCTGGTCGATCACGCGATCGACGGCGTGCCATCTGTACTGGCTTCGCTGACCAAGGGTGGCCTGAACGCGGCGACCAAATCCCTGGCCATCGAATACGCCAAGCGCGGCATCCGGGTGAACGCCGTGTCCCCAGGCATCATCAAGACCCCGATGCACGGCGAAGAAACCCACGCCGCTCTGGGCGCCCTGCACCCGGTCGGCCACATGGGCGAGATCGACGACATCGCCAACGCAGTGGTGTACCTGGACAACGCCAACTTTGTCACTGGCGAAATCCTGCACGTAGATGGTGGTCAGAGCGCGGGTCACTAAGCGTCGGGTTTCAAACGGCGGAAACAACAAAGCCCTCGCAGTGATGCGAGGGCTTTGTTTTCAGGGCGAGGCACCACAGCGAATCAGGAAGCCTGCCGGTCTATGTCGCGCCGAAGCACGACAGCGGTGGTGATGTCTTCAACGGTTTCGTGACTGGCGACGGCATCTCTGACCCGATTCAGATCGTCGATTGTTCGCGATTCGATCTCAATGACCAGATCGAGCTGGCCACTGACCGAGGAGACGCGTCGTACTTGCGAGTTTTGCGCAAGCAGGTCCAACAGACTGATGGCCGGCGTGCGCTTGAGGCTGACAAGAAGGATGGCGCGAATGACGTTGGCATCGATTTCCCCGATATCAGCCCGGTAGCCTCGGATCACGCCATTGCGTTCAAGGTTGATCACGCGCTCGCTGGTCGCGCTCCTTGAAAGTCCGATTCTCGCGGCCAGGGCCTTCAGGGCAATGCGAGCCTCTCTGGAAAGAATGTCGAGTATTTCGCGATCTTTCGTGTCCAGGTCGCGCATCAGAACTCCCTAATTTGGCTACCGAATTTGTGCCGGTCGATTCCGGCAATATGCAGGCCAAAGCCGACCGCATACCTACTGCCGTCCCAGGCTTCGCGTGCCAAGCTAACCGAAAAAAATGGCTTGGAAAACAATTACTATGACCAACCTATCCCATCCCGCCCCCCAGTTCTCGACGGGGGATGCCGAAAAGCTCGGCCAACAGCTTTTCAACGTTATCGGTACGGCCACACCTCTGGACGGCGAGCGAGATCGCAACTATCGGTTGAAGACGGCGACCGATGCGGGGTGGATTCTGAAAGTCGTCAACTCGACGGAACCTCGGGTTGAAAGCGAGTTTCAGACGGCCATTCTCAGCCACCTCGCCAGTTACAGTCCCGAGCTTGCCGTGCCTTTTCTCAAGAAAAGCCTGGCCGGTGAATTCCTGGCTTCTGCAGTGGCACCTGATGGCGAAACTCATGCGGTTCGCATGGTCAGCTGGCTGCATGGAACGCCACTTGCCGAGGTCCCGCGTACATTCGAATTGATGCGCAGCCTTGGCCAATCTTTCGGTGAAGTCGATCGTGCGCTTCAGGGTTTCATCCATCCGGGTGCAGTGCGGGATCTGGACTGGGATTTGCGCCACGCCGCGCGTTCACGTTCACGCCTGCATTTCGTGGAAGATGCCGGCAGAAGGGCGATTCTGGAACGCTTCATTGATACGTTCGAAAAAACGGTTCAACCGAAGCTGGCGCGTTTGCGCACTCAAGTCATTCATAACGACGGCAACGACTGGAATATCCTCGTCGATTCGCAGGATCACCGGAAAGTCTCGGGCATCATCGATTTCGGCGACGCGGTCCATACGATCCTGATCGCTGAAGTCGCCATTACCTGCGCTTATTCCATCCTCGACATGGAAGATCCCATTGGCGCGGCAGCGGCCCTCACGGCCGGTTTCCATGAGAAATATCCTCTGCACCCGGAGGAGCTTGATGTCCTCTTCAACCTCATTGCGATGCGCCTGGTTACCAGTGTCACCCTGTCGGCATGGCGATACGGCCAGACTCAAGACAACCCTTACCTTGCCATCAGCGAAGCGCCGGCCTGGCGCCTCCTGGAAAAAATGGACCGCATGAACCCACGGCTGGCGACGGCGATTCTGCGCAAGGCCTGTGGTTTTGATGCGATTGAAGGCGCGGGCGCGGTTCGCCGTTGGGTGGCCGAAAACAGCAAATCTTTCGCGGACATCGTGCGTCCATCGGCGTCGACCATGAACAAAGCCATCGCACCATTCGGTGATGCTTCGCATGTGATGACGATCGCTTCAGCCGAGCAGCGCCCTGCGGAGGCAACGAAGTGGTGGGCCGAGTTTTCTGCCGAACACAAGGTGCCGCTCGGCATCGGGCCATGGGGCGAGGAAAGAACCATCTACACCGGCGCGGCGTTCGAATCGCGATTCATCGAAGGGCAGCGTCGGATCATTCACGTCGGCGTCGACTTGATCATGCCGGCCGGGACGCCGCTCTACACGCCGGTTGCCGGTGTGGTGCAGAGTGTCGAAGTCGAGCGAGAGCCGCTTGGCTATGGCGGCTTGATCATGCTCAAGCACTCGCCTGAAGGTTGCCAGCCATTTTTGACTCTCTGGGGTCACATGGCCCATGAAGCGCTGGCACGCCTCAAGCCCGGCGACCAACTTGAGGCTGGTGCGCTTGTCGGCTACATGGGAGCGGATGCAGAAAACGGAGGGTGGATTCCCCATGTGCATTTTCAGATGTCCACCGACACCGGGCTGAAAGCGAGCGAGTTCATTGGTGTGGGAGAGCAGGCTTACCTTGACGTGTGGGCCGATCTGTTCCCCGATGCATCGACGCTCGCGGGGATTCCTCCGGAAACCTACAGCCAGGACGGCCGCACCAAGGCCGAGATCGTTGCCAAACGGAGGGAGCTGTTGCTTCCAAACCTGTCGATTTCCTATTCAGATCCGATCAAGTTCGTGCGCGGAGACGGGGTCTGGCTGATCGATAACTTCGGCAGGGCGTATCTGGATTGCTTCAACAATGTGTGCCACCTCGGCCACTCTCATCCGGATGTGGTCCAGGCGATTTCGCGGCAAGCCGCACGCCTGAACACCAACACCCGTTACCTGCACGACAACATTGTGGAATACGCAGAGCGGCTGACTGCCACGTTGCCTGAGGGATTGGCGGTCGCTTCCTTCGGCTGTTCAGGCAGTGAGGCCAACAGCCTCATGCTTCGTATGGCGCGCAATCACACCGGTCGCAACGATGCCATCGTCCTGGACTGGGCTTACCACGGCACAACACAGGAACTGATTGACCTCAGCCCTTACAAATACAAGCGCAAGGCGGGTAAAGGACGTGCAGACCATGTGTTCGAGGCGGTGGTCCCGGATGCTTACCGGACTGCGCAAAACTGGCCCTTCGAGGAACTGGGCAAGCGTTTCGCTGAGAACGTGGCGG
This sequence comes from Pseudomonas putida, assembly GCF_003228315.1. Classification (NCBI taxonomy): domain Bacteria; kingdom Pseudomonadati; phylum Pseudomonadota; class Gammaproteobacteria; order Pseudomonadales; family Pseudomonadaceae; genus Pseudomonas; species Pseudomonas putida. Next base: position 4,496,775 of record NZ_CP029693.1, read on the forward strand.
ATCAGATCGAGGCCATGCGCAAGCAGGGCAGGGCCCCGGCGTTCTTTTTGGCGGAGTCCATCCCGAGTGTCGCCGGGCAGCTGTTCTTCCCGGAAAACTACCTGAAAGAAGTCTATGCAATGGTTCGTGCAGAGGGCGGTCTTTGCCTGGCTGACGAAGTCCAGGTCGGCTTTGGTCGTGTAGGCAGTCATTGGTGGGCTTTTGAAACCCAGGGTGTGGTGCCCGATGCCGTATCCATGGGTAAGCCTATTGGCAATGGACATCCCATGTCTGCGGTTGTGACTACGCGAGAGATCGCCGACAGCTTCAACAACGGCATGGAGTACTTCAATACCTTTGCCGGTAGTCCGGTTTCCTGTGCGATAGGGCTTTCGGTGCTCGATGTGATCGAGCGGGACAACTTGAAGCTCAATGCACTGACCATCGGTAACTACCTGCTCGATGGCTTCCGCAAATTGCAGCTGCGATACGAAGTCATAGGCGATGTGCGCGGGTTGGGTCTGTTTCTCGGGATCGAACTGGTCACGGATCGCAAAACGAAAGTTCCGGCCACGGAGTTGGCCAAAAAAGTCGCCGACGGTGCCAGGGAGCGAGGTGTTTTGATCGGTACCGAAGGCCCCTATGACAACGTTCTGAAAATGCGTCCCTCGATGATTTTCAGTCAGAAGAATGCTGATTTTCTGCTTGAGGTCCTGGACGACAGCTTCAGGGCTGCACTCCAGTAAGGCGTCTGGATCAAGGCGTGCGACAAGGAATATCGGCTCAGTCCTGTCGCACGTTGTCTGCCCGGCATAGTGTCGGCCAACTCCGGCAATGTGTCAGGCAGGCTGGCACCTTGCCGGGTGCTTTCCAAAATGGCCTGTGCAAAGCTTTTCGTGAAGGCTGGGTGAAGAGCCCCAAAAAAATAAATACAAATTCTTCCGAGGTGCCATCCAATGCTGACTAAAAAGATCAAGAACTTGATTGTTGCTTCCACTGTGGCGGCTGCGGCACTTGTTTCCACCTGCGCTGTTCATGCTGATGATTTGAAGTCGATCCAGGATTCCAAAGAGATCCGAATCGCCATGAGTGGCCAATACGTTCCCTTCAGCTTTGTGAACGAGAACAACAAGGTTGTCGGGTTCGACGCCTCCATCAGCGAGGCACTGGCTGAGCGAATGGGGGTAAAAGTGACGATCATCACGACCCCGTTCGACGGGATCATTGCCGGTCTTCTGGCGAAAAAATACGACGCCATTATCGCGTCCATGACCATCACCCCGGAGCGCCAGAGGGCCGTGGATTTCGTCGGGCCCTATTACCATGCTGGCCGTACGATCGTGGTGAAGGACAGTTCTGCGATCAAAAGTTTTGATGATCTGAAGGATGTCGTCGTTGGCGTGACGCTCGGGGATGCCCACGATAAATGGGCCAGGGCGCGGGGCAACCTGAAGGTGAGATCGTATAAAGGTCTCCAGGAAATGCTGGTCGATCTGGATGCCGGTCGTATCGATGCGCTGGTGATGGACAGCGTTCCTGTGCTGGTCGCAGTCAAGGAAACAGGGCAGAAAGTTCGCATCATTACTCCACCCGACAGCGATGGTGGCATCGAGGGCATGGGCATTGCGCTGCGCAAGAATAACCCTGAGCTCAAGGCCACAATGCAGAAGGCGCTCGAAGAGATGCTCGCCGATGGCACCTACGAAAAGATCTCGATGAAGTGGATTGGCAACGATATCCGCTAGTTCATCGTGAGCATGGCTCGACTTGTCGTCGGGCCATTGAATCGGACTTTTCTGAGCGTTCCCATGGACCTGACACTGATACAGCGCACCTTCCCGTTTTTCCTGGAGGCGGCCTGGATAACAGTGCAAGTCTCCGTACTTGCACTGTTACTTGGCTTCCTGGTCGCCATCGTGCTGGTGGCTGCGCGGTTGTCCACTTTTCTCATGTTTCGAAGCCTCGCGAGACTCTACATAAGTGTGTTTCGCGGTACTCCCTGCCTGGTTCAACTGTTCATCATTTACTTTGGCGGGCCGCAGATCGGCCTTGAACTTGAGCCCTTCACCGCAGGTGTGATCGGCCTGGGTCTGAACATTGCGGCTTACATGGCGGAGTCCATTCGTGGCGCCATCATCAACGTTGATCCCGGCCAGGAGGAAGCTGCACGTTCAATCGGTTTTGGGCGGGGGCAGACGTTATGGCTAATCAAGCTGCCACAAGCCGCAAAACTGATGATCCGCCCACTGGGTGTTAACGCTGTCGCGCTCATCAAGGGATCTGCTTTGGTGTCGACGATCTCGGTCGTTGAACTTTCCTATACAGCGCAGCGTTTTATCAGTTCTACGTACAAGCCTTTTGAGATTTTCGTGGTGTCTGCGCTGCTTTATATCGTGATGGTCTATTCGGTTAGATACATCGTTGACTATCTCGATAACCGCTTCGCGGCAAGGTGAGAGCATTCAGATGCAAAACCTGGATCTTGGTATCGTTACACCCTATTCCGAACTGCTTGCGACGGGCCTTTGGTGGACGGTCGTCATGTTTTTAAGCTCCAGCGTATTGAGTTTGATCGCCGGGGTAGCTTTTGCACTTACCGTTCTTTATGCACCCAGGATTCTGGCGCTGCCCGTGCGCTTTATTACATGGCTGCTCATGGGGACGCCACTTCTGCTTCAGCTGTACCTGATTTATTACGGACTGGTGCAAGTGGGCATCGATATTCCTGCACTGGTGGCCGGCATCATAGGCCTTAGCCTGCACTTCGCCGTCTACAACGCCGACGTCATTCGTGCCGGCGTGATGTCGGTGGACCCTGGTCAAATCGAAGGCGCCCGGTCCATTGGATTCAGCCGTGGCCAGACTCAGCGCTACATCATCGTGCCGCAAGCGCTGCGCAGGACTATTGCGCCGCTTGGGAACAATCTGATTGTCCTGCTGAAGGACACCTCGCTGGTTTCCATCATTGGGATTGCAGAGTTGGTGTACAGCGCACAACTTGCAGTCAGCGAGACCTATAGCCCGTTTGAGTTTTATCTGACGGTGGCGGTTATTTACTATGCAGCCAATCTTGTTCTCGAGACCGGCCTGCATCTTCTCGAACGCAAGGTAGAGATGTCACGATGACCAGAAATGAATTCATGGTTGAGGTGAAAGGGGCTCGTAAGTCTTACGGAGCACTTGAAGTTCTCAAGGGAATCGATCTTTTCGTATCGCGTGGACAAATCATCGCCATCATCGGACCCAGTGGGTCCGGTAAAAGCACGCTTCTGCGGTCAATCAATCACCTGGAAGTGCTTAACGATGGAGAGATTTGGCTGGAGGGTGAGCAAGTCAATCGGCCTTTGAAAGGTCGTGCGTTCGAACAGCATATAAATGCCGTGCGCCAGCAGATGGGTATGGTGTTCCAGCACTTCAATCTATTTCCGCACTTGACCGTGTATGAAAACATTGCGCTTGGCCCGATAAAACTCAAGGGGCTCGCGAAGAATGAAGCTCGTGATTTGGCAATGGAATATTTGTCGAAAGTAGGACTGGCCAACAAGTTCGATGAATATCCTTCTCGCCTGTCGGGCGGGCAAAAGCAGCGCGTTGCCATAGCCAGGGCGCTGGCGATGCAGCCAAAAGTCATGCTGTTCGATGAGGCCACGTCAGCACTGGACCCGGAACTGGTCGAAGAGGTCAACCTGGTCATGAAGCAACTTGCTGCGGAACACATGACGATGCTGATCGTCACGCATGAGATGCGCTTTGCGGGTGAAGTGGCGGACCGGATTGTCTTTATGGACGGTGGGGTTGTGGTAGAGGAGGGTGCGCCGGGAGAGATTCTGCAAAACCCGGTCCATGAACGAACACGGTCGTTTCTGAAGAAGCATCTGCACGATAGATGAGGGGCGCTTAACGCAGAAAAACAAAAGGCCCGCATTGCTGCGAGCCTTTGTTTTGAAGGGTGCCTTATTCCAAGCTCCATTGCTCCAGGCATTTCCAGTCAGGTGGAAATCCCATGAGTCCCAAATAACCTGATTCTTGCTTATCCATGATTGTGGCCAAGCGAGTCTTCCACTGGCTGTCGGGACTGATTAGGTCGGTTAGATAGGCCAGTATCGTCAATACAATGTATAGCCGTTGCCTGGGTTGAGGCCGATCAGAAGGTGCATTTGGGATGGTCCATTCTTTGGGTAAGGCAGGTCGAATCGAGAGTTCTCGGTTCCATAGCCGTGAGTGATGGGCGCAGCAGTTTCGAATGAAGGTCAGAGTGTGTAGCCAGGAAGCCAATACATCGAAGGGTAGATTGAATCTGGTGGCGATAGCTTTCTTGTCGGCACTTCTGCCTATGGCATTGAAGAGGGTAGATACCGTCCCGAGGCTGAGTTCTTCCAGAATCGCCCAGGCGGGTGGGAATTCAGGGTGGGCATAGGTCGCTCCGTAGTATCGGAAGTAGTTATCCCGTATACGATTTTCGATCCTCTGTTGCTGCAACCCATCGACTTGTCGACCATTTTTGATGCGCTCAATATCGCGTTTGAGTTTGCTGCGCTCCTTATTCAGTTGCTCCCGCAGCGGACGCAACAATTCGAGATGCGGGTATGACGAAGAGAAAACTGATGCGTCAGCTATCCAATCAGGCCCATATTTGGGGCACATGTGATTGCTAATAGTCGCTCGTGCAGCGACTTCGACACGCTCGATGGCATCCATGGTCATGCGTCGCAACAAACCATCGAAGCGGTAGATGTCGGCGACTGCTTTCAGGGTGGTGCCGGGTTTGAAGGTGTGTTCAGGGTCTGGCTCCTGGAAGGGGCGCATGTACGGGCTCAGGCGAAACAGCGTGACCACTTCGAGAAAACGCATGGCCCGATCATCGTTGGCAACTTGCAGGCCTCTTTGCTTAAGCAGTTCCAATTGCTGTTCTACGCTGAGGGCCGGCTTGTCGAAGGGCCTCATGTAGTTTTCTCCAGGCAAAAAAAACCCGCACGATTTGAGCTTGCTGACCGGGTCAACCTAGGCTTGGCGGGTGTGTTGGGGTGCATTATAGGTAGCTTGAGAGGGCATCGATGGCTTGGGTGAAGATTGGTACTTTCCCCGAATTGGCTGTCGAACAGGCCCGCAACGAAGCGCATAAACTTCTCGCCGAATTTGCTACTGGCGCGAATCCTGCCGCCGTGCGTCGCGCTGTCCGCGAGGAGCCATCCTTCGCCGAGATGCTGATCGACATGTTGGCAACCAAGAAGAAGCGCGATGGCTCCCAGATCACTGAGCGTACTAAGAAAGACTATTTGGATACCGCTCGGATTCATATGGGGATTATTGCTGGGAACAAGCTGTCGCACATCACCCGATCTGAGGTGAAGACCATCCACTCCAAGGCTAGCAAGAAAAGCGTACGACAAGCGGATAAGGCCGTGGCCATCATTTCGTCAGTGTTCAACTTCGCAATTGATCAGGAACAATTCAGCGGCATTAACCCAGCAAGCCGTATACAGAAAAACCCGGCACCCTCTCGGGATCGCTTCGCGCAAGCCGATGAACTGCCCTTCCTGCTGGCAGCCATCGCAGACTCAGATTTGGCTGATTACTTCCTTCTGTCGCTGCTGACTGGGGCGCGCCGCTCTAACGTACAGGCAATGGCTTGGCGAGATATTGACCTGGACGGGGCCATTTGGCGTATCGGTATGACCAAGAACGGCACGCCTCAGAATGTCACTCTGTCGCCAGAAGCCGTGACCGTGCTGCGAGTACGCAAGCGCCTCGCAAAGTCGTTGCCCTTCGTGTTCCCTGGTAGCGGGAAAACCGGCCACTTGGTGGAACCCAAAAAAGCTTGGGCGACCGCGCTATGCCGGGCCAGCGTCCGACGCTTGCTAGATCAACTGCAAGCTCTCAACAAGTTGAGCAGCGAAGAGCGGCTAGCGGCTGAAGAACTGGTGCTACAAGCGCCAGTTAGGGCTAGGAAGAAGTATGAAGCAATGGCTGCCGCCGCAAACATTGATCCGGCCAACTACGACATGACCGACCTGCGTATCCACGACCTGCGTCGCACTCTGGGTAGTTGGCAGGCCAAAACCGGCGCTTCGCTTGCGATCATCGGTAAAAGCCTCAACCACAAGACACACCAAGCTACGGCAATCTATGCACGCCTTGACCTCGACCCGGTGCGCCAGTCTGTCAACATCGCCACCCAAGCCATGCTTGAGGCGGCAGGTCTCAAGGGGTCGGCGACCGTGACAGCATTGGTGACCAGCCTCCAGACGAAACGTAAAAATGGGGGCACTGCTGAATGCCTCTGAATGTCCTACAGATAGAAAAGTTATTCTCTGGGGATTCCGTGGCGCCCTTCCTGGCGGAATTCGTACGTATGGGGGATGACCACGGTGTCCGTGTTTATTCGCTAGCCCAAAACTATTGGTATTTCCGCTTCAAAGCACCGCATCACATGCTGGAAGGCCACGAACGCAACCCGTTTTGGGTTCGGCGAACTTTGGAGCAATGCCGAACCTGGGGTTGCCCAGTCCCTTTCTGGGCCCTTGATTACGTGATGCGTGCCGCTGCCAACTGTGCGGGTTACCCCTGGTCGAAAGAGAATGACGAACGCAGGGCAGAGGCATTCGTGGAGGCTATTCGCAAGTCATCCGTTTCTGAAAAACATCGTAAATACGATTTGCCTTGGGGCGAGCTCCCAAAGTTTTCTCGGCAAGAACGGAAGCGTGTTAAGGCCGCAATGGCTGACTTACAAGGTGAAAATACGTCAGAAGAAACTTCAATGCGGCTTCTGACTGCCGCCGAAAAATGTTGGAGCGAATGGGCGCAATTCGTCACCGCAATTACGTTTGATTCTGAGTAACTTCGAGGCCGATCTGATGGCGGTGTTGCGATAGGCGTTGTTAATACAAGTTGGGTTAAAAATCATCTTTTCCCACCCAGCAAAATTTTCGGTATTTCTTGAAACTGGCTCCGTCATGCCACTGCCGGCACGACCTTGTTCCCTTTTGCGGAGCCTATTTGATGACCGTAGCCATGCCCAAAACCCTCCAAGACAATATTGAGACCCTCATCGAGGACTACCGCCTCAATATTGCCAAAGCGCTGGGCTACGACCCGCAAGCACCACCCGTCCTGATCGATGACAAGCAAGCCGCCCAAGTTCTGGGGGTTAGTGCCAATACCTTGTCTGTCTGGCGTTCGCTAGGTCGGTATGGAATCCCTTTCGTCAAGTCGGGCCGCCTTGTGCGCTATCGGGTGGACGACCTCGCTAAGTTCCTAGCCCTCCGCACCGTGACCCATACCGGCAAAATCGTCTGATCAACGCAACGCGGAGGCGCATAGGCCTCCGCAAACTACTGCGTGGAGAACCGTCATGCCATTCTCATACGTTAGCGAAATCATCGAGGCAATCGAACTCGATGATGTCCCATGGGACCAACAGTGCCAGGCCATAATGCGCCTCTACCAGTTGATATTGGATGCCAATCAGGCTGAAACGCTTGCTTTTCTGGAGCCGTCTGATGAAGCAGTCGCAGTAGATTTCCTCGACTGTGTAGACGCGCTGGCAGTCGCCCCCATTTTCGACGATGACACCGCCCTAGATCGGGACGCGTTACGAGCTTCCCGCGAAGTCGTTCGGCTGATGAATGCAGGCCGCATAACGGTTCTGACCAGTTGTGGAGGAGCCTGAGCATGAACGCCATCCACGCCTTTCTCGAGGTAATGCAAGCCGTGTTTGGTCGGCTGAATTTTATGCCTGTAGCAGACGGAAAAATTTACCGTTTTCACGTTCCCGGCGATCGACATGGCAAGTTCAATGGCTGGTACGTGCTTCATCTCCACGTGATTGCCTACGGCTGTTTCGGCAGCTGGAAGATCGGAGTTACGCACCACTGGACCAGCCGCAAGCCAGCCAATCCACTGGAGGCCGCACAGGCGCGCCAACACGTCGCACAGACTAAGCGTCAGCATGACGCCGAAGAACTGCAGCGCCAGAATAGCGCCGCCGAATATGCGCGTGGACTTTTGAGTGCTGCAAGTCCTGCCAATCCCCATCATCCCTACTTAGTTGCCAAGGGCTGTCTCCCTCACAGGTTACGCCAGCGTGGCAACGAGTTGCTGGTGCCGATGTATCACGACAGCCAATTGGTTAACGTGCAACGCATCTTTCCAGACGGCACCAAGCGGTTCCTTGAGGGCGGCATGATCAAGGGGTGCTACTCACCTATCGGCCATCCGGTACCGGGCCAGTCGCTGACCATCTGCGAAGGCTGGGCGACTGGCGCCACACTCCATGAGGACACTGGCGCCCCAGTGGCCTGCGCTATGAGTTGCCATAACCTACTAGCAGTGGGTAGGCATCTTCGCCAGCGCTATCCCGATATCAAGCTGATCATTGCCGGTGACGATGACCGCCTGACCGAAGTCAACCCCGGAAGAACAGCTGCCACAAAGGCTGCTGCCGCGCTCGGCTGTGGCCTTGTATTTCCCCAGTGGCCATGCAATGCGCCTCGGGGACTGAGTGACTTCAACGATCGCCGACAGTGGGGGACGAGGCAATGAATGGCTCAGAACCGCCACCTTACGAGCTACTGCCACTTGAAGCCTACGACGACATGCCTGCTCAGGGCGCTAGGTCGAAGCAGTCGCCGAACATAAATTGTCATGCCGAACTTACACCGGCCTCCAGCATCAGCCCGCAGCCGATTAACTGGCTGTGGCCTAACTGGATTGCCCGAGGCAAGTTGACCGTTCTTGCGGGAGCCGGCGGCAGCGGCAAAACGACCTTGGCCATTGGATTGATCGGCACTCTGACTAGCGGAGGGCGCTGGCCTGATGGTGAGCGGTGCTCGAAGCCTGGAAATGTACTCATTTGGAGCAGCGAAGACGATATAGCGGACACATTGGTCCCTCGATTGGTTGCTGCTGGCGCCGACTTGAGCCGCGTGCACTTCATCAAGGCCCGGATTAATGAAAACGGGGATCGTGAGCCTTTCGATCCGGCCAACGATATCAATCTGCTGAACGAAAATCTCGCAACCATCGAAGGCGGGGTCGCTTTGTTGCTCATTGATCCCATCGTATGCGCTATTAAGGGCGACATGCACCGGGCCAATGATGTACGACGGGGATTGCAGGCTGTCGTGGATTTCGCTGAGAAGAACAAATGCGCCGTGCTGGGCATCAGTCACTTCAGCAAAGGGAGCATCGGCGGCATTCCAGCTGAACGGGTGATCGGCAGTCAAGCTTTCTCAGCTCTGGCTCGCACAGTCCTGGTAGCCGCCAAACAGGAAAACTCCAACACACGCGTGCTCGCTCACGCCAAGTCGAACATTAGCGACGATCAGGGTGGAGTGGAATATTTCATAGTGCCTTGCACTATCGGCGATGGCATCGAAACCACGTGCGTGCATTGGGGAGACAAGATCGACGGCAGTGCTCGCGACATTTTGGCCAATGCAGAGAAAATCGAAAAGATCGATTCAGAGGACTATGAAAAGCGCACCGCGCTGGAGAGCGCGTGCCAGTTTCTTCAGGAAGAGCTTAAGGACGGCCCCGTCGCATCTGAACAGATTGAGGCAGATGCAAAAAATGCTGGCTGCTCATGGTCGACGGTCAAACGCGCAAAAAATAAAATCGGCGTTTCGGCAAGAAAAAAACCTGAAAAAAATGGCAGTTGGGATTGGATTCTGCCCGAAGATGCTCAAAAGGCTACGAAGGCGCTCACAGAAGACAATGAGCATCTTCAGGAGGAAATGAGCACCTTCGACGACTCCGACACGGAGGAACTATGATGGGGGCAGCTATCGATTTTCTCCACCAGCATGGGCTCAATGCTAGGGCCAATGGGGAACGTATTGTCGTATCCCCGGCCAGCCGCGTTACTGATGACGTACGGCAATATGTTCGCGCCCACCGCCTCGAACTACTGGCTGAGTTGGCGGCTAACGACAGGCAGGAGCGCCGCACAGCCTGGCACATCACCCGAGAAGGCAAGCCACTCTGCATGTTGATTGGTGAACCCATGACCCACGTAGAGGCGCTGGAGATCGCCCGCTGGCACTGGCGGGATGTGGAGGTAGTTCCACTAAAGGGACGCGATGACCAGATCTAGTAAATCACCCGTGGTTATTAAGACAGGAGCATCGGCTCATTTTTTGACGATTCCTACCCATATCCGAAGGCTGAATTCAAAATTTTGATGTATGTCAGGAGCGGCGACTTTTCGCCTAGAGTGGTCATTCGCGATAGACAGAAAACGGCCAGTTTTATTGAAAAAGTAGCTCCCCTTTCTGGTCTGCGGCTAAATTATCGCATCGGCCAGCAGGGAGCTACGCAGCATGAGCGTCAGGCCGAGTAAACTTCATTTATTACTGTGAATGCCAACTTATGGCTGTGGATTCGACCAGTCGATACAGTAGATTGGCAAAATCGTTCAGCGTGCGTTTGATCCGTTATCTGACTGCCAATAGCCATGAGTTAATGAACTATGATAGGGCTGCTGTAGCTGATTGCTTTCCCACTTCGATCATTATAAATTAACCGTACTCTGTATACGCCGATGGTGTTGGCAGTTAAAAATGGTAACCGCGCAAAGCCATCAACATCAGTTTGCACTTTTCCCGTATAAGACTGAGCACCAACTACAATTTCACCAGATTCAGTAGCTAACAGGTATTCAATTTGTTGATTTGGTTCCGGCGTCATAATGCTATCCATATGTACGGTGCGCACCCAAAACGAAGTTTTTTCGGATAGTTTCAAAGCTAGCGTAGCATCGCGCCATGGTAGCGGGCACTTTGGTACCTCACCAAATCCGATAACAGCATACACTTCGAGGTGATCTCTAATGGTGTCGATACTTAGGGCTCGCTGGGCGCACGTCGGCCAAGTTATGAATATATAAAGTAACAGCATGACTACAGAGAACAATACGCCAGAAATTAAAGCAAGTAGCTTCCGTTGCCGCTGAACCAAGGCGATAAACATTGACCCTCCTCATTTTTCGAGCAAATGTATGCCTTCAGAGGGGAACGCTTGAAGTGTAGGGGCATTTAAGGCCCGTTGTTTTAAATCTTCAATCTGCGTGTTTGATAGCTGCGGGGTGAACTGGACAGTCTTAATTGCTTCCGTTCCAAGTATCGTCGGATATCCAGCGAACATAGCGTTCAAATCATCTCCTAAGACCAGCGTGTCTGTAAAGTCTGTACTTTGGTAAAGCGCTAGAATTTTTTGATACTGATCGGTAGTTATTTTGTTGTTCCGATAGTCATCAGCTAGCTCGAGAAGTTTTTTAGTTTTTATTGCACGTTCACGCTGAGCTCTATCCATAAAAGTATTAATTTTTTCTTGCGTGATGCAAGGTTGAGTAGTGTCCCCCAAATCAGAAAAATACTGTTTCGTGGTGTCACTGCAAGCGACAGCCATTACAGCGGAGAAGGTTACAGGTGCTTCTAATCTGCCCGTGTAAGTGACACGACGATGAAATTTCATTGATTGATTGAAGAATGATTCACTATATCCTGCGTTTACGCTAATACTCCAACCGAAAAGGTTAAAACCGCCGCCTCCACCACCGCCAGGGTCAGGTGCTTCGGGGTTTGGCTCGAACTTGAAAAAACCAGTTCCATTCAGCGCGGCATCATTAATTGCTTGAAATATAGTTTTCATGGTCTCGCCGATTTCGCGGCCATGTATTGCGGTGTCTAATGAACCCTCGATCTGGGAGAAGGTGCAGACGTTTTCCTTTTGCAAATCCTGCCATATTCCTTTGTATTGTAGTCGACCTATTCTGATATAACCTAGATTGACCGATCCACCCGCGCTTTTCCTGACCTGATGCCAGACTTGCGCGAGATCGCAATCTATATCGTAGGTCCATGGATCACCGACAAACTCGGCCTTTGCGTTTACATTTAATGAAAATGTTGGGTTGGCCGGAACTTCCGATCCAACCTGTGCTAGAGCAAGCGACGCTGCAAATAGCGATGAGAGACTACCAGCCGAAAAAGCGACGTCCGTACCAATTTGAATGCCATTTGGTAACTGCTGTTCAACCTTTCCATATGCACCGATAATCCCGGCGACTAGTGCAGACGCAATTTTTGGGTCGCGCAACTGCAAGGGCAGTAATTTTGGCTGCATTACACCAAACTCTTTAGTTAGCGAGGCAATTAAGTCTGCTCTAGTCTTATCGGATATATCGTAGGCAAAGGTTCCGCTGATGATGCCGCCGGATGCGGAGCGATAATTCCCTTTGGAGTCCTGAATAAAATAAGGTGGGCCGAAACCAAAATGTACTACTCTGAAGGTTTTTAAACGCTGTCCGAGAAGCACGTCGGATGTTGTTGGAAGGTACCAAAACTGAGTGCTATCCAAGGAGTCCTGATAAGCAATGGCACCTGGAATGCTTGTACCTTTACTGAAATATGGTGCAGCGTGGCTTTGATTGACTAAAACAAAAAAGAGCAGTACGAAAAAAACGCAACTCCGGCGTAAGCTCATGACATACCTCTGCCCGGTTATTTGATCTAATTTTCCGACTCGTTTTTTTGCAATCATGTGCAATTTTCTGATTATTTCACAGTGCAGTGATTCACTGCTTCATGCCATAGCGTCATGCCTAAGTAAAATTATTCGAGCTCTCGATGGACGTAATAAATTCAGCTGTGAATAAGTGCCAATTTACTTGCTAGCTTGCTAGGTAGCCGACTTTGTCAGGAAATCAATAAGCGCAATTGATAAATTTCTATTTAGCTGGTGATTATTACGTGCGATTTAATCTCTCTGCTTGAAAACTAGGTTGGGAGTGTGTTGCTGTCAAAGATCTAATTCGAATTTTGTTAATTTCTATTTGCGATTTAAAAATTCATTTTGTCTGTCTGTGTATCTGGTTTGTTTGTTTCGTTGCTGTTACAGTTGGCATGCCGGGCATAATATAAAGCATGAATTTGAGAGGTTTAGGAGATTTTTTTGGTGGACTACCCCATTCCAATAGACATTTTTCGGCCTCATAGAGAGGCGCTTTCAAAGTTCTCAGGGCTGACGCCGTTCAAGTGACTATGAGGGCAAGTACGGTGCGTAGTGGTGAACTAACCCCTGACACGATGTTAAGTTTTTCTCAGTCTGAGCTGGCGTCAGCCCGCCATTGAACTGGTGCGGTCGAATCCAGTTGAACCGATGCATAAAATAATGGCTGATGTTTCGGTGCGCTTCTTGGGTGGTCATGTAGCCCACGGTCGGTATCCACTCGGCTTTCAAACTCTGGTACACACGCTCCATCGGCGTGTTGTCCCAACGGTTACCACGACGGCTCATGCTCTGGCGCATGCGATAACACCAGAGTCGTTGGCGACACTGACGGCGGCCATATTGGGGGGATTCAATCGGTCGTCGTAACACTGGATTGTTGAATTGACTTTAGATTCTTGTTCAGCGCTCAAAGCCGACGCCCCCAAGCTACTCCACCACGACACGGCAGGCCGAGACCTGGCCATCGTCTATCTTGTATATATGCGTTCGGATTTAGTTTCAGACTGACCGAGGCATGGGGAGGGAACCCGGGTGGGGGGACCGCCACAAAATGGCCGACAAGGCTCCAGCGGGCACAATGCCTTTTCTCAATACTAATTAGAGTGATTTCGAGGCCCAAAAATGGCCAGAAGACAAGGTGAAATCCGAAAACTGCCTGATACCTCGATCGATGCCAAGGTTGAGCTGATACAGGCGGCGCACTTGGTTCTGACGCCGACACGCCAGCTTGACCCGCGTGCACAGCATATATTCGAGATGATTATGAGCATGCGGCCAATGACCATGTGGGGAGCCTATGACCTACAGTTGGCGACCGACTTGGCTGAGATCAATGCCCGGATCGAATGGACTCAAAAGATTTTAACTGTCGAGGGTGACGTGCTGACCACTCGTCTCGGAACGCCGATCATCAACCCGAGAGCAACCCACTGCGGCAACCTCAAACGCCAGGCGGTGACCTATGTGCGAGCATTGGGGTTGTCGGCAGGTCAACGGCATTTGGGTGATGAGCCGAATCGAAAACGAGCGAACGCGCAGTTCGATTTGCAGCGAGCCTCATATGGGGCAGAAGGTGATCCGTTGTTGGCATAATCGGCTGGGGTGGGATAGGCGGCCACTGCTACGGCTGAAAGGACTTCATCTGCATGCTCGCGTTATCTTTAGCCTCGGTAATGGTCGAGTACGCGTATGGAGCACTTCGGGCGCTCCTGGACTGGCCTTCGATACTCTTTGAGGCAAAAAAGTGATCACGATCTGAGATCACTCCGAAACCAGTGATCTTTTGAACGTCATTGACCCAAAGACACAAAAGCCCCGCCAGTAGCGGGGCCTTGAATTCGACGTGAAAATCACAATGCGATTGACGGGAGACTCATCGAGGACGGGTTGATGGGCGCAATATTGTAGCGCTCAGGCTGAACGGCTCCTGATTTCACCAGGCGATCGTAACGCTCGTTGATAGCTGTGAGGCGTTGAGACCGCTCTACCGAACGGCTTGCTGACTCCCGTTCAAGTGCTTCAGATGTACGGTTTGCAATTGTCGTCATGGTATCCCTCCCTCACTGGTTATGTGTAGTGAAGCATAAAAGCAGATCGTTGGCGTTCTGCATGCTCTGTGATCAGTTCTGAATAAACGCGCAGATTCTGCCTCAATTCCTGATCGTCAGTATAGTCTTCGATCTTCAGCTTCAGACCACCGGTTAACGTGTTGATTCCAATCATTCTCCCGTGTGAATGCCAGCGATTGTTATCGCTGAGATCTTTTGCAATTTGTTCGGCACGGGCTTCTTTTTCCGCTTCAGAAACGGCCGTTCCCGGATTGGTACAAGCGTGGACGGTCCAGTCTTTGAACTTATATTTTACAAGCCAAAGCTTGAGCAGGCTGACAGAAAGATCCCTAGCTTGTTCATAACGGCGAAGGGTCGCGAGATCCTGTCGCTGTAACATCATAAATTCCGCATCTGTGAGGCTGCCTGCGGCAGATTTTTCGATAAGTTGGTTCACCTTATCAATGTAACCAAGAGCAGGGACCAGTTGCCCATCTGCTAAGGGAACCTGCGGGTCTATAGGACCCAAGGATGAGGTGTAGTCCATGAAGATTTTATCGCCCGACATGCAAAAAATTGTGCCAGCGGACATTGCGGCGGTAGGTACCACAAAAAATACTTCATCAAAGTAGTGGCGAGTTACCTCAACCATTTTTTCGACAGCTTCCACTACCCCGCCCGGGGTCGCTATTACAATGCAAATTCGATTCGGGTTTTCAGTGTTGTCGCGATGCCGCACTAACTCCTCGATCGCATTTACATACGCGCTCTGAACTGCGGGATGTATAGGCCCAGAATATGCCAGAACTGAGCACCCGAAATGCTTCGCAATCAGGCCTCGATAATGGCTTAAAGCAAGAAGAATGTGATTATCCAGACTAGGCATCTTAGAATTCTTAGACCTCTCTACCCAACAGTTCAAGTGACTTTTGTATTAAAGCCACCTTAGCTGGCATTTTAAGGTCGCGCCATCTTGCCTTCAATTTCCTGGCACCGACCCGAATCATGGTTGCGGTTATTCACTGATGGAGGGATACCCCCCCGCAAGGAATAATTTCGGCGGGGCTATCAGCGATACAGCCTGTTGAGCTTCCGGGGAAATCTATTATAGCCGTTAGGCAAGCAGTCAAGGCTCTGGCCGCCCGGGATGCTTTTCTGGGTTTCTAAGAGCGTGTTGGCCAACGTCGGGGGAATTAATTTTTGGTAGGGTCGAATGGTCGAGGGGGAGCTCAGGTAGCAAGGCACCTAATCCTCCCCTGATCTAGCGCAAGTTATCACCTAAAACCGTATCTGCCGAAATGATTGATTCGCTGACCTAGAGGTTAGTCCAGCTAAACCGTGGGCTGGGATTGAGTGGTTGTCTGCTCACCTTATCATCAATCCAAGCACCGAAGAATCAAATCAGGCCATGCCCACTAATAGTTGGACTAGTTCATGAATACTGGTTGAAGGATTTAAATTGCCTGACCTGTCAGAAATCTTTTTTATCTCACGAGAATTTGCCAGTGCAGTTTCAAGCTTATCCTTGTATCGTATCCAGGTACCCTTCGTTCCTTTGTCGTATGTTGTATCATGCTTCTTAAGCTCGCTAAGCGCTACCGCGCCTATTGATTTTGTTCCAGTTTTGGTAAACGCATTTCGATGAAGCACAAAATGTAAAAGCAACCAATATTCGAAGCATGGATACGATAATATCGCGGTGAATCCATCGCCTTGTTTAGCAATTTTCTCTAGTGCTTCATCAAGGTTTTTATGATCGTCTTTGTCGATCACACAAAAAACTTGATCATACTTGGCGCCCTTTTCCTCCTCTACAACCGTAACAGCATATTCGTATACGGAGACAGGGTCAGAGCCACATTCTTCTCCGCAGATTTCTATGGTTGCAGTTTTTAGCCGTAAATCATGCCTAAGCTCACGGAAATAGTTTGGCTCAGTCTTTGATCCCTCGCAGACTATCAGATATCTCTTTCCGGCCTCCTTGGTGCTTTTCTTCCGTTGAAATGATGCAGCCGCTTTACCACTACGAGACTTCTCACTCCCCATGGCTATAATCCTTTACGAAGGGGATTCCACCATATCTTCCCGCTAAATAACCTTTTTCTAAAGCCTCATCCTCTCTTACCGAGTAGTCAGAAAGCGGAGTAAGAACAGAGGACTGTTTACGATCCTTTTCTATCATCCAGATTTGATCGCGGCGAAGAATTCCTTGGCCCAAAACACTAGTGTCATGAGTTGTAAATATTACTTGAGCCTTGGACCCTTTTGAGTGAAGAATTTTTATAAGTTGATGTACTACGAGTGGATGCAAGCTGCTATCGAGTTCGTCGACAAAAAGTATTCTGTCGGAACTAATAACATCGAGCCACGGCCCGGCAAAATTAAATAAAGCTTTGGTGCCGGCAGAGATTTCATCATCATCAAACTCAATGAGACCCGAGCCGTCAATGGATTCTAAATAAAACTTTGGTTCGGCGATTTCTCTACCGGACATGGTTTTTATAAACTCTTCCTTAAGTATCTTGGGCATGGCGTCTGGGATTTGGGATGGGTCGAATTTTTTTCGATCAATCTGAATGTCAGCAATGCACAAATCAGCGTGACTTAAGAATGATAGGATGTCATCTTTTTTTGTCTCAAATTTATCAACCGTAAAGTTCCAATTCAAAGTGGTTGGGTCTAAGGTTGCAAGCCTGCGTCGAAACCAATTAAATACTGGTTTTAATTGTTCGTTGTTTAGCTGAATGGCGGAGGCGAGAAACAAAGTGTTGGGTCGAGTATTTAGTCGCCAATCCGTTCTGCGTCGACCGCCTTGGAATAATTTACTCCAAACATAACTATACGAATCAGTTTCGATATCATAATCTCTTTGATACCATTTTTGCTGATGCCCAGAAGGGTATGCGTATAACCATTCAGATGTAACTCTTTCTGAGTTGGCAGTAAAACCAAACTGATAGCGAATCCCCTCCTCAAAGAAGCTTATTTCAAATTCACTGTCTGCCTCTCTTGATACTTTAGAAAGTTTGAAAGGCAAAACCGCTATTTCGTCATCTGCTTGGCTTTCATTTGCTGAAAAACAAACCATCCAGTCCATGAAAGTCATCGCGTCCACCAAACTACTCTTGCCAGAGGCGTTAGGGCCGTAAATGACAGCAGTTTTTAGTAGCCTAGGGAAGGCTTCTTCGCTGCCTACTTCAAAGGTGTTCTCATTCAAGAACTCTTTATAGTAGTTCGAGGCCACCATGCTAATGGTCTGGCGCTCTCTGATTGACTTGAAATTTTCAACACTGAACTCAATGAGCATGAGTATAAATCATCCTTTAATCGGCTTTTTTACGGATTTTCCGCAAAAAATACAACGTAGAGTGACTTTTACTCTGTCGTTCACACCAATTCAAGTGGTATTCGTCTGGTTGACTGCTGATGCGAGCTTCGCGGCAGCCCTTATACAAAGGCGCTCAGCTGTGCGAGCACGCGCGTGCACTCGAGTCGTAAGCCAATCCGAGTCAAAAAATTCAGGAATTTCGGAGGGTTCCAGTGACAATCAGCTCTGCGATACCTTGCCGAATGTATGTTAGGTTTTCGTCAAGTACTTCGAGTGCACCGCGCACATTGTCGGCAACTTCTGCCGATCCGCGCATCTCAACCCAATTTGAGATTTCCTCGACAGCGGCGCTAAGGGCTATTTGGTTCTGATTAAGTCGATCGAACAGGCTAGCTATCAATTTGGACTCGGTCATAGCGTTTCTCCTTGTTTCGAGGAAGCGTAGCCTATTGCTTCTGTCGCTCGAAATCATGATGACGGGTAGTCCTAGTCGGTGCAAAAAGGCGTCACCAACGTAATACGAAGCACTCTTATCCGACTCGAGAGTGTGGCCTTTTATTCTGTTATTCTCTCGACTGATTCGCGTTGGCGGCCGATCCCATCTCATGCTTGGCCAAAATCCTACTCATATGGAAAGGTTGATTTAACGAGTAGGAGATGCAGAAGACTGATCCATTGTGCACTAGCAAGCATCAGCGATGCGTGCCTGTTCATCTAGATGCGTGTGGCGCGTGGTGAGGGTGTTTTCAGTTTGAAGCTAGCCCTGAGATAGCCCGCTTCAGAAATGAAAAAGGCCCGCATCGCTGCGAGCCTTATTCTGTATGGTGCCGGCACCAGGAATCGAACCCGGGACCTACTGATTACAAGTCAGTTGCTCTACCATCTGAGCTATACCGGCGTGTCAGGGCGACGATTATAGCGATTGGGCGGCTTCTGTAAACCCCTGAATTCTGACTATTTTTGCCCGGCGGATTGCACAGGATCCCTGGCGTGCCTGGATCGAGCTTTTCCATGGTTTTAGCGCGATCTGCATGCCTGATTAGCTGCCCTCGAATGCCCACCTTTTCTAATCAAACAGCCCATTGGTTCTGCGGTTATTTCCTTTTGGTCGAATGCTTATGCACAACCGGCTTGGCAATGCGCGGGTGATTCGGCCAATTTGTGGATCCGTTCTCATGTGCACGCAAATCACTGTTTTTCGGGTTTTTTATTTGGGTGTACGAAAAATGAACAGTGCCGTTTCACCCCTGAAACAGCTGTAAATGTTGGATCCATGTTGGTTTCATCAACAGAGTTATCCACAGGCTGGGAGCCTTTAAACGCGCTCGGCCAATATCAGGAAATTGCGCGGCGTGAGCGGGGTTTCACAGAAGGTGCCGAGGCGAACGCTGTAACTCTGTTCGTGCAGGAAAAGGGCTCGATCGAGCACCAGCCAAAGCTCCAGCGGGCGTCGGAAAAGTCCGCGCAGAAGTTCCAGATTGCGTACCTGCGCCAGGCGCTGCCAGCCCTTGGCTTCCCATGTCGACCAGTCTTGCGTGTCGATTGTGGATAACTCTTTTAGTTGGGCCAAATGATGGCAGTAATCGGCGAAGGGTTTATCCAGCCAATGACTCGGCAGGGAAGGGGTGGGCAGGTATTCGTCGATGCCGCGCAGCTGTCGCTGCAGCAGGTCGAACGCCAAGCGTCGGGCCATCGACGTGTCACGCTGGCGTCGGACCCGGGCACCGGCGGTCACGGTTTCGCTCATTGGCAACGCCAGATCGTCGAGTGACAGCTGTAGGGCGGAGCCGTTTGCTGCGGAAGAAATCGGCGAGTACAGGGTCTGGCTGATGCGGTTGTAGCAGCAAGGGGCGATGGCGAGTTGTTTGCATCCGGCTGAGCTGGCCAGCTGGATCAGGCGCACGTGCAGATCGCCGCAGGCGTGGAGCGCAATGGGCGTGTGTTGAGCGCTCAGCAATGAGGCCGCACCGGCAGCGAGTACGTCCTGCTCGACGTGCAGAGTGTGCAGTTGGTGGCGCTCACTGAGGGCTTGGCCGCTGGCAACCAGCGCCGGGTCGTATTCGAGGCAGGTCAATTGCTGACCGGGTTGCAACAAGCGTCGCCCCAAATGGCCCTTTCCCGAGCACCAGTCCAGCCAATGCGTGGGTGTATCGGCAAACTGCAGCCGGCTGGCGAAGGCTTCGATCTGTTGCCATTTGCGTCCCGGCACATCGACGTTCAATCGATGACCCGCCGCTTCCAATGTGTGGGCGGGTAATTCATCCACGGCACTCAGCGCCAGTGATGTCGCCGCCAGCGAAGCAAAAGGCTGCGGTGCATCCATCAGGGCAGGTTGGTTGTGTGCGTTTTCCGCCTCTTCCAGGGACCGCCCGCGTAGCCAGGCGGCCAGTTCAGGGTAGGACGTTTCCCAAGGCAGTTGCAGGTGAGTGAAGGGGCGTGGTTTCCACAGCGCCTGATGCTGCGTCAGAAAGGCATCCAGCGCGGTGAAGCGGGCGAGCAGGTTCTCGCCCGTCAGCACGCCGGCATCAACGCCCTTGGCAGGCATCGACGCGCAGCCAGCGCTCCAGCAGCTTGAAGCCGCGCACCAGCACATAAGCCATCAGCAGGTAGAACACCCCGGCGGCAAAGAAGATCTCCACCGGCAGGTAGGTCCGGGCAATGATGGTGCGGGCCATGCCGGTCAATTCCAGCAAGGTCACGGTGCTGGCCAGGGCGCTGGCCTTGAGCATCAGGATCACTTCGTTGCTGTAGGCCGGCAGGCCGATGCGCGCGGCCCGGGGCAAGATGATGTAGAACAGCGCCTTGGGTTTGGACATGCCCAGGGCGCGGGCCGCTTCGATCTCACCGGGTGGAATCGCCTGAATGGCACCGCGCAGGATCTCGGCTATATAAGCCGCGGTGTGCAATGTCATGGTGGCGGTAGCGCACCAGAACGGATCGCGCAGGTACGGCCACATCGAACTGCTGCGGATCACGTCGAACTGCGCCAGGCCGTAGTAGACGAGGAACAGTTGAACCAGCAAGGGTGTGCCACGGAAAAAGAAGATGTAGCCGTAGGGAAATGCCCGCACCCACCACAGCCGCGATGAGCGCGCGATACCCAATGGAATCGCCAGCAGCAGGCCGGCGATCACGGCGATGGCCACCAGCTCCAGAGTCAGGGAAGCGCCCTGGGCCAGTTTCGGCAGCCACTTGATGATGACTTCCCAGTTCATTGGGTGCTCCTCGCGAAGCCGCGAGCGGCGCGTTTTTCCAGGAAGTGCATGCCGGTCATGGCCAGAACCGTCAGGCCCAGGTACATGAAGGCCGCGACCATATAGAAGGTGAACGGTTGCTTGGATACGGTGACGCCAATCTGCGCGTGACGCATGATTTCTTCCAGGCCGATCACCGACACCAGCGCGGTGTCCTTCATCAGGATCATGAACAGGTTGCCAAGGCCAGGCAGGGCGATGCGCCACATCTGCGGCATGATCAAGCGGGTGAAGATGCGCCACTTGGACAAGCCAAGGGCCACGCCGGCCTCACGATGGCCCTTGGGAATGGCGAGGATCGCGCCGCGAAACACTTCCGTGGCGTAGGCGCCGAAGCACAGGCCCAGCGCGATCACGCCAGCGGCGAAGGCGTTGAGCTCCAGGTCGGGATTGCCGAAGAACTCGCCCAGGGCACGCATCATGTTGACCGTGCCGAAGTAGATCAGCAGCACCCAGAGCAATTCCGGGACGCCGCGAACCAACGTTGAATAAGTGCCGCCAAGCCATTGCAACGGCTTGTACGGGGAGGTCTTGGCCAAGGCGCCAAGCAGACCGAGCACCAGCCCCAGGCACAGGGCCGTGAGCGCCAGTTTCACAGTCATCAGCGCGCCAGCGGCGAGCGCCGGGCCGAATCCGTAGAGGTCGATAATCATGGATTTCTTTTCAAATCGCGGCAGGCAAGGCCGGGGACCGGCGCAGTCAGAAGGCGGCGCCGGTCCGGCAGGTCAGTATCAATAGATGCTGAACGGGAAGTACTTGTCGTTGATCTTCTTGTAGGTGCCGTCAGCGACGATCTCTTTCAGCGCGACGTTCAGCTTCTCGCGCAGCGGGTCGTTCTTGCGCACGGCGATACCGATCTTGTCGCTTTCTTCCACCGGGTCGCCCTTGAATTCGTAGGACTTGCCAGCGTCGCTTTTCAGCCACTCATAGTTGACGTACTTGTCGGCGAGAATGGCGTCCACACGGCCGGCAGTCAGGTCGAGGTAGGCGTTTTCCTGGGTGTCGTAGAGCTTCACTTCAACGCCAGGCATGTTGTCTTCCATCCAGGTACCGGAGAGGGTCGCACGTTGTGCGCCGATCACTTTGCCTTTCAGGGCGTCCTTGTCGGTTTTGAAGTCCACGTCTTTCTTGGCGATGAACTGCAGCTTGTTCGAGTAGTACGGGTCGGTGAAGTCCACCGCTTGCTTGCGCTCGTCGGTGATCGACATCGAAGAGATCAGGAAGTCGAACTTCTTGGCATTCAAGGCGGGGATGATGCCGTCCCAGTCGGAAGTGACCACGGAGCATTCGACTTTCATCTTGGCGCACAGGGCGTCGCCGATTTCCTTGTCGAAGCCGACAACGTTGCCGCTGGCATCCTTGTTGTTGAACGGCGGGTAGGCCGCTTCGATGCCCATCTTCAGGGTTTCGGCCATGGCACCGGCGCTGAAGGCCAGGGTGACGGCGGCAGCCAGGAAGACCTTTTTGTAGTTCTGCATGCGGGTAGCTCCGTTAGCGGTTGCTGGACATGAATTGTTTGCAGCGCGCCGAAAGCGGGTTTTCAAACACCTGCTGTGGCGATCCTTGCTCTTCGACCAAGCCCTGGTGGAGGAACACCACTTCACTGGAAACCTGACGGGCGAAGCCCATTTCATGGGTGACCAGCAGCATGGTGCGGCCTTCTTCGGCCAGGGCGCGGATGACATTAAGTACTTCCTGGACCATTTCCGGGTCAAGGGCGGAAGTCGGCTCGTCAAACAGGATGACTTTGGGCTGCATGGCCAGGGTGCGGGCGATGGCCGCGCGTTGTTGCTGGCCGCCGGACAACTGCGAAGGGTAGGCGTGGCGCTTGTCGGCGATGCCCACCTTGGCCAACAGGGCTTCGGCGACTTCAATGGCTTCGGCCTTGCTCTGGCCGAGCACGCGGCGCGGGGCCTCGATGATGTTGTCGAGCACGCTCATGTGCGGCCACAGATTAAAGTTTTGAAACACAAAACCAATCTCGCTGCGCAGGCGATTGATCTGCTTGCCGTCGGCGGCAACCAGTTCACCGTTCTTCGCGGCCTTGAGCTTGAGTTCTTCGCCAGCCACCAGGATCTGGCCCTGGTGTGGGTTTTCCAGCAGGTTGATGCAGCGCAGGAACGTGGACTTGCCGGAGCCGGAGGAACCCAGGATCGAGATCACATCGCCGTCACGGGCGGTCAGCGAGATGCCCTTGAGCACCTCCAGCGAACCGTAGCGTTTATGCAAGTTGCGGATTTCAAGCGCGGGCGTGGCCTCAGCCATGTGCGTTCCTCATATATGTTGCGCTCCTGCTGTTGGTGGCCTTCCTGGAGAGGCGGCCAACCTAGCATAGCGTTTCGATGGCAGCCAACCGCACCAAGGACGGTAAACGGGTGGCATTGGGCAGGTTGTCGCATCGGCACAGCAGACTGTCGCCCCACCAACAACCGAACAGCCGTTTGAGCCGCGCTTTCAGTGGGAAAGCGGGGCGGCTGTCGCAAAAAAAGGCGCGATGTTGCCAGCTTTGGCGGGGTGTTGGAAGCGTTAAAGGACCAGACGTTGCCGATCTGCACTTTTATCGAGCGTCAATCGCATTTTGGGGTGTGTTTCCGGTGCACCGTTTCGTTTCTAAAGTGGGTCGGCGGGTAACGTTTTGGCAAAGTGCCATTACTTTCAATGACTTGCGATGACTGTCCGGTCGTGTTGAGATCACCGGACTAGAGGGTTTTGAAACATTTTGGCGCAATTATTGCGTGCAGATTCCGGAACGCCCCGTTGGTTTCTTTTTACAAAAGGGACATCCACACGGGATGCATGCATTCGCTTTTCCTTACAAAGGTAGTTTCAATGAGCAGTACCCAAAGCTCTAACGGCCTCGAACAGGGGCTTAAACCGCGCCACGTGACCATGCTGTCGATTGCCGGGGTTATCGGCGCCGGCTTGTTCGTTGGCTCGGGCCACGCCATTGCTGCAGCCGGCCCGGCCGTGCTGTTGGCTTACGCTGCCGCCGGCATGTTGGTGGTGTTGGTGATGCGCATGCTGGGTGAAATGGCGGTTGCCTCGCCTGACACCGGCTCCTTCTCTACTTATGCCGATCGCGCGATCGGTCACTGGGCCGGTTTCACCATCGGCTGGCTGTACTGGTGGTTCTGGGTTCTGGTAATCCCGCTGGAGGCCAACGCCGCCGCGACCATTCTGCATGCCTGGTTCCCTGGCGTGGACATCTGGGCCTTCGCCCTGGTCATCACCATGCTGTTGACCGTGACCAACCTGTTCAGCGTGAAGAACTACGGTGAATTCGAGTTCTGGTTCGCTCTGATCAAGGTGCTGGCCATCATCGGTTTCATCGTTCTGGGCGTCATGGCGATCTTCGGCTTCCTGCCGGGCAGCCAGGTCAGCGGTGTTTCGCACCTGTTCGATACCCAGGGCTTCCTGCCAAACGGCATGGGCGCCGTGTTGGGTGCCATCCTGACCACCATGTTCTCCTTCATGGGTACCGAGATCGTGACCATCGCGGCCGCGGAATCGAAAGACCCAGGCAAGCAGATCTCCAAGGCCACCAACTCGGTGATCTGGCGTATCGGTTTGTTCTACCTCGTGTCGATCTTCATCGTTGTGGCCCTGGTGCCTTGGAACGATCCAGTGCTGGCCAGCCTGGGTTCCTACCAGACCGTTCTTGAGCGCATGGGCATCCCTAACGCCAAGATGATCGTCGACATCGTGGTACTGGTTGCCGTGACCAGCTGCCTGAACTCGGCGCTGTACACCTCGTCGCGCATGCTGTTCTCCCTGGGCAAGCGCGGTGATGCACCGGCCATGTCCACCCGCACCAACAAGAGCGGCACCCCTTACTGGGCGGTGATGCTGTCCACTGGCGCGGCGTTCCTGTGCACCTTCGCCAACTACGTGGCGCCAGCTGCGGTGTTCGAGTTCCTGCTGGCCAGCTCCGGCGCCATCGCGCTGCTGGTGTACCTGGTGATCGCATTCTCGCAACTGCGCATGCGTAAGCAGCGTATGGCTCGCGGCGAGAAGATCGTCTTCAGCATGTGGCTGTTCCCGGGCCTGACCTACGCGGTGATCGTCTTCATCGTGGGCGCCCTGACCATCATGCTGTTCCAGGAAGCCCATCGCGTGGAAATCATCGCGACCGGCCTGCTCAGCCTTATGGTGGTTGCAGCGGGCATGCTGGTGGCTCGCCGTCGTCGCAACGAAGGCGGTGTTGCCGCCGTTGCGCGCTGAGTCATTTGGCTTGAGTTAGCGTTGTTGAAGTAAAAAACGGCCGCTGTCAGTGATGACAAGCGGCCGTTTTGTTTATGCAGGCACTCCGGCTCAGGGTGTGTCGACCCAGTCTTCTACGCGAATTCCCGGTACCCGTTCAAACTCCCGCACGTTGTTCGTGACTACGATGAGTCCTCGTGAGCGCGCATGGCCCGCGATCAGGTAGTCGTAAGGACCAATTGGCTTTCCGCTTCTTGCCAGTTCGGACCGAATCATTCCGGTGTGTGCAGCTGCTTCATTGTCGAAAGGCAAGATCTCAAGGCGGGCTGCGAATCCCTCGACGATAGACAGGTTCTTTTCGGGGGCTGCGGATTTTTCCGCCCCGTAGACCAGCTCCATCAGGGTTACGGCACTGATGCACAGCTGGCCGTAATGACGGTTGAACGCGTCGCGCACGACCTGTGGTTTGTTCTTGATGGTAAAGATGCAGATGTTGGTATCCAGCATGTATTTGATCATCAGAACGACTCACGCTCCTGATCAGCGGGTTGCTCGCGATCGGTCATGAAGTCCGCAGAGACATTGTCGCCGTCGAACCAGCTATCCCATGCTTCACCGGCAGGCGTGATGATACGAGCTCTACCTACGGCGACCACATCCACTCGTTTAACATCGCTAGGCATTGCAACAGCCTTGGGTAGGCGAACCGCTTGGCTTCGATTGCTCATGAATAGGGTGGTTTGTTCCATTTGAACCTCCTGCGCTTTGGGCTGGGGCGATGTGCTCAGAGGATAGGTTTCGTGGGGGATATGTCAACGGGATATACAATTCTGGCGACGAAGGGCGGCGTCCATTCGAAACAAAAACGGCCGCTCATCAGTGATGACAAGCGGCCGTTTTTGTTTGCGCTGTAACCCTTACTCGGCTTTTTCTTCCGGCTCATCCTGCGACTGACGGTAGACATCCAGGGCGTCGCCGAAGTCTGCAATGAACTGCGGGTCGGACAGCCATGTCTGGGCGGCGTCGCGGTCCATGCCATCGGCCCACATGCGGTAGTCGATCAGCATGTCGGCGGCCAGGTGGGTGGCGGCCATGCCTTCGTCGTCGGCGTTTTCCATGTCCAGCAGTTCCGGGTGGTCGACGATGATAAAGGCCAGATCCCTCAGCAGGACGGAAAGCATTTCGCTACGGCTGGTGGCTTCCGCCTCGCGCATTTTGCTGAACATCGCCAGGGTGTATTCCGGGATCGGCTCCGGGAGATCCTGGTCATCGTCAAGTGCCAGGGGTTTGCGGCCGACCATGCGGATTTGCTTGGCTTTGGCTTTGGCGCGTTTGGCGCGTTTCTGTTGCTTGTTCAGGGAGGCCATGGGAACTCAGTTCGGTTTCTGTTGGGTTTGGTCTTGGATGGCTTTGGAAGCCGCCACGTAGTCCGCTTGGAATTCCGGGGATTCGATCCACGCCATTGCTGTGGCTTCGTCGGCTTCAGTGGACCATTGGCGATACTCGATCAGCGCGCCGATGATGAAGTCAGTCGCTGTTTCTTCACCTTCCTGTTCCAGTACCAATGCGAGCAGTGGATGTTCCAGAAACGCCATGCACATGGCCTGTTGGCTGATCTTCTGCGCGTCGATCATTTCTTTGAACATATCGGTCAGGTCCACCGATTCGAAGTCGATGCGATCATCGTTCGGGTCCAGCTCGACTGGCGCTGCGGCGCGCTGGGTGCGGTTCTGCTTGGCTTTGGCCTTGGCGCGGGAGGCGCGTTTTTGCTGCTTGTTGGCGGAAGCCATGGGCGTCGTTCCGTAATTCGTTGAAAGGGCAATGGCTCAGGGGCGTGGCACGGTCTGCCCGGGTGCGTCGGGGGCCAGTTCGCCGTGTTGCAGCCAGGACAATGCAATGGGCCATAGTGTGGCTTGGTATGCGCTACGAAAAAAGGCGAAATGTCCGACTTCATTTTCGCCGATGTCTTCTGGAGTGATGCGCAGGTGGGTGTTGGAGCTGCCGGTGAAGTACCCCAGCAGGCGCTCGATGGCCGGAATGGTGCCGTAAGGATCGTCGCTGATGCTGATGGCGAGGATTTTCGCGTTGACCGCGGCGAAGGGCAGGTGACCAGTGGTTGCCTGTAACAGGCGGCCACTGGGGCGTTTTTCATAGCGCGGCGTGGGTGTGGCCCAGTCGCGGACCACACCGGCGGGAGTGTCCTCAAGCCAGCCGAGGCGCTTGCCGGGAAAGAAGCCGCACAGCAAGGTCACGATCGGCATCAGCACATGCCATTTGCCGAGCATGCGCCAGCGGTGAGCGGGCGCGTAATCGCGCCAGTAAGCGAACTGCGCTCCGACCGTCACCAGGCGTCGGATCACCTTCCCCGACGCTCCCAGGCCTGCTGCACAGCCTCCAAAGCTGTGGCCGACCACGTCGACAGGCTGGCCGGGGAACTCGTGCTGTGCGCGCTGGAGCATCGCTTCGAAATCCAGGGCGCCCCAATCGGACCATGACGCTCGAAGTCCCTTGATGGAGGCCGGGCGAGATTCGCCGATTCCGCGATAGTCATAGGTGATGACATCAAAATCTTTGGCGAACAGGTAATCGGCGAAGCGTGAGTAGTGTCGACAGCGGACTGAGGTCGCGGCGTTGATGATGACGACCGGGCGGGAAACGTCCCGTGCAGCATGCCGCCAGGTGAAACCACCGAGCACGAAACCGTCGGTGGCCGGTTGCTTGAAAGGCTCCGCAACCGTGTCTGTCGTCAGTGGCAGCTCGATTTGAGTGGGGGCCAGAGGTGGCATGTCCTGCAAATTCATGGGCGCTGAACCTTTGCGGGTAGCTGCCAACGATAGTCTTCAAGCAGTGTTTGAACAATCCGTTGCCGCTCTCACGGTTCCTGTTGAAGTCGTTCCTCAAGGAGTGCCTGCTCTCGGTCCAGCTCCGCTCGTAGCTCCTCTTCGCTGGGAAGTACGAGTTGGTACTTGCTGGCGAACAGTTGTTCATTGCCCTTCAATACCGAATAGCGCACCACAGACTCATCCTTCTTCGCACAGAGAATGATTCCGACAGTAGGCCCATCTTCTGCTCCGCGCTTCAGGTCGTCGTACATGCGCACATACATGTCCATCTGCCCTACGTCCTGATGGGTCAATTCACCACGTTTGATATCGAAAACGACAAAGCACTTGAGCAGGTAGTTGTAAAACACCAGATCGATGTAGAAGTCCTTGCTGTCGGTGCTGATGCGCTGTTGGCGGGCAATAAAGGCAAAGCCTTTACCCAGCTCGAGGAGGAAGCCTTGCAGTTGATCAATCAAAGCCTGTTCGATCTCGCTTTCCTGAAGCTTGCCTGCATTGGGCAGGCCGAGGAACTCCAGCACCATCGGGTCACGGATGAAGTCCCGAGGGCTTACCTTCATTTGCTGGATGTTGGTGTTGGCTTCCCGCATGACGGGTATCCGGTCTCTACTCGCCAGGAGTCGCTCGTAGTAAAGGGTATTGATCTGGCGCTCCAGCGCTCGACTCGACCAGTTTTGAGAGGCTGATTCGTTCATGTACCAAAGGCGAGCACTTTCGCTGTCCACTCTCAGTAACCTGCGGTAGTGGGTCCAGCTCAATTCGTGACGCAGTGCGTCACAAATCGGGAAGGCCTGATAAAACAGGCGCATGTAGCGAAGGTTTGATGCATCAAAACCTTTTCCGAAGTCAGCGGTAAGGGTCTTGGCTAACTTGGCCAGCAGTTGCTTGCCATAACCCGCCCTCCGGGCTCCCGCCTGCTCGAACTCAACAATATGTCGACCGATCTGCCAGTAGGTTTGCACTTGAACGGTATCCACTGTTCGCAGCACTGTCTGTCGTGCCTGGCGAATCAGCTCACCAATATTGCCAAGCAGTGATGCGATCTCTGGGTCATGTTTGTCATCGGGTATGAGGGCGCTCATCAAGTCTTCCGCGGCTGGTTGAACAGGCAGAAGAGGATGACAAAGAGTGTTGGCCGAGGATGCCGGGCGCGGCCGAGAAACTGGAAGGAAGTCTCTTGGATTGTTGGCAGGACCGGCCCGATGGCGTGTGAGATATCAGAGTTGTTTCATGTAGTACGTTTCGTACTGGACTCAATCACCAATCCATCTAAAACCCCGCCGCGATACCTGAACTCCAAATTAAGTAACGATTGGGTTCTGTAGAGCCCGGGAGTCGTCATCATGAAGCGTTTCCATTCACTGATGTTGCCCCTCGCCACGGTCGGCGTTTTAATGTTTCCCGCCTTGTTGCAAGCCTCCAGCCTGGATCCTGTCGACAGCATGGGCGTGCAGGTTCAGCGGCAGGAGCAAAACGGGATTACCTATCTGTCTGGCGGTATTGGCGAGGATGAAGCGAAAGCCATTCAGCAGACTACGGGTTACAACCTGCACATGACGTTTTCTACCGGGCCGAAGGATGAATACGTGCCCGATGTAAATGTGGTCGTTCAAAAAGCGCCGGGTCAGGCGGTTTTGACCCTGAACCAGGCCGGTCCTCTGGTCTACGCCCAGTTGCCTCCTGGCAAGTACACCGTTGTCGCGACTCGGAATGGGGTAGAGCGGCATGACACTGCGAATGTGGGTAGTGGTGCGGCGCGCAATCTGGTCTTTCACTGGAATGACCTTAAGTAGTCATGACCTGTGAGCGGATCGCTGGAGGTGGCCGCAATTAAATCGCAGGCATAAAAAAACCCTGAATCTTTCGATTCAGGGTTTTCGGTATTTGGTGCCCAGAGACGGAATCGAACCGCCGACACGGGGATTTTCAATCCCCTGCTCTACCGACTGAGCTATCTGGGCAACGGGGCGCATTAAACGGGTTTTTCAGGGGGGCGTCAAGCAAGTTTTCAAAAAAAATTTAATTATTACCGTCGCTTACGTTCCGACCCCCGAAAAAACGGGTTATTCGGACGGCGGCACGTAGCCTTCGGCCTTGGCGTATTCCTCGCCGGAGAAGTACTTGTCCATCTCGCCTTGCAGATATTTGCGATCTTCGGCGTTCATCATGTTCAGGCGTTTTTCGTTGATCAGCAGGGTCTGGTGCTTTTGCCAGTCGGCCCAGGCCTTGGCGGAGACGTGGTCAAAAATGTCCTGGCCTTTGGCGCCCGGAAACGGAGCGCGTTCCAGGCCTGGCAATTCTTCTTTGTACTTGCGGCACATGATGGTGCGGGTCATGACGACTCTCCTGCGTTCAATACGACGGCCGCGCGTTCGAGCAAGGTCTTGACCGGGGCGGCGAGGCCCAGGCGCGGCGGGGTGGCGAGGTTATACCAGAGCCAGTCGGCCTCGGCCACGTGATGGCCGCTCTCCTGGACCTGAACCAGCACGGGTTCGATGGACAACTGAAAATGACTGAAGGTGTGTACGAGGTCAGGCAGCGCCTGTTGCGCGCCAAGCTCCAGCGAGTGTTGCGCTGCCAGATGTTGCAGGTCGTCGAGGTCATCGAGTTCCGGCAAGCTCCACAGGCCGCCCCAAAGGCCCGTTGAAGGGCGACGGTAAAGCAGGATCTCGCCTTCACCGTTGGCAAGCATCGGCATCAGCGTGCGCTTCTGCGGGATGGCCTTGCGTGGCTTGGGAATCGGATAGCGGGTTTCCAGGCCGAGCATGTGCGCTTCGCAGCCCTTTTCCAGCGGGCACAGCAGGCAGCTCGGCTTGCTACGGGTACAGAGCGTGGCGCCAAGGTCCATCATCGCCTGGGTGTAGGCATTGACCCTGTCGTGGGGCGTAAAGCGCTCAGCGTTCGCCCACAGCTGTTTGGCGACCTTCGGCTCGCCGGGGTAGCCCTCTTGCGCGGTAAAGCGCGCCAGCACCCGTTTGACGTTGCCATCAAGGATCGGCGCGCGCAGGCCCATGCTGATGCTGGCTATGGCCCCGGCGGTGGACAGGCCGATACCCGGCAGGTCGGTGAGTTTTTCCACATCCCGCGGAAACTCGCCGCCGTACTGCTCGACGACGATCTTCGCGGTTTTCTGCAGATTGCGTGCGCGGGTGTAGTAACCCAGGCCCGTCCACAGGTGCAGCACTTCGTCCTCGGGCGCGGCGGCCAATGCCTGGACCGTCGGCAGCGAGGCCATGAAGCGGTCGAAGTAGTTCAGCACCGTGCTGACCTGGGTCTGCTGCAACATGATTTCCGACACCCATACCCGATACGGGTTGATGTCCTGTTGCCAGGGTAAATCATGCCTGCCGTGGCGGTCGAACCAGTCCAGCACCGCCGTTGAAAACTGCTCGGCTCTCATCGTTTGAACAGCCCCTTGAGTGCATCCTTGAGTTCCGGGCTGACCTTGTCACCAAGTTTCTCGTCAATTTTTTCGCCAATCCGCTCGCCGGCCATTTTGCTGGCGACCTGACCCATGCGCTCGTTATCCAGACGGCAGGCCTTCGCGCCCAGCTCGAGTGGACCACGGCAGCGCAATGGCCATTCGATGCCGACAAACTTCTCGCCCACCTGACAGGCCGGGTCAGGCATGTCGCTCTTGTCGCCTTCGACGATGATGCCGACGCGATAGTCCATGCCCAGCACCCGCAGATCGACATCGCCGTTGCCATTGACGGTCATGCCCGGGATACGAATTTTCATGTCCGGGTTACTGGCCACGCCGTTACGGAAATTCAGGTTGCCCTTGAGCTCCTGGAACGGTGTGTCCTTGCCACGCGGTTCGCCACTGAGGGTCTTGCGGTTGAGCGTGGCGATGCCTCTGCACAGCTGCTGTTCGAGGTTGGCATTGAGCAGCACGCCATTGTTGATGACGAAACTGGCGTTGCCGTTGAGGGTTTCAATCAGCGCTTTCTGGCTGTTGCCGCTGCCGGTGAGGGTGCTGTTGAGAGTGACCAGGCCTTTGACCGGAGGATTCTTGCCCTGGCTTTCGAGGATTTTCTCCACCGGCACACGGCTGATCTGGGTCTGCAGGTTGAGCAGTGGCGCCTGAGGGCGTACATCGAGGGTGCCCTTGGCGTCGAAGCTGCCTTCGTACAGGTCGCCACGCAGGTTCGACAGGGTCAGCAGTCCGCCCTGGCCGTTGGCCTTGAGGGTGGCGTTGTGGATCGGCAGTTTTTCCAGGGTCAGCTGGCCGAAGGTCAGGTCGGCGTCGACGTCCAGCTTACTCAGGCGCTCAACCGGCAACAGGCGTTCATTGCTCCACGCCTCCTTGGTCGGTGCTTGCGGCAGCGGCGTGGTGCCTGCGCCCGCCATTGCGTCGGCTTCGGTGCTGGCAACTTCCGCCTGGCGCACCTGTTTTGCGCTGTTGGCCTCGGCGGACTTTGGCGGCAGGTAGCGGTCGACGTTGAAGGTATCGGCCTTGAGGGTGGCGCGCAGTGACTGTTTGGCGAAGTCTTCGACCGCGATGCGGCCGCTGAAGGTGCTGTCGTCGACTTTCAGATTGATGTCATCGAGCACAAGGCTGGTAGGTGTACCGGCAAGACGGCTGACCAGTTCGACCTTGCTCAGGCTGCCTTCAGCCATCTTTGGCATTTGCTGGCCGATACTGTCGACGAATTTCGCCAGATCGAACTGGGCAATCGACAGACCGCCACTGACCTGCGGCGTCTTGTCGAGCTCGTTGACCTTAAGCTCGCCCAGTGCACGAAGCTGATTGGCGGAGATTTTGATGCCGGTCCATTCGGCGACATTGGCGGCCCTGTCCAGCAGCAACTGGCCCTGGGCGGCAAAGGTCATGGTCTTGCCTTGCAGCGGATCGCCGGCCAGTTCACCGGACAGTTTCATGTCCTCGAGCTTGTAGCGTTGCAGTGCGCGTTCGAAGCGCAGTTCGCCGTTGAGCTCGGTCCGGACCCGCAGGACAGGCTGATTGGTGCCCAGGAAGGCGGTGAGTTTCACCGGAATGTTGGTGGAGTCGTGTACCGGGCCGGTGCTCAGCTGGATGCTTTCCGCACTGAATTGGCGACCGGTTTTCTCGTCGCTGAATTCAACACGGGCGTTGTTGACGGTCAGGCTGTCGATGTCCAGGCGAATGGGTTGCGCCGGTTTTTCCGGCTGGGGGGCAGGTTGCGATGCCGGCTCGCCGGCGGTGGCCGCTGGGGTGCCAGCGGTGTTCGCAGTGGTCGGCACCTTGCCGATGTCTTCCCAGTTGCCGTGGCCGTCCTTATCGCGGTTCAGGCGCAGGTTCAGGCCTTCTACACGCACGTCACTCATCTGCACTTCGCGGCGCAGCAATGGCAGTACGCGGACCGAGAGACCGA
Source organism: Pseudomonas putida (assembly GCF_003228315.1). Lineage (NCBI taxonomy): Bacteria > Pseudomonadati > Pseudomonadota > Gammaproteobacteria > Pseudomonadales > Pseudomonadaceae > Pseudomonas > Pseudomonas putida. Next base: position 4,530,294 of record NZ_CP029693.1, read on the forward strand.
GCATCTGCAAGTCGGCGAAAGGCTCGGTTGGCTTGGCCAGGGTTGCCACCCCAGCGTCGTGCAATTCCAGGCCCAGCCACGGGAACAGGCTCCAGCCGATATCGCCATTGAGCGTCAGCTCGATGTGGGCCTTGTCGCGGGCAATCTGACGAATCTCGTCTTTGTAGTCGTTGGGATCGAAGAGGTGGGTCAGGGCAAAGCCCAGCGCCACAATGATCAGCAACAACCCGAGAAGTACCAGACCCAGGATTTTGCCGAACGCTTTCATGGGCGAGTCCTTGTAATTAATCGAATTCAAAATTTAGCCGACGAGTATAGCGCCCCGCGGCGGACGACCGGTCAGTGATCACTCGGACAGGGCATCAAGCGGCACGTTCAGCTTCGCCGCCAGTGCCTGGGCCTCCAGGTGACCGGTGGGTGCGAGCAGATGCAAGGTCGCGCCGGCCTGGGCAGCCATGGTCTGTGCCGCTCGCACCAGACGCTCCGCGACCCCACGGCGGCGGGTGATTTTTCGTACGCACAATTGGGACAGATGCCAGACGTCCGCTTGCCGTTGCAGGCGAGCGGCGCCGAGCAGTCGATCATTGAAACGTCCTGCAATCAACGAGCCTTCCAGCAGATTTGTTTCAATCAGTTGCACGTCCCCGGTGAACGGCGCAAACAGCCATTGCGGAGCGTCACGATAGATTTTCTGCAGATCTTGCTGATCCTGATCGGTGGCGTGATTCAGCAGTTCGACAATGACCGGCATGGTGTCTCCTTCGAATGGGTCGTGATGTCCAGACGCAGCCTTCGGTAGGGGAGCGCATGAGTTAAGGGTGGTACGAGAACAGACAACTTCGAAAAACGTGATGTCACTTTGGTTTTTCTGTCACGTGCAAATGGTAACCTTCGCCCGTTCGTCCGTCCTTCTGCGACCCGATGTCGCACCAAAATGAAGCTTTACCGAAAAAACAGTCGTGCCCGCGTGCGCCAAGGCTGGGGGTGAAGAGTGGCTGGCGAACCATACTAATAATTGGGGGATACACAATGACCACGAGTATTGCGGCTGACGGCTATGCCGGCCAGCCCTCGTTCCTGTCCAAGGAGCGGATCATCGCCAAGCCCGGTTTCAACCGTTGGCTGGTACCACCGGCTGCTCTGGCCATCCACCTCTGCATCGGCATGGCCTACGGCTTCTCGGTGTTCTGGTTGCCGCTGTCCAAGGCCCTGGGCATCACCAAGCCGCTGGCCTGCGCGCCCGACATGAGCTTCATCGCCCAGGTCTTTTCTTCGCAATGCGACTGGCCGATCTCCATGCTTGGCTGGATCTACACCCTGTTCTTCATTTTCCTGGGCTGCTCGGCAGCGATCTGGGGCGGCTGGCTGGAGCATGCCGGGCCGCGCAAGGCTGGCGTGGTGTCGGCCCTGTGCTGGTGTGGCGGCCTGCTGATTTCGGCGTTGGGTATCTATACCCACCAGATCTGGCTGATGTGGATCGGCTCCGGGGTGATCGGGGGTATCGGTCTGGGCCTGGGTTACATCTCGCCAGTATCGACCCTGATCAAGTGGTTCCCGGACAAGCGCGGCATGGCGACCGGCATGGCGATCATGGGCTTCGGTGGTGGCGCGATGGTCGGTGCGCCGCTGGCGGCTGCGTTGATGAACCATTTCGGCTCGCCCGAAGGTGTCGGCGTCTGGCAGAGCTTCGTGGCCATGGCCGCGATCTACTTCGTGTTCATGATCGGTGGCGCGCTGTCCTATCGCGTTCCGCCAACCGGCTGGAAGCCTGAAGGCTGGACCGCTCCGGCGAAAAAGGCTTCGAACGCGATGATCACCCATCGTCACGTGCACGTGAACGTGGCGTGGAAAACCCCGCAGTTCCGTCTGGTCTGGCTGGTGCTGTGCCTGAACGTATCGGCCGGTATCGGCATCCTCGGCATGGCTTCGCCGCTGCTACAGGAAGTTTTTGGTGGCAAGTTGCTGGGCAATGACCTGGCGTTCGGCCAACTGGACGCTTCGCAATTGGCTTCGATCGCTGCCATCGCTGCCGGCTTCACCGGCTTGCTGAGCCTGTTCAACATTGGTGGCCGGTTCTTCTGGGCCTCGTTTTCGGACTACCTGGGTCGCAAAAACACCTACTTCGTGTTTTTCGCCCTGGGCTTTGCGTTGTACGGACTGATTCCGAACCTAGGTCACTTGGGTAGCGTTGCGCTGTTTGTGGCGGCGTTCTGCATCATCCTGTCGATGTACGGCGGCGGTTTCGCGACTGTTCCAGCGTATCTGGCTGACCTGTTCGGTACGCAAATGGTGGGCGCGATCCACGGTCGCCTGCTGACTGCATGGGCGGCGGCGGGTGTGTTGGGTCCGGTATTGGTGAACTACTTGCGTGAGTATCAGCTGAGCATCGGCGTAGAACGTGCCGCTGCTTATGACATCACGCTGTACATCCTGGCGGGCCTGCTGGTGTTGGGTTTCCTCTGCAATCTGCTGGTGCGCCCGGTGGCCGACAAGTACTTCATGACCGACGCTGAACTGGCGGCCGAACAGGCGCTGGGCCACGACAAGGGTTCTGACAGCAGCACTTCGCTGGAGTGGAAAGCCGCTGCGGGTACCAAGCCTTTGGCCGTGGCTGCGTGGCTGGTGGTGGGAATTCCGTTGGCGTGGGGTGTTTGGGTGACCCTGCAGAAGACGGCGGTGCTGTTTCACTAAGTAAAATGCACTATCTCTGTAGGAGCGAGCCTGCTCGCGATGCGGGCCTGACAATCGACAGAAATGTTGGATGTGAGGGCCCCATCGCGAGCAGGCTCGCTCCTACAGGTGTTTTGAGGTGTCCGAAATGGCTTGTATGGACATGTCTATCGCCGATGAATCGCAGGTCTGTCCGTCAGCGATATCACCTCCCGTGTTTCTGTTTGGCGCCCGCACGCCTATAATGGCTGCCTTTTTCGCCCAATGATTTTGCGGAGCTGGTGATGGCCGAACGTAAGGCGTCTGTCGAGCGCGACACTCTGGAAACCCAGATCAAAGCCTCGATCAACCTCGATGGCACCGGTAAGGCCCGATTTGATATCGGTGTTCCTTTCCTTGAGCACATGCTGGACCAGATCGCCCGTCACGGGTTGATCGACCTGGATATCGTCAGCAAGGGCGACCTGCATATCGATGACCACCACACCGTGGAAGACGTCGGTATCACTCTCGGCCAGGCATTCACCCAAGCCATCGGCGACAAGAAAGGCATCCGTCGCTACGGTCACGCCTATGTGCCGCTCGATGAAGCGCTGTCGCGCGTCGTGATCGACTTCTCCGGCCGCCCAGGCCTGCAGATGCATGTTCCGTACACCCGCGCCACCGTCGGCGGGTTCGACGTTGACCTGTTCCAGGAGTTCTTCCAGGGCTTCGTCAACCACGCCAACGTCACCCTGCACATCGACAACCTGCGTGGCCACAACACCCACCACCAGATCGAAACCGTGTTCAAGGCTTTCGGCCGCGCGCTGCGCATGGCCGTCGAGCTCGATGACCGCATGGCCGGGCAAATGCCATCGACCAAAGGCGTTCTGTAATGCAGACAGTCGCGGTTATCGATTATGGCATGGGCAACCTGCACTCGGTGGCCAAGGCCCTCGAGCACGTCGGCGCCGGCAAGGTGCTGATCACCAGCGATGCGAACGTGATTCGCGAAGCCGACCGGGTGGTTTTCCCCGGCGTCGGTGCGATTCGCGATTGCATGGCGGAAATTCGTCGTCTGGGCTTCGACTCGCTGGTACGTGAAGTCAGCCAGGATCGTCCGTTCCTCGGCATCTGCGTCGGCATGCAAGCCTTGCTCGACACCAGTGAAGAGAACGATGGCGTTGACTGCATCGGCCTGTTTCCGGGGGCGGTGAAGTTCTTCGGCAAGGACCTGCGTGAAGACGGCGAGCACCTGAAAGTGCCGCACATGGGCTGGAACGAAGTGAAGCAGACGATCAATCATCCGCTGTGGCACGACATTCCGGACATGGCGCGTTTCTACTTCGTGCACAGCTACTACATCGCCGCCGCCAACGCGCGTCAGGTGGTGGGCAGCGGTCACTACGGCGTCGATTTCGCCGCGGCGCTGGCCGAGGGTTCGCGTTTCGCCGTGCAGTTCCACCCGGAGAAGAGCCATACCCATGGCCTGCAATTGCTGCAGAACTTCGCGGCGTGGGACGGTCGCTGGTAAATGGCCGTCAAGAAATCCAAACCGCCGATCCTGACCCTCACGCCCGAACAGGAGCGTGAGGCCAATCAGAAAATTCAGCGGTTCATGGAGGAGCGCTTCGAACTGGAGCTGGGTTCGTTCGAGGCGGCGGAAATTCTTGAACTGTTTACCCGCGAAATTGCTCCGCACTATTACAACAGGGCGATTTTCGATGTGCAGACGCACCTCAAAGAGAGGTTCGAAAGCATCGAAAGCGACCTGTGGGCGCTCGAGAAAAACTGATTTCCGAGCCAAGCTGAACATTCAATTCTGAAGGTTTGCCAGATGCTGATTATTCCCGCTATCGATCTTAAAGACGGTGCCTGTGTTCGTCTGCGCCAGGGCCGCATGGAAGATTCCACAGTGTTCTCCGATGACCCGGTGAGCATGGCTGCCAAGTGGGTGGAGGGCGGTTGCCGCCGTCTGCATCTGGTCGACCTCAACGGTGCGTTCGAAGGCCAGCCGGTCAACGGCGAAGTGGTCACTGCCATCGCCAAGCGCTACCCGAACCTGCCGATCCAGATCGGCGGCGGTATCCGTTCCCTGGAAACCATCGAGCACTACGTGAAAGCGGGCGTGAGCTACGTGATCATCGGCACCAAGGCGGTGAAAGATCCAGCCTTCGTCGCAGAAGCCTGTCGTGCATTCCCGGGCAAGGTGATTGTTGGTCTTGATGCCAAAGACGGTTTCGTCGCCACCGACGGCTGGGCTGAAATCAGCACTGTTCAGGTGATCGACCTGGCCAAGCAGTTCGAAGCCGACGGCGTGTCCGCCATCGTTTATACCGACATCGCCAAAGACGGCATGATGCAGGGCTGCAACGTTCCGTTCACCGCTGCGCTGGCGGCTGCCACTTCGATCCCGGTGATCGCTTCCGGCGGTATTCACAACCTGGGTGACATCAAGACGCTGCTCGACGCGAAGGCGCCAGGCATCATCGGCGCGATCACCGGACGCGCGATCTACGAAGGCACCCTCGACGTCGCCGAAGCGCAAGCTTTCTGCGATTCGTACAAAGGCTGAGGACTGACCATGGCGCTGGCCAAACGCATCATCCCTTGCCTGGACGTGGACAACGGCCGGGTGGTCAAGGGTGTGAAATTCGAAAACATCCGCGACGCCGGTGACCCGGTGGAAATTGCCCGTCGTTACGACGAGCAGGGTGCCGACGAGATTACCTTTCTCGACATCACCGCCAGCGTCGACGGCCGCGATACCACGTTGCATACCGTCGAGCGCATGGCCAGCCAGGTGTTCATCCCGCTGACCGTGGGCGGCGGCGTGCGTACCGTGCAGGACATTCGCAACCTGCTCAATGCCGGTGCGGACAAGGTGTCGATCAACACCGCGGCCGTGTTCAATCCGGAATTCGTCGGCGAAGCGGCGCAGCATTTCGGTTCGCAATGCATCGTCGTCGCGATCGACGCGAAGAAGGTGTCCGGCCCGGGCGAAACCCCGCGCTGGGAAATTTTCACCCATGGCGGTCGCAAGCCGACCGGCCTCGACGCGGTCGAGTGGGCGAAGAAAATGGAAGGTTTGGGTGCCGGCGAAATCCTGCTGACCAGCATGGATCAGGACGGCATGAAAAACGGCTTTGATCTGGGCGTCACCCGCGCCATCAGCGATGCGCTGGGCATTCCGGTGATCGCTTCCGGTGGTGTCGGCAATCTGCAGCACCTGGCCGACGGCATCCTCGAAGGCCACGCCAGTGCAGTGCTGGCGGCGAGTATTTTCCACTTCGGCGAATACACCGTTCAGGAAGCCAAGGCCTATATGGCTCATCGCGGGATTGTGATGCGCTAAACAAACCAATGCAGGCCAGTGGACATCATGGCGGGCTCAAGGCACTCTTGGGTACGCCATGGATTTCGGTAGCCAGACATGCTTAAACGCCTTCTTCTTGCCCTCGCCAGCGCCTCCGTGTTGTTGATCAACGGGGCTCACGCCGATGACCGACCCGATACCGACATGGTGTTGCTGACGGAAAACTTCCCGCCGTACAACATGGCGAAGAACGGCAAGAACTTCGCTCAGGACGAAAATATCAATGGCATCGCCACCGATATCGTCCGCGAGATCTTCAAGCGCGCCGACATTACCTACAGCCTGACGCTGCGCTTCCCATGGGAGCGGATCTACAAACTCACCCTGGAAAAACCGGGCTACGGCGTGTTCGTCATGGCGCGGCTGCCTGATCGCGAAAAGTTGTTCAAATGGGTCGGTCCGATTGGCCCGGATGACTGGATCATGCTGGCCAAAGCCGATAGCAAGATCACCCTCGAAACCCTGGACGACGCACGCAAGTACAAGATCGGCGCCTACAAAGGCGATGCAATTGCCGAGACCTTGACCAAGCAAGGCTTGAATCCGGTGGTGGTGCTGCGAGATCAGGACAATGCGAAGAAACTGGTCAACGGCCAGATCGACCTGTGGGCCACAGGTGACCCGGCCGGCCGTTACCTGGCAAGGCAGGACGGCGTGACCGGGCTCAAGACGGTATTGCGCTTCAACAGTGCTGAACTCTATCTGGCGCTGAACAAGGACGTGCCGGATGAAATCGTGACCAAGCTGCAGGCTGCTCTGGATCAGTTGCGCAAGGAAGGTGGGGTCGACGACATCATGGCGCGGTATCTGTAACGACTGGTTCGACTACCTGTTGCATAGAGGTAAGGACATTGCAGTCTGTTTCCGCCGGGTACTCGGTCAGGTACAGGCTGTCTATGTCGGTGTAGAGGACGTCGTTGGCCACTTGGGTGCCGTCCTCGCGCAGCAGTTTGTAGTCACTTTCAATCACATAAGCCGCCAGACTGGTTTTTTTCGCGATGCGGGTGATGACTTCCACGGCAGCGGAGGTTGTCCAGCCGATGTGTGAGTTTTCAGTGTGTGTGAACGCTTTGCTCAGTTTCGCCGAGAAGCGAATCGCAGAGGACAGCAGTACATGCAGGCTCATCGGGTTTGACACGTAGAGCGGCCATTCGGACGCGACCCTGATGGTGGTGGCGTCAGTGAACCCCTCCAGTGACTCAATCCTCTGCACGCGTGGCGCTGTCCATTTGAAGGTCTGGCCGATAGTGCCGGTATTGTGCCCGTGCCCGACGAGCACGTAGCGATCCGATCTTTCCAGGCGGTAGAACGGGGATGTCTGGAATTGCTCGAGCTGTGTCAGGTTGAGGTCTATGACCGCGAACCATGGAAGGTGGACCGTTTGAGTGATCGTGGCCATTTCTTCGGCGGTGGGCGATTCATGCCCGGAGAGTGCAGGGGGCTCGGGCGTACGAGCGACTTGCAGCGGTATCTGCATGCGCAGTGAGTAGGCGACGGTATTGGCCGCAGGCCTGTCATGGCTGTTGACACCGATAAAGGTGCCCGGCGAAAAGTAGATCTCGCCCGCCTCGGCACTCGGCGGCTCGATGCCCCAGGCACTGAAGTCCTGGCTGGCGCCGCTGCCACTGTCGCTCCAGATCCTGTTGCTGACGCTGGAGGCGACCACCAGATCTTCCCGGACGCAACGCACGGTATTGAGCAGTGGTTTGTCACGACCATTGGAGCAGACCATTCCCAGTGCCACATAACCGGCAGGAGGAATCGGGCGCCATATCGTGCAGTCGGCGTCGGCGCGGGAGCGCAAATCTTTCCAGACCCGCTCAAAGTCCTCAGGCGCACTCAGCGCTTTTCCTTTCGAGGTATCTCCATCCTCTGCCGGACCTTCGCAAACCACGGCCACCACGGTGTTGCCGTTGATGTTGTCGAAACCGGGGGTGACGAAATCGCCGAGTGGAAAATATCCCGGCAAGGTATCGGGGGCGGGAGTCGGGCGCCAAAAGCTTCCAGGTTTGGAATTGGAGCCCTTGCTGTCCCAGATGCGGTGAAACTCGGTGGTGAAGTTGATCAACAGATTACCGAGCTGTATCGGCGCCCTTTGCGCGATGGGTGATGCTGCGTTTTCGCTGGTTTGCATATTCGATCCTGATGCTCAAGGGTGACTTTAGGAAGCCACGGAGGGTTGAGCGCCTACTTTCAGGATGCGGGATGGGTGTCTGGCGGTAGCTATCTATTGATGTCTGGCGGAGGTTATCGGTAGGTACCGTCTTTGCCATGGGCGGCCGTGGCCCGATTTCCGCGCACGCTGATCATCTGCCGGATATCAATCCAGTCGATTCCCTGGGACTTGAGCTTCGGCATTTCCCGCTCGAGTACCGCCAGCGTCTGTGGATAAGGGTGGCCAATCATCACCGCCGAGCCCTGCTTGCGTGCCAGCTCAATAGCGGTTTGCAGCTGGGTATAAATGGCAGCTTCAGTGCGCTCGTCATCAAGAAACACATCCCGCGAGACGCTCGCCAGATCGATCTTCTGTGCCTGTTGCGCTGCCACGGTCTGCGCGCTTGTGCGGCTGTCGACGAAGAACTTGTGCCGGCGTTGCAGCTCACCCATCAACCACGCCATGGCGACGGGTTGCGCAGTCATGCGGCTGCCCATGTGGTTATTGATGCCGGCGGTGTAGGGCACCATTTTGAAGGCGGCGTTGAGGCGCTTTTCGAGTTCTTCGATGGGTAGTTCAGGATGCCAGGCGAACGGGCCGGTGGCCGGGTCCATGGGCATATGCAGGATGACGATCTTGCCGGCACGGTGGGCTTCGCGGGCGAATTCGGTGGCGTGGGGTGTGTCGGGCATGATCGCCGTGGTGACCGGGCCGGGCAGGGCCAGCACGCGGCGATCCCGGGGCAGGTTCTGCCCCAGGTCATCGATGATCAGCGTCAGGTAGGCCTTGTGAGGTGCCGACCCGGCGGGTTCGGCGTGAACCGTACCCGCCAGGCAGCACAACAGAACGAGGATGAAGCGCAGACCCATCCTCAACGGCCGGAGGTGATGCTCAGCCCTTTAAGCAGGCTCAGGGCCTGGGCCAGTTGGTAGTCGTCGTCTTGCGGCATGGCCTTGGCCTTGGCGCCGGAACCGGTCGGTTTGTCTTCGCCGCCGTTGCCATTGCCCAGGTGACCTTGCAGGTCGGCTTCCTTGAAGTAGTCGCCGTCCTGTTCGCTGGTGATCTTGGCCTTGCGCACTTCGATGTCCGGGACGATGCCCTGGGCCTGGATCGAGCGACCATTTGGCGTGTAGTACAGCGCCGTGGTGATCTTCAGTGCGCGATCGTTGTTCAGCGGCAACACGGTTTGCACCGAGCCCTTGCCGAAGCTGGTGGTGCCCATGACTACCGCGCGCTTCTGATCCTGCAGTGCACCGGCGACGATTTCCGAAGCCGAGGCGCTGCCGCCGTTGATTAGCACGACCATCGGCACGGCCTCGCTTTCGTCCTTACCGGTGGCGGAGAAGCGCAGTTCGGAGTTGGCGATGCGACCCTTGGTGTAGACGATCAGGCCTTTGGTGATGAAGTGATCGACCACTTCCACGGCCGCCTGCAGTACGCCGCCCGGGTTGTTGCGCAGGTCGAGCACGATGCCCTTGAGCTTCTTGCCGTTGTCCTTGCGCAGCTTGGCCAGGGCCTTGGAGACCTCTTCGCCGGTCTTGACCTGGAACTGGGTGATGCGGATATAGCCATAGCCGGACTCCAGCAACTGGCTCTTCACGCTTTTCACTTGAATGATGGCGCGGGCCAGGGTCACGTCGAACGGCGTGCCACCGTCGCGTACCAGAGTCAGGGTGATTTTCTGGCCGATCTTGCCGCGCATCTTGTCCACGGCTTCGGTCATGCTCTGGCCGCGAGTCGGCTGGCCGTTGATCTTGACGATGAAGTCGCCGGCCTGGATGCCGGCCTTCGACGCCGGGGTGTCATCGATGGGCGACACCACCTTGATGAAACCGTCCTCGGCGCCGACTTCGATGCCCAGGCCGCCGAATTCGCCGCTGGTGCTTTCCTGCAGTTCGGCAAAGTCTTCAGGGCCCAGGTAGGCAGAGTGCGGGTCGAGGTTGCTGAGCATGCCCTTGATGGCGTTTTCGAGCAGGGTCTTGTCGTCCACGGGCTCGACGTATGCCGCCTTGATGCGGTCCATGACCTCGGCGAAGGTGCGTAGCTCTTCCAGCGGCAATGGCGCCTTGGTGGTCGCTGCAGTGCCCGCAGGTGCGGTCGCCGGGGTTGGTTGAGCAGCGAACGCCAACGGCGCGCCGATCACCAGGGCGATCGTCAGGGCCAGCGAGGTAAGGCGGGACAAATGCAGCATGTCGAACGAACTCCTGAATTGGATGGCACGCTTATCCTTGTGTGCGACACCATTGTGCCGGGTCACTTGGGTGACCCTGCTGACGAATCGCAAAATACAGCGCCGGGGTGTCCTGTCCGCCACTGTTACCAACAGTGGAGATGGACTCACCGGCTTTCACCACATCACCCGCAGACTTGAGCAGCGTCTGGTTGTGACCGTAAAGACTCAAAAAACCGTTGCCGTGGTCGAGGATCACCAGCAGCCCGGCGCCCCGCAGCCAGTCGGCGAACACCACACGACCGCCGTGCACCGCATGTACGGCGCTGCCGGCGGAGGCGCCGATCATCACGCCGTCCCACTTGGTCCGTGAATCATCGCCACGGGTTTCACCGAAGCGCGCCAGCAATCGGCCGTCGACAGGCCATGGAAGCTTGCCGCGGGTAGACGCAAACGGACCGCCAAAAGTTTCGCCGGAGCTTGAAACCAGTGCACCAGGCGTTGATCTGACCGGTTTACGTGGGGCTTCATCGCTGGCATCCGCCTGCTCCTGGGCCTCACGTAAACGCTTTTTTTCCGCTTCCTGCTGGGCGATCAGCGCTTTTTGCCGCGCTTCTTCTGCCTCACGAGCCTGGCGTGCCAGGGTTTCCTCAATGGTTTTAAGGACTTTAGACAGGTCTGCCTGATCCTGCTCGCGGGCCGCCAGTTTTTGATCGCGAGCCTTCACGTCGTCATTGAGCTTGGCCAGGGCCTGCTGGCGCTCCTGACGGACCTTGTCGAGTTCGGTGCGCTGGGAATCGAGATTGCCTTGCTGCACCAGCAGCTGGGCCTGCTGTTTGGCGATGTCCTGTTCGACATTGGCCAACTGGCGGAGGGTTTCGTTGAAATTCTTCAGCTGTTCCAGGCGGGCCTGGCTAAGGTAGTCGTAATAGGTGAGGGTACGGGCGAATTTTTCGGGATTCTGCTGGTTGAGCAGTAGTTTCAGGTATTCCTGGCGACCGTTCTGGTAGGCGGCCCGGGCCTGGATGGCGATCAGTCGTTGCTGTTCAGTGCGCGCGCTCTGGAGTTTTTTTTTCTCCGCATCGAGTCGCTGCAGCTCGGCTTCGCTCTTCTTGAGCTCTTTTTGCAGGGCTTCGACCTGCTTCTCGAGCTTGCCCATCTCGGTTTCAGTGCCCTTGAGGTCTTTCTGCACGCCGGATTTTTCTTCCTGCAGCTTGCTCAAAAGCTTCTTCAGCTCGGCAATGTCCTGGCGCGTGGCTTCCAGCTGCTGTTGGGTTTGCGCGCGCTCGTCCGCGAAGGCCGGTTGGAGCAGGCAAGTCAGAGCAAGGGCTATCAGGACGCGAAGCATAGAGGCGGGCAGCACCAGGGAAAGGGACGGCCTAGTATGCCCGCCCCACGCTGCAAAAAAAACGCCCAATTGGGGCTGTGTGATAACTGGGCCGAAAAACACCGCAAACCCCCTGTAGGAGCGAGCCTGCTCGCGATGGCGTCCTAACATTCAACATCGATATTGACTGTTAGATTGCTATCGCGAGCAGGCTCGCTCCTACAGGGACTTGCGGTGTTTGGTAAAGCCGGATTAGACGAGGATCGAAGTCCCGGTCATTTCCGCCGGCTTTTCCAGACCCAGCAGCTTCAGCATGGTCGGCGCCACGTCCGCCAGTACGCCGCCTTCACGCACCTTGAGGTCGCGCTTGCCGACATAAATGAATGGCACCGGTTCTGTGGTATGGGCGGTGTGGGCCTGGCCGGTGGTTTCGTCGGACATCTGCTCGACGTTGCCGTGGTCGGCGGTGATCAGGGCTTCGCCGCCGACTTTTTCCAAGGCATCAACGATGCGGCCGACGCACTGATCCAGGCATTCAACGGCTTTCACCGCCGCTTCGAACACGCCGCTGTGGCCAACCATGTCGCCGTTGGCGTAGTTGACCACGATCACGTCGTAGCGCAGGTTTTCGATAGCCTCGACGATGCGGTCGGTGACTTCCGGCGCGCTCATTTCCGGCTGCAGGTCATAGGTGGCGACTTTCGGCGACGGGATCAGGATGCGCTCTTCGCCCGGGAACGGCTCTTCGCGACCCCCGGAAAAGAAGAAGGTCACGTGGGCGTACTTCTCGGTTTCGGCGATGCGCAGTTGGGTCTTGCCGTTTTTCGCCAAATAGTCGCCCAGCACGTTTTCCAGGCTGCCAGGGGCAAAAGCCGCCGGGGCCGGGATGCTGGCGGCGTATTGGGTCAGCATCACGAAGCCGGCCAGTTTTGGCTGACGGCGGCGTTCGAACTCCTTGAAATCGTCTTCGACGAACACACGGGATAGCTCGCGGGCACGGTCGGCGCGGAAGTTCATGAACACCACGGCGTCGCCGTCTTCGACTTTCACCGGCTCCCCGATAGATGTGGCTTTGACGAATTCGTCGCTTTCGCCGCGCTCATAGGCGGCCTGCAGGCCTTCCTGGGCGGTGGCGGCGTTGAATTCGCCCTGGCCGTCGACGATCAGGTTGTAGGCCTGGGCCACACGATCCCAACGGTTGTCACGGTCCATTGCGAAGTAACGACCGATCAGGCTGGCGATGCGGCCCTTGCCCAAGGCCTGGAAGGCGGCGTCGAGCAGTTCGATCGACGATTGCGCGCTTTTCGGCGGTGTATCGCGGCCGTCGAGGAAGGCGTGCAGGTAGATGTTCTGTGCACCGCGCTTGGCGGCCAGTTCGGCCATGGCGACCAGGTGGTCCTGGTGGCTGTGCACGCCGCCATCGGACAGCAGGCCCATGAAGTGCACGGCTTTACCGGCAGCAACGGCTTTATCCACCGCCGCGCAGATGGTCGGGTTCTCGAAGAATTCGCCGTCGCGGATCGATTTGGTCACGCGAGTGAAGTCCTGGTACACCACGCGGCCGGCGCCGAGGTTCATGTGACCGACTTCGGAGTTGCCCATCTGGCCGTCCGGCAAGCCGACGTCCATGCCGCTACCCGAAATCAGGCCGTTCGGCACGGTGGCCCACAGACGATCGAGTACGGGCTTCTTCGCCGCGAACACAGCGTTGGATTCAGGGCTGTCACTGTGACCGAAGCCGTCGAGAATCATCAGGACCAAAGGTTTAGGCGTGGTAGTCATGGAATCCACTCGGCTGAGATAAAAAGGGGCGATGGAAAAGGGAGTGGCAGTTTAAAGCGAAGTTCCGGCCACGTCACCGCCGGACGGGGTTTGGCCCACCTTGGGGGCTGTGTATACTGGCCGACATTTTAATGCCCTGGAACCTCCTTCGATGGTTGCTCACCTGATTGAATTCGCCACCAACCACTACATCCTTGTCGGTATCTTCGTCGTACTGCTGGCTTTGCTGATTGCCTATCAAATGCAGGGCGGCGGCCGTAGCCTGAGCACCGGCGAACTGACCGCTCTGGTCAACAAGGACGCGGGCGTGGTGGTGGACATCCGTCCAAGCAAGGACTACGCCGCCGGTCACATTGTCGGCGCCGTGAACATTCCTCAGGACAAACTGGCTGCACGCATCGGCGAGCTGGAAAAGCACAAGGCCAAGACCATCATCCTGGTCGACGCCCTCGGTCAGACCGCCGGTACCCACGCTCGCGAACTGATGAAGGCCGGCTTCACCGCCGCCAAGCTGTCCGGTGGCGTTTCCAGCTGGAAAGCCGACAACCTGCCGCTGGTGAAGTGATATGAACAACGTCGTCGTCTATTCCAGCGATTACTGCGGTTACTGCTCGCGAGCCAAGCACCTGCTTGCAAGCAAAGGCGTGGCTTTCGAAGAGATCAAGGTCGATGGCAAGCCTCAGGTGCGCGCCGCCATGGCTCAGAAAGCCGGACGCACGTCCGTGCCGCAGATCTGGATCGGCAGCACCCACGTAGGTGGTTGTGATGATTTGTTCGCCCTGGAACGTGCCGGCAAGCTCGACGCGATGCTCAAGGCCTGAGTTCCTTACCCAAAATAAGCAAAACTAAAAGACCCCTGGATCAAGAAGGATCTGCGATGACTGACCAACAGAACACTGCTGCGAACGAAGAAGAAACTGCACCGCAATTCTCCTTGCAGCGCATTTATGTGCGTGACCTGTCCTTCGAAGCCCCGAAAAGCCCGGCGATCTTCCGCCAGCAGTGGGAGCCGAGCGTCGGTCTGGATCTGAACACTCGCCAGAAGGCACTGGAAAACGACTTCCACGAAGTCGTGCTGACCCTGTCCGTCACCGTGAAGAACGGTGAAGAAGTGGCGTTCATCGCCGAAGTGCAACAGGCCGGTATCTTCCTGATCAAGAACCTGGACGCCGCTTCGATGAGCCACACCCTGGGTGCGTTCTGCCCGAACATCCTGTTCCCGTACGCGCGCGAAACCCTGGACAGCCTGGTGACCCGTGGTTCGTTCCCGGCACTGATGCTGGCTCCGGTGAACTTCGATGCGCTGTACGCGCAAGAGCTGCAGCGCATGCAGGCGGCCGGCGAGACTCCGACCGTTCAATAAGCGGTCTCAAGCGTCAAAGCAATTTCAATGTGGGAGCGAGCCTGCTCGCGAATGGGGAGTGTCAGATGACATCAATGTCGCCTGACGCACCGCTTTCGCGAGCAGGCTCGCTCCCACATTTGTTATGCGCTGTTATTTGAAGTCGTTCTGCCGCCAGGCCTCGTAAACGGCCACCGCCACGGTATTGGACAGGTTCAGGCTGCGGCAGCCTTCACGCATCGGCAGGCGCAGGCGTTGTTCGCCGGGCAGGGCATCCAGCACTTCGGCGGGGAGGCCACGGCTTTCCGGGCCGAACAGGAAGGCGTCACCCGGGGCAAAGCTGACGTCGTGGAACGGCCGCGATCCCTTGGTGGTGAAGGCGAACAGCCGTGGATGGCCCAGGCTTTCCAGGCAGCTGGCCAGGTCCGCATGCCGTTGCAGGGTGGCATACTCGTGGTAGTCGAGGCCGGCCCGGCGCAGGCGCTTGTCGTCCATTTCGAAGCCCAGCGGTTCGATCAAATGCAGGTGGCAGCCACTGTTGGCGCACAGCCTGATAACGTTGCCGGTATTCGGCGGAATTTCCGGTTGGAAAAGGATGACGTGAAACATGCACGGCTCCGAAGGTAAAGATGTGCGGCATTCTACGCCGCAACCCGACGATCGTTCGAAACTATTCCCGCGCGTCATGGCATCGCTGGCGATTGTCGGCGTCATGGTGGGCATGATGATCGGTCGCCTGACCACCCCCGATCCCACCGAGTTGCAGCAGGTCGAGGTAACGGATGGCGGATTGGTGGTGTGGTTCAACAACGAGCCCAAGACCCATGGCGAGATCGTCGACGGCAGCCTTGCGCTGCTGTTCGAGGCAGAAGGCAAGGCGCAGCAAGGTCAACTCAAACTCAACGACAAGAGCGTGAACTGGCGGGTGCGTTTGAGTGATGAGGGGTTGCTGATGACGGTGGTGGCGGCCCGGCCGCTGCAGGGCGACTGGGCCGGTAGCGAGGTCGATGACCGCTGGCGGCTGGAGATCCATCTCCGGGAGCAATAAAAGAGGGAATCCCCGGCCTGCCTGTACCAAGGTCCCCAAAAGGGCGGGTTCGCGCACGATGTCGTGAACCCGGTGTAAAGAGGGAATCCCAGGCCTGCCTGTACCAAGGACCCCAAAACGGCAGGGCTCGTCGCTTGTGCGGTGTGAGCCCGATGTAAAAGAGGGGATTCCCCGGCCTGCCTGTACCAAGGTCCCCGAAACCGGGAAGTGAACTGATTCACTGATGAGACCATTGCAGGGGGCGTGCCAGGTTTTAACAAGTTGAAACAGAAAGCTGTTTAATATCGCTGAAAGCCCCGTGATTCGGGGCTTTCGTGTTTTTTCGATAGGGGTTCGATTGCGAACTTCGGTGGGATTTTGTGTCAGTCGCCGTGCGCGATTGCGGTTCACGGTGCATTGCGGCGGTGCATCGGGTCTTCAAAAGCATCGCGGGCAAGCCTTGCTCCCACAGGGTTTACACATAACCTGTGGGAGCAAGGCTTGCCCGCGATTGGGTCTGAACGGCGACGAAAATGTTAAGGCTGTTTAGCTTTCATCCCCCTCATCCTCATCCCCGCCATCCACCTTCATCCCCAGCTCCTTGATCTTGCGAGTCAGGGTATTACGCCCCCAGCCCAGCAACACCGCGGCATCCCGACGACGACCCGCCGTATGCTTGAGTGCGGTTTCGATCATGATCCGCTCGAAGGCGGGTACGGCGCTGTCCAGCAGGCTCGACTGGCCGCGAGCCAGGGCCTGGTCGGCCCATTGGCGCAGCGCCTGCTCCCAGTTGGTCACCGGTGCCGAATCCTGCGGCAGGCTCAGCAGCTCCGGCGGCAGATCGCCGATGTGCACTTCACGACCGGAAGCCATCACTGTGATCCAGCGGCAGGTGTTTTCCAGCTGACGCACGTTGCCTGGCCACGGCAGGTTCTTCAGGTATTCCTCTGTCTCGTTTTTCAGCAGCTTCGGCTCGACGGCCAGCTCCTGCGCGGCGCGGCTGAGGAAGTGCTTGGCCAGCGTCGGAATGTCCTCACGACGGTCCGACAGGCGCGGAATATGGATACGGATCACGTTCAGGCGATGGAACAAGTCCTCGCGGAATTTCCCGGCGTGCACCAGGGTTTCCAGATTCTGGTGGGTCGCGGCGATGATCCGCACATCGACCTTCACCGGCACATGCCCGCCCACGCGGTAGAACTCGCCATCGGCCAGGACCCGCAGCAGACGCGTCTGGGTGTCGGCTGGCATGTCGCCGATTTCGTCGAGGAACAGCGTGCCGCCGTCGGCCTGCTCGAAGCGCCCGCGGCGCAGGTTGGCAGCGCCCGTGAAGGCACCTTTTTCGTGGCCGAACAGCTCGGACTCCATCAGATCCTTCGGAATCGCCGCCATGTTCAGGGCGATGAACGGCGAAGCCGCGCGCGGGCTGTGGCGGTGCAGGGCGTGGGCCACCAACTCTTTACCGGTGCCCGATTCGCCGTTGATCAGCACGGTGATGTTGGAGTGACTCAAGCGTCCGATGGCACGAAACACTTCCTGCATCGCCGGCGCTTCACCGATGATTTCCGGGGTGCGGGTCAGCGCGGGAGCGACTTCCAGGCCTTGCTGCTCCTGGGCGTGCTGGTTGGCGCGCTTGACCAGCGACACCGCTTCGTCGACATCGAAGGGCTTGGGCAGGTATTCGAATGCGCCGCCCTGATAGGACGCGACAGCGCTGTCCAGATCGGAATGCGCGGTCATGATGATCACTGGCAGCCGAGGGTGCTGTTCGCGAATCCGTGCCAGCAGGTCCAGGCCACTGGCGCCGGGCATGCGAATGTCGGAGATGATCACGTCCGGTTGCTGGCGGGCCAGGCGGCTCATCACGCCATCGGCGCTGTCGAAGCTCTGCGTGGTCATGCCTTCCTGTTGCAAGGCTTTTTCCAGGACCCAACGGATAGAACGGTCGTCATCGACGATCCACACGGTTTCACTACGGCTCATGTCGATGTGGCTCCTTGTTCCAGTGGCAGAAAGATCGAGAACGTGGTGTGGCCGGGGTGGCTGTCACACTCGATCAGGCCCTGGTGCTGGCTGATGATGTTCTGGGTAATGGCCAGGCCCAGCCCGGTACCGTCCGGGCGACCGCTGACCATGGGAAAGAAAATGGTTTCCTGAAGTTCCGCAGGAATGCCCGGGCCGTTGTCGATGATTTCGAGCTTGGTCACCAGGCGATGGCGCACGTGGCCGATGGTGAATTGGCGCATGGTGCGAGTGCGCAAGGTGATGCGGCCCAGGCGCAGTTCGTTCTGGCTGCTGATGGCTTGCATCGCGTTGCGCACGATGTTCAGCACGGCCTGGATCATCTGTTCACGATCGATCAGGACGTCGGGAATGCTCGGGTCGTAATCGCGCACCAACGTGATGCAGCCCTGGCTTTCCGCCTCGACCAGCTGACAGACGCGCTCCAGCACTTCGTGGACGTTGCACATGGCCAGCGATGGCAGCTTGTTGGAGCCAAGCATGCGATCCACCAGATTGCGCAGGCGGTCGGCCTCTTCAATGATCACATTGGTGTAGTCGCGCAGGCTGTCTTCCGGCAGCTCGCGGGCCAGCAGTTGTGCCGCGCCGCGAATCCCGCCCAGCGGGTTCTTGATTTCATGGGCCAGGCCGCGCACCAGCATCTTGCTGGTTTCCTGCTTCGACAGCTGCGCCTCTTCCTTGGTGATCCGCAGCAGGCGATCGCGGGGGTGGACTTCGAGCAGCAGCATCGTGTCGCCGCCACTGAGGATCGGCGTGACCGCGTAATCGACCGTCAGGGTCTGGCCGGTGAGGGCCGTGAGCATGGCTTCGCGCTTGGTGAACGGGTGGGCCTGCTGGACCGCCTGGCGTAACGAATTCAGGGCTTCGGTGGATTCGGTAAAAAGTTCGCTGATGAACTGGCCATGGCTGCGCTGGCCGCTGATGGCCAGGAGCATTTCCGCCGCCGGGTTCATGTACTCGAGGCGCAACTCGGCGTCGAGCAGGATCGTCGCCGTGGTGAGGTTGTCGAGCAGCAAGCGGTGTAGTGCGTCACTGATGGTCATTCAGGGACCTCTTTTGGCGCATGAATAAAAAGCCGATGCGAGGAAACTGCAAGAACCAAACCAAGGCTCCGAAAAGAAGCGCGCGGCCCCTGAAACAGGCGTTTGACGCTCGATTGCGTGGCGCTATGCCGGCTTTGGCGGGTCGTTTCGAACCAAAATGGGTTGCAGCGGGAAAACGATGCAACTATTCGCACCAATATAGTGCGCAAACCTGAACAGGGTTAGAAGAAGCGCAAAAACGGATTTTTTTCTTCCACAGGTTTGTCGGCGAGCGGGCATTCCGGGCGCTGGCCGAAGTCTTCTAGGGTGCAGGGTTTGACCTTGCGTTTTTGCGCCAGCGACATGCGCAGCATGTGCATCGGCTGATTGGCGGTGCGTTCGACGATCTGGCCTTGTTCGTCGAGGATTTCAACCGACAGTTGATGGGTGCCTCGGTCGACGTTGGTCAGCGGGAACACCGGACTCAGGCCGGGCTCGGCGGTGGGTTGGCCGTCGAGTAGCAAGCGATATCGATGACCGTGTTGCAGGCCCGGCTCGCTGGTGACGCTGACAATGATTTCGCCGGCGGTGCTGCGCACGGTGGCATCCGGTTCCGGCACCAGAATGCGCAGCAGGTCATAGCGAAACGGGGGTTTATGCTCGGGCTTGCGAGTGCTGGCGATGGCAGGCGCAGTATTCATGGCGGGCATTCGATTGCCGGTTGCCAGCGGTACATGTTTGGCGTTGCCAGCTTTTGGCTGGTCGGTGAACACGCGATTGCCTTGGGCATCGACGTAGGTGAACACCTCTGCCGAGACGGGCAGCGCAAGCAGGCAGGCGATCAGCAGCCAGGCCTTCAAGGCTTGTGCACCCGTTGCACGGTAAAGGTCACCGTGGGGCTTTGCTGTATGACCGTTTCCCCGTCGATCACTTGCACAGCCAGGCTGTGCTGTCCGCGATCGATGTTGACCAGTTGCAGAGCCGGGACATTCCCTGCTTGACCGTAGGGCTGATCATCCAATAGCAGCCTGAACAAATGCGGACCTTGCAGGCGCGGTTTGATCAATACATTGACAGTGAAGGTGCCGTTATTGGCGCGCAGGGCTTCGGTGGAGGGCAAGCCAGCGAGCTCAAGCACCTCGTAGATGCCATGGGGCTGTTCACGGCTGCCGGTTCTGGCTGCTGGTGCGGGCTTGCCCGGCGACTGGGGTTCGACGCTGTTGAGCGGCGGCAGGTCGACCGGCTGGGCGATCACGCCATCGGGGGGCTGGTTGCTGTAGGCGGTATGGCCGTCGGCGTCGGTGTACTTGTAGATCTGCGCGGCGGCGGGCAGGGCGATCAGCAGCAAGATATAGAGGAAAACACGACCCATGAAATCGACCGCAAGTGAAAGCGTTGGGTTGCAGCATAGGTCAGGGGTGGCGGTTGTCTCAAACTGTTAACACTTGGGCATGATTTGCCCGGCTTCCTGTAGGAGCGAGCCTGCTCGCGATCGCGGATTAACATTCAACATTGAATGTGACGGTCATGCCGCAATCGCGAGCAGGCTCGCTCCTACAGGGGATTCAGTGGCCATTAAATCGCGGGCATAAAAAAGGCCTCCCGAAGGAGGCCTCTTGTTCACGCCGCTTGCGCAGGCGCTACCGGATCAGCAGCTGTAGTACAGGTCGTATTCCAGCGGGTGTACGAAGGTACGTACCTTGATCTCTTCTTCGCTTTTCAGGGCGATGTAAGCGTCGATGAAGTCGTCGCTGAAAACGCCGCCTTTGGTCAGGAACGCACGACCCTTGTCCAGCTCTTCCAGGGCTTCTTTCAGGCTGCCGCAAACTTGTGGGATCTCTTTGGCCTCTTCAGGCGGCAGGTCGTACAGGTTTTTGTCAGCGGCATCGCCAGGGTGGATCTTGTTCTGGATGCCGTCCAGGCCAGCCATCATCAGTGCGGCGAAGCACAGGTACGGGTTGGCAGCCGGATCCGGGAAGCGCGCTTCGATACGGCGGGCTTTCGGGCTCGACACGTAAGGAATACGGATCGAAGCGGAACGGTTACGGGCCGAGTAGGCCAGCATCACTGGAGCTTCGAAGCCTGGAACCAGACGCTTGTAGGAGTTGGTGGCCGGGTTGGTGAAGCCGTTCAGGGCCTTACCGTGCTTGATGATGCCGCCGATGAAGTACAGGGCGGTATCGGACAGGCCGGCATAGCCTTCGCCTGCGAAGGTGTTCTTGCCGTCTTTCCAGAGGGACATGTGTACGTGCATGCCCGAGCCGTTGTCGCCGTACAGAGGCTTAGGCATGAAGGTAGCGGTACGGCCGTAGGCGTCGGCAACGTTGTGCACAACGTACTTCAGGGTTTGGGTTTCGTCGGCTTTCTTCACCAGGGTGTTGAACTTGACGCCGATTTCGTTCTGGCCGGCAGTTGCCACTTCGTGGTGGTGAACTTCGACGGTCAGGCCCATTTCTTCCAGTGCGTTGCACATGGAGGTACGGATTTCGTGGTCGTGGTCGAACGGTGGAACCGGGAAGTAGCCGCCTTTGACGCCTGGACGGTGGCCCTTGTTGCCGCCTTCCACGTCCTGGTCGGACATCCACGAACCTTGTTCGGAGTAGATCTTGAACATGGAGCCGGAGATGTCGGACTTGAACTTCACCTGGTCGAAGATGAAGAACTCTGGCTCTGGGCCGGCGTAGGCGGTGTCACCGATGCCGGTCGACTTCAGGTACTCTTCGGCGCGCTTGGCGATCGCACGTGGGTCGCGGTCGTAGCCTTGCATGCTCGAAGGATCGACGATGTCGCAAACCAGGATCAGGGTCGGCTCTTCGGTGAACGGGTCCAGTACGGCAGTGCTGTCGTCCGGCATCAGGATCATGTCGGAGGCTTCGATGCCTTTCCAGCCAGCGATGGAGGAACCGTCGAACATCTTGCCGACTTCGAAGAAGTCTTCGTCCAACGCGTCGCGAGCCGGCATGGTCACGTGGTGCTGAGTACCGCGGGTGTCCGTGAAGCGCAGATCAATCCACTTGACGTCATGATCTTTAATGAGTTGAACCGACTTCGACATACTGTCCTCCGGGGTGGCTTAGGGCGGGTAGTGGATGCCCTTAAATGTTTGTGATGCCGGCGCGAATACTCTGCCAAGGCAACCTGCCTCACAAGGGAGCAAATTGCATGCCAGTGCCCCAGCATGGGTTTTTTGCCCCAAATTCACGCTTATAGAGGTGTGAAAGCCAAAAAACCGGAAATTCCCGCCCCTTAATGTGGCGTCGAAATTGGAAAGTGAACCGTTTTGGTGCGCGCGAAACCTTCTGCACATTAATTGGTTAAACCTTGAGCAATTTCCGCTATAATCCGCGCCCCCCTTTTTCGGCTGGCCCAGCGCGCGCTGTTTTCATGAAACTAATCGTAAAAGTCTTCCCCGAGATCACCATCAAGAGTCGCCCTGTCCGGACGCGTTTCATCCGTCAGTTGGCGAAGAACATCCGTGCCGTGCTCCGCGACCTGGACCCGGCTGTGGTGGTGAACGGTGTGTGGGACAACCTCGAGCTGGAAACCCGCGTCAGCGACCCGAAGGCCCTGAAAGAGATGGGCGAGCGCCTGAGCTGCATGCCGGGCATTGCGCACTTCCTGCAAATCGACGAGTACCCGCTGGGCGACTTCGATGACATCGTCGAAAAGTGCAAGCAGCACTACGGTGAGGCGCTGGCCGGGAAGATCTTCTCGGTGCGTTGCAAACGCGCCGGCAAGCACCCATTTAGCTCCATCGATATTGAAAAGTACGTCGGCAGCCAGTTGCGCCGTCAGTGCGGTGCCGCCGGGATCGACCTGAAAAAGCCGGAAATCGAAGTTCGCATCGAAGTTCGCGACCAACGGTTGTTCGTGATCCACAGCCAGCACAACGGCATCGGTGGTTATCCACTGGGCGCCCTGGAGCAGACGCTGGTGCTGATGTCCGGTGGTTTCGACTCCACCGTGGCGGCCTACCAGATCATGCGCCGTGGCCTGATGGCCCATTTCTGCTTCTTCAACCTGGGCGGACGGGCCCACGAACTGGGCGTCATGGAAGTCGCGCATTTCATCTGGAAGAAGTACGGCAGCTCGCAACGCGTGTTATTTGTCAGTGTGCCGTTCGAGGAAGTGCTGGGAGAAATTCTCGGCAAAGTCGATAACAGTCATATGGGCGTAGTATTGAAGCGTATGATGTTGCGCGCTTCCTCCGCGATTGCCGATCGACTGCACATCGAGGCGCTGGTGACCGGTGAGGCGATCTCCCAGGTATCGAGCCAGACGTTGCCGAACCTGTCCGTGATCGACTGCGTGACCGACAAGCTGGTGCTGCGCCCGCTGATCGCCAGTCACAAGCAGGACATCATCGACACGGCCAACGAAATCGGCACCGCCGACTTCGCCAGGCACATGCCGGAGTACTGCGGGGTCATCTCGGTCAACCCGAAGACCGCCGCCAAGCGCTACCGCGTGGAGCACGAAGAGAAAGAATTCGACATGGCGGTGCTTGAGCGTGCGCTCGAGAACGCCAAGCTGGTCCCTATCGATCGCGTGATCGACGAACTGGGCCAGGACATTCAGATTGAAGAAGTCAGCGACGCGCTGGCCGGTCAGATCGTGATCGACATCCGCCACCCGGATGTCGCCGAGGATGACCCGCTGGAGCTTGCTGGCATCGAGGTACGAACGATGCCGTTTTATGCTCTGAACGCTCGTTTCAAGGAACTGGACCCTACTCGCCAGTACCTGTTGTATTGCGACAAAGGCGTGATGAGTCGCCTGCATGCCCACCATCTGCTCAGTGAGGGGCATGCCAATGTGCGCGTTTATCGACCGAGCTAAGTGCCCGGGGCTGTTTGCCTGTGGCCTGCGTCACCGGCCCCCCGACGCCACCGTCAAGCTGTAACGGCTTTCACGGACGCTACTGTTAATCGCTGCCAAGACTTGTCAGCACACCGAATCCTCTGATCGAGATACACAAGTGATCGAAAATCTACGCAACATCGCCATCATCGCCCACGTTGACCACGGTAAAACCACCCTGGTAGACAAACTCCTGCGTCAATCCGGCACCCTGGAGCGCAACGAGCTCAACGACGAGCGCGTGATGGACTCCAACGACCAGGAAAAAGAGCGCGGCATTACCATTCTGGCGAAAAACACCGCCATCAACTGGAACGGCTACCACATCAACATCGTGGACACCCCGGGCCACGCCGACTTCGGCGGCGAAGTAGAGCGCGTAATGTCGATGGTCGACTCCGTTCTGCTGCTGGTTGACGCTCAAGACGGCCCTATGCCGCAAACCCGTTTCGTGACCAAGAAGGCGTTCGAAGCCGGTCTGAAGCCAATCGTCGTGATCAACAAGGTTGACCGTCCGGGCGCGCGTCCTGACTGGGTTCTGGACCAGATCTTCGACCTGTTCGACAACCTGGGTGCCACCGACGAACAGCTGGACTTCAAAGTCGTCTACGCCTCGGCCCTGAACGGCATCGCCGGTCTGGACCACACCGACATGGGCGAAGACATGACCGCGCTGTACCAGGCGGTTGTCGACCACGTTCCAGCACCAGCTGTTGACCGTGACGGCCCGTTCCAGATGCAGATCTCCGCTCTGGACTACAACAGCTTCCTGGGTGTTATCGGTGTTGGCCGTATCGCTCGTGGTCGCGTCAAGCCGAACACCCCGGTTGTCGCTATCAGCGCCGACGGCAAGAAGCGCAACGGTCGTATCCTGAAGCTGATGGGTCACCACGGTCTGCACCGTGTGGACGTTGAAGAAGCAGCGGCCGGCGACATCGTCTGCATCAGCGGTTTCGACGAGCTGTTCATCTCCGACACCCTGTGCGACATCAACACCGTTGAGGCGATGAAGCCTCTGACCGTTGACGAGCCAACCGTTTCCATGACCTTCCAGGTAAACGACTCGCCATTCTGCGGTAAAGAAGGCAAGTTCGTGACCTCCCGTAACATCAAGGATCGTCTGGACAAAGAGCTGCTGTACAACGTTGCACTGCGCGTTGAAGAAGGCGACTCGGCTGACAAGTTCAAGGTTTCCGGCCGTGGTGAGCTGCACCTGTCGGTACTGATCGAAACCATGCGTCGCGAAGGCTTCGAGCTGGCCCTGGGTCGTCCTGAAGTGATCATCCGTGAAGTCGACGGCGTGAAGCAGGAACCGTTCGAAAACGTGACCATCGACATCCCTGAAGAATCCCA
The DNA here is from genome assembly GCF_003228315.1 of Pseudomonas putida. Classification (NCBI taxonomy): domain Bacteria; kingdom Pseudomonadati; phylum Pseudomonadota; class Gammaproteobacteria; order Pseudomonadales; family Pseudomonadaceae; genus Pseudomonas; species Pseudomonas putida. The sequence continues at coordinate 4,555,382 of NZ_CP029693.1, forward strand.
GGGCAAGGTCATGGAAGAGATGGGCCTGCGTAAGGGTGACCTGAGCAACATGGTGCCGGATGGCAAAGGCCGTGTTCGCCTGGAATACAACATCCCTGCTCGCGGTCTGATCGGTTTCCGTAACCAGTTCCTGACCCTGACCAACGGTGCTGGCATCCTGACCTCGATCTTCGATCGTTACGCTCCAGTGAAGTCGGGCCACATGTCCGGCCGTCAGAACGGCGTTCTGGTTTCGGTTGAAACCGGCAAGGCTCTGACCTACTCCCTGGAAACCCTGCAGGCTCGTGGCAAGCTGTTCGTAGAACACGGCCAGGAGATCTACAACGGTCAAATCGTTGGTCAGAACAGCCGCGACAACGACCTGGGTGTAAACCCAACCAAAGGCAAGAAGCTCGACAACATGCGTGCTTCGGGTAAAGACGAAACCATCGCTCTGGTTCCACCTGTTCGCTTCACCCTGGAACAGGCTCTGGAATACATCCAGGAAGACGAGCTGTGCGAAGTCACGCCTAAGTCCATCCGTCTTCGCAAGAAGATCCTGGACGAAAGCGAGCGTACCCGCGCTGCCAAGAAAGCCAAGGCGTAAGATTTAGCCAGGCTTGAAAAAACGCCCCCGGTCGAAAGGCCGGGGGCGTTTTTGTTTGTGCGTCATTGGCGAGGCTGGATTGCGCTTGTTTAAAGCTGTGCATGCGTGGGGGCAATCCCCAGGCTACGGTTGATGGCTACCCAATGCAGCGCAACATCGACGTTGGCCTGAGCCTGACTGCGCCGCACATTGAAAAGACTGCGCTCGGCGTCCAGCACTTCCAGCATGGAAACAGTGCCCGCCTGATACTGATGCCTGGCCAGATCGACCGCCCGCGCCGCAGCGGCAGAGGCCTTGTCGAGCTGGTTTTGTCGATCGATTCCCTGACCATAAGCCTGAATCGACGTATGGGTTTCGCGCAGTGCCTGCAGAAGGCTCTGCTGATAGGCCAGTCTGGCCTGTTCACGACGGGCATCGCCCGCCTCGATACGTGAGCCGGTCCGGCCGAAATCGAAGAGCGGCTGGAATAGTTGACTGGTCAATGCCCAGGGCGCTGCGCCTCCCTGTTCAAACAATGCCAGTGCACTCAAGGTCAATTGAGGGTAACGCGCTGCCTTGGTGGCAACGAGGGATTCATCGGCGGCGCGCAACCGTTGTTCCGCGGCCCGCACATCCGGACGCTCGCGCAGCACCTCGGCAGGAATCGACAGCAGTTGCTTTAGTGCCGGCTCGGAGAAACCCATGAGTGGGGGCGATGGCTCGGCAAGCAGGCTGTCGATCCTGGTCTGCTCGCTGGCCAACAGGTATGCGAGGTTGTAGCGAGCCGATTGTGCCTGCTGCCGCGCTGCGGGTATTTCTGCCCGTGTGATAGCGAGCTGGGATTCGATGCGCTCCAGATCAAAACGATTGGCCGACCCTGACGCCAGGCGGGCCCGTGTCACACGTGCGGTCTGCTCCTGGTTGATGTCGGCCTGGGTAGCGATTTCCATCAGTTGCTGCGCCAGCCGGTATTGAAGGTAACTGTTGGTCACCTCTGCCATCAGGCTGAGCCGCAGGCTCAGATAGTCCTGGTGGGCCGCATTGAGCTCGGCGCCAGCTTCATTGCGCAAGGCTTTGAGCCGACCGAACAGATCAAGCTCCCAGACCATATCCACGCCGTAGGAGTACTTGTTGCTCGCGCTTTCCTGCGCCGTCCGGGATCGGCCGTACTTCGCTGCGATGTCGAATTCCGGGTAAAGGTCGCTCGCGAGCACATTGTGTTGGGTGCGCACTTCGCGGACCCGCTCGATAGCAACGGCCAGGTCCAGGTTGTCGCGAAGTGCGTCATTGATGAGTTGGTTCAGCACCGGATCTTCGAAGCTTTCCCACCAGCGCGGCGCCAGGGAGGCGAGCGCGGTACCGGGTTCTTTTGTCGAGGCAGTCTCCATCGGAGGGCCTTCGGTCGCAGTATGGCTGGTGCAGCCGGTAAGGGACGACAACAGAAGCAGAGTGAAGAGCGGAGTTTTGTGCTTCATCTTGCATGCTCCATGTCAGAAACCTGCCGGTGATTGTCTCCATGAAACAAGCGCTCCAGGGCCAGGAACACCACGGGTGTCGTCAGCAAGGTCAGCACCTGGCTGAGCAACAGGCCGCCGATGATCACCACCCCGAGCGGTTCGCGCAACTCTGCGCCAGTACCGAACGCCAGCATCAACGGCACCGCACCCAACATTGCCGCCAAGGTTGTCATCAGAATCGGTCTAAAGCGTGCCAGGCAGGCCTGATGGATCGCTTCTTGTGGCGACAGGTCATGTTCGCGCCGGGCTTGCAGGGCAAAGTCGATCAGCAGGATGCCGTTTTTCTTGACGATGCCGATCAGCATGATCAAGCCGATCAACGCCATGATCGAGAAGTCCAGTTGCCACGCCCACAGCAACAGAATCGCGCCGATACCTGCCGAAGGCAGGGTGGAAAGGATGGTCAGGGGATGCACAAGACTTTCATAAAGCACACCGAGAATGATGTAGACGGCAATCACTGCGGCAAGGATCAGATACGGCTGACTGGCCAGCGAGGCCTGGAACGCTTGAGCGGAACCCTGGAAAGTGCCGTTCACCGAAGCAGGCATGCCAACCTCCAGTTCCGTGTTCTGCAGGGCGGCAACCGCCTGGCCAAGGGCAACGCCGGGGGCCAGGTTGAAGGACAGATTGGCCGCTGGCAGCATGCCGTTGTGATTGATCACCACGGGGCCGTTCGTGGACGGTTCAACCCGCGTAAATGCCAGCAAAGGGACCATCTCGCCGGTCAACGGAGAGCGCAGATGGAAGTAGCTCAGGCTTTCTGCATTTCCACGTTGCTCGGTGGATAGTTCGAGCACCACCTTGTACTGGTTGACCTCGGTTTGATACTCACTGATCTGGCGCTGTCCGAAGGCGTCATAAAGCGCGTTATCGAGGTCGCGAGCAGTGAAGCCATAGCGCGCTGCTTCATCCCGATCGAGGGTGATTCGGGTGATGTTTGCATCCAGTTGCAGATCGTGGGACACGTCGCGAAACAGTGGATTTGTGCGCAAGCGATCGGCCAGCGCCGTCGCCCAGGTGGCGAGTTCTTCACTGTTCTGCGCTTGAAGGACGTACTGATACTGGGCCCTGGGCTGTCCCGCGCTGAGGTTGATGTCTTGAACCGCACGAAGCGATGTCTGGACGCCAGGTACCTGCGCCAATTGAGGGCGCAGCCGATCAATGACCTGGCTTATTGTCGCGTCCCGATCTCCCGGGTCGTTCAATACCAGCCAGATCCGACCATTACCGATCGAGTCGGTGGTGCTGCCACCGATGGCATGGTTGTAACTGATGACGGCCGGGTCCTTGCTGAAAATCGCCTCAAGCTGTTTGTGCTTGGCGACCATTTCTTCATAGGAAATGTCGGCGGATGCGCGAGTGAATCCCATGATGAAGGCCGTATCCTGCAAGGGGAAAAAGCCTTTGGGGATCATGACGAAGCTGGCAACGCTGAGTAGCACGCTGGCCAGAAACACGCCCAGCATGAAGCGCTGATGCCCAAGCGCCCAACTCAACGCACGGTCGTACGAACGCAACAGCCAACTGAAGAAGCCTCCCGATTCGGGGTGCTCGGGCGCTTTCATGAACAGAGAGGCCAGTGTTGGCGCCAGTGTCAGACAGGCCACGACCGAAATGACGAGCGTGGCGACCAGTGTCAGGGCGAACTCACTGAACAAGCGTCCCACGACACCGCCCATGAACAGCAAGGGGATCAATGCAGCGATCAGTGACACGCTGATCGTGACCACCGTGAAGCCGATTTCGCTGACGCCCTTCAGTGCCGCGGCACGCTTGTCCTCGCCACGCTCCAGGTGGCGATGAATGTTTTCGATCACCACGATCGCGTCATCGACGATGAACCCCACTGAGATGACGATGGCCACCAGTGTCAGGTTGTTCAGGCTGAATCCCGCCAGGTACATCACCGCGCAGGTTGCAACGATGGATACGCCGAGCACGATGGTGACGATCAGTGTCGCTGACCACTGCCGCAGAAAAATTGCCATTACGCCAATCACCAGGACGATGGCGATGGCCAGTGTCAACTCGACTTCATGCAGCGACGAACGGATGGTGCGGGTTCGGTCGTTGATCACTTCGACCTTCAAGTCCGCCGGTAAAGCCGCCTGAATCCCGGGCAGTGCTTTGTCGATGCGATCAACGATGGCGACAATGTTCGCTCCTGGCTGGCGCCTGATCAGCAGCGACACACCGGACTGGCCGTCGGGCCAGCTTTGCGCGTACTCATCCTCTGCACCCAGGCTGACCTTGGCCAGGTCCCGCACCCGAATGGCCGCGCCATTGCGCCAGGTCACGATGATGTCGTCGTACTGCGCGGGTTCGAACAGTTGATCGTTGACTTCCAGATTCGATACCCGATGCTCGCCGAACAATGCGCCCTTGGGCAGGTTGACACTGGCTTGTTGTACCGCGGTGCGGATGTCCGCCAAGGTCACGCCGGCGGCCGCAAGAACTTCCGGCCTGGCCTGGATACGAATGGCCGGGCGACGCTGGCCGATCACGTTGATCAGGCCGACGCCATCAAGTTGGCTCAGTCGACGCGACAGCACGGTTTCTGCGAGATCGCTGACTTCGGTCAAGGGGAGCGTGTCGGAGTAGGCGCCGATGATCATCACCGCGCCGTCCGCCGGGTTCACCTTGCGCCAGACTGGCAGGCTGGGCATGTCGCTGGGAAGTCTGGATGAAGCGGTATTGATCGCCACCTGCACTTCCTGACCTGCAGTGTCGATGTTTTTCTCCAGGCTGAATTGCAGCGTCAGCGTCAACTTCCCCAGCGAACTGGTCGACGTCATTTCGGTGATGCCGGCGATGGAGCTGAGCTGCACCTCCAGGGGCGTTGCAACAGAGGACGCCATGGTTTGAGCGCTGGCGCCGGGCAGCGTGGCGGTAATCTGGATCGTCGGGAAATCCGCCTCGGGCAGCGGCGCGATGGGCAGGCGCAGGTAGGCGACGACACCCAGAAGGACCAGGGCAAAGCTCAGCAGAAGAGTGCCGATCGGGCGGTCCATGCACCAGGCGTAGACATTGCGGCTGGGCATCATGGTGTGCTCCTGCTGGCGACGGGGGTAACCGTTGTTTCGTTGGCTTCGATAAGGTTGACTGCCGATCCGGGGCTCAGTCGCGAATAGCCGTCTGTGACGATTTTCTCGCCCGCCTGGACGCCCTCTACCACAGCGATGGCCGCATCGAAGTACGTCACCTGGACGGGTTGGGGGAAGGCTTTGCCATCGCTGATGCGCCAGACGAATGTATCTTTCGCACCCAGGCGCAGCGCCCGTTGCGGCACGACCAGGGCGTCGTGCAAGGTGCCGGCCTGAAGCTTGATCACGACCGACTGATCCGGCCATAGATGGCCTTGCGGATTGGCAACAGTGCCTTTAATCCGCACGGTCCCGGTGGCCGTGGAAACCCGATTGTCGATCAGGTCCAGATTTCCCTCCGCCAGTAGGGGGCCACCGTCACTGGCGTAGGCGCGCAAGACCACAGACGATTGATCGGCCCGGGTCATCAATGCTTGCAACTGTGGAAGGCGAGCCTGGGGGAGAGCGAATTCAATGCTGATGGGGTCCAGTTGAACGAGCGAGAACAACGCCTGTGCATCGCTTGCCCTCACGTAGTTGCCTTCGTGGAGGTTGTGGATGCCGGCGCGACCATCGGCGGGTGCATGAATCCGGGTGTGGGACAACTGAACCTGTGCGGCGGATACCGTGGCTTGCTGGTTCCTGACTGTCGCTTGCAGTTGGGCAACCAGCCCGGTTTGTTGATCCAGTGTCTGTGTGGAGACAGCCTGCATGCTGGCCAGCTCGCGATAGCGCTTGAGATCGCGAGTTGCCGACGCCAACTGGGCCTGAGCAACGGCCTGCTGTGCCTTGGCCGCTTCCAGGGCCGCGACAATGGCGCGATCGTCGATGCGTGCCAGCAGGTCGCCTTTCTTGACGAACTGCCCCTCGCTCACGGGCAACTCCAACAACTGTCCATCCACCTGGGGGCGGATATCGACACTGCGCAGCGAGCGTACGTTACCGATGGCATTTATAAGGGCGGGGACGTCTTGACGGCCGACTTCGGCTACGGTCACCGGTACTGCGGGAGCAGTTGTCGCGGTGCCCGCAGAGTTGCCTGGCCACAACCAGTAGGTCATCCCGCCAATGATGAGCAGACTGCAAAACGTCAAAGAGGTACCGATGAATACCCGGCGCATTTTGTGTGGAGGCATGAAGAAAACTTCCTTGGTGATTATTGTTTTCACCGCACAAGGCGCACCTGCCATTAACTCTTCAAGAGCAATGCTAAGGACTTGGTTTTGACAGGTATTGCGGGTGAGTAATCGCGATGGTGTTTTTCATGCATTAACAAACTGTTATCAGCTGGCGGTATGAATGTCAGGTATTAATTCATGGTGTTGCAGAGATTAAGTTTGGGTATGTGCTACAGGGGGGATTTAAAGAGGTGCCTTAATATTTAATGTTTTCCTATAATGAAATAGGACTTTTCCTACATTAAATAAAGAAGTTGATACAGCGCGCTGAAAAGCCCGAGCAAGTTTTCGGGCTTTTCAGAAAGTTGGGTGGGAAGTACTTGAAAGTGTTCGTTTAAAAACGACGGTCAGAATTTTTCCAGGGTCCGACGGCTATTGGTCTCGCGCTCGACGTCCTTCGGCTTGTACGCGCAATACCCCGGACGCGGTCCGATTTTCGGATGGTTGCGGCAGGTGTCGGGGCGCTTGTCATAAATGGTGCACAGGCGACTCTTACGATCCAGGTAGTAGCAATCGTTGTTGCTCATGCGCTGGAGAGTGAATATGCCCGTTTTCTGATTGAAGCGCTCGACCAACCCTTCCTTCTGCAGGCGCTTGGCGATGTTCTTCGGCGGATCGCCCAGCTCGAATTCATCGACCACACCGATCCGGACCAGATCCTTGATCTTGACCTCGACCGGCAAGGTGCAGCAGCTGGAGATGCACGAGCCGCACATCGGGGCCGAATATTTGGCCCAGGTCTCGAGACGGTCGATCTCGGCTGCGGCGATCAGGTTGGGCTTCATCATCGGTTGTTACCAGGCGTGTGCATCAGGGCGCGCGATCATACCGGGACTGGTGGATTTTTGAACAACCTTTCGCCAGATTTTTTCAGCACCGGCCGATAACAGGGTCAAACCGGCACAACACCTGCATTGATTCAATGCACACGACAATCAATTGCCGGACCGTTCGCACTCACAGGAAAAACTGCCGAACCAGAGCCTCTACCGCCTGTCAGACCGTCTAGGCTCAGACAACTCAAAGCTCGCTCGAGGTCCAATCGATGACTCAAGAACCACTTGTTCGCGAAGCAGAGGTGGCCGCATTCCGCGACGCCGTCTTGACCAAACTCACCTATGCGGTGGGCAAAGACCCGGATCACGCCTTCGACCATGACTGGTTCGAAGCCATTGCGCTGGCAGCGCGCGATCATATGGTCGAACACTGGATGGACCACACGCGACAGATCTACCGCAAGGGTCAGAAGCGGGTTTACTACCTCTCCCTGGAATTTCTCATTGGCCGGCTGCTCTACGACAGCCTGAGCAACCTCGGCCTGCTCGACGTGGCGCGCGAGGCGTTGACGGAGCTGGGCGTCGACCTTGAACGCATCCGCCTGCTGGAACCCGACGCAGCGCTGGGTAACGGCGGCCTCGGGCGTCTGGCGGCGTGCTTCATGGAAAGCATGTCGACCCTGGGCATCGCCGGTCATGGCTATGGCATTCGTTACGAGCACGGCCTGTTTCGCCAGGCGATTGTCGACGGCTGGCAGCAGGAACAGACCGAGCACTGGCTGGATTTCGGCAACCCCTGGGAGTTCGAGCGTCCCGAGGTGGTCTACCCGATCGGCTTCGGCGGCAGCGTCGAGACCGTGACCGACAGCGAAGGCAAGACCAAACAGGTCTGGCACCCGGCGGAAACCGTCCGGGCCATTGCCTACGACACGCCGGTGGTCGGCTGGCGCGGGGCGAGCGTCAACACCCTGCGCCTGTGGCGCGCCCGGGCCATGGAAGATCTGCACCTGGAACGTTTCAACGCCGGCGACCACTTGGGGGCGGTGGCCGAAGTGGCCCGGGCCGAAAGCATTTCCCGCGTGCTCTATCCGGCGGACAGTACTGAAGCCGGCCAGGAACTGCGCCTGCGCCAGGAGTACTTCTTCGTCGCGGCCTCCTTGCAGGACTTGCTGCGCCGCCACCGCAACATGCACACCTCGGTACTGACCCTGGGTGATCATGCGGCGATCCAGCTCAACGACACCCACCCTTCGATTGCCGTGGCAGAGCTGATGCGGCAGTTGGTTGACGTTTACGATGTCGAATGGGCTGCGGCATGGGAGGTGACTGTCGCCACGCTTTCGTACACCAACCACACCCTGCTGCCCGAAGCGCTGGAAACCTGGCCGGTGGGCCTGATGGAGCGCATGCTGCCACGGCACATGCAGATCATTTACCTGATCAACGCCCAGCACATCGATTCGCTGCGAGCCAAGGGCATCCACGACTTCGACGTGCTGCGCGCGGTGTCTTTGATCGAAGAGGACAACGGTCGTCGCGTGCGCATGGGCAACCTGGCGTTCCTCGGCTCCCACAGCGTCAACGGCGTATCCGGACTGCATACCCAACTGATGCGCAAAACGGTGTTCTCCGAGTTGCACAAGCTCTATCCGGAACGTATCAACAACAAGACCAACGGCATTACCTTCCGCCGCTGGCTGTTCCAGTCGAATTCGGAATTGACCTCGATGCTGGTCGACTCACTCGGGCCAGAGGTGCTGGACAACCCCGAGGAGCGCTTGCTCGCGCTGGAGCCGTTCGCCGAGAAGAACGCCTTCCGCAAGGCCTTTGCCGAACAACGCCTGCACAGCAAGAAAGCCCTGGCGTACATCATTCATGAGCGACTGGGGGTGGCGGTCAACCCGGCGGCGATGTTCGACGTGCAGGTCAAGCGGATCCACGAGTACAAGCGTCAACTGCTCAACCTGATGCACACGGTGGCGCTGTATCAGGCGATTCGCGCCGAGCCGGAAATCGACTGGGTGCCGAGGGTGAAGATCTTTGCCGGCAAGGCGGCGGCCAGTTATCACCAGGCCAAGCTGATCATCAAACTGACCAACGACATCGCCCGGGTGGTGAACAACGACCCGACCGTGCGTGGCCTGCTCAAAGTGGTGTTCCTGCCCAACTACAACGTCAGCCTGGCGGAAAGCATCATTCCGGCGGCGGACCTGTCCGAACAGATTTCCACCGCCGGCTTCGAGGCATCCGGCACCAGCAACATGAAGTTCGGCCTCAACGGCGCGCTGACCATCGGCACGCTGGACGGCGCCAACGTGGAAATGTGCGAGCGCATCGGCGCCGAGCACATGTTCATCTTCGGCCTCAGCGCCCAGCAGGTGGAAGCACGCAAGCAGAATCACGAGTTCAGCGCGGTGCCGGACATCGCCGCCTCCCATCGGCTCAATGATGTGCTGCAAGCGATTCGCGGCGGGGTGTTCTCGCCGGATGATCCGGCGCGCTACAGCGGGCTGATCGACTCGCTGGTGGACTACGACCGCTTCTTTGTCTGCGCCGATTTTGATTCCTACTGGAATGCGCAGATGCGGGTCGAAGCTCACTGGCACGATTCCCAGCAATGGTGGCGTTCAGCGGTGCTGAACACCGCGCGGATGGGCTGGTTCTCCTCGGACCGGACGATTCGCGAGTACGCCACGGATATCTGGAAGGCTCTGGAGTAACGTTCTGATCAGGTCGATATACTGAGCTTCAGATCAGCCAGACTCACGGCCTGGCGCAATCCATTGTGGGAGCGAGCTTGCTCGCGATAGCGGACTGACATTCAGCATTGATGCTGACTGTCATGCCCTCATCGCGAGCAAGCTCGCTCCCACATGTTTTTTGCTGTTTCACACTAAACTGATTCGAACGCTGGACCGCCCGGACTCGGGTCGCTTAGGGATATCAACCATGCAATGGATGTTGATGCTGATTGGCCTGGTGCTGGGCTGGATACTCGATGAGTCGTTCGGCGAAGCGCTGCTGGGCGGGTTGTTCGGGCTGACGATTGGCCAGGCCATACGCATCGCCCGTTTGGCTTCCCAGGCCAACGAGCAGCAGAAGCTGCTGGAGCAGGCCCGGGTTGCATTGCATGGCGTCGAGCAACGGTTGGCCTTGCTGGAGGAGTCTGGCGTCTCGGCGACAGAGCCGTCTCAATCCATTGGTGAATCGGTTCCGATTGCCGAGAATGTCGCTCCTATTGAAGCCCCCGATTTGGTCTGGGAATTGCCACCGGAGCCGGAGTCGGAACCGCTGACGGCTGCTACCGAAACCGCCCGACCACTGCCCGACGACCCGTGGAAAGCCTCATCCGCCCTCCGCCAGTCGCAACAACCCGCGATCCCTCGCGAGCCCAATGTCATCGAACGCGCCCTCGCCGCTGCCCGAGCGTGGCTATTGGGTGGCAATACCGTGTTGCGGGTCGGCGTGGTGCTGTTGTTCCTCGGTCTTGCCTTCCTGCTGCGCTACGCCACCGAGGGCCTGGTGGTACCGCTCGAGCTGCGTTACGCCGGTGTCGCGGCCGCGGCGCTGGGCCTGCTGGGGCTGGGTTGGTGGCTCCGGGCACGTAACGCCAACTACGCGTTGATCCTGCAAGGCACTGGGGTTGCCGTGCTGTACCTGACGGTCTTTGCCGCGATGCGCCTGCACCCGTTGCTCGAACCCTCCGCGGCGTTCGGGCTACTGGTGGCGGTGACGGTGTTCTCGGCCATTCTGGCCATCACTCAGGATTCCCTCGGACTGGCCGCTGCGGCCGCCCTCGGCGGATTCGCCGCGCCGTTGCTGGCGTCCACCGGTGCCGGCAGTCACGTCGCCTTGTTCAGCTATTTCACCTTGCTCAATGCCGGCATTCTCGCCATCGCCTGGTTCAAGGCCTGGCGCCTGCTCAACGTGATCGGTTTCGTCGGCACTTTCGGCATCGGCTTCGCCTGGGGCGCGCGCTCCTACACACCGGAGCTTTTGTGGAGCACCGAGCCGTTCCTGATTCTGTTCTTCTTGATGTACCTGGCCATCGGTCTGCTGTTCGCCCGGCGCAAGTTGCTGGAGATGAGTGATGTGTCGCAAGAGGACAGTCGCGAAGCGTTGCTGCACTGGTCCGCGCGCAAGGGCGCTTACGTCGATGGCACGTTGCTGTTCGGCCCACCGTTGGTGGGCTTCGGCCTGCAATTCGCGCTGGTGCAACACATGGCCTTCGCCCCCGCGTTCAGCGCCCTGGCGTTGGGCATTCTGTACATGGGCCTGGCCCGTTTGTTGTTCAAAGGCCGCACGTTGCTGCTGGCGGAAACCTGCCTGGCCCTGGGCGTGATCTTCACCAGCCTGGCGATTCCCCTGGGCCTGGATGCGCGCTGGACGACGGCCGCCTGGGCCGTGGAAGGCGCGGGGATTTTCTGGCTCGGCCTGCGTCAGCAACGGCGGCTGGCACGAGCATTTGCCTTGCTGCTGCAACTGGGCTCGGCGCTGGCATTTTTCAGCGAGTTGGGCGAAGGCGAGAGCAGCCTGCTCAAGGGTGCACCCTTGGGGGCGCTGATGTTGGGTGTCGCGTTGCTGTTCAGCTTTCATCAGTTGCACACATCGATGCCCGAGCGAACGTCGCCTTGGGAGCGCAAGGGCTCACCGGTATTGGCTGGCCTTGGCCTGTCGTTTCTCTATCTGCTGGCACCGTTGTTTTTCTTGGCCCAAGGCACGGCGATCTGCTGGGCATTGGCCGGGTTGATCACCTTGTTTGTAGGCCTGCGGCTACCGTCGCGCACGTTCGTTTTCACATCGATGGCCATTCAGGTGCTGGGTGGCGCGTTGTTCCTGGTGAGCGGGTGGCTGCTCGAAGAGGGTTTGCGTCCACTGGCCCATGTTGATTTCTGGACGCCGTTGCTGCTCGGTCTGGCGGGGCTGGTCGGGGCCTGGTGCTTGCAGCGTGCGGCAGCCTTTGATGGATTGAACCTGCAACGTCTGTCTGCGGGATTTTTGGTGTGGGGTGCCGGTTGGTGGGCGTTGGCATGGAGCAGTGAAGTCCTGCGGTTCGCCCCGTTGCCGCTGCAAGCGACGCTGTTGCTCGCCGTCGCTGCGCTGAGCGTTGCGCTATGGGCGGTGCTGGCGCTGCGCCTGAAGTGGTCAGCCCTCGGCTTGCTCTGCACCGTGTTGATTCCCGCTGCCGGTCTGGTGCTGCTGGCCGCCTGGCATTCCCGTTATAACCCGGCCGCCGGCTTCGGCTGGCTGGCATGGGCGGCGGTGTTCATCGTGCATTTCATTTCACTGCGACGCCTGGCGCCGATGTTGCCGGCGTGGGCCCTGAGTGGTGCGCATGTTCTGGGTTGCTGGCTGCTGATCGGCGTGCTGGCGCTGGAGTTGCGTTACGGCCTGCTGCTGATGTCCGAGCAATACAACGCCTGGCGCTGGCTGGGCTGGGCGATCCTGCCGAGCCTTTATCTGGTGATGATGGCCGCGCCGCGAAACTGGCCGTGGCCGGTGTCCGAGCATTCGCGCGAGTATCGCGTTCTGGCGGCGGCACCGCTGGCGCTGTTGATGCTCGGCTGGTTCTGGCTGGCCAATGCCTTCAGCGATGGCAACGCGGAGCCGCTACCTTACGTACCTTTGCTCAATCCGCTGGAACTGGGTCTGTTGTTCGCCTTGTTCGGCGTCTACGTCTGGTCACGCAGTGCCTTGGCGTCACTGGCATTGGGCAAGGTCTACCTGAATCAAGCCACGCAGATGATCGTCGGCATTTCGTTGTTTGCCTTCTTTACCGCCATGGTGATGCGCGCGGCACATCATTGGAGCGGGGTGCCGTTCGAGCTGGAGGCATTGCTCGAGTCAATGCGGGTGCAGGCCGGACTGTCCATCGTCTGGACCTTGATGGCCCTGGGCCTGATGATCGGCGGACACCTGCGCCATCGTCGCGAAGTCTGGCTGATCGGCGCGGCGCTGATCGGCCTGGTGGTGGCCAAACTGTTCTTTGTCGAGCTGAGCAACCGCGGCGGACTGGCCCGGATCGTCTCGTTCATCGGCGTTGGCGTGTTGCTGCTGGTGGTGGGTTACTTCGCCCCGTTGCCTCCCAAGCGCGCCGAAGCGCTGCCGGACGCCGAAAACCCGGCATCCAAAACCGAAGGAGTGTCGTCTTGAGTCGGAAGCTGAACCTCAGTTGGTTGGGCATCGTTGCGATGGGTGTGGCGCTGGCGGCCGGTGCCGAGGAAAAACCTGCGGATTTCGCCACTCAGGTGCCGTTGTCGGTGAGCGGCGCGGGCCCCTGGTATCGCCTGGAGCTGCCGCTGGCTGTGCTGCTCAATGCGCGGCAGAGCGATCTGGGCGACGTGCGGGTGTTCAATGCGGCCGGTCAGCCGCAGGCCTACGCCCTGGCCCGGGAAGCCGCGCACACCGAAGAAAACCGCATGCTGACCGAGGTCAAATGGTTCCCCCTGTACAACTCGGCGGACGACACCGAACGCGCACCGAGCGTGCGTGTGCAATCGAGCGCCAATGGCGCCTTGGTCGAGGTCCAGCCTTCCAGTCAGCTGGAACCGGGCGAGGAACAGTTGCGGGGCTGGTTGCTGGACGCCAGCGCCATCAAGGCACCGTTGCAACAACTGGTTCTCGACTGGACCAGCGAGCGCGAGGGCTTCCAGCGTTTCACCATCGAGGCCAGCGACGATTTGCAGCACTGGCAGTCGTGGGGTGAAGGGCAGGTGGCGCGGCTGGCCTTTGCCGACGAACGGGTCGAGCAGCATGAAGTCGGCCTGCCGGGGCAGTCGGCGCGCTATCTGCGCTTGCTGTGGAGCACACCGCAACCGGCGCCGATCCTGACCTCGGCGCAACTGCAAAGCGCCAACCCGCGCAGCCTGCCGCTGCCGCTGGCGTGGTCGCAAGCGTTGGCCGGCACCCGCGTGAAGTCCGGTGAGTACACCTGGCAGTTGCCGATGGGATTGAGCGTCGAGCGAGTACAGGTCGCCCTGGATCAGGCCAATAGCCTGGCGCCCGTGACCTTGTCCGGTCGCCGCGACAGCAGCCTGCCGTGGCAACCGATGAGCAGCGGGTTGCTCTACCGCCTGACGCAGAACGGCGAGGATGTGGTGCAGAACGAATTGCAGCTGTCGGGGCAAACCGTGCAGCAGTTCAAGTTGACGGTGGACGAGCGGGGCGGTGGACTCGGCGAGCAGGCGCCAGGCCTGAAGTTTGCCGTTCGCGCCACGCAACTGGTGTTTCTGGCACGGGGGCCGGGGCCTTATACGCTGGCGTTGGGCAGTGCGACGGCAAAGGCTGCCAGCCTGCCCTTGTCGATGCTGATTCCGGAGTACAACCCGGCGAAGCTGGCGACTTTGGGCAAGGCCTCGGTCGATGGCACGGCGGTGGTGGCGCCGGCTGCCGCAGCGGTTCAAGCGTCTGCGGGCACCGACTGGAAGAAGTTCGGCCTGTGGGCGGTGTTGTTGCTCAGTGTGCTGTTTCTGGCGGCGATGGCGTTCAGTTTGCTGCGCAAGTCCTCGGTCAAACCCTGAAGGCAGAGCGCTACGCACTCTAATCGCGAGCAGGCTCGCTCCCACAGTTGAAATGGGCATTCCTGTGGGAGCGAGCCTGCTCGCGATAGCGGTTTAACCGTCGGTAAAAATGCCCGATTCGATCTACGCTAATCCCCGCGCATGAACTCTCTTCAGCCGATCACGTCTGATAGGAGGCAATGCGCCTCGACTCGCGCTAAACTGCGCGGGTTTTTAGCCCCCCCCATTCCTCGGAGCCTTCCATGTCCCGCGTTACCTTGAGTCGCTATTTGATTGAGCAGACCCGTAGCAACAACACTCCTGCCGATCTGCGCTTCCTGATCGAAGTGGTGGCGCGTGCTTGCAAGGAGATCAGCCACGCCGTTTCCAAAGGCGCCCTGGGCGGCGTTCTGGGCAGCATGGGCACTGAAAACGTTCAGGGCGAAGTGCAGAAGAAGCTCGACGTACTGTCCAACGAAATCCTGCTCGAAGCCAACGAATGGGGCGGTCACCTGGCCGGCATGGCGTCCGAAGAAATGGACAATGCCTACCAGATCCCGGGCAAGTACCCGAAAGGCGCCTACCTGCTGGTATTCGACCCGCTGGACGGTTCGTCGAACATCGACATCAACGCACCGGTCGGCACCATCTTCTCGGTGCTGCGCTGCCCGAACGAATACCTGAGCCAGAACGAAGCCCTGAACGAAAAGGCCTTCCTGCAGCCAGGTACCCAGCAAGTCGCCGCCGGTTATGCTATCTACGGCCCGCAGACCATGCTGATCCTGACCCTGGGCAATGGCGTCAAGGGCTTCACCCTGGATCGCGAAATGGGCAGCTTCGTCCTGACTCACGAAGACATCACCATTCCTGAATCCACCCAGGAATTCGCCATCAACATGTCCAACCAGCGTCACTGGGAAGCCCCGGTGCAGCGCTACGTCAGCGAATTGCTGGCTGGCGAAGAAGGCCCGCTGAAGAAGAACTACAACATGCGCTGGGTCGCAGCGATGGTTGCGGACGTGCACCGCATCCTGACCCGTGGCGGTCTGTTCATGTACCCGCGCGATGCCCGTGAGCCATCCAAGCCGGGCAAGCTGCGCCTGATGTACGAAGCCAACCCGATGTCGTTCCTCGTGGAACAAGCGGGCGGCGCCTCCACCGACGGCCACCAGCGCATTCTCGATATCCAGCCTGAAGGCCTGCACCAGCGTGTAGCGGTGTTCCTCGGTTCGAAGGAAGAAGTGGCCCGCGCCACGGCGTACCACAAGGAGTAAAACCATGAACGAGCCCTGGCAGCCGTTGCTCGAGTGGTGGTTCGGAACGTCCGGATCAGCGAAGGAAGTGGCGGCGCAGAAGGGCAAGTTATGGTTCG
The DNA here is from genome assembly GCF_003228315.1 of Pseudomonas putida. Taxonomy (NCBI): domain Bacteria; kingdom Pseudomonadati; phylum Pseudomonadota; class Gammaproteobacteria; order Pseudomonadales; family Pseudomonadaceae; genus Pseudomonas; species Pseudomonas putida. The sequence goes on from NZ_CP029693.1 coordinate 4,571,375, forward strand.
GCAAGCGTGACAGTCAGGACCTCGAGGCGCGCGAGCGTTTCGGGGAACTGGTCGAACAGGCACTGGCCGGCGGATTGACCGAGTGGGCGCAACGCCCCGAAGGTTGGCTGGCCTTGGTGCTGTTGCTCGATCAACTGCCACGCATGCTCTTTCGCGATTCCCCCAAAGCCTTTTCCGGAGACATCAGAGCCCAGGCCCTGGTGGCGCAAGGCATTGCCGCGGATTTCGACCGGCAACTGCAGCCGATCCAGCGGGTATTCATCCTGCTGGTATTCGAGCACTGCGAAAACCTCGACGTGCAAAACGAATGCATCTCGCGCTATCTGGAACTGCTGGCGCAACAACCGGAAAGCGACCGGGCGCTATTTGCCGATTACCTGGACTATGCCGAGAAGCATCAGAAGGTGATTGCGCAGTTTGGGCGGTTTCCTCATCGCAATGAGGTGTTGGGGCGGGAGAGTACGGCGCAGGAGCTGGAGTTTCTGAGTAAGCCGGGTTCCAGGTTCTGAATCTTTATTGCGGCTGATACCGCCATCGCGAGCAGGCTCGCTCCCACAGTGGATCTGCGTCGTTCACAAATCCATTGTGGGAGCGAGCCTGCTCGCGATGGGGCCGGTGAGGGCGCGTTAGATTCGGAAGCTACCCACCAGATGCTTCAACCGCGCCGCCTGCTGCTCCAGATCGGCGCACGCGCGCAAGGTCGCCTGCAGGTTCTCCACACCTTCCTGATTCAGCGTGTTGATTTCGGTGATGTCGACGTTGATCGACTCCACCACCGCTGTCTGCTCTTCGGTGGCGGTCGCTACGGATTGGTTCATGCCGTCGATTTCGCCGATGCGCTGGGTCACGCTGCCCAGGCGTTCGCCGGCCTGGTTGGCGATGCCGACGCTGCTCTCGCTCTGGCGCTGGCTGTCGGTCATGGTGCTGACCGCTTCGCGGGCGCCCACTTGCAGCTCTTCGATCATTTTCTGCACTTGCTGCGCCGAATCCTGGGTGCGGTGGGCGAGGTTGCGCACTTCATCGGCGACCACCGCAAAACCGCGCCCGGCTTCACCGGCACGAGCTGCTTCGATGGCGGCGTTCAAGGCCAGCAGGTTGGTTTGCTGGGAGATGCTGGTGATCACTTCCAGGATCTGCCCGATGTTGACGGTGTTGCTGTTGAGCGTCTCGATGTTGCCGCAGGAATCGCTGATCTTCGCCGACAGCTGATGCATCGCCGAGATGGTTTTATCCACCACCTGCTGGCCTTCCTCGGCCAGGGAGCGGGCATCGCTCGAATGCTGGGAGGCGAGGGCGGCGTTCTGCGCGATTTCCTGGGCGGCGGCGCCGAGCTGATTGATCGCTGCGGCAACGCTGCTGGTGCGCGAAGCCTGCTGGTCGGAGTTGAACATCGACGAGTTGGAAGCCGCCACCACGCGCAGCGCCACTTCGTTGACTTGCCCGGTGGCCGAGGACACTTCGCTGATGGAGGTGTGGATACGCTCGACGAAACGGTTGAACGACAACCCCAGCGCGCCGAATTCGTCGTGACCGTGAATGGTCAGGCGCTTGGTCAAGTCACCTTCGCCTTCGGCGATGTCATGCATGGCGCGACCCATGGCCAGCAAAGGCTGCATCAGGAAGCTGATCAACATGCCCAGCAGCGCGATGATGATCACCACCGCGATCACCATGGCAACGATCGCCGAAGTGCGGAACTCACTGAGCATCGAGAAGGCGGTTTGCTGATCGAGCACCAGCGCCACATACCAGTCCGCCGAAGGCACGCCGTTGACGTGGGTGAAGGAGATGAACTGGCGCTTGCCGTCGATCTCGACTTCCTTCATGCCCGGGCTGACTTTCGGGGTGTCGTTCGGGTAAGCCTCGGCCAGGCTCTTGAGCACCAGCTTGCTGTCCGGGTGGATCAGGATTTTGCCGTCGGCACCGACGATGAAGGCGTGGCCGTGGCCGCCAAAGTTCAGCGAGTTGATGATCGCGCTGACGCTGGACAGGTCGATGTCCGCGCCGGCGACGCCAATCATCTGGCCCTGCTGTTTCACCGGCGTGGCGACGGTGATTACCAGTTTTCCGGAAGACGCCGCGACGTAGGGTTCGGTGACGATGGTCTGCTGTGCGCTGTTGGCCGTCTTGTACCAGCCACGGGCGCGCGGGTCGTAATCCGCTTCGCGGTTGCCCGCCGGGATCGAGAACATCACGCCGTCGGTGCCGCCGAAGTAGCTCAGCTGGAAGTTGCCGGTGTAGGCGGGCAGGTCGATGGCACGCTTCAGGCTCGCCGGGGCACTGCCGTCCACGGCGATTTGCTGGGACAGCGATTGCAGCAACTGGATGCGGCTTTCAAGCCAGGTCTGGATGTTGCTGGTGGTCAGGCTGCCGAGTTCCTGCATCGACGCTTCAGTGCTGTTGCGCAACGTCTGGCGTTGACGATAGTCGTTGAACAGGATGAAACAGGCGAATGCAACGGCCACCACGAGGGCGGCAGCCAACAGGATCTTGTGGCTGAACTTCATGTTTCTGGTCATTAAATGATCTACCGCAGAAAGACTCGTCGACAAAGGGGGCAATTGCCACATCCTTGAGCCATTGCGTTGCCTTGCATGTCGGCTGACCGGCGCCAAAGATTAGTCGTTTTTAGATAAAAACGACGAAATGCGCGACAGCTTCACAAAGTGGTTGATTTCTCGGCGCAAGGAGACGAATGGCCCCATAAATAGGCGCTCGGCGAGGGAACCAGAACGGTGTTTGCTCTTCTAAGGATCTGCTTGGCTGTCATGCCAACCCCCTTCGCCCCCGGAGTTACACAATGTCCCTGCGATCCATCGCCTTGCTTTCGTTCTGCGTGTTGTTGGCTGCGTGCAGCAAGGTCAATCAGGAAAACTACTCGAAGCTCGAATCTGGAATGACCAAGGCCGAGGTTGAAACCTTGCTGGGCAAACCGGCCGACTGTTCGGGCGCGCTCGGCATGTCCAGTTGCACCTGGGGCGACAAGAACAGCTTTATCAGCGTGCAGTATGCCGGTGACAAAGTGCTGATGTTTTCCGGCCAAGGCCTGAAGTAAACCGGGGCGGTACGCCCACGGGAGAAAAACAATGAAGCAGTTATTGATCACGCTTTTTGCCTGCCTGGTATTGGCCGGCTGTGCCACTTCTGGCCAGGATCCGTTGGCCCCCAAGACGGCCCACAGCGTGAACCTCAAGCGTTACCAGGGCACCTGGTACGAATTGGCGCGTCTGCCGATGTACTTCCAGCGCGACTGCGCGCAATCCGAAGCCCATTACACGCTCAAGCCTGACGGCAACATGGCGGTGCTGAATCGCTGCCTGACGCCGCAGTGGGAGTGGGAAGAGGTCAAGGGCACGGCGACTCCGCAGGTGCCGGGCAAGACCGACAAGTTGTGGGTCGAATTCGATACCTGGTTCTCGCGCCTGATACCGGGTTCGGCGAAGGGCGAATACTGGGTGTTGTACGTCAGCGATGACTACAAGACCGCCATCGTCGGCGACCCGAGCCGTCGTTATCTGTGGCTGTTGTCGCGCACGCCGACCGTCAACGGTGTGGTGCGTGAAGAGTTGCTGAGCAAGGCGCGTCAGCAGGGTTACGACACCACGCGGCTGATCTGGCGGGCGTCGGATACGCAGATGGCGAAGACTTCCAACTGATTGCACAAAACCCTGTAGGAGCGAGCCTGCTCGCGATGGAGTGTCAGTGACAGCAATGTGTCTGACACACCATCGCGAGCAGGCTCGCTCCTACAGTTGTTTTTGTGTCAGCCCAGCAAGTCGCGCAGGACCTGGGTGAACGCCCGGCTGCTTTCTTCTTCCCCGGCATGGCGCCCATCGCGCACAACCCACTGGCCATTGACCAGCACGTCACGCACCTGACGATCGCCACCGGCAAACAGCCAGCGATTAAGAATCCCGTCACCACTGGCAGTCGCCAGGTACGGATCGCTGCCGTCCAGCACCAGCCAATCGGCGCGCTTGCCGACTTCCAGGGCACCAATCGACTGCCCCAGTGCCTGGGCACCACCATCCAGCGCGGCATCGAACAGTGTGCGGCCGACCATCGGTTGATCCGCGCCATACAAGCGGTTACGGCGCTGATCGCGCAGGCGTTGGCCATATTCCAGCCAGCGCAGTTCTTCCACCACGCTCAGGGACACATGGCTGTCGGAACCGATACCCATGCGTCCGCCCTGGGCGAGGAAATCCACCGCCGGGAAAATCCCGTCGCCCAGGTTGGCTTCGGTGGTCAGGCACAGGCCGGCGATGGCGCGACTCCTGGCCATCAGCGTGACTTCTTCCGGGTTGGCGTGGGTGGCGTGAACCAGGCACCAGCGTTGATCGACTTCGACGTTTTCGTACAGCCATTGCAGAGGACGGCGGCCGGACCAGGTCAGGCAGTCGTCGACTTCTTTTTGCTGCTCGGCGATGTGAATGTGCACCGGGCACTGCTTGTCGCTGGCCGCCAGCACTTCGCTGATCTGCTGCGGCGTGACCGCGCGCAATGAGTGGAAGCACAGGCCCAGGGATTGCGCCTTCTGCTGAGCCAGCAGCGGTTGCAGGCGTTCTTGCAACTTCAGGTAATTCTCGGTGCTGTTGATGAAGCGGCGCTGACCCTCGTTCGGGGTCTGGCCACCAAAACCGGAATGGCTGTAGAGCACCGGCAGCAGGGTCAGGCCGATACCGGCTGAGCTGGCAGCCTGACTGATGCGCAACGCCAGTTCCGCCGGGTCGGCGTAAGGCTGGCCATTGTTGTCGTGGTGTACGTAATGAAATTCGGCGACCGAGGTGTAACCGGCCTTGAGCATTTCGATGTACAGCTGGCGAGCGATGACGCCCAGTTGCTCCGGGCTGATTTTTCCGACGAGGCGATACATCAAATCGCGCCAGGTCCAGAAACTGTCGTTCGGATTGCCCGCCACTTCTGCCAGTCCGGCCATCACCCGCTGGAAAGCGTGAGAGTGCAGATTCGGCATGCCCGGCAACAGCGGGCCGCTCAGCCGTTCGGCGCCATCTTCATGGGAATCGGCCTGGATATGGGTCAGTACGCCGTCGGCGCTGACCTCAAGACGTACATTGTTGGCCCATCCACTAGGCAGCAGCGCGCGTTCGGCAAAGAAGGCGGACATGGTTCAGCACCCCATCGTGTGTTATTTGTATATACATATACAGACGTTTGCCTGCCCGGTAAACTCCGGCAAGCTAGCAATATTCACTAAACGACCAAGGATTAACTGTGCCGACTCCGCCTCCAGTCTCACCGTTGGCCGCGAACATGGGCGACAGTCCGGCGCCCTTGTACGCTCGCGTCAAACAAATGATCACCCAGCAAATCGACAGCGGTAACTGGCCGCCGCACTACCGCGTTCCGTCGGAAAGTGAGCTGGTCAGCCAGTTGGGCTTCAGCCGCATGACCATCAACCGCGCCCTGCGCGAGATGACCGCCGATGGTCTGTTGGTGCGCATGCAGGGCGTCGGCACCTTCGTCGCCGAGCCGAAAAGCCAGTCAGCGCTGTTTGAAGTACACAACATCGCCGACGAAATCGCCTCCCGCGGCCATCGCCATACCTGCAAGGTCATCACCCTCGAGGAAGAGGCCGCCGGTTCCGAGCGCGCATTGGCGCTGGACATGCGCGAAGGGCAGAAGGTGTTCCACTCGCTGATCGTGCATTTCGAAAACGATATTCCGGTGCAAATCGAAGACCGTTTCGTCAACGCGCTGGTGGCCCCGGATTACCTCAAGCAAGACTTCACCCTGCAAACGCCTTACGCCTACCTGAACCAGGTCGCGCCGCTGACCGAAGGCGAGCACGTGGTCGAGGCGATTCTGGCCGAGTCGTCCGAATGCAAGTTGCTGCAGATTGAAAAGGGCGAGCCGTGCCTGCTGATCCGTCGCCGTACCTGGTCCGGTCGTCAGCCAGTGACTGCTGCTCGTTTGATCCATCCCGGTTCCCGTCATCGTCTGGAAGGTCGGTTCCATAAATGAATGAGTTGAAAGTTCTACGCGCCAAAGACTATCCGCGCATGCCCTGGAAAAACGGCGGTGGCAGCACCGAAGAAATCACCCGCGATGCGGGCGAAGGCCTGGAGGGCTTCGGCTGGCGCCTGTCGATTGCCGACATCGGCGAGTCGGGCGGTTTTTCCACCTTCGCCGGTTACGAGCGGATCATTACCGTGCTGCAAGGCGACGGCATGACCTTGTCGGTGGACGGCAGCGACACGCGGCCACTGTTACCGCTGGACCCGTTTGCCTTCAGTGGCGAGAGCAAGGTGGCCTGCACGCTGCTCGGCGGGCCGATCCGCGATTTCAACCTGATCTATGCGCCGCAGCGTTACAGCGCTCGCTTGCAGTGGCTGGATGGCAAGCAGCGGTTTTTCAGCGAAGCCGGGACTGTGCTGGTGTTCAGCGTCAGTGATGAGCTTGAGGTGAAGGTTGGTAACAGTGCCTCGTCGCTGGGGCGTCATGATTGCCTGCAACTCGAAGGTAACAATGGGTTGCTGGAAGTCTCCAGCAACGCTGCTTGTTGTGTGATCGAGCTGATCGCACGCTGAGACCCTCCTGTAGGAGCGAGCATGCTCGCGAAAAATTCAGATGCGCCGCTGGGCATCTGGTTTCCCGCGTTATCGTTCACCACCATCGCGAGCATGCTCGCTCCTACAGAAGAAACAACGTTTCCCATCGCGCACCAACTTGTTACCGAATGCCCCAGCGTGGCGCAAACCACGCTCAAGTAACATCGCCACCCCCTCTTCAAAAAATCCCCCCGAAAAATTTCATCTTCGCCAGAGCCCTTGATTCAGGCGCTCTCCAGCCCTTTCAGAATTTTTCTTGAATGCTCATCCAACAAGTTGGCCGCTTGATTGCATATGCTTGTATGTACAAGTAAAGACGTATGCGTATAAGTCGATCCGGACGACTCGCAACGTCCACTGATTCGCCTGGAGCGCAACGACGCGCACAGGCTGGCTTACCCACCGCCAGGGTTGGTTTGGATTGAACGCTGAGGAGTCTTTTTCGTGACTGACATTAAACGTACCAAGTTTCGCGATGTTGAAATCCGTGCCGCGCGCGGCAATAAGCTGACCGCCAAAAGCTGGCTGACCGAAGCGCCGCTGCGCATGCTGATGAACAACCTCGACCCTGAAGTGGCCGAGAATCCAAAGGAACTGGTGGTCTACGGCGGTATCGGCCGTGCGGCGCGTAACTGGGAGTGCTACGACAAGATCGTCGAGAGCCTGACCAACCTGAATGACGACGAGACCCTGCTGGTGCAATCCGGCAAGCCGGTCGGCGTGTTCAAGACCCACAGCAACGCCCCGCGCGTACTGATTGCCAACTCCAACCTGGTGCCGCACTGGGCCACCTGGGAGCACTTCAACGAACTGGACGCCAAGGGCCTGGCCATGTACGGCCAGATGACCGCCGGCAGCTGGATCTACATCGGCAGCCAGGGCATCGTCCAGGGCACCTACGAAACCTTCGTCGAAGCCGGTCGCCAGCACTACAACGACAACCTGACCGGCAAGTGGGTCCTGACCGCAGGTCTGGGCGGCATGGGTGGCGCTCAACCTCTGGCCGCGACCCTGGCCGGTGCCTGCTCGCTGAACATCGAATGCCAGCAGATCAGCATCGATTTCCGCCTGAAAACCCGCTATGTCGACGAGCAAGCCAAAGACCTCGACGACGCCCTGGCGCGCATCGCCAAATACACCAAGGAAGGCAAGGCGATCTCCATCGCCCTGTGCGGCAACGCCGCTGAAATCCTTCCGGAACTGGTACGTCGCGGCGTGCGTCCGGACATGGTCACCGACCAGACCAGCGCCCACGACCCACTCAACGGCTACCTGCCAGCCGGCTGGACCTGGGACGAATACCGCGCTCGCGCCAAGACCGAGCCAGCTGCCGTGGTGAAAGCCGCCAAGCAATCGATGGCCGTGCACGTCAAAGCCATGCTCGACTTCCAGAAAATGGGCGTGCCGACCTTCGACTACGGCAACAACATCCGTCAGATGGCCCAGGAAGAGGGCGTGGAAAACGCTTTCGACTTCCCGGGCTTCGTACCGGCCTACATCCGTCCGCTGTTCTGCCGTGGCATCGGCCCGTTCCGTTGGGCGGCACTGTCGGGCAACGCTGAAGACATCTACAAGACCGACGCGAAAGTAAAAGAACTGATCCCGGACGACGCCCACCTGCACAACTGGCTGGACATGGCGCGCGAGCGCATCAGCTTCCAGGGCCTGCCGGCGCGTATCTGCTGGGTCGGCCTGGGCCTGCGCGCCAAGCTGGGTCTGGCGTTCAACGAAATGGTGCGCAGCGGCGAGCTGTCGGCACCGATCGTGATCGGTCGCGACCACCTGGACTCCGGTTCGGTATCGAGCCCGAACCGCGAAACCGAATCGATGCAGGACGGTTCTGACGCCGTGTCCGACTGGCCATTGCTCAACGCCCTGCTCAACACCGCGAGCGGCGCGACCTGGGTCTCCCTGCACCACGGCGGTGGCGTTGGCATGGGCTTCTCCCAGCACTCGGGCATGGTGATCGTCTGCGACGGTACTGACGAGGCGGCCGAGCGTATCGCCCGCGTACTGCACAACGACCCGGCCACTGGCGTGATGCGTCACGCCGATGCCGGTTACCAGATCGCCATCGACTGCGCCAAGGAGCAAGGGCTGAACCTGCCGATGATTACTGGCAAGTAATGCTTGCCCTGTAGGAGCAAAGCTTGCTCGCGATAGCGATGTATAAGCCAGCGAAGATGTTGAATTTACTGGCCTCATCGCGAGCAAGCTCAGCTCCTACAGGGATTGAACCAACCCACAATAACAATCCACAGAGGTTGAACCATGGCTGTTAACAGCGAACGTGCAGGCAACAAACCGTTGATCGAGAAACGCTCGATCGACTACATCCCGGAAGCGGAAAGACACGGTCGTCTGTTCAGCCAATTCACCCTGTGGATGGGTGCCAACCTGCAAATCACCGCAATTGTCACCGGGGCCCTGGCCGTGGTGCTGGGCGGTGATGTGTTCTGGTCGTTGATCGGTCTGTTGATCGGTCAACTGCTCGGCGGCGGGGTGATGGCGCTGCACGCGGCGCAAGGGCCAAAGCTTGGCCTGCCGCAAATGATTTCCAGCCGGGTGCAGTTCGGCGTTTACGGCGCGGCGATCCCGATCGTGCTGGTCTGCCTGATGTACCTGGGCTTTACCGCAACCGGTACCGTGCTGTCCGGTCAGGCCCTGGGCCAGTTGTTTGGTGTCAGTGACACGGTCGGCATCCTGATTTTCGCCAGTGTCATCGTGCTGGTCACGGTGCTGGGCTATCGGGTGATTCACTGGATTGGCCGTGTCGCCAGCATCATTGGTGTCATTGCCTTCGTTTATCTGTTCAGCCGTCTGATGAGCCAGACCGACGTTGGCGCGCTGCTGCAAATCCGCAATTTCAGCTGGAGCAGCTTCCTGCTGGCGGTGTCGCTCGCGGCGTCCTGGCAGATCGCCTTCGGCCCTTACGTGGCTGACTATTCGCGCTATCTGCCGAGCAAGACGTCTTCGGTGAAAACCTTTTTCGCCGCGGGCGCAGGTTCGGTGATCGGCGCACAGGTGGCGATGATCCTCGGTGTGTTTGCCGCCGCTTCCGCCAATGGCCAATACGCCGGCCATGAAGTGGCCTACATCGTCGGTTTCGCCGGCAGTGGTGCCACCGCCGCGCTGCTGTACTTCAGCATCGCGTTCGGCAAGGTGACCATTTCCACGCTTAACTCCTACGGCAGCTTCATGTGCATCGCGACCATCATCAGCGGCTTCCGTGGTGACCTGAAGGTCTCGCGCTTGCAGCGTCTGGTGTGGGTGCTGGTGATCGTCGGTGCCGCGACCCTGATGGCCTTGCTCGGCCAGCACTCGTTCCTCGGTGCGTTCAAGTCCTTCATCCTGTTCCTGCTGGCGTTCTTCACGCCATGGAGCGCGATCAACCTGGTGGACTACTACTGCATCACCCGCGAGCGCTATGACGTACCGGCGCTGGCTGATCCGAACGGTCGCTACGGTCGTTGGAACATCCTGGGTATCAGCGTCTATGTGTTCGGTGTGCTGGTGCAGCTGCCGTTCATCTCGACCAAGTTCTATACCGGTCCGCTGGTGGCATCCCTGGGTGACGTGGATATTTCCTGGATCATCGGTCTGGTGATTCCTGCAGCCTTGTATTACGTGTGCGCAAAAAAATGGCATGGCACAGTGCCCGATCGCCTGATTCTGCCGGTCGAGCAGGACAGCGTTGTACAACCTAAAACAAACGGGACCGGGCGCGCTGCGGCGCAGGCCTGATTGGACGTAGACAGGGCTGGATGCCTCTTGACTGCCGTAAGCCAATTCATGATTAGGAGCGTCACAACAATGAAATCGAACAAGACCCTGCTGACCACATTGCTTTCCATGGGCCTGCTGGCCAGCGCCGGCGCCACTCAGGCGGCGGGCTGGTGCGAGTCGGGCAAACCGGTGAAATTCGCCGGCCTGAACTGGGAAAGCGCCATGTTGCTGACCGACGTGCTGCAAGTCGTGTTGGAAAAAGGCTACGACTGCAAGACCGACAGCCTGCCGGGCAACTCCATCGCCATGGAAAACGCCCTGAGCAGCAACGACATCCAGGTGTTTGCCGAGGAATGGGTTGGCCGCAGCGAGGTCTGGAACAAGGCCGAGAAGGCCGGCAAGGTCGTCGGTGTCGGCGCCCCTGTGGTGGGTGCGATCGAAGGTTGGTACGTGCCGCGCTACGTGATCGAAGGCGACGCCAAGCGCAAGCTGGAAGCCAAGGCCCCGGACCTGAAAAACATCGCCGACCTGGGCAAGTACTCCGCCTTGTTCAAGGACCCGGAAGAGCCAGCCAAGGGCCGTTTCTACAACTGCCCGGCCGGCTGGACCTGTGAGCTGGACAACAGCGAAATGCTGAAAAGCTACGGCCTGGAAAACAGCTACACCAACTTCCGCCCAGGCACCGGCCCGGCACTGGATGCCGCCGTGCTGTCGAGCTACAAGCGTGGCGAGCCGATCCTGTTCTACTACTGGTCGCCAACGCCGCTGATGGGCCTGGTTGACGCGGTGAAACTCGAAGAGAAGCCGGGCGTGAACAAGAGCGTGACCATCAAGGTCGGCCTGTCCAAGACTTTCCACGACGAAGCGCCGGAACTGGTGACCGTGTTCGAAAAGGTCAACCTGCCGATCGACCTGCTGAACCAGAACCTGGGACGCATGAGCAAGGAGCGTATCGAGTCGCCAAAACTGGCGAAGATCTTCCTGAAGGAACATCCTGAAGTCTGGCACGCATGGGTGAGCGAAGACGCAGCCAAAAAGATCGACGCGGCCTTGTAGGTTGAGCTTTGCCGGCTGCCGGGAACGGCAGCCGGATGCTTGATCGCAACCCCTTGATTGAGAGTCTCTTTATGTTTCCCGAAAGCTTTACTTTTTCCATCGCCGACTGGGTCAACGGTTGGGTCGATTCGCTGGTTACCAACTACGGCGACGTGTTCCGCCACATCTCCGACACCCTGTTGTGGGCCATCGTCAATCTTGAAGGCCTGCTGCGTGCAGCGCCGTGGTGGCTGATGCTGGCGATCGTGGCGGGCGTTGCCTGGCACGCGACCCGCAAAGTGGCGACCACCGCGGTCATCGTCGGCTTGCTGTTCCTGGTGGGCGCGGTTGGCCTCTGGGACAAGCTGATGCAAACCCTGGCGCTGATGCTGGTGGCGACGATCATCTCGGTGCTGATCGGCGTGCCGCTGGGCATCCTGTCGGCGCGCAGCAATCGCCTGCGTTCGATCTTGATGCCGCTGCTGGACATCATGCAGACCATGCCGAGCTTCGTGTACCTGATCCCGGTGCTGATGCTGTTCGGCCTGGGCAAGGTCCCGGCGATTTTCGCCACCGTGATCTACGCCGCACCGCCGCTGATCCGCCTGACCGACCTGGGTATTCGTCAGGTCGACGGTGAAGTGATGGAAGCGATCAACGCCTTCGGTGCCAACCGCTGGCAGCAACTGTTCGGCGTGCAATTGCCGCTGGCCCTGCCGAGCATCATGGCCGGGATCAACCAGACCACTATGATGGCCCTGTCGATGGTGGTGATCGCCTCGATGATCGGTGCCCGTGGCTTGGGTGAAGACGTACTGGTGGGGATTCAGACCCTCAACGTCGGTCGTGGCCTGGAAGCGGGTCTGGCGATCGTGATTCTGGCAGTGGTGATCGACCGCATTACACAGGCGTACGGTCGCGCACGGCATGAGGTGAGCAAATGAGCAACGCAACCGTAAGCAAGATTGAAGTCAAAAACGTCTTCAAGATTTTCGGCAACCGTTCCAAGGAAGCGCTGGCCCTGGTGGGCCAGGGCAAGACCAAGGATCAGGTGCTGTCCGAGACCGGCTGCGTGGTCGGCGTGAACGACCTGTCGCTGAGCATCGGCAGCGGCGAGATCTTCGTGATCATGGGCCTGTCCGGTTCCGGCAAATCCACCCTGGTGCGCCACTTCAACCGCCTGATCGACCCGACCAGCGGCGCAATCCTGGTGGACGGCGTGGACATCCTGCAATACGACATGGAAGCCCTGCGCGAATTCCGCCGTCGCAAGATCAGCATGGTGTTCCAGAGCTTCGGCCTGTTGCCGCACAAGAGCGTGCTGGACAACGTCGCCTACGGCTTGAAAATCCGTGGCGAAAGCAAAGCCATGTGCAACGAGCGTGCGCTGCACTGGATCAACACCGTGGGCCTCAAGGGCTACGAAAACAAATACCCGCACCAGCTCTCCGGCGGCATGCGTCAACGTGTGGGCCTGGCCCGCGCCCTGGCGGCGGACACCGACATCATCCTGATGGACGAAGCCTTCAGCGCCCTCGATCCGCTGATTCGCGCGGAAATGCAGGACCAGTTGCTGGAGCTGCAAAAGACCCTGCACAAGACCATCGTCTTCATCACCCACGACCTCGACGAGGCCGTGCGCATCGGCAACCGCATCGCGATCCTCAAGGACGGCCGCCTGATCCAGGTCGGCACGCCGAAAGAGATCCTGCATTCGCCGGCGGATGAGTATGTCGACCGGTTCGTGCAGCGCAGGGCGGCGGTGGTTTAAGAAATTTGCAGTGATTGGGCGGGCCCCATCGCGGGCAAGCCCGCTCCCACAGGGATAGGCGTTGTGACACAGATTGTGGGCACACCTCGGAACCTGTGGGAGCGGGCTTGCCCGCGATGAGGCCGGTAGAGCTGCATCAATATTCAGGTATGAGGTTGAAGATGTCCCAGGCTGAAAAAATCGTTATCGCCGATGCCCCGTTGCGTTGGCAGGATGTGGTTGCGGTAGCCCGCCATGGCGCACAGCTGGAGCTGTCGGCGCAGGCCTGGGCACGGATCGAGAACGCGCAGGCCATCGTCCAGCGCATCGTCACCAGCGGCGAACGCGCCTATGGCGTAAACACCGGCCTGGGCGCGCTGTGCAACGTCTCGCTCAAGGACGAACAACTCAGCCAGTTGTCGCGCAACACGCTGCTCAGCCATGCCTGTGGCGTCGGCGCACCGCTGACCAACGAGCAGACCCGCGCGATCATGTGCGCGGGCATCCTCAACTTCAGCCAGGGCAAATCCGGTGTTCATCGCCGGGTGGTCGAAGCCTTGCTGGCGCTGCTCAACAAGGGCATCACCCCGCAAGTGCCGTCCCAGGGTTCGGTCGGTTACCTGACCCACATGGCCCACATCAGCATCACCTTGCTGGGTGTCGGCAACGTCAGCTATCGCGGGCAAATCGTCGCCGCGCAACAGGCCCTGGCCGAAGAAGGCCTGCAGCCGGTTCAGCTCGGCGCCAAGGACGGGCTGTGCCTGGTCAACGGCACGCCGTGCATGACCGGCCTGAGCGCCCTGGCCATTGCCGACGCCACCCGTCTGCTGCAGTGGGCCGACGTGATCAGTGCCATGAGCTTCGAGGCCCAGCGCGGGCAGATCGCTGCGTTCGATGCCGAGATCATCGCGCTCAAGCCGCATCCGGGTATGCAGCAGGTCGGCATCAACCTGCGGGCGCTGCTCGACGGCAGTGAAGTGATCGCCCAGAGCAAAGGCATTCGGACCCAGGACGCCCTGAGCATCCGCTCGATTCCGCAGGTGCACGGCGCCGCTCGCGATCAGCTGGAGCATGCGATCAAGCAAGTTGAAATCGAACTCAATGGCTGCACCGACAACCCGTTGCTGCTGGGCACGCCGGACAACTTCCGCGTCATGTCCCAGGCCAACCCGCACGGCCAATCGGTGGCGATGGCGGCGGATCTGCTGGCCATTGCCATGGCGGAAATCGGCTCCATCGCCGAGCGTCGCCTGGATCGTCTGATCAACCCGCACGTCAGCGGTCTGCCAGCCTTCCTGGTGGCCAACCCGGGGGTAAACTCGGGAATGATGATCGTGCAGTACGTCGCCGCATCGCTATGCGCGGAGAACCGTCAGCTGGCGCAACCGGCGGTGCTCGACAACTACGTGACCTCGGGCCTGCAGGAAGATCACCTGAGCATGGGCACCAACGCTGCGCTGAAGCTGCACCGCGCGCTGGAAAACTGCACGCAGATCCTCGCCATCGAGTACCTGCTGGCGGCCCAGGCCTTCGAATTCCTCAAGGAACAACGTTTCGGCGCCGGCACGGATGCAGCGTGGCGCCTGCTGCGCGAACGCGTACCGGCCTACGATCAGGACCGCTGGCTGGCGCCGGACATCGCCGCAGCAGCGGGCGTATTGAAAGACTCGGCCTTGCTGCAAAAGGCCTTGCCGAATCTGCACTGATTTTCCCGACACCAGCGTGCCAAGGCGCCAGCCCGCTCAAAAGGCGGGCAGCGACGGACAACGGAGATCTCCGGAGCGTCTGGTCAAGCATGACAACTCTCACAAGGAGCCAAAAATGACTGCGCTAAACCTGATTCCCGGCCAACTGAGCCTTGCCCAGCTGCGTGACGTCTATCAACAGCCGGTGAAACTGACCCTCGACAACAGTGCTTCGGCGCAGATCGAAGCCAGCGTCGCTTGCGTGGAACAGATCCTCGCTGAAAACCGCACCGCCTACGGCATCAACACCGGTTTCGGCCTGCTGGCCTCCACTCGTATTGCCAGCGCGGACCTGGAAAACCTCCAGCGTTCGCTGGTGCTGTCTCACGCCGCCGGCGTCGGCGAGCCGATCAGTGACGCGTTGTGCCGCCTGATCATGGTGCTCAAGGTCAACAGCCTGAGCCGTGGTTTCTCCGGTATTCGTCGCGTGGTGATCGATGCACTGATCGCCCTGATCAACGCCGAGGTGTACCCGCACATCCCGTTGAAAGGTTCGGTGGGCGCGTCGGGCGATCTGGCGCCACTGGCGCACATGTCGCTGGTGCTGCTGGGCGAAGGCAAGGCCCGCTACAAGGGTGAGTGGATGGAAGCCACCGAAGCGCTGAAAGTCGCCGGTCTGACCCCGCTGACCCTGGCGGCGAAAGAAGGGCTGGCGCTGCTCAACGGCACCCAGGTGTCCACCGCATTCGCCCTGCGCGGCCTGTTCGAAGGCGAAGACCTGTTCGCCGGCGCATTAACGTTGGGTGGCCTGACTGTCGAGGCCGTACTGGGCTCGCGCTCGCCATTCGATGCGCGCATCCACGCCGCCCGTGGCCAGAAAGGCCAGATCGACGCCGCTGCCGCTTACCGCGATCTGCTGGGCGAGCGCAGTGAAGTCTCCGATTCCCATGAAAACTGCGAGAAGGTGCAGGACCCGTATTCCCTGCGTTGCCAGCCGCAAGTCATGGGTGCCTGCCTGACCCAGTTCCGCCACGCTGCCGATGTACTGGTGATCGAAGCCAACGCCGTGTCCGACAACCCGCTGGTGTTCGCCGCTGAAGGCGATGTGATTTCCGGCGGTAACTTCCACGCCGAGCCGGTGGCCATGGCCGCCGACAACATGGCACTGGCCATCGCCGAAATCGGCTCCCTGAGCGAGCGTCGCATCTCGCTGATGATGGACAAGCACATGTCGCAACTGCCGCCGTTCCTGGTGGCCAACGGTGGCGTGAACTCCGGCTTCATGATCGCCCAGGTCACCGCCGCGGCGCTGGCCAGCGAGAACAAGGCGCTGTCCCACCCGCATTCGGTGGACAGCCTGCCGACCTCCGCCAACCAGGAAGACCACGTGTCCATGGCCCCGGCTGCCGGCAAGCGCCTGTGGGAAATGGCCGAGAACACCCGAGGCATTCTCGCGGTGGAATGGCTGGCGGCCGTTCAGGGCCTGGATCTGCGCAATGGTCTGAAGACCTCGCCGAAGCTGGAAACGGCGCGGGCGATTCTGCGCAAGGAAGTGCCGTTTTATGAGAAGGACCGTTTTTTTGCACCGGACATCAATGTGGCGACTGAACTGCTGGCGTCGCGGTGCCTGACCGAACTGGTCACGGCGAAGTTGCTGCCGAGCCTGTGATGGACCCTTCGCGAGCAGGCTCGCTCCCACATTGGAATGCGTAACCCCTGTGGGAGCGAGCCTGCTCGCGAATCGATTTTGAACATTGTGGAGAACAAGGGATGAAAACCCTCTGGCAACACTGCCACGTTGCAACCATGGCCCAGGGCGTTTACTCGATCATCGAGGACGCGGCCATCGTGACGGCCGGTGCGCACATCGAATGGGTCGGCCCGCGCAGTGAACTGCCGTCCGGCGAGTACCCGGCGGTCAATGATTTGAACGGGGCCTGGGTCACACCGGGCCTGATCGACTGCCACACCCACACGGTGTTCGGCGGCAATCGCAGTGGCGAGTTCGAAAAACGCCTGCAAGGTGTCAGCTACGCGGAAATCGCCGCCAGCGGTGGCGGCATCGCCAGCACCGTGCGCGCCACCCGCGCGGCGAGCGAGGACGAGTTGTTCGCCAGCGCCGCCAAGCGCCTGAAAAGCCTGATGCGTGACGGCGTCACCAGCATCGAAATCAAGTCCGGCTACGGCCTCGACCTGGCCAACGAAGGCAAGATGCTGCGCGTCGCCCGTCGTCTTGGCGCCGAGCTGCCGGTCAGCGTGCGCACCACCTGTCTCGCCGCCCACGCCCTGCCGCCGGAATACACCGACCGCGCCGACGACTACATCGATCACATCTGCACCGAAATGCTCCCGGCCCTGGCCGCCGAGGGGCTGGTGGACGCGGTGGATGCCTTCTGCGAATACCTGGCCTTTTCCCCGGCGCAGGTCGAGCGAGTTTTCATCAAGGCCCAGGAGCTGGGCTTGCCGGTGAAGCTGCATGCCGAGCAACTGTCGTCGCTGCACGGTTCCAGCCTCGCTGCGCGCTATCAAGCACTGTCTGCCGATCACCTGGAGTTCATGGACGAAGACGACGCCATCGCCATGGCCAAGTCCGGCACGGTCGCGGTGTTGTTGCCCGGCGCGTTCTACTTCCTGCGCGAAACCCAATTGCCACCGATGGAAGCCCTGCGCAAACACGGCGTGAAAATCGCCATCGCCAGCGACCTCAACCCGGGCACCTCACCGGCCCTGTCGGTGCGCCTGATGCTGAACATGGCCTGCACATGCTTTCGCATGACCCCGGAAGAAGCCCTGGCGGGCGCGACCATTCATGCGGCCACCGCCCTGGGCATGGCCGACACCCATGGTTCGATCGAGGTGGGCAAGGTCGCGGACTTCGTTGCCTGGCAAATCGATCGTCCGGCCGACCTGTCGTACTGGCTGGGCGGTGATCTGGAAAAACGCGTCGTGCGTCACGGCGTCGAAACGAGCCTGTAGGAGAGTCGTTGTGGATAAGGTGTTGAACTTCAAACAAGGTCGGGTACCGCTGCTGATCAGCATGCCCCACGCTGGTACCCGTCTGACCCCGGCGGTCGAAGCCGGGCTGATCCCCGACGCGAAAAGCCTGCCGGACACCGACTGGCACATTCCGCAGCTGTACGATTTCGCCAGCGAACTGGGCGCCAGCACACTGGCCGCCGAATATTCGCGCTTCGTCATCGACCTGAACCGGCCGTCCGACGACAAGCCGCTGTACGTCGGCGCCACCACGGGCCTGTACCCGGCGACCCTGTTTGACGGCGTGCCGCTGTTCCGCGAAGGACTGGAGCCTTCGAAAGAAGAGCGTGCGACGTATCTGGAGCAGATCTGGACGCCATATCACAGCACCCTGCAGCAGGAGCTGGCGCGACTGAAAGCCGAGTTCGGCTACGCGCTGCTGTTCGACGCGCATTCGATCCGTTCGATCATTCCGCACCTGTTCGACGGCAAGCTGCCGGACTTCAACCTCGGTACCTTCAACGGCGCCAGTTGCGATCCGCAATTGGCTTCGCAGCTGGAAGCGATCTGTGCCGGGCACCCGGACTACAGCCATGTGCTGAACGGGCGCTTCAAGGGCGGACACATCACCCGTCACTATGGCAATCCGGCGCAAGACATCCATGCCGTGCAACTGGAGCTGGGGCAGTGCACCTACATGGAAGAGTTCGAGCCGTTCCGTTATCGGGCGGACCTGGCTGAGCCGACTCGGGTGGTCTTGAAGGAACTGCTGCAGGGCCTGCTGGCCTGGGGCGAAAAGCACTACGCCCGATAAGCCTGACACACAACTCTGTAGGAGCGAGCCTGCTCGCGATGAGGACCTGGCATTCAACATAGATGTTGACTGAAAGGCCGCCATCGCGAGCAGGCTCGCTCCTACAGGTTTTTCCCACAGGTTTCTGGCGCCAAACCTGCGATCCAGCAAGTGCATGCTCATTGACGTAAATCGGGTTTATGATGCCCAACGGCAGAATAATAGAAGTCCCCCCAGGGATGACCCGACCCCTTACGGAGCGCGCAATGCAGACTTTGTACCCGCAGATCAAACCCTACGCCCGGCACGATCTGGCCGTCGACGAAACCCACACGCTGTATGTCGACGAGAGCGGTTCACCGCAAGGTTTGCCGGTGGTGTTCATTCACGGCGGTCCAGGCGCCGGGTGCGATGCGGCGAGCCGCTGCTATTTCGATCCCAACCTGTACCGCATCGTTACGTTCGACCAGCGCGGTTGCGGTCGCTCCACCCCTCACGCCAGCCTGGAAAACAATACCACCTGGGATCTGGTCGCCGACCTTGAGAAAATCCGCCAGCACCTGGGCATCGACAAGTGGGTGCTGTTCGGCGGTTCCTGGGGTTCAACCCTGGCGCTGGCCTACGCGCAAACCCACCCCGAGCGTGTGCACGGTCTGATCGTTCGCGGGATCTTTCTCTGCCGTCCGCAGGAAATCGAATGGTTCTATCAGGCGGGTGCCAGTCGCCTGTTCCCCGATTACTGGCAGGACTACATCGCGCCGATTCCGCTGGACGAGCGCGACGACCTGCTCACTGCGTTCCACAAGCGCCTGACCGGCAATGACCAGATCGCCCAGATGCATGCGGCCAAGGCCTGGTCCACCTGGGAAGGCCGGACCGCGACCCTGCGTCCGAACCCGCTGGTAGTCGATCGTTTTTCAGAACCCCAGCGCGCGCTGTCCATCGCCCGCATCGAATGCCACTACTTCACCAACAACGGTTTCCTTGAGCCGAACCAACTGATCCGTGACATGGGCAAGATCGCCCATTTACCGGGCGTGATCATCCATGGCCGTTATGACGTGATCTGCCCGCTGGACAACGCCTGGGAGCTGCACCAGGCCTGGCCGAACAGCGAGCTGCAAATCATCCGCGACGCCGGCCATGCCGCTGCCGAACCGGGGATTACCGACGCCCTGGTACGCGCCGCCGACAAGATGGCACGGCGCCTGCTCGACCTCGCCCCTGAAGAAGCATGAAGGGCCTGTTGCAACGCGTGCGCGGCGCGCGGGTCGAGGTAGCGGGGGAGGTGGTGGGTGCGGTGGACCAGGGTTTGCTGGTCCTGGTGGCGGTCGAGCCACAAGATACGCGGGCCAGCGCCGACAAACTTCTCAATAAGCTGCTTAACTATCGTGTGTTCAGCGACGCCGAGGGCAAGATGAATCTGTCCCTGGCGGATGTGGGCGGCGGTCTGTTGCTGGTCTCGCAGTTCACCCTGGCTGCCGACACTAAAAGCGGGCTGCGTCCGAGTTTTTCGACCGCGGCTCCCCCGGCCCTGGGAGAGGAGTTGTTCGACTATCTATTAAGCAAAGCGAAACAGGTGCATGGCACTGTGGCATCAGGTAGATTCGGCGCGGATATGCAGGTGCACCTGGTCAATGATGGCCCGGTAACCTTTCTGTTACAGAGCTGAAAGCCCGTGAAACATCTTTTTACGGGTTTTTCGGCTGAAAACAGGCATTTTTCGCGATAAATACTTTGTTACCCCTGATGCGTTGTAACGCGGCCTACTAGATAATCGCGCGCTACGGGGATCAGCGTTCGTTGGTCCATTTTGACTTAGGTAGAGACTTGTCCGGATCCGATTGGGGAATCATTTCGCCCCAGTGGAGTCGGAACAATGCTCGCCAACTTGGCAAGAGTGGTCTGCAAGGCCGGTATTTTCGTACCGTAAGCCTTACAAACCCTTCAACTGGCCGTTGGTTTTTTGATCTGTTTTCGGCGAGGGTTGCTCGTGATTGTTAGTCCCTGTAACGCACCAAAATTGTCTGCCAAACGGTTACGTAGCGCTCTGGTAGCAGGCTCGGCACTGCTCTGCCTGCTCAGCGCCGGCCAGCTTTGGGCATTCAATCTGGATGATGTATCGGCCAAGGCTAAAGAGCTGGCGGGTCAGAAGTTCGAAGCGCCGCGCAGTAACCTGCCGAACGAATTCCGTGAGATGAAATTCGCCGACTATCAGAAAATCCGTTTTCTGACAGAAAAAGCCGAATGGGCGGATCAGAAAACCCCGTTCAAGCTGTCCTTCTATCACCAGGGCATGCACTTCGATACGCCGGTGAAAATCAACGAAATCACCGCGAACAACGTCGAAGAGATCAAATACGACCCAAGTCGTTTCGATTTCGGCGACCTCAAGTTCGATCCGAAGGCCACCGAGCAACTGGGCTACGCGGGTTTTCGCGTGCTGTACCCGGTCAACAAGGCCGATAAACAGGACGAAATCATGACCATGCTGGGCGCGAGCTACTTCCGCGTTGTCGGCAAGGGTCACGTCTACGGTCTGTCGGCTCGCGGTCTGGCGCTCGATACCGCCTTGCCGTCCGGCGAAGAATTCCCGCGTTTTCGCGAGTTCTGGATCGAACAGCCGAAACCGGGCGACAAGCATCTGGTGATCTTCGCGCTGCTGGATTCGCCCCGTGCGACCGGCGCCTACCGCCTGACCCTGCGTCCGGGCAGCGACACCATTGTCGACGTCAAGGCGCAGATGTACCTGCGCGACAAGGTCGGCAAGCTGGGTATCGCCCCGTTGACCAGCATGTACCTGTTCGGTGCCAACCAGCCGTCGAAAGTCCTCAACTACCGTCGCGAGCTGCACGATTCCAGCGGCCTGGCGATCCATGCCGGCAATGGCGAGTGGATCTGGCGTCCGCTGAATAACCCGAAACACCTGGCGGTGAGCAACTTCTCGGTCGAGAACCCGCGTGGTTTCGGCTTGCTGCAACGTGGCCGTGACTTCAGCCACTACGAAGACCTCGACGACCGCTACGACAAACGCCCAAGTGCCTGGATCGAGCCGAAAGGCGACTGGGGCAAGGGCACCGTCGATCTGGTCGAGATTCCGACCGCTGATGAAACCAACGACAATATCGTGGCTTTCTGGAGCCCGGAAAAGATGCCGGAGCCAGGCCAGCCGCTTGACTTCGCCTACCGCATGCACTGGACCATGGACGAAGCCGCGTTGCACGCACCGGACAGCGCCTGGGTCAGCCAGACCCTGAAATCCACCGGTGACGTCAAACAGTCCAACCTGATTCGTCAGCCGGACGGCAGCGTTGCCTACCTGGTCGATTTCGAAGGCCCATCCCTGGCGGCATTGCCAGCGGATACCGATGTGCGCAGTCAGGTCAGCGTCGGCGACAACGCCGAGCTGGTCGAAAACAACGTGCGCTACAACCCTGAAACCAAGGGCTGGCGCCTGACCCTGCGCCTGAAGGTCAAGGACCCGAGCAAATCCACCGAGATGCGTGCGGCACTGGTACAGAACATTGTGCCTGTCGATCTGGCCAAGACTTCTATCCCAGCGTCCAACTCTTCCGTGGCCAAGGCCGACAAGGTCGCCGCCAAACAAGCGGAGAAAGCGGAGAAGGATGCCAAGGCCGCCGCCGAAGCCAACAAGGCTGACGCCAAGCCGGTCGCAGATGCCAAGGACAAGGCGAACAACAATGACGCCAAGCAGCCTGCAGCTGCTGCGGCCCCAGCCACACCGGAATCGGCACCGACTGAAGAAGTCCTGACCGAGACCTGGAGCTATCAGTTGCCTGCCGATGAGTAATTCTCAAGTTCAGCCAGAAACTCTGTCCGAGTATCTGGCCCATCTGCCGATGACCGACCAGCAGCGCGCGGAACTCGCGGGCTGCCAGTCTTTCAGCGAACTGCATGAACGTCTGTCGTCCTCTACGTTCGACGCACCGACCGAGGCCGCCCAGGCTTCGGTGGGCCAGCGCCTGATCCTGAGCACCGCCGAAGAATTGCAGGATGCCGAGATGCTGGGGGTCGACGCCAGCGGTCGGGTTTGCCTCAAGGCGACCCCGCCGATTCGTCGGACCAAGGTCGTGCCCGAGCCGTGGCGCACCAACATCCTGGTGCGTGGCTGGCGCCGCCTGACCGGTCGCACCAACCCGCCCAAGCCGCCGAAAGATGCCAACGTACTGCCGGCAGCGCGCTGGCGCACCGTCGGTTCGATCCGTCGCTACATCCTGCTGCTGTTGATGCTCGGCCAGACTATTGTCGCGGGCTGGTATATGAAGGGCATCATGCCGTACCAGGGCTGGTCGTTCGTCGACCTTGAAGAAGTCCTGCACCAACCGCTGCTGCAAACCGCTACACAAGTGCTGCCGTACGCATTGCAAACCAGCATCCTGATCCTGTTCGGGATCCTGTTCTGCTGGGTATCGGCCGGTTTCTGGACGGCGTTGATGGGCTTCCTCGAGTTGTTGACCGGTCACGATAAATACCGGATTTCCGGTAAAAGTGCCGGCAACGAGCCGATTCCGAAGAACGCGCGCACCGCCCTGGTGATGCCGATCTGCAACGAAGACGTACCTCGGGTATTCGCCGGTCTGCGTGCAACCTTCGAGTCGGTCGCGGCCACGGGTGACCTGGATCGCTTCGACTTCTTCGTCCTCAGCGACAGTAACGACGCCGATATCTGCGTTGCCGAACAGCAGGCCTGGCTGGACGTCTGCCGCGAAGCTGGCGGCTTCGGCAAGATCTTCTATCGCCGCCGTCGCCGTCGCGTGAAGCGCAAGAGCGGCAACCTCGACGACTTCTGCCGTCGTTGGGGCGGTGACTACAAGTACATGGTCGTGCTCGACGCCGACTCGGTGATGAGCGGCGAGTGCCTGACCAGCCTGGTACGCCTGATGGAAGCCACGCCGGACGCCGGGATCATCCAGACCGCGCCGCGTGCGTCGGGCATGGACACGCTGTATGCGCGCATGCAGCAGTTCGCCACCCGGGTGTACGGTCCGCTGTTCACCGCCGGCCTGCACTTCTGGCAGTTGGGCGAATCCCACTACTGGGGCCACAACGCGATCATCCGCATGAAGCCGTTCATCGAGCACTGCGCCCTGGCGCCGTTGCCCGGTAAAGGCGCGTTCGCCGGTGCGATCCTGTCCCACGACTTCGTTGAAGCCGCGCTGATGCGCCGTGCCGGTTGGGGCGTGTGGATTGCCTACGATCTGCCGGGCAGCTACGAAGAGCTGCCGCCGAACCTGCTGGACGAACTCAAGCGTGACCGTCGCTGGTGCCACGGTAACCTGATGAACTTCCGCCTGTTCCTGGTCAAGGGCATGCACCCGGTGCACCGCGCGGTGTTCTTGACCGGCGTGATGTCTTACCTGTCGGCGCCGTTGTGGTTCTTCTTCCTGGTGCTGTCGACGGCGCTGCTGGCGGTCAACACCCTGATGGAGCCGCAGTACTTCCTCGAACCACGTCAGCTTTATCCGTTGTGGCCGCAATGGCATCCGGACAAGGCGATTGCGCTGTTCTCGACCACGGTGGTGCTGTTGTTCCTGCCGAAGCTGTTGAGCGTGATCCTGATCTGGGCCAAGGGCGCGTCAGAGTTCGGCGGCAAGTTCAAGGTGACGATGTCGATGCTGCTGGAGATGCTGTTCTCCATGCTGTTGGCGCCGGTGCGGATGATTTTCCACACCCGTTTCGTTCTCGCCGCGTTCCTCGGCTGGGCCGCGACCTGGAATTCGCCGCAGCGTGACGACGACTCCACACCATGGAGCGAGGCGGTCAAGCGCCACGGTCCGCAAACCCTGCTGGGCTTCCTGTGGGCCTTGCTGGTGATCTGGCTGAACCCGAGTTTCCTGTGGTGGCTGGTGCCGATCGTCGGTTCGCTGATGCTGTCGATCCCGGTGTCGGTGATTTCCAGTCGTGTCGGCCTGGGCCTCAAATCCCGTGACGAGAGCCTGTTCCTGATCCCTGAGGAATACAATCCGCCACAGGCGCTGCTGGCTACTGACCAGTACACCCACGAAAACCGTTATCACGCGCTGAACGACGGCTTCATCCGTTCGGTGGTCGATCCGCAGCAGAACGCCCTGGCGTGTTCGCTGGCGACTTCGCGCCACCGTCAGGCCGAGCCGATCGAGTGGATGCGGGCCGAGCGGGTGCGACATGCGATGAAGGTCGGGCCGCATGGCCTGAACAACAACGAGCGTGTGCAACTGTTGAGTGACCCGGTAGCCCTGGCCCGCCTGCATGAGCAGGTCTGGAGCGAGGGCCATGCCGAGTGGCTGGACGCATGGCGCAAGTCGGTCAAGGCCGATCCCCATGCACCGCTGCTGCCGCTCAAGCCGTTGAGCGTTCAGGCGCAACTGGCCTGATGAAAAACCCCGCTGACCAGCGGGGTTTTTTGTTGATCGTTCCCACGCTCTGCGTGGGAATGCCTCAACGGACGCTCCGCGTTCGGCTGTTGATGGGACGCAGAGCGTCCCGGGCTGCGTTCCCACGCGGAGCGTGGGAACGATCAGAGCAAACAAATCCTGCCTAAACCCTTGTGCATTCGACCCAGTGCGTTAGCATCCGCCCCCGAAAAAGGTGCGCCCGGACCGTTTTGCGTCCGTATCTATCGGTTTTCATTGGAAAACTGTCGATTTCGCGGCGCCAATGCAATGGTTTGGGGAGTTGAAGATGAAGAAGTACCTGTCGATGCTGCTGGCCGGCGTCACGGCAATGGTCGCGGTAAGCACGGCGCAGGCCGGGGCCATCGATGACGCGGTCAAGCGCGGCACCTTGAAAGTCGGCATGGACCCGACCTACATGCCGTTCGAAATGACCAACAAGCGTGGCGAGATCATCGGTTTCGAAGTCGACATCCTCAAAGCCATGACCAAAGCCATGGGCGTCAAGCTGGAGCTGGTTTCCACCGGTTACGACGGCATCATCCCGGCCCTGATGACCGACAAGTTCGACATGATCGGCAGCGGCATGACCCTGACCCAGGAGCGCAACCTGCGCCTGAACTTCAGCGAACCCTTCATCGTGGTCGGCCAGACCCTGCTGATCCGCAAGGACCTGGAAGGCACCATCAAGTCCTATAAAGACCTGAACACCGCCGACTACCGCATCACCTCCAAGCTGGGCACCACTGGCGAAATGGTCGCCAAAAAGCTGATCGCCAAGGCCAAGTACCACGGTTACGACAACGAGCAGGAAGCGGTGCTGGATGTGGTCAATGGCAAGGCCGACGCCTTCATCTACGACGCGCCTTACAACGTCGTGGCTCTGAGCAAGGTGGGCAACGGCAAGCTGGTGTTCCTCGACAAGCCGTTCACCTACGAGCCACTGGCCTTCGGTCTGAAGAAAGGTGACTACGACAGCATCAACTTCATCAACAACTTCCTGCACCAGATCCACGAAGACGGCACCTACGATCGCATCCATGACAAGTGGTTCAAGAGCTCCGAGTGGCTCAAGGACATGGAATAACCCGGTCAGCTAGACCGAGTCGCCTCAATCGCGAGCAGGCTCGCTCCTACAGGGGAACGCATTCCAATGTAGGAGCGAGCCTGCTCGCGATGAGGGCCTCCAAGGCAACACAAATCCCGGAACCTGCAATGAAACAGAAAAAAGCCCAATGGCCCTGGCACGCACTGACCGTGCTGGTGCTGATCGGCCTGGCCGGCGCGCTGTACTACGCCACTTCGCTGATGTCCTACGAATGGCGCTGGAACCGTGTGCCGCAGTACTTCGCCTACCACGCCGAAGAGTCCCAGCGCGCCGCCGACATCTCCACCGTCAGCGAACTGCTGCGCAAGGGCGACAAGGCTGAAGTCACCCTGCGCAACGACGCGGGAGACGAGCAGCACCTGACCGTTGATGAAAACAGCCTGCAAGTCGCCCAGGGCGATGATGTGGCCGAAGGCGATGTCATCGGCGTGACCCGCCATTGGGCGGCGGGGCCGCTGCTGTGGGGCCTCTGGACCACCCTGTGGCTGTCTGTGGTTTCTGGCGTGTTGGGCCTACTGATCGGCCTGGCTACTGGCTTGTGCCGGCTGTCGAACAACCCGACCCTGCGCGACCTCTCGACCATTTACGTCGAGTTGGTGCGCGGTACGCCGCTGCTGGTGCAGATTTTCATTTTCTACTTCTTCATTGGCACCGTGATGAACCTGTCCCGGGAATTCGCCGGGATTGCCGCGCTGTCGCTGTTCACCGGCGCCTATGTGGCGGAAATCATCCGTTCCGGCGTGCAGTCGATCGCCCGTGGCCAGAACGAAGCCGCACGCTCCCTGGGCCTGAGCGCAGGGCAATCGATGCGCCACGTGGTGCTGCCGCAAGCGTTCAAGCGCGTGCTGCCACCGCTGGCGGGGCAGTTCATCAGCCTGGTGAAGGACACCTCGTTGGTGTCGGTGATCGCCATCACCGAACTGCTCAAAAGCGGTCGCGAGGTCATTACCACCTCGTTTTCGCCGTTCGAGATCCTGTTCTGCGTGGCAGGCCTGTATTTGTTGATCAACCTGCCGCTGTCGAAAATCGCCGGCCGGCTTGAGCGGAGGCTCGCGCAAAGTGATTGAAGTCCGCGATCTGGTAAAAGTCTTCGACACCCGTGGCCAGGTGGTGCGCGCGGTGGATAACGTTTCGACCAGCGTCGCCAAGGGTGAAGTGCTGGTGGTGCTCGGCCCGTCCGGCTCCGGCAAGTCGACCTTCCTGCGTTGCCTCAATGGCCTGGAGGAGTTCGATTCCGGCTCGGTGAGCATCGACGGCCTGCAACTGGCCGACCCGAAAACCGACGTCAACGCCTATCGCCGTGAAGTCGGCATGGTGTTCCAGCATTTCAACCTGTTCCCGCACATGACCGTGCTGGAAAACCTGTGCCTGGCGCAGAAGGTCGTGCGCAAGCGCGGCAAGAAAGAGCGCGAGGCCAAGGCCATGGCGTTGCTGGCAAAGGTCGGCATTGCGCAGAAGGCCAACGAGTTTCCGTCGCGCCTGTCCGGTGGTCAGCAGCAGCGCGTGGCGATTGCCCGGGCGCTGGCAATGGAACCGAAGGTCATGCTGTTCGATGAACCGACTTCGGCACTGGACCCGGAAATGGTCGGCGAGGTGCTGGACGTGATGAAGACCCTGGCCGTGGAAGGCATGACCATGGTCTGCGTGACCCATGAAATGGGTTTTGCGCGGGAAGTGGCGGACCGGGTGTTGTTTTTCGATCACGGCAGGTTGCTGGAAGATGCTTCGCCGGCGGAGTTCTTCGAGGCGCCGAAGGATCCGCGGGCTCAGGCGTTCCTTCGCCAGGTTCTTTGATCGCTGCGTCTATGCGATCGCTTTCGCGAGCAGGCTCGCTCCCACAGTGGGTTATGCGTCAGGCACAAATTTTGTGTACGCCGCCGATCATTGTGGGAGCGAGCCTGCTCGCGATGGCATCACCTCGGTCCCATGCGAACCGAGGTACATGGATCAACTCAAACCTTGAACCGCCCCACCAGCATCTGCAAATGCGTCCCCAACCGCGCCAGCTCCACGCTGGACGCTGCGGTTTCCTCACTCGCCGCCGACGTCTGATCCGACACGTCCCGCACATTCAGCACGCTACGGTTGATCTCTTCGGCCACGGCGCTTTGCTGCTCGGCTGCGGCGGCGATCTGCTGGTTCATGGCCTGGATCGCCGAGACGGTGCGGGTGATGCTTTCCAGTGAGCCGCCGGCGCGGCGAGTCAGTTCGACGCTGCTGTCGGTCAGGCTGCGGCTGTTGTCCATGATGGTCGACACTTGTTGTGTGCCGTTTTGCAGGCCGACGATCAGTTCCTCGATCTCTTCGGTGGACTTCTGGGTGCGCTGGGCCAGGCTGCGCACTTCGTCGGCGACCACGGCAAAGCCACGACCGGCCTCACCGGCACGCGCGGCTTCGATGGCAGCGTTGAGCGCCAGCAGGTTGGTTTGCTGGGCTACGGACTTGATCACATCGAGGACGCTGCCGATCTTGTCGCTTTCACGCTTGAGTTCGCCCATCGCCTCGGTGGAATGTCCCACTTCCAGGGCCAGGCGTTCGATCTGGGCGATGGCTTCTCCAACTACCTTGTCACCTTCGCGGGCCTGCTGGTCGGCGGCAACGGCGGCCTCGGAGGCTTCCTCGGCGTTGCGCGCGACTTCCTGCACGGTGGCCGTCATTTCGTTCATGGCGGTGGCCACCTGATCGGTTTCGACCTTCTGGCTGTTAACCCCGGCGCTGGTCTGCTCGGTGACCGCCGACAGTTCTTCGGCGGCGCTGGCGATCTGTGTCACGCCATCGCTGATGCCGCCGATCAATTCGCGCAGGCCCTGGGTCATGCCTTGAATGGAGCGCTGCAGCTGGCCCAGTTCGTCCTGGCGTTTGGAAACAAGGTTGTGGGTGAGGTCGCCGGCGGCAATGCGTTCGGCCACTTTGAGGGTCTGGTTCAGCGGAATCACGATCTGCCGGGTGATGGCCCAGGCGGCGAACAGGCCGAATACCAGCGCCAGAACGGTGGCCAGCAACAGCATGTTCTTGGCGTGTGCCACGTCGATGTCGCGCTTGTTGGTTTGCGAGGTGGTGAGCGCCTTGCTGACATCCAGCAGGATTTCGCCCTGGGCCGCCATGTGTTTCAGCGCTTCGGTGCTGGCGGCCTGGGAATCACGGTACTGGCTGACGGCGGCGCGATAGGCCTTGAGCGAGTCGGTCGCCTGCTGCAGGTTGGCGATGTGCTGCTCCGGCAGTTTCGATGGCAGGCTGTCGAGGTATTTGAGCGCATTGTCGATGGCGTCCAGCGCCGGCTGCTCGGCCTCGGTTTTACCGCTGTAGGTGTAACCACGCACCTGGAAGCGCGCTTGCTGGATCAGTTTGCTCAGGTCGATCACGCTGTTGAATTGCACAACGCTGTCGCCTTGCAGCATGGACTTCTCAACCTCGGAAACCTTGGCGACGGCATTGTCAGCGGTCGCGCCGAGCTTGCTGCGGGCGTCTTCGCGGTTGACTGCGGCCTGGGTCATGGCGGCGAAGGCCTGTTTGTACTGACCGACGGCGGCCATTTGCTGATCGATCATCGCGATGTCGGCGGGTTGTTCGATCAGCTTGCGCGCGGCCTGCAGGTTGCTGTCGAGCTTGCCGAGCATGTCGTTGACGGCGCCCGGGCCTTGTTCGCCGCGACGCATTTCATAGTCCAGGCGGGCAATGCGCAGGTCCTTGGTCATCCCGTTGATGTCGGAAATGAGCCCCAGTTTGTCGCCACGATTGCTGACTTCGCTCAGGCCGTTCCAGCCCGTGACGGTGATCAACAAAGTCAGCAGCAACACAAGCCCGAAACCGACACCCAGCTTGCGATTGACGCTTACGTTCCCCAGCTTATCGGCCATCCATTGGTACATGGTGTAACTCTCCCGGGCCACATTGGTTTATTGGGGGGTATATCGGCAGGAGATGGGGGTTCTGTAGGCGGCATCCGATGGACGGAGCGTTGTGAATGATGACTTGTTGATGGCCTGTGGGAGCGAGCCTGCTCGCGATGGCGGCGTGTCAGCCAACTTATGCATTGACTGACTCACCGCTATCGCGAGCAAGCTCGCTCCCACAGGTTTTGAGGCAACAGATAAAACGGAATTAGAAGAGGCGTGCCAGCAGGGCGGTAACGGCGGTTTCCACGCGCAGGATGCGCTCGCCCAGTTGCACCGGTTGCAGGCCGGATTTGCCGAGCAGGTCGATTTCGTAGGGAATCCAGCCGCCCTCGGGGCCGATGGCCAGGGTTACCGGTTCGCTCAGGGCGCGTGGGCAGGGCGGGTAGTTGCCCGGATGGCCGACCAGGCCGAGGGTGCCTTCGCTGATGGCCGGCAGGCGGTCTTCCACGAACGGCTTGAAGCGCTTCTCGATAGTGACTTCAGGCAGCACACTGTCCCGGGCCTGTTCGAGGCCGAGGATCAACTGCTCGCGAATGGCTTCAGGCTCCAGGAACGGGGTCTGCCAGAAGCTCTTCTCGACGCGATAGCTGTTCACCAGCACGACACGCGGCACTCCCATGGCGGCGACGGTCTGAAACACCCTGCGCAGCATTTTGGGGCGTGGCAGGGCCAATACCAGGGTCAGTGGCAGCTTGGCGGGTGGTGGCTGGTCGAGGGTGACGCGCAATTCCGCTTCAGCGGCGTCCAGGCGCAGCACTTCTGCCGAGCCCATCAGGCCGCCAATGCGGCCGACGCGCATGCTGTCGCCGACTTCACAGCGATGGACTTCCTGCATGTGGGTCAGCCGGCGATCACGCAGGATCACCCGGTCGGCTGCAATGAAGTCGGCCTCCTCGAGGAGCAGCAGGTTCACGCTTGGGTCGCTGGCGGCTGGTCGTTGTGGTCGTCAGCCGGCTGATCGTCCGGGTGTTCGCCGCGTTTGCTGACCAGGCCGCCAAACAGCACGCCGATCTCGAACAGCAGCCACATCGGTACCGCCAGCAGGGTTTGCGAGAAGATGTCCGGCGGGGTCAGGATCATGCCGACCACGAAGCAGCCGATGATCACGTACGGGCGGATTTTCTTCAGGTATTTGACGTCGACCACGCCGATCCACACCAGCAGCACCACGGCCACCGGGATCTCGAACGCCACGCCGAAGGCGAAGAACAGCGTCATGACGAAATCGAGGTAGCTGGTGATGTCGGTCATCATTTCCACGCCGGCCGGGGTGGCGGAGGCGAAGAACTTGAAGATCAGCGGGAACACCAGGAAGTAGGCGAAGGCCATGCCGGCGTAGAACAGCAGGATGCTCGATACCAGCAAAGGCACGGCGATGCGTTTTTCATGCTTGTACAGGCCTGGCGCGATGAAGCCCCAGATCTGGTGCAGGATCACCGGGATCGCCAGGAACAGCGAGACCATCATCGTCAGCTTCAGGGGCGTCAGGAACGGCGACGACACGTCGGTGGCGATCATCGTCGCACCCGCCGGCAGGTATTGGCGCAGCGGCGTGGAGACGAAGGTGTAGATCTGCTGGGTGAAGGCGAACAACCCGGCGAAGATGATGAACACCGCCGCTACGCAGCGCAGCAGGCGGGTACGCAACTCGGTGAGATGCGAAACCAGCGGCATGTGCTGGTCGTTTTCAGGGAGATCGCTCATGGGGCTCGCGGCGGCAGTGTGGGGTCATGAGGGGCTGGCGCAACGGGCGCAGCCGCAGGTGTGACAGGTTCAGCCGGTGTCGCTGCAACGACGGGTGCAGGTTCTGGCGTTGCTGCAGGTGTGGCGACGCTCGCGGCGGGAGCCTGGATCGTCTGCTCTCCCACATGTTCCACCGGCGTCGGCTCCTGCTGAGTTGGCGTGAAGATTTTCCGCGCCTCCTGCTCCAGCGACAGAATGTGTTCGTTGTGCAGTTGCCGACGAATTTCGTCGGCACCGATTTCACGCTCAACTTCCTGTTTGATCGCATTGAAGCTGCGCTTCAGGCGCCCGACCCACAGGCCGGCGGTGCGTGCAGCATGCGGCAGGCGCTCGGGGCCCAGCACCAGCAGGGCTACGAGGCCAACGAGCAGCAGTTCAGAGAAGCTGATACCAAACATTAGTCAGTGCTCACACGTCTTTGCGGATCGGCTCTTCGACTTTCTGCGCCTGCACGTCGATGGTGTGCGGCTGGTTCACGGACTGTGTGGCTTGTGGCTGAACAGGCGGAACCGGTTGGGCCGGGGTCGCGTTTGGATCGGCCGGTTTTTCGTCGTCGTTCATGGCCTTGCGAAAGCCCTTGATCGATTCGCCGACGTCGGTGCCGAGGTTTTTCAGTTTCTTGGTACCGAATACCAGTACGACAACCACCAGGATGACGATCCAGTGTTTCCAGTCAAAAATGCCCATGGTGCTGCTCCTCTCTAATAATTGTTCAGTTGGCCGGACGCGAGGCTTTCTCTACATGTCCGGAGAGACCGAAGCGACGGTCCAGTTCATCGAGTACAGCCTGTGGATGCTGCCCCAATTGGGCGAGCATGACCATGCTGTGGAACCACAAATCGGCGGTTTCGTAGATCACATCGCTGCAGTCGCCACTGACGGCGGCGTCCTTGGCGGCAATGATGGTTTCGACCGACTCTTCGCCGACTTTTTCCAGAATCTTGTTCAAGCCCTTGTGGTACAGGCTGGCGACATACGAGCTGTCGGCGGCGGCGCCTTTGCGCTCTTCCAGTACCTGGGCCAGACGGTTCAACGTGTCACTCATGTGTGTGTCCTGCGGAGTAGATGGCGTGCGGGTCTTTGAGGACCGGATCGACGGTTTTCCAGTCGCCGTTCTCGAAGACGCGGTAGAAGCAGCTCTGACGGCCGGTATGGCAGGCGATGTCGCCGATCTGCTCGACCATCAGGATGATGACGTCGGCATCGCAATCCAGGCGCATCTCATGCAGGGTTTGCACGTGGCCGGACTCTTCGCCCTTGCGCCACAGCTTGCCACGGGAGCGCGACCAGTAGATGGCGCGGTTTTCGGCGGCGGTCAGTTCCAGCGCTTCACGGTTCATCCAGGCCATCATCAGGACGCGCCCGGTCTTGTGATCCTGGGCAATTGCCGGCACCAGGCCATCGGCGTCCCACTTGATCTCGTCCAGCCAGTTTTTCATCTTTGACTCCGACAGCGGGCTCGACACTTCATTAGTCGAGCTCAAGCGTTCAAACAGTGTGCCAGTCGTTCACACAACTGGCTATCGGCGCACGACCAGATACAAGCCGACGGCCATCATGATTCCAGCGGGCCAATAAGCCAACTGATTCAGCGGCCCCCCGGCGGCGAGGATGGCGCCACCGGCCAGATGGGCGGTTCCCAGCAGGCGCAGGAACCAGTCGTCGCGGCGGCGGTGCCAGGGTGGCGGCGGGTCGCTGGCGTGAGGCTGGGACAGGCGCTCGAGCAGGTCGCGGGTCATGTTGGCCAGGTGCGGGATCTGTTCGATCTGGCTCTGCACGTTGCCGAACAGGGCCTTGGGGCTGACACGCTCGCGCATCCAGCGCTCGAGGAACGGTTGTGCGGTGTTCCACAGGTCGAGGTCCGGGTACAACTGGCGGCCCAGGCCTTCGATGTTCAGCAGGGTTTTCTGCAACAGCACCAGCTGCGGCTGCACTTCCATGTTGAAGCGGCGCGCGGTCTGGAACAGGCGCATCAGCACCTGGCCGAAGGAAATGTCCTTCAACGGCTTTTCGAAGATCGGCTCGCACACGGTACGGATCGCCGCTTCGAATTCATTGAGTTTGGTTTCCGCCGGCACCCAGCCCGAATCGATGTGCAACTGTGCCACGCGGCGGTAGTCGCGCTTGAAGAAGGCGAACAGGTTGCGTGCCAGATAGTCCTGGTCTTCCGGGGTCAGGCTGCCGACGATGCCGCAGTCGATCGCGATGTA
The DNA here is from genome assembly GCF_003228315.1 of Pseudomonas putida. Taxonomy (NCBI): domain Bacteria; kingdom Pseudomonadati; phylum Pseudomonadota; class Gammaproteobacteria; order Pseudomonadales; family Pseudomonadaceae; genus Pseudomonas; species Pseudomonas putida. The sequence continues at coordinate 4,605,261 of NZ_CP029693.1, forward strand.
CTGCGGGCTCCACGGGCTCACGGTGCTGACGAAAATGTTGCCGGGGTGCATGTCGGCATGGAAGAAACTGTCGCGGAACACCTGGGTGAAGAAGATCTCCACGCCGCGCTCGGCGAGCATTTTCATGTCGGTGCGCTGGTCGGCCAGGGTGGCCAGGTCGGTCACCTGAATGCCGTAGATGCGTTCCATCACCAGCACTTTCGGCCGGCACCAATCCCAATAGACCTGCGGCACGTAAAGCAGCGGCGAGCCTTCGAAATTGCGCTTGAGCTGGCTGGCGTTGGCCGCCTCGCGCAGCAGGTCGAGTTCGTCGTAGATGGTTTTTTCGTAGTCGCTGACCACGTCCACCGGGTGCAGCAAACGCGCATCGGCCGAGACCTTTTCGGCGGCGCGGGCGAGGATAAACAGCCACGCCAGATCCTGCTTGATCACTGGCTTGAGACCCGGGCGGATCACCTTGACCACGACTTCTTCACCGGTTTTCAACTGCGCGGCATGCACCTGCGCCACCGAGGCCGAGGCCAGGGGTTCGACGTCGAAACGGCTGAACACTTCGCTGATCTTCTTGCCGAGCTGGTCTTCGATCAGCTTGACCGACACCTTCGAATCGAACGGCGGCACGCGGTCCTGCAACTTCATCAGCTCGTCGGCGATGTCTTCGGGCAGCAGATCGCGGCGGGTGGACAGGATCTGCCCGAACTTGATGAAAATCGGTCCCAGATCCTGCAACGCCAGGCGCAAGCGTGCGCCACGGCTCAGGTCCAGGGTCTTGCGCGGGAACCAGCGCCACGGCAAGGCGTAGCGCAGCACCAGCAGGAACCAGGGCAGCGGCAGGTCGAACAGCAGGTCATCAAGGCGGTAGCGGATCACGACGCGCTGGATGCGCAACAGACGGCGGACGGCAAGCAGCTTCATGCGTTATCGCTTGGGTCGAGGGATCGGGAAAGGCGCTCGAAACGCGCCTCGAGTCGTTCCAGATCAAGCTTGATCTGGTCCAGTTCACGGAATCGGGCTTCGGCTTCGCGCTGGCCGACAAGGCTGCGCGATTCTTCGGCCAGGTATTCGGCGAGGTTCTGGTTGAGGCTGGCAAATCCTTGTTGATACCAGCGCGCGCGGCTGCGCAGGTGGCCACCCACCAACTGTGTGGCGACCGGACCGAGCCAGCGCGAGAGTTCGTACTCCCAGTCCAGCTCGAGGTCCTGGAGGATGGCCGCCAGTTCCAGCAGTACGCCGCTGTCGCCGTCGAGTTCGACTTCGGGGGCATGCAGCACCGAAGTCTTGTCCTTGCTCATCGCCAGTTTCAACAGGCTCGAAGCCGGTGCACGCAGGGTGCAGTCGGCGCCGGTTTCCCACTGGGAGGCGAGCATCAGGCCTTCATCGCTGGGCAGGATGAACAAGTGCAATGCCGGGCTGCGGCAATCGACGGCAATCACCTTGCCAGTCAAATGCGCGAGCCGCGGCAGCGCCGTGCTGTCGAGACGTAGCACCCGGTTCAAACCGAGTTCAACGCTGGCGAGCAGTCCGGCGAGCAGCATCAGGGCTTGATGCCGCGATGCAGGGCGACGATGCCTGCGGTCATGTTGTGATAAGTCACGCGGTCGAATCCGGCTTCGACCATCATCGACTTCAGGGTTTCCTGGTTCGGGTGCATGCGGATCGATTCGGCCAGGTAGCGATAGCTTTCCGAGTCGTTGGTGATCAGCTTGCCCATCAACGGCATGAAGGCGAACGAGTAGGCGTCGTAGGCCTTGGACATCAGTGCGTTGGTTGGCTTGGAGAATTCCAGCACCAGCAGGCGGCCGCCGGGCTTGAGTACGCGCAGCATGGAGCGCAGGGCGTCTTCCTTGTGCGTCACGTTACGCAGGCCGAAAGCGATGGTTACGCAGTCGAAATGGTTGTCCGGGAACGGCAGTTTTTCCGCGTCGGCCTGGACGAATTCGACGTTGCCGGCCACACCCAGGTCCAGCAGGCGGTCACGGCCGACCTTGAGCATGGACTCGTTGATGTCGGCCAGCACCACCTGGCCGGTCGGGCCTACCAGATGCGAGAACTTGCGGGTCAGGTCGCCCGTGCCACCGGCGATGTCGAGCACGCGGTTGCCGGCGCGTACGCCCGACAGTTCGATCGCGAAACGCTTCCACAGGCGGTGCATGCCGCCCGACAGGAGGTCGTTCATCAGGTCGTACTTGGCGGCTACCGAGTGGAAAACTTCAGCGACTTTTTCCGCTTTCTGGCTTTCCGGAACGTTTTTGAAGCCGAAGTGAGTGGTGGGTTCGGCATCGCTGCCTTTGCGCTGATCAGTCATATCGCTGTCACCAAGAGAGAATGCGCGACATTCTAATCCCCAAGGGATGCTTTGTCTTGGAATGGCTACAGGTAAGATGGGCAACCCTCGGGACCTTTTGCCGCAGGCGGTCAGGATTCTCCGAGCAACCTTCAATGAGCGGCAGTCATAAAACAGGAGTCATTCGATGGCCCATATCAGTGTTGAGCGTGCCCACGGCCTGGGTAAGGAAGCGGCTCGCGAGAAGGCCGACAAGCTGGCGCAGAAACTGCGCGACCAATATGGCCTGGAGCCGCAATGGTCCGGCGACACCCTGAATCTCAAGCGCTCCGGCGTTAAAGGCGCGGTGCATGTGAGCGACGATTCGATCCGGGTCGACGTGGAACTGGGCCTGATGATGTCGGCCATGAGTGGCATGATCAAAGCGGAGATCGAGAAGGCGTTGGATAAAGCCCTCGTCTGATTGCTGATTGAAATCACATCCCCCTGTAGGAGCGAGCCTGCTCGCGATGACGGCGTGTCAGTCGACATCAATGTTGATAGAACCACCGCTATCGCGAGCAGGCTCGCTCCCACAGTTTTTGATGTGGCGCATCCAAAGGTTTATGTCAGTTGTTAGGGTGCCGTTTCTAATTTTTCTCCCTACTTTGTGCCAGAGCCCGACACTTATCCGGGCAGTTCCTCAAACCTTCTGCGCGTGAGGTGGACCATGGCCAAAGTAATTTTGAAGAAAAAAATCGACGCATCGACGGCAGCTCTGAGCGACGTCAAATCCTATGCCCGCAAGATCTGGCTGGCAGGCCTGGGCGCCTACGCCAAGGTTGGCCAGGAGGGCGCCGAGTACTTTCAGGAGCTGATCAAGGCCGGTCAAGCTGTTGAATCGAAAGGTAAAAAGGCAGTCGCCGCAAAGCTCGAAGCGGCGAACTCCGAGATCGCTGAAGCCAAGAGTGAAGTAAGCACTTTCAAGGGCCGTGTCGAAGTTCAACTCGACAAGGTCGAGAAGGCGTTCGACTCGCGTGTCGCAAGTGCCTTGAATCGTATCGGCATTCCGTCTAAACATGACGTGGAGACACTCTCTGTCAAGCTCGATGAGCTGACGGCACTGCTCGAACGCGTCGCGCGTAAATCTTAAGGAGAACGGGATGGCTGTTAAAAAGAACACCGAAAAAGAAGGCAGCTCGTGGATCGGGAAAGTAGAAGACTACTCCCGAAAAATCTGGCTGGCTGGTTTAGGCGTGTACTCGAAGATCGACACTGACGGCAGCAAAATCTTCGATGCATTGGTTAAAGACGGCGAGAAAGCCGAGAAAGCAATCGGCAAGAAAGTCGACACTGCCAAGGACAGCGCCAAAGACACCGCTTCTTCTGCCAAGTCGCGCATCAGCGGCGTGAAAGACAAGGCGCTGGGCAAGTGGGATGAGCTGGAAGGGGCTTTCGACAAGCGCCTGAACAGCGCCATTTCGCGCCTGGGCGTGCCAAGCCGCAATGAGGTCAAGGCGCTGCACACCAAGGTCGAGCAACTGACCAAGCAGATCGAAAAACTGACCGGTGCCAAGGTGACGCCGGTTGCGGCCAAAACCGCCGCGGCCAAACCGGCTGCTGCCAAGCCGGCTGCCAAACCACTGGCCAAGGCTGCAGCCAAACCTGCCGCCAAAACCGCGGCCAAGCCAGCGGCTAAAACTGCTGCGGCAAAACCAGCCGCTGCCAAGCCTGCGGCTAAACCGGTAGCTGCCAAGGCTGCCGCCAAACCAGCAGCCAAGCCGGCAGCGGCGAAAACCGCTGCTGCAAAACCAGCCGCCGCCAAGCCTGCAGCTGCAAAACCTGCGGCAAAACCGGCTGCCGCGAAAAAGCCAGCCGTGAAAAAGCCGGCTGCTCCGAAAGCTGCCGCAAAACCAGCCGTGGCCGCCGCCAAACCGGCAGCCCCGACCGCACCGGCCGCACCTGTCAGCGCATCGAATTCCGCTTCCGCGCCGACCCCTGCTGTCACCCCGACTGCCGCGCCAGCTCCATCGACGCCAACCAGTCAGTCCTGATTTCTCGGGGCTCAAAAAAACGCCCGACCTGCCAAGGTCGGGCGTTTTTGTTTGTGCGCGATCCAATGAACACCACGATCCCCTGTAGGAGCCGAGCTTGCTCGCGATGGCGGAGTGTCAGCCAAATCAATATCGGCTGATACGACGCCATCGCGAGCAAGCTCGGCTCCTACAGGGGTTGGCGGTTATTCGTGTTCTTCCAGGTACTGCAAGGCCAGTTGCTCGGTCGCCACTTTGATCGGCGGCAACAGGTGCGGCGCCACCAGCATCATGATCTGGTAAACCACCAGTCTCACCTCGCCCTCGCGATCGAGAATCCGCTGATAGTCCAGGGAAAACAGCAGGGTCATGGTGATCTGTTCCACCAGTTGGCCGAGGGCCTGGGTGTCGCTGACCAATTGCCCTTGAGCCTTCAGGCGCGCCAGCAGCGTCGCCAGTGTGCGCTTGAGTGCGTTGAGCAGGTTGCGAATGCCCTTGGCCAGTTTCGGCAAGCGTCCGGCCAGGTTCGACAGGTCCTGGAACAGGAAGCGGTAGTGGGACAGGCGCTCGACGATCAGGTGCAGGAACAGCCAGTAATCATCGGGGCCCAACTCGGCGTCGAGGGGTGGGTCGAGCAACGGTGTCAGTTCGGCCTGGAAGCGCTCGAACAGCCCGAGAATCAACGGCTCCTTGCCGTGGAAGTGGTAGTAGAGGTTGCCCGGGCTGATGCCCATTTCGTTGGCAACTTCCATGGTGGAGACGTTCGGTTCGCCCTTCTGATTGAACAACTGCAGGGCACATTCGAGGATGCGGTCGCGGGTTTTCATCCAGTCTTCTTAGTATTCATGCCAAGCCAACCCCAAACCCTGTAGGAGCGAGCATGCTCGCGATGGACGTCAACGATAACGCGTGCTTTCTAGGTGAACGCGTTGCCTGGACGTTTTTCGCGAGCATGCTCGCTCCTACAGTGGTGGGTGCCGGTTGTAGTGTGTTGGGTTTCAGCGCACGCGCACATAGGTGCCGGGTGCGGCCTCCATCGGTGGATAGTTCTGGTTGCCGAGGGTCATGAGGGTTTCCTTCTGCGCCCCCGAACGCTCCTGAATCCAGCCCAGCCATTGCCCCCACCAACTGCCTTCGACCTGATTTGCATCGTAGTACCAGGCTCTGGGATCGCTGCTCAGTTTGGCGCCCTCGACGTAGTTGGCTTTAGGGTTGCCCGGCGGGTTGAGGATGCTCTGCACGTGACCGCTGTTGGACAGCACGAAGCGGCGCTCGCCACCCAGCAGCAGGGTCGAGCGATACACCGCGTCCCACGGTGTGATGTGGTCGTTGATGCCGGCGACGCTGAAGCTGTCGACGGTGACTTTCTGCAAATCGATCGGTGTGCCGCACACTTCGAGGCCGCCCGGATGACCCAGCGGGTTGTGCTTGAAGAAGTCCAGCAAGTCGCCATGCAGGGCTGCCGGCAGGCGCGTGGTGTCGTTGTTCCAGTAGAGGATGTCGAAAGCCGGCGGCTCCTTGCCCAGCAGGTAGTTGTTGACGAAGTAGCTCCAGATCAAGTCGTTGGGGCGCATCCAGGCGAAGACCTTGGCCATGTCCCGGCCGTCGAGCACGCCTTTCTGATAGGAACGGCGCTTGGCGGCTTCCAGGGTCTGTTCGTCGGCGAACAGGGTGGCCGGCGTGTCCAGATCGCTGTCGAGCAGGCTCACCAGGTAGGTGGCGCTCGATACCCGGCGCAACTGTCGCTTGGCTTGCAGGTGGCCTTGCAGTGCGGCAATGGTCAGCCCGCCGGCACAGGCGCCCATCAGGTTGACCTCGCGCGCGCCGGTGATCGCCCGACAGACATTCATCGCCTCTTCCACGGCTTCAACGTAGGTCGACAGGCCCCATTCGCGGTGGCGCACATCCGGGTTGCGCCAGCTGATCATGAAGGTTTGCAGGCCGTTCTTGAGCGCGTACTGGACGAAGCTGTTGTGCGGGCTCAGGTCGAATATGTAGAACTTGTTGATCTGCGGCGGCACAACCAGCAATGGCTTGGAATACTGCTTTTCGCTCATCGGCCGGTACTGGATCAACTCCAGCAGTTCGTTGCGAAACACCACGGCACCGGTGGTGGTGGCAACCGTCTTGCCGACCTCGAACGCCTGCTTGGTGATCTGCCGGGGCAGACCGTCGTTGTGCAGCAAGTCGTCCACCAGATGGCCGATCCCGCGCACCAGGCTGTTGCCGCCGGAGTTGAAGAGTTCCTTGATCGCCAGCGGATTGAGCAAGCTGTTGGACGGCGATACGGCATCGTTGAGCAGGGAGAATACGAACTGTGCCCGGGCGCGATCGTCCGGGCTCATGCTGCTTTCGTCGATCCAGCTGCGGACCTGCTTTTGCCAGCTCAGATAGGCCTGCAAGCTGCGACGATAGAACGGGTTGAGGCTCCAGGCCGGGTCGGCGAAGCGACTGTCATGGGGGTTGGTCGGGTGCAGGGTTTCGCCCAACAGCACACGCCCCAATTGACCACCCAGTTTCAGGGCGTGCCGGGCGCTGTGCACCGGGTTGCGCAAACCATGGGCGGCGACGCTGCGCAGCGTTGAAAACAGATCACGACCGCGCAGGCCGGTGATCGCACTCTGTGCATTGATGAATGCGGCGGGAGAGGGCGCCAGGTCCCTCGCTGGTTTTTCTCGCATCAGTCAACACTCCTTCGTCCTCAGGCCAAAAACAAACTCACCGAACCAGAACACCATAGTCGCTGTATTGGGTTGTTGCGCGGCGCGGCGTCCTGCCGTGCCCTTTTCATGGCAACCGGGCGGGTCGATCAGCCGCCCAAGGGTGCCGGACGCGGGTGCATCACCGCACGCTGCCGCTCTTCCTGGAGGAACTTCATGATGATCGGCGCCACGGCTTCTGCCCGGGTAATCAGGAACAGATGTCCGTCGTCGATGATGTGCAACTGGGCATTGGGAATCCGCCAGGCCAGCAGGCGCATGTTCACCAGCGGGATCAGCGGGTCGTCGTCACCGGCCAGGACCAAGGTCGGCTGCTTGATCTTGTGCAGCCAGTGAATGCTGGTCCAGCCAAGGCCCGCGAACAGTTGCCAGTAGTAACCCAGCTTGCCCGCCGAACGCACCTTGGCCGCGTGGTTTGCGGCCAGCGTCGGGTCGCGACGGAACGCGCCGCCGTAGATCATCGGCGCGATGCGAATCACGTGGGAAGGCTGGATGTAGCGGCGTGGGCTGGCCATCATCCACAGCACCTTCGGCTTGCCCGGCACCATCACTGCGCCAGCCGCTGTTGCGGCCAATACAAGCTTCTTGCAGCGTTCCGGGTAGTCGTAGGCGAATTGCTGGGCCAGCGCTCCGCCCCAGGAAACGCCGATCGCATTGACCTGTCCGTAGTCGAGGTAGTCGAGCATGCGGGCCGTTAGTTTTGCCAGGCCCGGAAACCGGTACGGGCGATTGGGCGTCGACGAGCCGCCGACACCGGGAACGTCGAAAGCGATGACTTCCAGGTCCGGGTCCAGCGCCGCGACGAACGGGAACACCAGCTCGAGGTTGGCGCCGATGCCGTTGAAAATCAGCAAGGGCGTCAAGTGAGGCTTGCCGGGGCGAACCGCCGTGCGGAGGGTCTGGCCATCCAGTTCGACGGTACGGAATATGAACGGTTGCGGCATGCTCTGGCCCTGTGGATCTCTCAAGTTCTTCCTCAACCCCTATCCCTCTGTAGGAGCGAGCATGCTCGCGATGGACTCGAAAACATCGTGGGGTTTCAGATCCCCCGCGTCATCGTTAGCGACCATCGCGAGCATGCTCGCTCCTACACAAGGGTAGGGCGAGGTGTGTCAGTTACCGCTCATGCACATAGGTGCCCGGTGCTGCTTCGCCCGCCGGGTAAGCCTTGTTGCCCAGCTTCAAAGGCGCCTTTTTCATTTCGCCCGAACGTTGGGCCAGCCAGGCATGCCAGTGCAGCCACCAGGAGTCGGTGTGTTTGGTGGAGTTCTCCTGCCATTCTTCGGCAGTGCCTGCTGCGTCACTGTTGGTCATGTAGCGGGATTTCGGATTGCCCGGCGGGTTCAGGATGCTCTGGATATGGCCGCTGCTGGAGAGCACGAACTCGACATTGCCGCCAAACAGGTGCGCCGACTTGTAGCAGCACTTCCACGGGGTGATGTGGTCGGTGGTGCCGGCCAGGGAAAAGATGTCGGCCTTCACTTGCTTGAGGTCAATCGGCGTGCCGCACACTTCCAGTGCATTCGGACGAATCAGTGGGTTGTTTTTGAACAACTCGATCAGGTCGCCATGGAACGCGGCGGGCAGTCGCGTGGTGTCGTTGTTCCAGAACAGGATGTCGAATACCGGCGGCTCGTTGCCCAGCAGGTAGTTGTTGACCCAATAGTTCCAGATCAGATCGTTGGGGCGCATCCAGGCGAAGACTTTCGCCATGTCGCGGCCTTCCAGCACGCCGGCCTGATAGGAGTGGCGCTTGGCGGCTTCCAGGGTCTGTTCGTTGACGAACAGGGCGACATCGGTGTCCAGGGTGGTGTCGAGCACGCTCACCAGCAGGGTGAGGGCGTTGACCTTGTTCTCGCCGATCGCGGCATAGTGACCCAGCAGGGCGGTGCAGGTGATGCCACCGGAGCAGGCACCGAGCATGTTCACGTCCTTGCTGCCGGTAATCGCCGTGACCACGTCGACCGCTTCCTTGAGCGCCTCGATGTAGGTCGACAGGCCCCACTCGCGCTGCTCCTTGGTCGGGTTGCGCCAGCTGACAATGAAGGTCTGCACGTTGCTGCGCAGGCAGAAGCGCGCCAGGCTTTTTTCCGGGCTGAGGTCGAAAACGTAGAACTTGTTGATCTGTGGCGGCACCACCAGCAGCGGACGCTCGTGGACCTGTTCGGTGGTTGGCTTGTACTGGATCAGTTCCAGCACATCGTTGCGAAACACCACCGCGCCTTCGGACACGCCCAGGGTCTTGCCGACCTCGAAAGCGCCCATGTTGACCTGGCTCGGCATGCCGTTGTTGTGCACCAGATCCTTGGCCAGATGGGAAAGACCGTCGAGCAGGCTCTTGCCGCCGGTTTCGAAGAAGCGCTTGACCGCCGCCGGGTTGGCCGCGCTGTTGGTCGGGGCCATGGCTTCGGTCATGAGGTTGATCACGAAGTGCCCGCGGCTGACATCGTTGGGCGGCAGGTTACTGTCGTCGATCCAGTCGTGAAGCTCCTTGCGCCACGCCAGGTAGGTTTGCATGTAACGTTTGTAGAGCGGGTTCTGGCTCCAGGCCGGGTCGGCGAAGCGACGGTCATCGCCTGCCGGTTGCAGCCCGGATTTGCCGAGCAGTACGTTTTTGAGTTCCAGACCGAAATGCGCGACATGCTTTGCGCTGTGAATCGGTTGTTTGATGGCCTGTCTGAGCACCATTCGAGCAGAAGCCAGTAGATCCTTTCCACGCAGCCCAACGACAGGATTCAGACCCAGGGTGTTCTCCGAGGCCTGATACTTCAAGTCATCGTTATTCTCTTTACTCATCTACGACGCTCCATTGTCCTGAGACGAGTACCCGGTCCTGCTGCACAGTCACTCAGCAACTACCAGGTACCGAACTCGGGTGACCGTTAAGACTGCACCGCTGCTTTTTTTCGCAGAGAGCACTGCAGGGAACTTGCCAGTTCCATTGGTTACCCGAGTTTAATTTTTTTCGCAAGCAGGCCAGTTGCTTGCCTTGGAGCGGAGCATTCAAACAGATGAAATTAGAAAATGCCTTCTAATGAACAAGAGGCTCGGTCTAGAGCATCAGCTTGACGACGGACTCGTTCGGGTCGCGGGATTTTCCGGTGGCTTTGAGCTCAGCCAGGTAGTCCTCCCAGAGTGCGTCATAACGTCGCCCCAGTTCGTAGAGGTATTCCCAGGTGAACAGGCCGCTGTCGTGGCCATCGTCGAAGGTCAATTTCAGTGCGTACTGACCGGCCGGTTCCAGCTTCGTCAGGCCGACGTTGATCTTGCCAAATTGCAGGATGGGTTTGCCGTGGCCCTGGACCTCGGCGGAGGGAGAATGCACGCGCAGGAACTCGGCGGGCAGGGTGTATTCCTCGCCGGACGCGTACTTGAGCGTCAGGGTTTTCGAGGCTTTGTGCAGTTTGATATCGGTGGGGATCATGGCCAAAGTTCCGATCGGGAGGGAACCCTGTAGGAGCGAGCATGCTCGCGATGGAGTATCAGGCGACGCGGGCATTCAGATAGCCCGCGTCATCGTTGACCACCATCGCGAGCATGCTCGCTCCTACAGGTCTTGGCTTACAGGATATAACGGGACAGGTCTTCGTTCTGCGCCAATTCACCCAGGTGGCTGTTGACGTAGTCGGCGTCGATCTGGATCGCCTTGTCATCGTGGGCGCTGGCCAGGTCGCCGGCGCTGAAGGACACCTCTTCCAGCAGACGCTCAAGCAGGGTGTGCAAGCGACGGGCACCGATGTTTTCGGTTTTCTCGTTGACCTGCCAGGCAATCTCCGCGATGCGCTTGATACCGTCCGGCTGGAACTCGATGGACAGGCCTTCGGTTTTCAACAGTGCACAGTATTGCTCTGTGAGCGACGCGTGCGGCTCGCTGAGGATGCGCTCGAAATCTTGCGGCGACAGCGCCTTGAGTTCCACGCGAATCGGCAGGCGGCCTTGCAGCTCGGGCACCAGGTCGCTTGGCTTGCTCAGGTGGAATGCGCCGGAGGCGATGAACAGGATGTGGTCGGTCTTGACCATGCCCAGCTTGGTGTTGACGGTGCAGCCCTCGATCAGCGGCAGCAAATCGCGCTGTACGCCTTCACGGGACACATCGGCGCCGCCGACATTGCCACGCTTGGCGACCTTGTCGATTTCGTCGATGAACACGATGCCGTGCTGCTCGACCGCTTCCAGGGCCTTGGCCTTCAACTCTTCATCGTTGACCAGACGGCTGGCTTCTTCGTCACGCACCAGTTTCAGCGCTTCCTTGACCTTGAGCTTGCGGCTCTTGCGCTTGCCCTTGCCCATGTTGGCGAACAGGCTCTGCAACTGGTTGGTCATCTCTTCCATGCCCGGAGGCGCGGAGATATCGACGCCGGCCATTTCGGCGACTTCGATTTCGATTTCCTTGTCATCCAGCTGGCCTTCGCGCAGGCGCTTGCGGAACAGCTGACGGGTATTGGAATCGGAAGTCGGTGCGTCGTCGTTGCTGAAGCCCATGCGTGCCGGTGGCAGCAGTGCGTCGAGGATGCGCTCTTCGGCGGCGTCTTCGGCGCGGTGGCGAACCTTGGTGATTTCCTGTTCGCGCAGCAGCTTGATCGCGGCGTCGGCCAGGTCACGGATGATCGATTCGACGTCACGACCGACGTAACCGACTTCGGTGAACTTGGTAGCTTCAACCTTGATGAACGGCGCGTTGGCCAGCTTGGCCAGGCGACGGGCGATCTCGGTTTTACCGACACCGGTCGGACCGATCATCAGGATGTTTTTCGGGGTGACTTCAACGCGCAGCTCTTCCGGCAGCTGCATCCGGCGCCAGCGATTGCGCAGGGCAATGGCGACGGCGCGCTTGGCATCGTCCTGGCCGATGATATGGCGGTTGAGTTCGTGGACGATTTCACGGGGAGTCATGGACATAATATTTGACGGACCTTAAACAAGTGAGTCGTGGCATGGGGCCGAAACAGACTTACTCGTCGCCTTTGGCGCAGTCCTGCTCCTCAATGGTCTGAGTGTGGTTGGTGAATACGCAGATGTCGCCGGCGATGCCGAGAGCGGTCTCGACGATTTCCCGGGCCGACAGGTCGGTTTTCTTCAGCAGTGCGCTGGCGGCGGCCTGGGCGTAGGCGCCACCGGAACCCATGGCGATCAGGCCGTGCTCGGGTTCGACCACGTCGCCGTTGCCGGTGATGATCAGCGAGGCGTCCTTGTTGGCGACGGCGAGCATCGCTTCGAGGCGGCTCAGGGTGCGGTCGGTGCGCCATTCTTTGGCGAGCTCGACGGCGGCGCGAACCAGATGGCCCTGGTGTTTTTCCAGCTGGCCTTCGAAGCGTTCGAAAAGGGTAAAGGCGTCAGCCGTGGCGCCAGCAAAGCCGGCAAGGACTTCGCCGTGGTACAGGCGACGGACTTTCTTGGCGTTGCCTTTCATCACGGTATTGCCGAGAGAAACCTGGCCGTCGCCGCCCATGACGACTTTGCCTTGGCGGCGAACTGAAACGATGGTGGTCAAGGGAAGAGTCTCCACGCAGCTGGGCGAAAGTGCCTTATGCCAACCCATATGGGGGTGTAGGAAAAGATTTCAACTGTGGGGTGGAGGAGGGGACGAGTGGTGTAGGACGGGGGATGGCGTGTTGACTGTTCTGGCGCCATCGCGGGCAAGCCTTGCTCCCACAGGTCAGCGTGATTCTGTGGGAGCAAGGCTTGCCCGCGATGAACGATGACGCGGTTTTTAAATGGAATCAGCGGCTCTGGCGTTGTTGTAACAACAGATTGCTAAACCCGGCGCCGGCCAGTTGTTTCTGCGCGGTAGTCAGTTGTTCGCGATTGCTGAACGGCCCCACCAATACCCGATACCAGGTCTCGTCCTTGACCGTACCCGATTCAACCGCCACCGCCTGACCGAGCAGGATGATCTGCGCCCGAACCTTGTCGGCGTCGGTTTCCTTGCGGAACGAACCGGCCTGCAGGAAGAACTTGGTCACCGGCGCGGCCTTGGCCACAGGTGGTGCAGGGGGCGGCGTGATCCCGGACAGGGCGGCCTGGGCGCGGGCCGTGTCGATCTTCGCCGCTTCCGCGGGCGTCACCGGCGTGGTCGGAATGGCTGGCACCTGCGGTGTCGGCAGAGTTTTCTCCGGCACGGCATCCGGCGGCACGATCACTTCCGATTCCGGCAGCAGGGTGTAGAAGTCGTACTTCGGCTTCACCGGTTGCGTCGGGCTCGGCGGGGTCTTGTTGGCCTCGGCGATCTTCGCGGCTTTCTGCTGTTGCTGTTCGACCTTCTCACGCTTGACCGTATCGCTGCCCTTGCCCGGCTCCAGCTTCATCAGGAACACGATGAAGGCGCCGACCGTCAGGCCGATGGCCATCCACAGCCAACCCGGAATCGGTTGCTTCGCTGGAGCTTGGTAACGGCTGGCGCCACGTTTGGGTGCAGGTTTTTTCTTGGCAGCCAACTTACATGCGCTCCAGGGTTTCCAGACCCAGGAGTTCCAGGCCTTGCTTGAGAGTACGGCCGGTCAGCGCAGCGAGGCGCAGGCGGCTCTGCATTTGTTCCGGGGTCTCGGCGGCGAGGATCGGGCAGTTCTCGTAGAAGCTGGAGAACAGGCCGGCAACGTCGTACAGGTAGGTGCAGAGAATGTGCGGCGTGCCTTTCTCGGAGACGTTGTTCAGCACTTCGCCGAACTGCGCGAGTTTGGCTGCCAGCTCCAGTTCGTGCGGGGCATCGAGAACGATCTGGCCTTCGACTTCGCTGAAGTCCTTGCCCAACTTGCGGAACACACCGGCCACGCGGGTGTAGGCGTACAGCAGGTAAGGCGCGGTGTTGCCTTCGAAGTTCAGCATCAGGTCGAAGTTGAAGCTGTAGTCGCTGGTGCGGTGTTTCGACAGATCGGCGTATTTCACCGCGCCGATGCCCACTACCTTGGCGATGTTGCGCAGGTCGGCTTCGGCCAGTTCCGGGTTCTTGTCCTTCACCAGGGTGTAAGCGCGTTCCTGGGCTTCGGTCAGCAGTTCGATCAGCTTCACGGTGCCGCCGTCACGGGTCTTGAACGGACGACCGTCGGCGCCGTTCATGGTGCCGAAGCCCATGTGTTCCATTTCCATCGGGTGCGTCACGAAGCCGGCCTTGCGCGCCACGGCGAACACCTGCTGGAAGTGCAGGGCCTGGCGCTGGTCGACAAAGTACAGCGCGCGATCGGCCTTGAGCTTGCCACTGCGGTAGCGCACGGCGGCCAGGTCGGTGGTGGCGTAGAGGTAACCGCCGTCCGCCTTGACGATGATCACCGGCAGCGGGTCGCCGTCGGCGTTCTTGAACTCATCGAGGAACACGCACTGGGCGCCGTTGCTCTCGACCAGCATGCCGGCGGCCTTGAGGTCGTTGACCACGTTGATCAGGTCGTCGTTGTAGGCACTTTCGCCCATCACGTCGGCCATGGTCAGTTTGACGTTCAAAAGCTCGTAGATTTTCTGGCAGTGGGACAGCGAGATGTCCTTGAACTTGGTCCACAGCGCCAGGCAATCGGCGTCGCCGGCCTGCAGCTTGACCACCAGGCCACGGGCGCGGTCGGCGAACTCTTCGGATTCGTCGAAGCGTTGCTTGGCAGCGCGGTAGAAGTTCTCCAGGTCCGACAGCTCGTCGCTGGTGATCGGGTTTTCCTGCAGATAGGCCATCAGCATGCCGAACTGGGTACCCCAGTCGCCAACATGGTTCTGACGGATCACTTCGTCGCCGAGGAATTCAAGTACCCGAGCGACGCCATCGCCAATGATGGTCGAGCGCAGGTGGCCGACGTGCATCTCTTTGGCCAGGTTCGGCGCAGACAGGTCGACCACGGTGCGCTGCACAGGGCCGGCCTTGCGCACGCCGATTTTGGCATCGGCCAGCGCGGCGTCCAGACGGGAAGCCAGGGCCTGGGTGTTCTGGAAGAAATTGAGGAAGCCTGGGCCGGCGATTTCGGCCTTGGAGACGTTCTCATCAGCCGGCAGGGCGGCGATGATCTTTTCCGCCAGGTCGCGCGGCTTCATGCCGGCCGGCTTGGCCAGCATCATGGCGATGTTGCTGGCGAAGTCGCCGTTCTTCTTGTCGCGGGAGTTCTCCACCTGGATCGCCGGCGACAGGCCTTCAGGCAACACACCTTCGTTGACGAGTTGGGTGATGGCTTGTTGGATCAGCTGGCGAATGGTGTCTTTCATGGTCTTCTCTTTCGACCGCAGGCGCGGCGGCGCATGGTGCGCTGGTGGAAAAACTGGGCATTATCCGTTGCGAAGACGGGCTTGCCAACTATAGCGGGCAGGTTGTGGATGTGTGGTGACAAATCTGGCCTGTGGGAGCAAGGCTTGCCCGCGATGGCGCCCTCAATATCGCTATCGCGGGCAAGCCTTGCTCCTACAAATTCAATTGAACTTGAAATCAATACAAATCCACGGGATCGACATCCAGCGACCAGCGCACCGCCCGTCCGCTCGGCATCTGCTCCAGCACCAGCAACCAACTGGCCAGCAACCGGTGCAACGGCGCCCTGGCGTTGGCCTGCAACAGCAACTGTGCACGGTAGCGCCCGGCCCGACGCTCCATCGGTGCTGGCACCGGCCCCAGGAGTTCAATGCCGGTCAGGTTCTGTTCGGCCAGCAAGCGCTCGGCCTCGCTGCACGCCTCATCGAGAAACCCTTCAGCCTGCCCCGGTTTGTGCGCTTCGGCCCGCAACAGGGCCAGGTGGGCGAACGGCGGCAAGCCCGCCGCACGGCGCTCGCTCAAGGCCTGTTCAGCAAAGGCGAAGTAACCCTGTTCGGTCAATTGCACCAGCAACGGATGGTCGGCCAGGTGCGTCTGGATGATCACTTTGCCGGGCTCTTCCGCCCGCCCGGCGCGACCGGCGACCTGGACGATCAGTTGCGCCATGCGCTCACTGGCGCGGAAGTCACCGGAAAACAGGCCGCCGTCGGCATCGAGAATCGACACCAGCGTCACCCGAGGGAAATGGTGGCCCTTGGCGAGCATTTGCGTGCCCACCAGAATGCAGGGCTGGCCCTTCTGGATGGTCGCGAACAACTGGTTCATCGCGTCCTTGCGCGAGGTGCTGTCGCGATCGACGCGCAACACCGGGTAGTCCGGAAACAGGATCGCCAGGCGCTCTTCGGCCCGCTCGGTGCCGGCGCCCACCGGACGCAAATCGACCTTGTTGCATTTCGGGCACTGGCGCGGCACGCGTTCGACGTAGCCGCAATGGTGGCAGCGCAGCTCGCCATAGCGCTGATGCACGGTCATGCGTGCATCGCAGCGCTGGCATTCGGACATCCAGCCGCAGTCGTGGCACAGCAGCGTAGGGGCGAAGCCTCGCCGGTTGAGGAATACCAGCACTTGCTGGCCCGCCGCGAGGGTCTGGCCGATCGCCTGTTGCATCGGCCCGGAAATGCCGCTGTCCAGCGGGCGGCTTTTGACGTCCAGGCGCAGGAAGCGCGGCTGCTTGGCACCGCCGGCGCGTTCGTTGAGTCGCAGCAGGCCGTAGCGGCCGGTATAGGCGTTGTGCAGGCTTTCCAGTGACGGTGTGGCCGAGCCCAGCACGATCGGGATGTTTTCCTGTCGGGCGCGGACCAGCGCCAGATCCCGGGCGTGATAACGCAGGCCTTCCTGCTGTTTATAAGAGCCGTCGTGCTCTTCATCGATAATGATCAGCCCCGGGTTTTTCATCGGCGTGAACAGCGCCGAACGGGTGCCGATAATGATGTCGGCCTCGCCATCCCGGGCCGCGAGCCAGGCGTCGAGGCGTTCGCGGTCGTTGACCGCCGAGTGCAGCAGGGCAATGCGCGCATTGAAGCGCTGCTCGAAGCGCGCCAGGGTCTGCGGGCCGAGGTTGATTTCCGGGATCAGCACCAGCGCCTGCTTGCCGGCTTCGAGGGTCTGGCGAATCAGCTGCAAATACACTTCGGTCTTGCCGCTGCCGGTGACGCCGGCCAGCAGAAAGGCGTGATAACTGTCGAACCCGGCGCGGATCGCTTCGCAGGCGGCGCTTTGTTCCGCGTTGAGCGGCAGCTCCGGCTGGGCCAGCCAATGTTCGTGGCGAGCACCGGGCGCATGCCGGCGGACTTCGACCTGCACCAGATCCTTGGCCAGCAGCAAGTCGAGGCTGTCCTTGCTCAGCATCAGCTTGCTCAGCAGCTGATGGGCGACGCCATGGGGGTGTTGGGCCAGTGTCGCCAAGGCCTCACGCTGGCGCGGGGCACGGGCGATGCGCGGATCATCGAGGCTGGCGCCGGGGGCGACGGACCAGAAGCGTTCCTGCCGCGCTTCCGCCAGTTCGCCCTGGCGCAACAACACCGGCAGTGCCCAGCTCAGGGTGTCGCCGAGGCTGTGCTGATAATACTGGGAGGTCCACAGGCACAGCTTGAACAGCGCAGGCGGCAGCGGCGGGGTGGCATCCAGCAGCGCCAGGGCGCGCTTGAGTTTTTCCGCCGGCACATCGCTGGTCTCGGTGACCTCCACCAGAATCCCGATCATCTCGCGCCGGCCGAACGGCACCCGCAGGCGCATGCCGGGATGCAGCCGGGCGCGCGGGACCCCGGCCGGCGCCCGGTAGTCGAACAGGCGGCGCAGCGGCGAAGGCAGGGCAAGGCGCAAAATGGCGTCGGGCACGCGGGGGATTCTCGATAAACAAAGAAAGGTAACGCATGTCCTGTGGGAGCGAGCCTGCTCGCGATAGCGCCGTGTCAGGCGCCTATAGGCTGGCTGACAGGGCCTCATCGCGAGCAAGCTCGCTCCCACAGGGGGATGTGCTTGGGGTCGGGAGCCTAGCAGACGGTCGGTAGAAGCGACAGCTTGCGCGATTGGCATTGTCTGGTAGAATCCGCGGCCTAATTACGTGCGGTATTCAACAATAGTGTTGGGTGGCGGCACGCTAGCCTGAGGAAGACACCATGAAAGCTGATATCCATCCAGAATACCCAGCAGTTGCTGTTACCTGCAGCTGCGGCAACAAGTTCGAAACCCGTTCGACCTTCGGCAAAGCCCTGGCGATCGACGTTTGCAACGAATGCCACCCGTTCTACACCGGTAAGCAAAAGACTCTGGACACTGGCGGCCGCGTTCAGAAGTTCGCCGACCGTTTCGGTGCTTTCGGCGCCAAAAAGGCCTAAGGCCTCTCAACTTGGGAAGCCGTCACGGTTTTTCCATGCTGATGAAGAAGGCGTCCCTTGCGGGCGCCTTTTTTGTGTCCGCGATTTGGCTCTCCGCGGCCCAGGCGTTCTGCCCGGCGCCGAGCGCCCTGGCCCCCGTCGCGGTGCAGCGGGTGGTGGATGGAGACACGCTGCGCCTGAGCGATGGCCGCAGCGTACGCATGATCGGCTTGAATACCCCGGAGCTGGGCAAGAAAGGCCGCACCGACGAGCCATTCGCCGTGGCGGCGCGCAAACGCCTTGAAGCCCTGGTGGCGGCGAGCGACGGGCGGGTCGGTTTATTGCCGGGCAAGGAAAGCAAGGATCACTACGGCCGGACCCTGGCCCATGTCTACGGCGCCGACGGCGCCAATCTCGAAGCGCAAATGCTCGCCGAAGGTCTCGGTTTTCTGGTGGCGATCCCGCCGAATGTCGATTTGGTTGCCTGCCAGCAAGCCGCCGAGCGCAGTGCGCGCCAGGCGGGGCTTGGCGTGTGGCGCCAGTCGCCTGTACTGAAAGCGGATCAGATCAGCACCGCCGGTTTTGCTGTGCTCAGCGGCCGTGTGAGCAAGGTTCAGCGCAATCGTGGCGGGGTTTGGATCGAATTGCAGGACTCGGTTGTGTTGCGCGTTGCACCCAATGTGCTCGCCCGTTTCGATGCGAACTCTCTGCAAAAGCTCGAAGGCAGGCAGATCGAGGCGCGCGGCTGGGTGCTCGATCGTTCGCGCCGCGGCGGACTCAAGGCTGGTCAGGCGCGCTGGATGTTGCCGTTGACCGATCCGGCGATGCTGGAAGTGACGCAGCGATAAAAAATTGTAGACATTTTTCGCGTGGATTGTGAACAGTCCAGCCCTTGTGTTCCGTGGCTCTTGGCCAAAAGTAGTAGGGCAGGGCGGTTGACAGGGCTGACCGGTCAGTCTTGTGGGGATTTTGCGAGGCGCGTATCCTCGCTGACCAGTCTGTCCAACAGTAAAAGCGGAATGCCCACATGTCTGATTTGAAAACTGCCGCTCTCGAATATCATGCTAATCCTCGTCCAGGTAAGCTGAGCGTCGAGCTCACCAAGGCCACCGCTACCGCCCGCGACCTGTCGCTGGCCTACAGCCCCGGCGTAGCCGAACCAGTGCGCGAAATCGCCCGCGATCCTGAACTGGCCTACAAGTACACCGGCAAGGGCAACCTGGTTGCAGTCATTTCCGATGGCACCGCGATTCTCGGCCTGGGTAACCTCGGCCCATTGGCTTCCAAGCCAGTGATGGAAGGCAAGGGCGTGCTGTTCAAGCGCTTCGCCGGCATCGACGTTTTCGACATCGAAGTCGACTCCGAAAGCCCGCAAGCCTTCATCGACACCGTCAAGCGCATCTCCATCACCTTCGGTGGCATCAACCTGGAAGACATCAAGGCACCTGAGTGCTTTGAGATCGAACGTGCTCTGATCGAGCAGTGCGACATTCCGGTGTTCCACGATGACCAGCACGGCACCGCTATCGTGACCGCTGCCGGCATGATCAACGCCCTGGAAATCGCTGGCAAAACCCTGCCTGAAGCCAAGATCGTCTGCCTGGGCGCCGGTGCTGCCGCCATCTCCTGCATGAAGTTGCTGGTGAGCATGGGTGCCAAGGTCGAGAACATCTACATGATCGACCGTACCGGTGTGATCCATGCTGGCCGTGACGACCTGAACCAATACAAGGCCGTGTTCGCCCACGGTACCGACAAGCGCACCCTGGACGACGCCATCGAAGGCGCAGACGTGTTCGTCGGCCTGTCGGGTCCGAACCTGCTGAGCCCTGAGCAACTCAAGCGCATGGCCGCCAACCCGATCGTGTTCGCTTGCTCGAACCCGGATCCGGAAATCTCGCCAGAGCTGGCGCACGCCACCCGTAGCGACGTGATCATGGCCACCGGTCGTTCCGACTACCCGAACCAGGTCAACAACGTACTGGGCTTCCCGTTCATCTTCCGTGGTGCCCTGGACGTTCGCGCCAAGCGCATCAACGAAGAAATGAAAGTGGCTGCTGCCAACGCCCTGCGTGAACTGGCCAAGCTGCCAGTGCCTCAGGAAGTGTGCGACGCCTACGGCGGCATCAAGCTGGAATTCGGTCGTGAGTACATCATTCCGAAGCCAATGGACAAGCGCCTGATCACCCTGATCTCCGATGCTGTGGCCAAGGCTGCGATCGAGACCGGCGTTGCGACCCTGCCGTATCCGAAGCACTACCCGCTGAAAAGCGTGGATGACGTGTTCAACGGCTAAGTCGTTGTAGCGCTTCAACCAAAAGCCCTGGCTCTTGCGAGTCGGGGCTTTTTTATTGCCTGCAGATCTGTGGTGACTACCCGGCCGCCTTCGCGAGCAGGCTCGCTCCTACAGGGGAGTGCGATCAACTGTAGGAGTGAGCCCGCTCGCGAAGGCGGTGTAACAGGAACCCCAAAACCAAAAAGCCCCGCATTCCAGAGAAGAGCGGGGCTTTTCGCATTGCAGCATGGGATCAGAACAAATCGATCGGTGCCGCTTCATCCGCAGGCAGCGGGCTGCCTGGGGCATTGCCGTTGCCCAGTTCGTTCACCGACGGTGGCGTGTCTTCGGCCTTGAACAGTTCGAAGTAGGCGCCCGGGGTGCCCGGGGTGGCGGCACGACCGCTGACCGGGTCGACACGCAGGCTGAGGATGCCTTCCGGTTCCTGCTGCGTGTGCGGTGGCAGGCCCTTGAGCGCGGCGCCCATGTAGTTCATCCAGATTGGCAGTGCGACCGTGCCGCCGAACTCCTTGCGGCCCAGGCTCTCGGGTTGGTCGAACCCGGTCCACACGGTGGTCACGTAATCGGCGTTATAACCGGAGAACCACGCGTCCTTGGATTCGTTGGTGGTACCGGTCTTGCCCGCGATGTCGCTGCGGCCCAGGGCCAGGGCGCGGCGGCCGGTGCCGAGTTTGATCACGTCCTCAAGCATGCTGTTGAGGATGTAGGTCGTACGGCCATCGACAATTCGCTCAGCCACTGCGGGAGCCTGCGGCGTTGGTTGGCTGGCGGCCATTGCGTCGCCGGGCGTGGCGTTGACCGTAAAGGCCTGGGAGACCGGCGCGGCGATACCGTCGCTGGCGGCGCCACCTTTCGGAACGCTCGGCGGGTTGGCGACGAACAGCGTGTCGCCATTGCGGCTTTCGATCTTGTCGATGATGTACGGGGTGATCTTGTAGCCGCCGTTGGCGAAGGTGCTCCAGCCGGTGGCGATTTCCATCGGGGTCAGGGTCGCCGTGCCGAGCGCCAGTGAGAGGTTGGGCGGCAGATCCTGCTTGTTGAAGCCAAAGCGGGTGATGTAGTCGATGGTTTTGCCAACGCCCATGGCCTGCAGGAGTCGGATCGACACCAGGTTGCGCGACTTGTACAGCGCTTCGCGCAGGCGGATCGGGCCAAGGAAGGTGTTGGTGTCGTTTTTCGGACGCCACACCTTGTCCAGATACTCGTCGACAAACACGATCGGCGCGTCGTTCACCAGGCTGGCGGCGGTGTAGCCGCTATCCAGTGCAGCGCTGTAGACGAATGGCTTGAAGCTCGAACCCGGCTGGCGCTTGGCCTGCAACGCACGGTTGTAGTTGCTCTGCTCGAAGGCGAAGCCGCCGACCAGTGAGCGGACCGCACCGTTCTGCGGGTCGAGGGATACCAGTGCGCCCTGGGCCTGCGGGATCTGGCTGAACTTCAGCGAATCGTCCTGCTGGCGCTGCACGCGGATCAGGTCGCCGACCTGGGCCACATCCGACGGTTGCCGTGGGTTGGCGCCCATGCTGTTGGTGTTGAGGAACGGCCGGGCCCATTTCATGGTGTCCCAGTTCACGTGCTCAGTGCCGATACGAGTCAGCACTTGCAGGCCGTTCTTGTCGACCTGGGTGACGATGGCCGGCTCAAGGCTGCTGATGGTGCGTTGCTTGGTCAGCTCGGTGGCCCATGCCTCGCGGGTCTTGCCTGGCAGGCGTGATTCCGGCCCGCGATAGCCGTGACGCTGGTCGTAGGTCATCAGGCCTTCATGCACGGCGTTGTTGGCCAGTTCCTGCAGATTGCTCGGCACGGTGGTGGTGACGCGGAAACCTTCGGTATAGGCGTCGCTGCCGTAGCGGCCGACCATTTCCGCGCGAGCCATTTCGGCGATGTACGGTGCGTTCACTTCCGGCGTCGGCACGTGATAACTGGCGTTCAGCGGCTCGTTGATCGCGGCGGTGTAATCGGCTTCGCTGATTTTGCCCAGCTTGTACATCCGCCCCAGGATCCAGTCACGACGCTCCTTGCTGCGTGCCGGGTTGGCGAGCGGGTTGAAGCGCGACGGGGCTTTCGGCAGGCCGGCGATCATCGCCATCTGCGCCAGGCTGACGTCGCGGATCGACTTGCCGTAGTAAACCTGCGCCGCCGCCTCGATACCGTAGGCGCGGTTACCCAGATAGATCTTGTTGACGTACAGCTCGAGGATCTCGTCCTTGGTCAGCTGCCGTTCGATCTGCAGCGCCAGGAGGATTTCGGTGGTTTTACGGGAGAAGCTGCGTTCGCTGGTCAGGAAGAAGTTCTTCGCCACCTGCATGGTGATGGTGCTGCCGCCGGACTGGATGTGCCCGCTCTTGACCAGTTGGGTGGCGGCGCGCATGAGGCTGCTGGGGTCGACGCCGTAATGGTTGGCGAAGTTATCGTCTTCAGCGCTCAGCAACGCATTGATGAAATTGGGCGGAATGTCGGCGAACCGGATCGGCGTGCGGCGCATTTCGCCGAACTCTGCGATCAGCTTGTTGTCGCTGCTGTAGACCCGCAGCGGAATCTGCAACTGAATGCTTCTCAGTGCCTCCACAGACGGCAATCCGGGACTAAGGTAAAGAAACGCCCCGCTCAGACCCAGAAGCAGTCCGCAGAATATCGCGACGATGGACCAACCGAGAAATTTCAGCAGACGAATCAAGGCTTTTGGATATCCAGGGTAAAAATTGAAAGAGGCATCAGGGTTCAGGTTAAAGGCGAACGACCCGCGCTTGAGAAAAAGCGGAAAAAAACGCTGGGCATTATAAGCATTTTTCCGCCGCAGGCGTCATTGGCGGCTACTGTCAAGACGGGTGGATGGAACGCAACACTCATTACAGAGTCCGTAACTCACGGATAGTCATAGGGAATTGCTAGTGCCAGGACTCTTCAACAAAAAGGCCAATACGCTTCTGGGTATCGACATCAGCTCAACTTCGGTGAAATTGCTGGAGTTGAGCCGCCAGGGCGACCGCTATCGGGTCGAGGCTTACGCGGTCGAACCGCTGCCCCCCAGCGCGGTGACCGAGAAAAACATCGCCGAACTCGAAGGCGTGGGCCAGGCCCTCGCGCGCGTGGTGACCAAGGCCAGAACCAGCCTCAAGAACGTGGCGGTGGCTGTCGCCGGCTCGGCGGTAATCACCAAGACCATCGAGATGGATGCCGGACTTTCCGATGACGAAATGGAAAGCCAACTGAAGATCGAGGCCGATCAGTACATTCCCTATCCGCTGGATGAAGTCGCCATCGATTTCGAAGTCCAGGGTGCGTCCGCGCGTAATCCCGAACGGGTCAACGTGCTGCTCGCCGCCTGCCGCAAGGAAAACGTCGAAGTGCGTGAGGCCGCCCTGACCCTGGCTGGCCTCACGGCCCGAGTGGTCGATGTAGAGGCCTATGCCCTGGAGCGCTCCTTTGGCCTGCTGGCAAACCACCTGATGGTCGCCCCGGAGCGTTTGGTGGCGGTGGTCGACATTGGCGCGACCATGACGACTCTCAGCGTGCTGCTGGGTGGACGGATCATCTATACCCGCGAACAGTTGTTCGGTGGTCGCCAGTTAACCGAGGAGATTCAGCGTCGATATGGCCTGACTGTCGAGCAGGCCGGGTTGGCCAAGAAGCAGGGCGGCTTGCCCAGCGACTACGTCAGCGCAGTCTTGCAACCCTTTCGCGAGGCGTTGGTGCAGCAGGTCTCGCGTTCATTGCAGTTTTTCTTTGCTTCCGGTCAGTACCACGCCGTCGACCAAATTGTGCTGGCCGGCGGCACGGCGTCGGTCTCCGGCCTGGATCGGCTGATCGAACAGCAATTGGGCACCCCGACCCTGGTGGCCAACCCGTTTGCCGACATGACTCTCAATGGCAAGGTCAACGCCGCGGCGCTGGCCAGCGACGCCCCCGCCCTGATGATCGCCTGCGGGCTGGCCCTCAGGAGTTTCGACTGATGGCGCGGATCAATCTTTTACCTTGGCGCGAAGAGCTGCGTGAGGAACGTCGCAAGCGTTTTCTGCTGATTCTGGTTGGTGTACTGGTGGGGGCGGCGGGCTTGGTGTTGATCGCCAACCAGGTGATCACCGGCGCCATAGACCGGCAGGTTGCGCGCAATAACTACCTCGGCAAACAGATCGCCGTGGTCGACGAACGGATCAAGCAGATCAGTGATCTCAAGGCTCGCCGGCAACAGTTGGTCGAACGCATGCGAATCATCCAGGACTTGCAGGGCAATCGGCCCATCAGCGGGCGAATTTTTGATCAGTTGGCGCGAACCCTGCCGGACGGCGTGTATTTCACGCAAGTGAAAATGGAAGGCAAGACCTTGTCCATCTCGGGCGCGGCGGAATCCAACAACCGTGTTTCCGACCTGATGCGCAATCTGGAGGCGTCGGACTGGTTCGATGCGCCCAGCCTGACGGAAGTGAAGGCGACAACGGCCGGTCAGGTTGACCAGGCCAACGTCTTTCAGCTGACCGTTCGTCAGACCCAGCCGGCTGCTCCGGAGGACGGCAAATGAATCTGTCCGGATGGCTGGAAGGGCTGCGCAGGATCGATATCAACGATCTGGATACCAACAACATCGGTTCATGGCCACCAGCGATCAAGGTGGTGGTGGGTGCGTTGATCATGGTGCTGGTGTTGGTCATGGGATACAGCTTTTCCACGAGCGAGCTCGAGGATCAGCTGCAGCTCAAGCGCACAGAAGAGTCGACGCTCAAGGAGCAGTTCGCCGACAAGGCCCGCATGGCGGCCAATCTCGAGCTCTATACCCAGCAGATGAAGGAGATGGAGAACTCCTTCGGCGTGCTGCTGCGCCAGTTGCCGAGTGACACCGAAGTCCCCGGCTTGCTGGAAGACATCACCCGCACCGGCCTGGGCAGCGGCCTGGAGTTTGAAGAGATCAAGCTGCTGCCCGAGGTGACCCAGCCGTTCTACATCGAATTGCCGATCCAGATTACCGTCACCGGCGCCTATCACGACCTGGCCACTTTCGTCAGTGGCGTGGCCGGGCTGCCGCGCATCGTCACCCTGCATGATTTCGACCTGGCACCGGCCAATCCCGACGGCGGTCCCAAATTGCGCATGAGCATCCTGGCCAAGACCTACCGCTATAACGACAAGGGGCTGCATCCATGAGCCCGATACGCATGTTTTTCATGGTCGCGACCCTGGCGATCCTGGCTGGCTGTGGCGGTGGTGATGACTTCAGCGACCTGGACGCCTACATGAACGAAATGCGCCTGCGGGCGCCGGGCAAGATTGAACCAACGCCCACATTCCGGTCTTACCCGACATTCACATACAACGCCGCCAACCTGCGCAGCCCGTTTTCGCGGCAGGTCAGGGTCGACCTGGCCGGCCAGCGGCACGGCTCGCGCAACGTCAAGCCGGACCCGAGTCGGGTCAAGCAATACCTCGAGGGTTTCAACATCGAGCAATTTGAAATGGTCGGCACCATTTCCAATGCATCGGGCTCCTTTGCGCTGTTGCGCGGGGCGGGTGGGGTGCACCGGTTGAAAGTCGGCGATTACCTGGGACGTAACGACGGGCGGATCGTCGCCATCAATGCCACGCAAGTCGATGTAGTCGAAATCGTCCCGGACGGCGAGGGGGCCTGGCTGGAACGGCCGCGGACCATTCCTTTGAAAGAACACTCATAGTGGAACTCGAAAAATGAACAGGACTTTCTCCACCCTCGGGATGTCGCTATGGATAGCGCTGCTTTCGCCGATGGTACAAGCGGCCAACCTCAAGGCGCTGGATGTCGCCGCGCTGCCCGGAGACCGCGTCGAGTTGAAGCTGGCGTTCGATCAGCCACCGCCGGCGCCGCGGGGCTACACCACGGAGTCGCCCGCGCGAATTGCGCTGGATTTGCCCGGCGTCGCCAGTCAATTGGCGAGCAAGACCCGTGATCTGGGCAGCGGCAATGCCCGGAGCGCGACGGTGGTCGAAACCACTGATCGTACGCGGCTGATCATCAACCTGACTCAATTGAGTCCCTACAGCACGCGAGTCGAAGGAAACAACCTGTTCGTGGAAGTAGGCCAGGGAAGCAAGATGGCGCCTGCCAAGGCCCCGGCTTCCAGGGCGCCAGCCGCTGCGGTGTCGATACCCGCCCCGGCGCGTCAATCCGTGGCGAGCTCCAAGGCGATTCGCGGGGTGGATTTTCAGCGCGGCACCCAGGGCGAAGGCAACGTGGTGATCGATTTGTCGGACCCCTCCATTGCTCCGGACATTCAGGAGCGCGAAGGCAAGATCGTGCTCGGTTTCGCCAGGACCCAATTGCCCGAGCCTTTGCGTGTGCGCCTGGACGTCAAGGATTTCGCCACCCCGGTGCAATTCGTCAATGCCGCCGCCACAGGTGACAGGGCCACGATCACCATCGAGCCCAGCGGTGCATTCGATTACTCCACCTACCAGACCGACAACAAGTTGACCGTCAGCATCCGTCCGATGACCGTCGACGACCTGCAAAAGCGCAACGCCGATCGATACGCCTACAGCGGCGAGAAGCTATCGCTGAATTTCCAGGACATCGATGTGCGTTCGGTGCTGCAACTGATTGCCGACTTCACCAACCTCAATCTGGTGGCCAGCGATACGGTGCAAGGCGGGATCACGTTGCGTCTGCAAAACGTGCCCTGGGATCAAGCGCTGGATCTGGTGCTGAAAACCAAGGGTCTGGACAAGCGCAAGATCGGCAACGTGTTGCTGGTGGCGCCGGCCGATGAAATCGCCGCCCGGGAGCGCCAGGAACTGGAGTCGCAAAAGCAGATTGCTGAACTGGCGCCCTTGCGGCGTGAGCTGTTGCAGGTCAACTACGCCAAGGCGGCCGATATCGCCAAGTTGTTCCAGTCGGTGACCAGCGCCGAGGCGAAAGTTGACGAACGGGGTTCGATCACCGTGGATGAGCGGACCAACAACATCATCGCCTACCAGACCCAGGACCGGCTCGATGAACTGCGCCGGATCGTGGCGCAACTGGATATTCCGGTGCGTCAGGTGATGATCGAGGCACGAATCGTCGAGGCCAACGTGGATTACGACAAGAGTCTCGGGGTGCGCTGGGGTGGTTCGATCCAGAACAAGGGCAACTGGAACACCTCTGGCGTCAGCAACGGTGCCAATGGATCAACCACCATCGGCACGCCCGGCAGTACCAGCACCAACTCACCGTTCGTCGACATGGGGGCCGCAGGAAACACGTCGGGAATCGGTATCGCGTTCATTACCGACAACGTTTTGCTCGATCTTGAACTGACGGCCATGGAGAAGACCGGCAACGGCGAAATCGTCTCGCAACCCAAGGTGGTCACGTCCGACAAGGAAACCGCGAAGATCCTCAAGGGCACCGAGATTCCCTATCAGGAAGCAAGCTCCAGCGGCGCGACATCCGTGTCTTTCAAGGAGGCGTCGCTGTCGCTGGAGGTCACGCCGCAGATCACACCGGACAACCGGATCATCATGGAAGTGAAGGTTACCAAGGACGAACCCGACTTCTTGAACAAGGTGCAGGATGTACCGCCGATCAAGAAAAACGAGGTCAATGCCAAGGTCTTGGTCAATGATGGCGAGACCATCGTAATTGGCGGCGTTTTCTCAAATACTCAAAGCAAGGTTGTAGATAAGGTGCCATTTCTTGGCGATGTGCCGTATCTTGGCCGCCTTTTCCGGCGTGACGTGGTTTCGGAGAAAAAATCCGAGCTGTTGGTGTTTCTCACTCCGCGTATCATGAATAACCAGGCGTTTGCTGTGAGTCGTTGATTCTGTGCGAAATTTGATTCTTGTAGGGCCGATGGGGGCTGGAAAAAGCACCATCGGCCGATTGCTGGCCAAAGAGCTGCGCTTGCCATTCAAGGATTCCGACAAGGAAATTGAATTGCGCACGGGCGCCAATATCCCTTGGATCTTCGATAAGGAAGGCGAACCGGGCTTTCGTGATCGCGAGCAGGCAATGATTGCCGAGCTGTGCGATTACGATGGCGTGGTGTTGGCGACCGGCGGTGGTGCAGTCATGCGTGAAGCCAATCGTCGGGCACTGCATGCCGGGGGGCGGGTGGTCTACCTGCATGCTTCTGTGGAGCAGCAGGTCGGTCGCACGTCGCGCGATCGCAATCGGCCGTTGTTGCGTACTGCCGATCCCGCCAAGACCCTTCGGGATCTGCTGGCGATCCGCGATCCGCTTTATCGGGAAATCGCCGATCTGGTCGTGGAAACCGATGAGCGGCCGCCGCGAATGGTGGTGCTCGATATCCTTGAGCGCTTGCAGCAGCTGCCTCCCCGTTAAAGCGCGGGGCGAAATGCGCTATCCTCGGCGTCCTGCCACATCCGCTCCAGGATGTGGCGGATGGCTCTGGTACGGCGTCACACCACCAGATGCCGTGGACTTTCGATAATTCAAGGCGGGATGCCTGATTTAATCTTCACTGTGGGGACACATGCAGACACTCAAGGTCGATCTAGGCGAGCGCAGCTACCCGATTCATATTGGCGAAGGTCTGTTGGATCAGCCCGAGCTGCTGGCCCCGCATATTCGCGGACGGCAAGTGGCGATCATCTCCAATGAAACCGTTGCGCCGCTCTATCTTGAACGTCTGACCCGCAGCCTCGCGCAGTTCTCGGTGATTTCCGTCGTCTTGCCCGATGGCGAGGCCTTCAAGACCTGGGAAACCCTGCAACTGATTTTCGACGGCCTGCTGACCGCACGCCACGACCGTCGCACCACGGTGATCGCCCTCGGCGGCGGCGTGATCGGCGACATGGCCGGTTTTGCGGCGGCCTGCTACCAGCGTGGCGTCGATTTCATCCAGGTTCCGACCACGTTGCTGTCGCAGGTCGACTCTTCGGTCGGCGGCAAGACCGGCATCAACCATCCGCTGGGCAAGAACATGGTCGGCGCCTTCTATCAGCCGAACGTCGTGCTGATCGACACCACCTCCCTCAAGACCCTGCCGGCCCGTGAGCTGTCCGCCGGGCTGGCCGAAGTCATCAAGTACGGCCTGATCTGCGATGAGCCGTTCCTGACCTGGCTCGAAGACAACGTGGATCGCCTGCGCAATCTGGATCAGCAAGCCCTGACCTACGCCATCGAACGCTCTTGCGCGGCCAAGGCCGCTGTCGTCGGCGCCGACGAAAAAGAGACCGGCGTGCGTGCCACGCTCAATCTGGGACACACCTTCGGCCACGCCATCGAAACCCACATGGGGTATGGCGTATGGCTGCACGGCGAAGCGGTAGCTGCTGGCACGGTGATGGCGCTGGAGATGTCCGCGCGACTGGGCTGGATCAGCGAGCAGGAACGCGATCGCGGCATTCGTCTGTTCCAGCGCGCCGGTTTGCCGGTGATCCCGCCTGAAGAGATGACCGAGGCGAATTTCCTTGAACACATGTCAGTTGATAAAAAAGTGATCGACGGTCGTTTGCGCCTGGTATTGCTGCGCCACATGGGCGAAGCGGTGGTGACCGACGATTATCCGAAAGAGGTTCTACAGGCCACGCTGGGAGCGGATTACCGCGCCCTGGCTCAGCTTAAAGGTTAATAAGAAAGCGATGACTAGTTTGCATGCCGACGAGGCTTTCCTCGGCCATTACCAGTTGACCCATGATCCCTTTGCGCCACGGGTCCCTGGCTTCAAGTTCTTCCCGGCCCAGCGCAAGCCGGTGCTCGGCCAGCTGCATCACCTGGCGCGCTACAGCCAGCTGCTGTTGGTGGTCACGGGGCCTCAAGGCAGTGGCAAGACCTTGTTGCGTCAGGCGTTGGTAGCCAGCACCAACAAGCAATCGGTGCAGAGTGTGGTGGTTTCCGCTCGTGGTGCCGGCGATGCTGCTGGCGTGCTACGGCAGGTGGCTCAGGCGCTGGATGTGGCCCAGGCCGAAGTTGGCGCCATTCTGGATCAGGTGGTGCAACTGGCTTTGACCGGTCAGGAAGTCTACATGCTGGTCGATGACGCCGAGCAGCTCGACGAGTCCGCCCTGGAAGCGTTGATGGCGCTGGCCGCTGGTGCCCCGGAAGGCCGTCCGCACGTGTTCCTGTTCGGTGAGTCGTCGCTGATCGCCCAGCTTGAGGCCTTGCAGCTTGAGGAAGAGCGCTTCCACGTCATCGAATTGCAGCCTTACACCGAAGAAGAAACCCGCGAATATCTCGACCAGCGACTCGAAGGCGCGGGCCGGGGTATCGAACTTTTTACCGCAGATCAGATCTCTGATATTCACGAAAGCTCCGAAGGTTGGCCTGGCAACATCAATCAGGTCGCCCGCGATGCAATGTCGAAGCCATGATTGCCAGCCGCTCAGCGGTCAAGCGTCCAAGTATGGGGTTCAAAATGCCGAAGAAACACGTATTGGCGATTTCAGCCGTCGTTGTGGTCGCGGTAGCCGCCGCCTGGTTGATGCCGGGTCGCAGCAAAGCACCGACCACAGGTGCACCGGCCAACGAGCAGGCGCAACTGCCGCTGGGTCAGGGGCAACCACAGGCAGGCGGTAATCCGTCCGTCGAATTCGCTGGTAATACTCAGCCGATGCCATTGCCACTGGTCGGTAATTCGCAGCCGGTGATGCGCAAGCCGCTCGCCGAAGCCGCAGGCGGTATCACTGAGGGTGACGATGGCGTGCCGGTGGAAGGTTCCAGCGCCACACCGCCGACCGTGACCACCATTGCACCACCTGAGGGCGTGCAGGCCGGCCCAGCGCCGACGCCAGCGGCCAAACCGACTCCGGCCCCGACTCAGGTAGCTACCGCCAAGCCAGCACCGGCTCCGGCACCTGCCCCGGCGACCAAACCCGCTCAAGCACCGGCCAAGCCGGCCGTCGTCGCCACTGCCAAGCCTGTCGAGAAGCCTGCTGTCCCTGCAGCCAAGGCCGCTGGCGGCACCTGGTACGCAGGCCAGGCGCCGGGCAACTACGTGGTGCAGATCCTCGGCACCAGCTCCGAAGCGACCGCGCAGAACTTCGTCAAGGAGCAGGGCGGCGAGTACCGTTACTTCAAGAAAGTCCTCAACGGCAAACCGCTTTACGTCATCACCTACGGTAACTTCGCCAATCGCGATGCAGCCGTATCTGCCATCAAGGCCTTGCCAGCGAAGGTTCAGGCTGGTAAACCTTGGCCTCGCACTGTCGCCAGCGTCCAACAGGAACTGGCAACAACTCGCTGAAGATTCGGCGGCCTTACCCAGGCCGCCTCTCCCGGCACCTCAAAATTTCTACAGCGCATGCGACTTTCGGGTCGCGTGCGTTGTGGTGTCTGCGTCACAGTAGTCTTTGAGTCGTAGCGGTCAAAATTAAAAAAGTTTTGACTAGCACAGCAGATCGCTTTAAACCTTTCACAAATGCGACATAGATTTGCGACATTTCGTCGTCAAATTTGTGAGGCCAAGTGTCGGTGTGTACAATGACCTCCCTTTTGCTCCCGCAAAGCCGGCGTACGTTCGGCGCGGATCGCAACTGGTTGAATTGAAAAGAAATTTGCCTCGAAAAGAGGCAGCCTGGTGAGAAAGTGTCTATGAAAGCAGGTCTGTACCAACCAGATGAATTCAAGGATAACTGCGGTTTCGGCCTGATAGCCCATATGCAGGGCGAGCCCAGTCATACCCTTTTGCAAACGGCCATCGAGGCCCTGACCTGCATGACCCACCGCGGTGGGATTAATGCCGACGGCAAGACCGGTGACGGTTGCGGTCTGCTGATTCAAAAGCCGGACGCGTTCCTGCGAGCCATCGCCCAGGAAACCTTCGGCGTCGAAATGCCCAAGCAATATGCCGTGGGCATGGTTTTCTTCAACCAGGACCCGGTAAAGGCCGAAGCCGCTCGCGAGAACATGAACCGCGAGATCCTGGCCGCCGGCCTGCAGCTCGTCGGCTGGCGCAAAGTGCCGATCGACACCAGCGTCCTCGGCCGCCTGGCTCTGGAGCGCCTGCCGCAGATCGAACAAGTGTTCATCGGCGGTGAAGGCCTGAGCGACCAGGACATGGCCGTCAAGCTGTTCACCTCCCGTCGCCGCTCGTCCGTGGCCAACGCCGCCGACACCGACCACTACGTGTGCAGCTTTTCCCACAAGACCATCATTTATAAAGGCCTGATGATGCCGGCGGACCTCGCCGCCTTCTATCCGGACCTTGGCGATGAGCGCCTGCAAACCTCGATTTGCGTGTTCCACCAGCGCTTCTCCACCAACACCCTGCCGAAATGGCCGTTGGCTCAACCGTTCCGCTTCCTAGCGCACAACGGCGAGATCAACACCATCACCGGCAACCGCAACTGGGCCGTGGCCCGTCGCACCAAGTTCGCCAACGACTTGATGGACCTGGACGAACTGGGCCCGCTGGTCAACCGTGTCGGTTCCGACTCCTCCAGCATGGACAACATGCTCGAACTGATGGTCACCGGTGGCATCGACCTGTTCCGTGGCGTGCGGATGATCATTCCGCCAGCGTGGCAGAACGTCGAGACCATGGACCCGGACCTGCGTGCGTTCTACGAATACAACTCGATGCACATGGAACCGTGGGACGGCCCGGCCGGTGTGGTAATGACCGACGGTCGCTACGCGGTGTGCCTGCTCGACCGTAACGGTCTGCGTCCGGCGCGCTGGGTCACCACCAAGAACGGCTTCATCACCCTGGCGTCGGAAATCGGCGTCTGGGACTACCAGCCTGAAGACGTGATCGCCAAGGGTCGTGTGGGCCCGGGCCAGATCTTCGCCGTGGACACCGAAACCGGCCAGATCCTCGACACCGACGCCATCGACAACCGCCTGAAGTCCCGTCATCCGTACAAGCAATGGCTGCGCAAGAACGCCCTGCGCATCCAGGCGACCATGGAAGACAACGACCACGGTTCGGCCTTCTACGACGTCGATCAGCTCAAGCAATACATGAAGATGTACCAGGTCACGTTCGAAGAGCGCGATCAGGTGCTGCGTCCGCTGGGCGAGCAAGGCTACGAAGCCGTGGGCTCGATGGGCGACGATACGCCGATGGCCGTGCTGTCCCAGCGCGTGCGCACGCCGTACGACTATTTCCGCCAGCAGTTCGCGCAGGTCACCAACCCGCCGATCGACCCGCTGCGTGAAGCCATCGTCATGTCGCTGGAGATCTGCCTCGGTGCCGAGCGCAACATCTTCCAGGAGTCGCCTGAGCACGCCTCGCGCGTAATCCTCAGCTCGCCGATCATTTCCCCGGCCAAGTGGCGCTCGCTGATGAACCTCGACCGTCCAGGCTTCGAGCGGGCGATCATCGACCTCAACTACGACGAAAGCGTCGGCCTCGAAGCGGCCATCCGCAGCGTTGCCGATCAGGCTGAAGAAGCCGTGCGTTCCGGTCGCACCCAGGTCGTACTGAGTGACCGTCACATCGCGCCGGGCAAGTTGCCGATCCACGCCTCCCTGGCCACCGGTGCGGTGCACCACCGCCTGACCGAAAAAGGCCTGCGTTGCGACTCCAACATCCTCGTGGAAACCGCGACCGCTCGCGATCCGCACCACTTCGCCGTGCTGGTCGGTTTCGGCGCCTCCGCCGTTTATCCGTTCCTGGCCTACGAAGTGCTGGGCGACTTGATCCGTACCGGTGAAGTGCTGGGCGACCTCTATGAGGTGTTCAAGAACTACCGTAAAGGCATCACCAAGGGCCTGCTCAAGATCCTGTCGAAGATGGGTATCTCGACCATCACTTCTTACCGTGGTGCGCAGCTGTTCGAGGCCATCGGCCTGTCGGAAGAAGTCTGCAACCTGAGCTTCAAGGGCGTACCGAGCCGCATCAAGGGTGCGCGTTTTGTCGACATCGAAGCCGAGCAGAAAGCCCTGGCCACCGAAGCCTGGAGCCCGCGCAAGCCGATCCAGCAGGGTGGCCTGCTGAAGTTCGTCCACGGTGGCGAATATCACGCCTACAACCCGGACGTGGTCAACACCCTGCAAGCCGCCGTGCAGCAGGGCGACTACGCCAAATTCAAGGAATACACCTCGCTGGTGGACAACCGTCCGGTGTCGATGATCCGCGACCTGCTCAAGGTCAAGACCCTCGATACGCCGCTGGACATCAGCGAAGTCGAGCCGCTGGAATCGGTACTCAAGCGCTTCGATTCCGCCGGTATCTCGCTGGGTGCCCTGTCGCCGGAAGCTCACGAAGCCCTGGCCGAAGCCATGAACCGCCTTGGCGCGCGTTCCAACTCCGGTGAAGGCGGCGAAGACCCTGCGCGCTACGGCACCATCAAGAGCTCGAAAATCAAGCAGGTGGCCACCGGTCGTTTCGGTGTAACCCCGGAATACCTGGTCAACGCCGAAGTGCTGCAGATCAAGGTCGCCCAGGGCGCCAAGCCAGGCGAGGGCGGTCAACTGCCAGGCGGCAAGGTCAACGGCCTGATCGCCAAGCTGCGTTACGCGGTACCGGGCGTGACCCTGATCTCGCCTCCGCCGCACCACGACATCTACTCGATCGAAGACTTGTCGCAGCTGATTTTCGACCTGAAACAGGTCAACCCGAAGGCGCTGGTCTCGGTGAAGCTGGTGGCGGAAGCAGGCGTCGGCACCATCGCTGCCGGTGTGGCCAAGGCCTATGCGGACCTGATCACCATCTCCGGCTACGACGGCGGCACCGGTGCTTCGCCGCTGACTTCGATCAAATACGCGGGCGCTCCGTGGGAACTCGGCCTGGCCGAAACCCACCAGACCCTGCGTGGCAACGACCTGCGTGGCAAGGTCAAGGTGCAGACCGACGGCGGCCTGAAAACCGGCCTCGACGTGATCAAGGCGGCGATCCTCGGCGCTGAAAGCTTCGGCTTCGGTACCGCGCCAATGATCGCCCTGGGTTGCAAATACCTGCGTATCTGCCACCTGAACAACTGCGCCACCGGCGTCGCGACTCAGAACGAGAAGCTGCGCAAGGATCACTACATCGGTACCGTCGACATGGTGGTGAACTTCTTCACCTACGTCGCCGAAGAAACCCGTGAGTGGCTGGCCAAGCTGGGCGTGCGCTCCCTCGAAGAGTTGATCGGCCGTACCGATCTGCTGGACATCATCGAAGGTCAGACCACCAAGCAGCATCACCTGGACCTGACCCCGTTGCTGGGCAGCGATCACATCCCTGCCGACAAGCCTCAGTTCTGCGGCGTGGATCGCAATCCGCCGTTCGACAAAGGCCTGCTGGCCGAGAAAATGGTCGACATGGCCACCTCGGCGATCAACGACCTGAGCGGCGCCGAGTTCGCCCTGGACATCTGCAACTGCGACCGTTCCATCGGCGCGCGGATCTCCGGCGAAATCGCCCGCAAACACGGCAACCAGGGCATGGCCAACGCGCCAATCACCTTCCGTTTCAAGGGCACCGCTGGCCAGAGCTTCGGCGTGTGGAACGCCGGCGGCCTGAACATGTACCTGGAAGGTGACGCCAACGACTACGTCGGCAAGGGCATGACCGGCGGCAAGCTGGTGATCGTTCCGCCCAAAGGCAGCCTCTACAAGACACAGGACAGTGCCATCGTCGGCAACACCTGCCTGTACGGCGCCACTGGCGGCAAGTTGTTCGCCGCCGGCACCGCGGGTGAGCGTTTCGCCGTGCGTAACTCCGGTGCCCACACCGTCGTGGAAGGCACTGGCGATCACTGCTGCGAGTACATGACCGGTGGTTTCGTCTGCGTACTGGGCAAGACCGGTTACAACTTCGGCTCTGGCATGACCGGCGGTTTCGCCTACGTGCTCGACCAGGACAACACCTTCGTTGACCGGGTCAACCACGAATTGGTGGAAATCCAGCGGATCAGCGGCGAGGCGATGGAAGCCTACCGTAGCCATTTGCAACGCGTGCTGAACGAGTACGTCGAGGAAACCGACAGCGAGTGGGGTCGTGAACTCGCCGAGAACCTCGATGATTACGTGCGCCGTTTCTGGTTGGTCAAGCCAAAGGCTGCCTCCCTGAAATCGTTGCTTTCCAGCACCCGTGCCAACCCGCAGTGATATGCGCCTGAAGAGTTTGATGAGGTTTTAAAATGGCTGAACGTCTGAATAACGACTTCCAGTTCATCGAGGTCGGGCGCAAGGATCCGAAGAAGAAACTGTTGCGTCAACGCAAGAAAGAGTTCGTGGAAATCTACGAACCCTTCAAACCCCAGCAGTCGGCCGAGCAGGCCCACCGCTGCCTGGGTTGCGGTAACCCGTATTGCGAATGGAAGTGCCCGGTGCACAACTTCATTCCCAACTGGCTCAAATTGGTGGCCGAGGGCAACATCCTCGCCGCCGCCGAGCTGTCGCACCAGACCAACACCCTGCCGGAAGTCTGCGGCCGGGTGTGCCCGCAGGACCGTCTGTGCGAGGGTGCCTGCACCCTCAACGACGGCTTCGGCGCGGTGACCATCGGTTCGGTGGAGAAGTACATCACCGACACCGCGTTCGCCATGGGCTGGCGCCCGGACATGTCCCGGGTCAAGCCGACCGGCAAGCGTGTCGCAATCATCGGCGCGGGCCCGGCGGGCCTGGGCTGTGCTGACGTGCTGGTGCGCGGCGGCGTGACCCCGGTGGTGTTCGACAAGAACCCGGAAATCGGCGGTCTGCTGACCTTCGGCATTCCCGAGTTCAAGCTGGAAAAGACCGTGCTGAGCAATCGTCGCGAAGTCTTCAGCGGCATGGGCATCGAGTTTCGCCTCAACACCGAGGTGGGCAAAGACGTGACCATGGAGCAACTGCTCGAAGAATACGATGCCGTGTTCATGGGCATGGGCACCTACACCTACATGAAAGGCGGCTTTGCCGGTGAGGATCTGCCGGGCGTGTATGACGCGCTGGACTTCCTGATCGCCAACGTCAACCGCAACCTGGGCTTTGAAAAGTCGCCGGAAGATTTCGTCGACATGAAGGGCAAGAAGGTCGTGGTACTCGGCGGTGGCGACACGGCGATGGACTGCAACCGCACTTCGATCCGCCAGGGCGCCAAGTCGGTGACCTGTGCCTATCGTCGTGACGAAGCGAACATGCCGGGCTCGCGCAAAGAGGTGAAGAACGCCAAGGAAGAAGGCGTGAAATTCCTCTACAACCGCCAGCCGATCGCGATCGTCGGTGAAGACAAGGTCGAAGGCGTGAAGGTGGTCGAGACCCGTCTCGGCGAGCCGGACGCCCGTGGCCGTCGCAGCCCCGAGCCGATCCCGGGTTCCGAAGAGATCATCCCGGCCGACGCCGTGGTCATCGCCTTCGGCTTCCGTCCGAGCCCGGCGCCGTGGTTCGAGCAGTTCAGCATCCAGACCGACAGCCAGGGCCGCGTCGTGGCACCGGAACAAGGCCAGTACAAGCACCAGACCAGCAACCCGAAAATCTTCGCCGGTGGCGACATGGTGCGCGGTTCCGACCTGGTGGTGACGGCGATCTTCGAAGGCCGCAATGCCGCCGAAGGTATCCTGGATTACCTGGGCGTTTAACCAAGCGACACAAATCCCTGTAGGAGCGAGCCTGCTCGCGATGGCGATGAATCAGTCACCAGATGCATTGACTGACACTTCGCTATCGCGAGCAGGCTCGCTCCTACAGTTGTTTTGTGGTGTTGCGAAGATCGGTGTCCCCCGCGACAAATTGACCCGATAGACAAAAGGCTGAGCTGTATCCGTGCCTTTTGCGCCCGGCTCTGAGAAAATGCCCGCACTTTTTTTCCGGATGCCGACATGACTGCCCTGAAGAACGACCGATTCCTGCGCGCCCTGCTCAAGCAACCCGTAGACGTCACTCCCGTGTGGATGATGCGTCAGGCCGGACGCTACCTGCCTGAATACCGCGCCAGCCGCGCCAAGGCCGGCGATTTCATGAGCCTGTGCATGAACCCGTCGTTCGCCTGCGAAGTCACGATGCAGCCGCTGGACCGTTATCCACAACTGGATGCGGCGATCCTCTTCTCCGACATCCTGACCATCCCCGACGCCATGGGTCAGGGTCTGTATTTCGAAACCGGCGAAGGTCCGCGCTTCAAGAAGGTCGTCAGCACCCTGGCCGACATCGAAGCCCTGCCGATTCCCGATCCGCAGAAAGACCTGGGCTACGTGATGGACGCGGTCAGCACCATCCGCCGCGAACTCAATGGCCGTGTGCCGCTGATCGGCTTCTCTGGCAGCCCATGGACTTTGGCCACCTACATGGTCGAAGGCGGTTCGTCGAAAGACTATCGCAAGACCAAAACCATGCTCTACGACAACCCGCAAGCCTTGCACCTGCTGCTGGATAAGCTCGCGCAGACCGTCACCAGCTACCTCAACGGCCAGATCATGGCCGGCGCGCAAGCGGTGCAGATCTTCGACAGCTGGGGCGGCGCGCTCTCGGCGGCGGCGTATCAGGAGTTCTCCCTGGCCTACATGCGCAAAATCGTCAGCGGCCTGATCCGCGAGCACGAAGGCCGCAAGGTTCCGGTGATCCTGTTCACCAAGAGCGGTGGTCTGTGGCTGGAAAGCATCGCCGACGCTGGCGCCGATGCTTTGGGCCTGGACTGGACGTGCGATATCGGCAGCGCCCGCGCCCGTGTCGGTGACAAGGTTGCCCTGCAAGGCAACATGGACCCGACCGTGCTCTACGCCAAGCCTGAAGCGATCCGCACCGAAGTCGGGCGTATCCTCGCCAGCTACGGCAAGGGCAGTGGCCACGTGTTCAACCTGGGTCATGGCATCACCCCGGAAGTCGATCCGGAGCATGCGGGCGCGTTCCTGCGCGCGGTGCATGAGTTGTCGGCGCAGTATCACGAGTAACCAGCGCCAGCTTTTCAATGTGGGAGCGAGCCTGCTCGCGATTGCGGTGGATCAGTCAGCAGAGATGTTGAATGTGAAGCCCCATCGCGAGCAGGCTCGCTCCCACAGTTGTTTGTGGCGTACAGACTTCAGGCCTTGACGCCACCCAACGGCGGCAACTTCGCCAGCTTTAACGCCACCCCCAACGCCACCAGCAGCAACGCGCCAATGAACAATCCAATGCCATTCCACCCGCCCAGATGCCAGAACACCCCACCCGCCGTACCGGCAACACTTGAGCCCGCGTAGTAGCTGAACAGATACAGCGACGAAGCCTGCCCCTTGGCCTTGGTGGCGCGGCGGCCGATCCAACTGCTGGCCACCGAGTGTGCGCCGAAGAAGCCGAAGGTGAACACCAGCATGCCGAAGATCACCAGCGGCAGTGGTGTGAACATGGTCAGCGCAAGGCCTGCAATCATCAGCACGATGGTGCTCCACAGTACTTTGCGCCGCCCCAGCTTGTCGGCCAGCGAGCCGATTTTCGCCGAGCTGTAGATGCCCGACAGGTACACCAGCGACAGCAGGCCGACGAAGGCTTGCTCCAGGTGGTACGGCTCGGCCAGCAAGCGGTAGCCGACATAGTTGAACAGGGTGACGAACGCGCCCATCAGCACAAAGGCCTCCAGGAACAGCAGCGGCAGGCCGGCGTCGCGAAAGTGCATGGTGAAGCCGTCCAGCAGGCTGCGTGGGTGCAGCGAGCGGGAGCGGAAGTTGCGCGACTCGGGGAGGATCCGCCAGAACACTGTCGCGGCGATCAGCGCCAGGCCACCGATCACCAGCATCGCCGTGTGCCAGCTGATGAAGTCGATCAGTACCCCGGTGATCAAGCGTCCGCTCATGCCGCCGATGGCGTTGCCCGCGATGTACAACCCCATCGCCAGTCCAAGGTGTTGCGGGTGAATCTCTTCGCTCAGATACGTCATCGCGACCGCCGCCAGACCACTCAGGGACAAACCGATCAGCGCGCGCATGATCAACACCCCATGCCAGCTCGGCATCATCGCGCTGGCCATGGTGCACAGCGCCGCACAAAACAGCGCCGCGACCATCACCGGCTTGCGCCCGAGCCGATCGGACAGCGGGCCGGTGATCAGCAGGCCGAAGGCGAGCAGGCCCGTGGCCACCGAGAGAATCAGGCTGCTCTGCGCCGCATTGATCGAATATTCCTGGGACAGCATCGGCATCATCGGCTGCACGCAGTAGAGCAGGGCGAAGGTCGCGAAGCCGCCAGAGAACAGCGCCAGCACCGTACGCATGAACGCCGGCGTGCCTTTTTCGATGTAGATCTGCGCCAGCTCGGCGGCAACATCGCCTTGGGCGGCGGGGGTGATTTCATGGGCGAGTGGAGCGACAGCAGTTTTCACGGGGGACCTCGGAAGCGCACAGCCGGTCAGGCAATGAAAAAAGCATATAGCTGGCTAATGATTCAATCCAATATATTGTTCGACCTGTTTGATAGCTTGAACGACCTAATGGGGTTTCCATGGAATTGCGTCACCTGCGCTACTTCATCGCCGTCGCCGAAGAACTGCACTTCGGCCGCGCCGCACAGGCGCTGGGCATCTCCCAGCCGCCATTGAGCCAGCAGATTCAAGCACTGGAGCAGGAGCTTGGCGCGCGGCTTTTCGAACGTACCAATCGTCGGGTCGAGCTGAGCGAGGCGGGCCGGTTGTTTCTGGAAGAAGCGCGGCTGGTGCTGGCGCAGGTCGACAAGGCGGCGGATGTCGCGCGGCGGGCGCAGTTGGGCGAGCTGGGCGAATTGAAGATCGGCTTCACCTCGTCGGCACCGTTCAACTCGACCATTCCCCAGGCGATCTTCGCGTTTCGCCAGCGCTTCCCGGCGGTGCATCTGAATCTGCGGGAAATGAGCAGTACGCAAGTGGCGGATGCGCTGGTGGATGAGTCGATCGAAGTCGGGATCA
Organism: Pseudomonas putida; assembly: GCF_003228315.1. Lineage (NCBI taxonomy): Bacteria > Pseudomonadati > Pseudomonadota > Gammaproteobacteria > Pseudomonadales > Pseudomonadaceae > Pseudomonas > Pseudomonas putida. Next base: position 4,646,327 of record NZ_CP029693.1, read on the forward strand.
TGCGGCCGCTGGGGCTGCCTGATTCACTCAGCGTGGTCGAACTGATGCGTGAGCCATTGGTCGCGGTGCTCAGCTCCAAAGACCCGTTGGTGGAGGGCAGTGAAGAGGGGATATACCTGTCCGAGCTGGCCCTCGAACCCTTCGTGTTTTTCCCACGCAGCTACGGCAGCGGGCTGTACGCTCAGCTACTGAGCCTGGCGCGGGATGCGGGGTTCAGCCCGCACTTTGCGCAAGAGGCCGGCGAGGCGATGACGATCATCGGGCTGGTGGCGGCGGGGCTGGGAGTGTCGGTGTTGCCGGCGTCGTATCGACGGATGCGCATCGATGGCGTGGTCTATCGGCCATTGCTCGATCCGGCGGCGGTGTCGGCGGTGTGGCTGGTGCAACGCAAGGACCAGAAGTCGGCGATGGCGCGGGCGTTTGTGGAGTTGTTGACGAGGAAGGTCGAACCGCTGAAAGGGTGACTGCTTCGCAGTCAATCGCGAGCAGGCTCGCTCCCACATGGGAACGCGATACCTGTAGGAGCGAGCCTGCTCGCGATGGCGTTCGCAAGAACACCAAAAAAACATCAGCCGGGCACCGGACTACCAGACATTTCAACCCAGGTTGTAGGGCATTTCTGAAATCCCTCCAACAAGCTACAGCTTCTTGCGGCGCTGCCTACACCTACTCCAGAATCCGCCGGCTTGTGCGCTTCGAGGGCCGTCGCTAACTTGATTCGCGTCACTGATGGTCAGTGATCGGGTTTAGTAGCCCGCTTTCATATCTAGTGCATTGGCGCTCCTGATAGGCAGGTATATCCATACCTGCCCTTGACGGTAGCTGTGCGCAGGGCGCCTTCGGGCGCGCCGGATTGATATGGACCGGTCTACTAACCTGCGTACAGCTGCCACCCTTCTGATGTTTGGCGATTCGGTGTCGGCTCCCCCTCTTTCAGGACACTGAACCATGACCCATTCGCCCAGCCCGATCTTCCTCATCGCCCCCGACATCGACAACCACACGCTGCTCGAATACGCCTGCGTCTCCCTGGCTTCCGCCAGTGCCATGGCCAGTGACTTCGCCCGAGACCTGAAAGGGCCGCAGGGGCAGGTACTGTTGGGGATTCAGCAGTCGATCATGCTCGGAGAACTGGCGGTGAACCGGGCACTGGATAACCTCGATCAGCCATAACCTTGTAGGAGCGAGCCTGCTCGCGAAAAACGTCCGGGCAACGCGGTCATTCAGGCACCGCGCGTTATCGTTGACGACCATCGCGAGCAGGCTCGCTCCTACAGGGGACCGTGGCGAGAATGAGATTTTCGACACACAGATGAACCCTGTGGGAGCGGGCTTGCCCGCGATGAGGCCGGCACATCCAACATCAATGTCGCCTGACGTACCGCTTTGAAAGATCGTTCCCACGCTCTGCGTGGGAATGCCTCAACGGACGCTCTGCGTTCGGCTTCTAATTTGGGACGCGGAGCGTCCCGGGCTGCATTCCCACGCAGAGCGTGGGAACGATCAGTTACGCCCAACGCTTGAAGATCAGCGACGTATTCACCCCGCCAAACGCAAAATTATTGTTCATCACGAACTGATGACTCATCTGCCGGAACTCGCCGCGCAGATAATCGAGCTTGCCGCAGTTGGGGTCGACTTCGTCGAGGTTGAGGGTGTGCACGTACAGGTCGCGGTTGAGCATTTCGATGCTGAACCAGGACTCCAGTGCACCACAGGCGCCGAGGGTATGGCCGAGGAAACTTTTTTGCGAACTGATGGGCATGTGTTCGCCGAACAGGCTGCTGGTGGCCAGGGTTTCGGCGATGTCGCCCTGTTCGGTGGCGGTGCCGTGGCCGTTGACGTAGCCGATGGCCGATGGCGCAAGGCCGGCGTCTTCCAGGGCCAGTTCCATGGCCCGGCGCATGGTGACCTGCTCGGGGCGGGTGGTGTGCTGGCCGTCGGCATTGCTGCCGAAGCCGACGATTTCCGCGTGGATGCGCGCACCTCGTGCCAGGGCGTGTTCCAGTTCTTCCAGCACCAGCATGCCGGCGCCTTCACCGATCACCAGGCCGTCACGACCGGTGTCGTAGGGGCGCGGGGACAGGTGCGGGGTGTCGTTTTTCAGGCTGGTGGCGTAGAGCGCATCGAACACCATGGCTTCGGTCGGGCACAGCTCTTCGGCACCGCCAGCGAGCATCAGCGGCAGGCGACCGAACTTGATCGCCTCGTAGGCATAGCCGATGCCCTGGCTGCCGCTGGTGCAGGCGCTGGAGGTGGGGATCAGGCGACCGGTGAGGCCGAAGAAGATGCTGATATTGGCCGCCGTGGTGTGCGGCATCATGCGCACGTAGGAGTTGGCGTTCAGGCCTTCAGCCACCGAGTTGAGCAGCATGTTGCCGAACGCCTTGATCTCGTCGGTGCTGCCGGTGGAGGAGCCGCAGGCAACGCCCATGCGCCCGTCCTTGATCATGTCGTCACCCAGCAAGCCTGCGTCGGCCAACGCCATTTCCGATGCGCCTACAGCCAGCCGCGAAACCCGGCCCATGCTGCGCAGTTGTTTGCGGGTCCAGTGGGCCGGCACCTTGAAGTCATCGATGGGCCCGGCCAGGCGAGTGTTGAGTTCGGTGAAGCGATCCCACTCGTCCATCCGGCGGATGCCACTGCGGTTGGCCGCGAAGTGGCCGGCGATGCTGTCCCAGTCGCTGCCCAGAGAGGTGATGCCGGCCATGCCGGTGACGACCACGCGTTTCATCAGCACAGGCCTCCGTTGACGGCCAGCACCTGGCGAGTGATGTACGACGCTTCCGCCGACATCAGGAAATTCACCGCGCCGGCCACCTCTTCCGGGGTGCCCATGCGTTGTGCGGGAATCATTTTCATCAGTTCTTCCACCGGCACGTTTTCATCGAGCATCGCTGTGTCGATCAGGCCGGGGGCGACACAGTTGACGGTAATCTTGCGTTTGGCCAATTCGGTGGCCAAGGCCTTGGCCGCGCCGATCAACCCGGCCTTGGAGGCGCTGTAGTTGACCTGGCCACGGTTGCCGATCAGCCCCGACACCGAGGTGATGCAGACAATCCGCCCGGCGGCGCGACGACGGATCATCGGCATCATCACCGGGTGCAGCACGTTGTAGAAGCCGTCCAGGTTAGTGCGCATCACCACATCCCAATCATCCTCGCTCAGCGCCGGAAAAGCACCGTCACGCGTCAGGCCGGCGTTGAGTACCACGCCGTAATAGGCGCCGTGGTTTTCCACATCGGCTTCGAGGGCGGCCTTGCAGGCGGCACGGTCGGACACATCGAACTGCAGGATGCGCGCCTGGCGGCCCAAAGCCTCGATTTCGACTCGAACGGCCTCGGCATCCGCCACGCCGCTGCGGCAATGCAGCACGATGTCATGCCCGGCCTGGGCCAGGCGCAGGGCGATGGCGCGGCCGATGCCACGGCTGGAACCGGTGACCAGTACGAATTCAGTCATGCCTGCGTTCCTTGTGAAGTGCCTTGGGGTTCATGGAGATATTGCGTGGCCTGGGGCGGGCGATACACGTTCAGGCGGGCACTGGCGTGAATGCCCGGCCCATGGATGTGGCATTCGAAAACCCCCATGCCGTTGTCGTCTTCCAGCGAGCGCAAGCCATGGATGTTCAGCTCGGTGCCGGCGGGGAAACTCTCGACGTTGCACTCGAACTTGCGGCTGCCGAGCAGGAAGCCCAGTTCCACTTCATCACCGCGCTGGCGCGCATGGCAACCGGCGAAGGCGGCGACGCTCTGGGCCATCAGTTCGATGCCCACCCAGGCGGGCAGGCTGCCATCGGGGCGATTGAACAGCCCGGTCGGCTTGACCGTAAGGCCGGTGTGAATCTGCTCCGCGTCGAACGCCAGGATCCGGTCGATGAGGATCATATCGCCGGCGTGGGGCAGCAGTTCGGCGAGCGGCCAGTCAATCATGGGGCGTCTCCGATAATCAGACTGACGTTGTTGCCACCGAAAGCGAAGGAATTGCTCATCAGGTAGCGGGGACCAGTGGACGTCAGGCGCGTGGCCGGGGTCACCCATTTCAGGACGGGCAGCTCAGGATCCGACTGGTTGTCCCAGACATGCGGGGGCAGGGCCTGTTCTCGATTGTCGCTACTGAGGCTCAACCAGCAGAACGCCGCTTCCAGTGCTCCCGCCGCACCGAGAGTGTGGCCGGTCATGGGTTTGGTGGACGAGCAAAGGACGCCTGCCGGGAACAGCGTGTTGACCGCCGTGCTTTCCATGGCATCGTTGTGCTGCGTAGCGGTGCCGTGCAGGTTCAGGTAGCTGATCTGTTGCGGTTGCAGCCCGGCGCGGCTCAAGGCCTTGCCCATGGCTTGCAGGGCGCCACGGCCGCTAGGCTCCGGCGCGGAAATATGGTGAGCATCGGAGCTGGCGCCGCATCCAAGCAGTGCAATCGGCCGGCCTTCAGCGGGCTGCCGACTCATCAGAAACAGCACCGCCGCTTCGCCGATGTTGATGCCATTACGGTTCACCGAAAACGGGTTGCAGCGCTGATCACAGACCGCATCCAGTGCCGAGAAGCCGTTGAGGGTCAGCTTGCACAGGCTGTCGACGCCGCCGCACAGCACCACGTCGCATAGGCCCAGGTCGAGCAGGCGCTGGGCACTCATCAGCGCGCGGGCGCTGGAGGTGCAGGCGGTGGAAATCACATAGGCCGGCCCGCTCAATTGCAGCCACTCGGCGAGGAAATTCGCCGGCGCACTGAGCTCCTGCTGCTGGTAGTCGTATTCGGCGGAGAATTGACCGGTATTCAGATAGTGCGCCAGGCCCTGGCTGGCTTCTTCGATGCCCGAGGTGCTGGTGCCCAGGACGACGCCGATCCGCTCGCGGCCATAGGTCTGGATGGCCTGGTCGATGTCCTCGCGGATTTGCAGCGCGGCTTCCAGCAACAGGCGGTTGTTGCGGGTGTCGTGTCGGGAAAACCCGGCTGGCAGGGCTGCCAGTTCGCCTTGCACCGAGCCCACGGGCAACGCCCGATCGGGCACCCATCCCGCTTTGCTGCGCATGCCTGAGCAATCGCCGGCAAACAGGTTTCGCGCGACTTCATCCTTGCCGCGGCCCAGCGAGCAGATCACCCCGAGGGCATTCAAATACGCGCTCATGGCGTCTCTCCGCTCAGCGGCGTGACGTGGTATTTCGGGCCTTTGGGCAGATTCAATTCAAAGTTCATCGATTGTGAATAACGCACATCCCAGCGCTCCGGCAGGGAGCGCAGGTCGCCATGTTGCCAGGCGAGCGGGTAGTTAACGGTCAGCTCGTCCTTGGGGGTCAACGCAAACAGCAGCGCGGCGAACAGCTCCCGGGCTTCCGGATTGGGCGGCAGCAAGCCATCGGCCTGCCACTGGCGATCCTCGAGCTTTTGCCGGGCCTGGGGAATGCCCAGCAGGTCCATCATCGACCAGCGAACGGCCGGGCCCTCCTGCTGGATCACCAGCACCCAGTCCTGGCGCTGTTCGTCTTGCAGGCGTTCGATGTGCAGTTGCAGGGGGAGCGGCAGCGTCGGCGTATTTTCGGGCAGCGGTGCGCGGCTGGAGCAGGCGCTCAACAGCAGAATCACGCAAAGCAAAAGAACACCCATGACCCCTGTAGGAGCGAGCCTGCTCGCGATGGCGGCCTTGCAGTGGACATACAAGTTGGCTGACCCACCGCTATCGCGAGCAGGCTCGCTCCTACAGGTCGGGTATTTCAAGGAGCCGAATGTGAACATCAAACAACACCTTCAAGAGGCTTGCGCGCCACCACATTGACCAGCGTCTCTTCCCGCTGGCCAAAGGGTTTGGGCTTGCACACACCCAACAGTTCCAGCAGGCCGAAATCTGTGGCACGGCTCCACCACAGGTAGGGATAAGACACGTTCTGCGGGCCGAATTCGAAACCCTGTTGGCGAATCATCTCCAGGTACTGCGCCGCGCTTTTTTGCACCTGCATCGGGTGCCTGAACAGCCAGCGAATTACCCAGGTATCAATGTAGGCCTCGGTGGATTCGGCGAACAGCAGATAGCCGCCCGGCTTGAGCACGCGATAGAACTCCGCCAGCGCTTTTTCCTGCTCCACCAGATGATGGAAGGTCTGGTGACAGAACAGCAGGTCGACACTGGCGTCGGCGATTTTCAGGTTCGCGCAGTCGCTGTCGATCAACTCCACCGCCATACCCAGATTGACCGCTTCTTCGCGGCTGCGTTGCAGGCTCTGCGGGTCGGCATCCACGCCGATCAGACGGCCGGGCATGAAGGCCTGGCGCAGGTACTTGAAGGACTTGCCCTGACCACATCCGGCATCCAGCAACAACGGTTGGCTCGGCGGGGCTTCGCTGAACAGGCCGCGCAAATCCTCGATCGCCACGCGCAGCACATAGTGCTGCCAGGTGCGGCTGCGCAGGAACCACAGACCGAAGCGGGTCTCTTCGACGTAGTTGTCGCTCGAATAGGTCATGACGCCGTCCTTGCACAGAATTCTGAAATGGCCTTCAGCCGACGTTTGGCACCGCTGACGAACGGATTACGCTCGTCCCAGGCATAACCGGCGAGGATCGAACTGATCATGCCGCGGATTTCCCGGGAACTGCCCTCATGGAAAATCACATCCTGGAAGGTCCCGGCATACCAGCCTTCGACGTAGCAGCGGAAGGTATCGACACCGCGCTTGAGCGGTACGGCGAATTCCCCCTGCCAATCGACCGTTTCGCCCTGCAACTGACGGTGCAGCACGCCCGCCGCCATGCTCGCCGAACGCATGGCGATGGTCACGCCGGAGGAGAATACCGGGTCGAGGAACTCCGCGGCATTGCCCAGCAGCGCAAAGCCCGGGCCGTGCAGGGTTTTGACGTTGGCCGAGTAGCCGCCGATGGTGCGCGCCGGGGTATCCCAGATGGCATTGCCCAGCACGCGAGCCAGGCTTGGGGTTTCGCTGATGAAGCCGCGCAGGCACGCATCAAGGTCATCACCACGCCCCTCGAAGTGCTGCGCGGCGGCCACCACGCCGACCGAGCATCGGCCGTTGCTGAACGGGATGGTCCAAAACCAGATGTCGCGCTGGGTCGGGTGGGTGCTGACGAGGATTTTGCTGCGGTCGAAACTTGGGCTGTCGATGCGGTCTTCGACGTGGGTGAACACCGCCTGGCGCACCGGGAAGTTCGAGGGTGCTTCGAGGTCGAGCAAACGCGGCAGGACGCGCCCGTAACCGCTGGCGTCGAGCATGAAGTCCGCTTCGATGCGGTATTCGCTGCCGTCTTCGCGGCGCACACCCAGTTGGGGTTTGGTCGCCTCGATGTCGACGCTGAAAAGGGTTTCGCCGTAGCGGATTTCCACCCCTTGCAACGCCGCCTGGTCGGCCAGCAATTGATCGAAATCGGCGCGCTGCACCTGGAACGTGGTGGTCTTGCCCTGGCTGAATGCCTCGCCGAAATCGAAGGCGCTGTAGTGCTCGCCCCAGGCAAACGCCGCGCCAGTCTTGACCTGGAATCCCGCCGCGTTGACGGCTTCGAGCATGCCCGCTTCCTCGACGAAATCCAGGCAATGGGCCAACAGGCTTTCGCCAATGGAAAACCGTGGGAAATGCTGGCGCTCGATCACCAGCACGTCGTGGCCCTTGCGCTTGAGCAGTGCGGCGGCGATGGCGCCCGACGGGCCGGCGCCGATCACCAGGACCTGGCGGCGTTCCATTTCAACGGTGGGCATGGGGGCTCCTTGCCGGGGCAGCTGCATTCAGGGGAATCCGGTGCATGCCGGCCAACGCCGGCAGCAGGGTCGCGACCAGGCCCATCACCATCAGCGCAAAGTACAGCGCCGGGCTGATGAGCTGTTGTTGCAGCAGCAGGTTGAGAAACACGATCTCGCTCAGGCCGCGAATGTTCAGCAGCACGCTTTCCCGCCAGCGGCTGGCGCCCGGGAACGAGGCGCCGGCCCAGCCGAGACCGAGCCAGTTGCCGAGCATTTTGCTGGCAATCGGCAACAGCAGCAGCGCCGCCAACTGCACCCAGCCGAGGCTGTCCAGTGCGCTGTGGACGTTGATCTGCACGATGCCGAACGTAAGGATCAGCGGGATCGCCACGTATGTTTGCAGGCGGCTCATCCAAATCGCCGGCAGCGGGTGCGTCAGCGGAGCTTTCAGCACGGCCATGACCAGCACGTAACCGATGCCGAAAATAAGCGCGTTGAGCTTGTAGTGCTCGGCCACCACCAACAGTCCGAAAAAGCCCAGGCTGTACAGTTTCAGCTGGCGCAGGCCGAGCAGGCGCAACAGCAGGGGCAGGCAGGCGCCGACCAGCGGCAGCAGCAGGCTGCTCAAGTGCAGGGTGCCTTGGGCGATGGCGAACAGGGTCCAGCAGGCGAGGTCGATGAGGATCGCGGTTTGCACCAGTCGCCGGGTGGCGCTGGCGGGGTAATCGATGTGCCGCAGGTACAGGTACAGCACCGGTATCGCGGTGATGGCGAACAACAGGCCGACGGCCAGCGAACTGATCCAGGGCTGCGCGGGCAGCAGCCAGATCGCCGTGGCCAGGCCGCAGGCAAACGGAATGCAGAAACTCGGCAGGGCAATTTTCAGACTCTGGCGATCCAGGTGCAGGTCGATCACGTCGCTGAGGATGTAGCCCAGCAACAGCGCAAAACTCAGGCTGTAGAGGTTCTTCAGCCAGACCGGCGACACCAGCGCCGCGCCGCTGAGCTGCCATTGTGGCTCGACCCAGAAATACATCAGCAACGGCAGGCCGACGGTCGCCAGCAACAGCTGGCTGACAATCGGAATCAGGCCGAAGTGACGGCCGACACGGGTGGCGGCGGCGAACAGCGCCAGGGCCATGGCCCAGAACAGCGCAATCATCATGCTGTCGGCTCCGCGACCGTGGCGGTGTGTGCCTGGCGACCGGCCCAGGGCGCGAGCATGAAGCTGAACATCAGGCCCAGGCTGACCGACAGACCGAAATTGCTCACCGCCGGCGTGCTCGACACCGCCAGCAGGCCGAACGACAGCCAGGTGGTGAGCGCCGCCAGCAAGGTACCCAGCAGGCTCACGGCCGCGCCGCCCACCTGTTCGCGCATGAGGATCGCGTAGTCGACGCTGATGGCCGTCACCAGCAGCAGGCCGAACAGGCTGAACAGGGTCAAAGGCTGCCCCAGCCAGCCGAGACTGGCCAGGCTGCACAGGGCGGCCAGCAGTGGCAGGGAAACGATGCGCAGCGCGCCGCCCAGGCCGAACGGCAGGATCAGCACCAGCACGATCAGCACGCAGGAGGCGAGTTTCAATTCGGCGGCGCTGATTTGGGTCGCGGCGAACACTTCGTTCAATTCCCCCAGCCGATCCACCAGCTTCACGCCGGGCAAATCTGCGGTCTGGACCCGCAGCAGCGACGGATTGTTCAAGCCTTGCAGGCTGACCATCGCCGCCACGCCGTGCGCGGTCGGCCCCAGCCACAGCAGGCGATAGGGTTCTGCCAACGGCCCGGCCAGCGCCGCGTCGATGTCCTGGGTGGGCAACGCCTGCAATCGGGCCAACTCGGTTTGCAGCGCCTCCACCGGCACCCCGACCCCGAGCAATGGCTGCCAGAACGGCGGCAGTTTGCCCAGCGCCTCGCGCACCCGTTGCTGCTCGTTGGGCGGGCTGACCAGTTGGTTGAGCGACAGGTAGCCCTCGAGCTTGTCCAGATTGATCAGTTGATCGAGGCGATCATCCAGGGCGTCCTGGCGTTCAAGCAGTTGCTGTTCATCGGCGGCCTGCACCAGGAAGAACTGGCTGGTGGGTTGATAGCCGGTGATCCGCGCGATGGTCTGGGCTTCGTCGGTCAATTGCGGTGGTGCGCTGATCCATTGGCGGATGTCGTTTCGGGATTCCAGTTTCAGAAGGCCGCCGGCACAAAAGGCAATCAGCAGGGCCAGCAGTACTGGGGTGCTCAGGTGTTTGAGCAAGGCTTCACGACAGGCGAGCAAATGACCGGAAAGCCGCAACGGCCATTGCGCTGGTTGTAGCTCAACACCCTTGAGCAGCGCCGGCAGCAGGCATACGGCGGACAGATAGGCACCCAGCAGGCCGGCGGCGGAGAACACCGCGATCTGGGTCAGCGCCGGGAACGGGGTCCAGGCCAGTGCCAGGTAACCGATGGCGCTGGTGGTCAGGCTCAGGGTCAGGCCTGACAGGGTCAGGCGCAGGGCCGGCCAACTGCGCCAGGGTTGCAGGCTCCAGCTCTTGGACAGGTAGTGCAGCGGGTAATCGACGGCCACGCCGATCAGGCTCGAACCCAGCACCAGTGTGATCGCGTGCATGTGGCCGAACAGCGCCACGCAGGCCACGGCGCCGAACAGCATGCCCACCAGCACCGGGACGAAGGCCAGCAACACCCGCCAGCGACGGAAGGCCAGCAACAGCAGCAACAGGATGCCGAGAGTGGCGCCACCGCCGACCCAGGTGATCTCGCGGGTCGCTTGCTTCTGGCCGTTGGCGGCATACAGCAGGCCGCTGGCGGCCAGCAGTCGTACGTCGGATGCGGCGGCTTGCGCGCGGCTGCGCTCAAGCAGGTTCGCCACTTGCAGCGGCAGGTTCATGTCGAAGGCGTTGCCCGTGGTGCGCGCCCGCACCAACACCCAGCTCTTGCCATCGGCATCGGCGATCAGGGCACCGCTCCCGATGTCCAGTTGCACCGCGCCGTGTTGCGGCTGGCTGTTCTGGATGCGCCCGGTCAGGCCGAGCCAGTCGTCCTGGCTCGGCACCAGGCTGAATCCGGTAAAGGGGTCGAACAAGGCTTGTACCCGCTGCTGGATGAACGCATCGGGGTGTTCGATCAGTTGCCGGCGATCATCCGCCGACAGCATTGCCAGGCGACCTTGCAGCAGTTGCGCGCGCAGGGCCGGCAAGTCGGCTTGCAGGTTCCACTGGACCTTTTCGAACAGGCCGCTGGCTTGCCACTGCTCGCTCAGTTTCTGCGCCATGGCGACCGCCTGCTGGCGATCGGTGTGGCCGACCAGCACCAGCATTTCGCGGTTCAGCGGCTCCTGCATGCGCTGTTCGGCGCGTAGCTCCAGGGCGTCCGGCGCGGTGCCGGGCACCAGTTCCATCAGGTTCGCCGACAGCGGCGCGCCGTCGCGCCACTGCCAGCCGGCGAGCGCCAGCACGGCCAGCAGCAGGATCAGGAACAGGCGCGGAAGCAGGCGTTCACTGGGCAAAGTCGCGTTGCTCCGCGTCGCTCAACGGTTGGGCGCTGGTGCTGTCCTGCATGCGCAGCAGGGTGCTGTCGCCCTGGGTTTCCAGCAGTTCGATGCTGTTGACCAGTTCGGCGCCGGTGATGTTGATCTGGTTGAACACCTGCTTGAGCAGCATCGAGCGTGGTACCAGCGTCAGCTTCCAGTTCTGCGCGTCGCCGTTCAGGGACAGTTCGAAATCCCGTTGCAACCCGCTGCTGTCGCCTTGCAGCACCGCGAGGAACAAGCGGTTCTGCTCGGCACCGGCACTCTTGCCCGGCAGCATCTGCCAGCCACTGGCGTCACGGCGCGCGATGCCCTGGGCCGTGATGCGGTAGTCCTGTTGCAGCGGTGTTTTCAGCAGCCACAACAAGCCGTGGTTTTTCGCCAGGACGAAGGTGCCCTTGCTGGTCAACGGCTGGGGCAGGGCGCGCAGGTGTTTTTCCTGGATGAAGTTGCCGTGGATCACATCAGGCTTGGCCAGTTGGTCGCTGAGCTGTTGCAGATCGAAGGCCTGGGCCAACCCCGGAATCCCCAACAGTACACAAAACACTGTAGGAGCGAGCCTGCTCGCGAAAAACCTGAGGACGCCTCGGGGTGTCAGGTGCCCCGCGTCATCGTTAACGACCATCGCGAGCATGCTCGCTCCTACAGGGGATCGGGTGAGCATCATGGCAAGACCCTCTCGACCGCGTCGGTGAAGACTTTCGGCGAAGCCAGCAGCATCTCGCGAGTGCCCATGTCGACGGCGACCTGCACGGAGACGGCGCGGGTCATGCGTTCGCCGGTTTCCAGGTCGCTGATCAGGTAATTGATCTTCAGACGGTTCTCCCACTCCACCAGATTGGCCCGCACATTCAGCTTCTGACCGAACACGGCACCGCGTATGTAGCGCAGTTGCAGGTCGATCACCGGCCAGGCGTAGCCAGACTCGGACATGGCGGTGTAATTGTGGCCGATCTTGTCCAGCAACGCGCAGCGGGCGACTTCCAGGTACTTCACGTAATGGCCGTGCCAGACCACGTTCATGCTGTCCACGTCGAAGAACGGCACGAGGATTTGCGTATCGGTGTGAAGCACGCCCTTGCTACGCATGCAGCCTCCAGTGTTGTTCGGCGATGCGTTGCAGGCACAGGCGCAGTTCGCCCTCCAGGGCGCGGTCTTCGATCACCGGCGCAAAGTCTGCGGCCAGTTCTTCGTGCATGGCAGCCAGGGCCGGTGGCAGCGGCCGCGCATCTTCGGCTTGCCCGCGCAGCCACACGCCCTGGTTGGCCGCCAGCAGGGTAGCGGCGGCGACCTGTTCGGTCAGCTCCAGCACACGAATCGCATCGCGGGCGGCGATGGTGCCCATGCTTACCTTGTCCTGGTTGTGGCACTCGGTGGAGCGCGAGAACACGCTGGCCGGCATGGTGTTTTTCAGTGCTTCGGCGGTCCAGGCGCTGGCGCCGATCTGCACGGCCTTGAAGCCGTGGTTGAGCATGGCGCGCTCGGCGCTGGCGCCGGACAGGTTGCTCGGCAGGCCGTGGTTGTAGCGTTCGTCTACCAGCAGCGCGAGCTGGCGATCCAGCAGGTCGGCGACGTTGGCCACGAGGTTCTTCAGGCTGTCCATGGCGAAGGCGATATGGCCGCCATAGAAGTGCCCGCCGTGCAGCACGCGCTCGGCTTCGGCGTCGATGATCGGGTTGTCGTTGGCGCTGTTGAGCTCGATTTCGATGAACGAACGCAGCCAGTTCAGGCTGTCCGCCAGCACGCCGAGGACGTGGGGCGCGCAGCGCAGGGAATAGCGGTCCTGCAGGCGGTGCAGCGGCGCGGTCGGCGCGTCGATGGCCAGGTCCTTGCGCAACCAGGCGGCGACTTGCATCTGCCCCGGATGCGGCTTGGCGGCGAATAGACGCTCGTCGAAATGCTCCGGGTTGCCTTGCAGGGCGACCACGTTCAGCGCGGTGATGCGGGTTGCCAGTTGCAGCAGGTAATCGGCGCGGGCGTAGGCCAGGCAGGCGAGGCCGGTCATCACCGCCGTGCCGTTCATCAGCGCCAGGGCCTCTTTCGGACGCAGCACCAGCGGCTGCCAGCCCAGTTCGCGGTGTACGTCGGCGGCTTGCCTGCGCTCGCCGCGATACATCACTTCGCGCTCGCCGGACAGGGTCGCGGCGACATAGGACAGCGGCGTCAGGTCGCCGCTGGCGCCCACCGAACCTTCCTCCGGGATCAGCGGCAAAATGTCGTGTTCAAGGAACGCTTGCAGGCGCTCCAGCAATTCCACGCGCACCCCGGAAACCCCGTGGCACAGCGACTGCAAACGCGCCGCCAGCACCGCGCGGGTGGCCTGGGCGTCGAGCAGCTTGCCCAGCCCGCAACCGTGGAAGGTGAACAGGTGCTGCGGCAGCGCCTCGACGTGATGCAGCGGCACTGCCACCACGCAGGAATCGCCGTAACCGGTGGTCACGCCATAGATCACGCCTTCCTTGTCCAGCAGCGAATCGAGGAAACGCGCGCCCTTGGCGATGCGCTCGCGGTAGGCGGGGTCGCCCTGCAACTGCGCGGGGGCCTGACGGTTGGCCACGGCCAGCACGTCTTCGATGCGCAAAGGGAGTTCGCCGAAAGTTACCGGCTCAAGCGTTGGCGTCGTCATCGGTCTTCCAGAAAGGGTAAAAGTTGAACCATTGTCGGGGCGCTTCGAGGCAATAGTGACCCAGGCGCTCGGCATAGCGGGAGGCCCACTGATGAATGACCTGCTCGCGATCGCTGCGCTTCCAGGTGATGGCCTGGGCGAAGGGCTCGATGGTCAGGCGATAGTGGCCGTCGGGTTTCTTCAGGCACATTAGCAGGTGGATCGGGCATTTCAGCAGGCCGGCCAGCAGCCACGGGCCCTGGGGGAACCTGGCCGGATGGCCGAGAAAGTCCACGGTCACGCTGCGCCCGCCATGCAGGGGCACGCGGTCGCCGGCAATCGCCAGCCACTCACCGCGCTCCAGGCGCTCGTGCAGTTGCAGCATGATCACCGGATCCAGTTCACTGACCTGAATCAGGCGCAAATTGGTCGCCCCGGCTTCGCCCAGCAAACGGTTGAACTGCTCGGCGTGCTTGGTGTGCACCAGCACGTTCATGGTCACCTTCTCGCCGATCTCCGCCAGCGCGCGGCAGACTTCCAGATTGCCCAGATGAGCCCCCACCAGCATCTGCCCGCGGCTGCCGCGCAACTGGTGGCGCAGCAGCGCCGGGTCGATGATTTCGATCTGCTCGATACTCAACTTGCGGTTCCACACGTCGAGTTTGTCGAGCATCGAGTCGGCGAAGGCCATGAACTGGCCGAACACGCGCCAGTGGGTCGGGCGCAGCTCGGGTCGGGCACTCCAGTCGGCCAGGCGTTGCTGGTACTGCCAGGCGCTATGGCGTGCGGTGCGTCCGAACAGGAAAAAGTACAAGACGATGCCGTACAGCACCGGGCTCAGCATCCGGCGGCCGAGGACTTTGGCGCCGAAGGCGGTGAGCTTCATCAGCCAGAAGCTGCCGCGCTCCTCGCGGTCGGCCCAGTGTTGCTTGTCGCTGCTCAAGATCGCCACCGTCGCCAGAGGATCACGGGCGAGCGCAGCAACATGCCGAAGAACAGGCGAGTGTGCATGCTCGATATCAGGACGTTGTCGTGGAACATCCGGAAGTGCGAAACACCGTCCAATGGGTAATGGACCCTGGTGTGCAGCCATTGCATCGGCTGATTGCGCCAGGCCAGGCGCACCAGAATGTCCGAGTCGAAATCCATGCGCTTGCCAATCCTGGCGGTGTCGATCAACGCCAGCACCGGCGGCAGGGGATAGACGCGGAAGCCGCACATGGAATCGCGAATCTGCAACGACAGGGTGTTGATCCACACCATGACGTGGGTCAGGTAGCGGGCGTACAGGCGGCCCTTGGGTACGCTGGCGTCGTATTGCGGATAGCCGCAGATCACGGCGTCGGGATGGGCGCGTGAGTGTTCGATGAAGCGCGCGACGTCTTGCAGATCGTGCTGGCCGTCGGCGTCCACCTGCAGGGCGTGGCTGAAGCCCAGTCGACCCGCTTCACGCAGGCCGGTCATGACGGCACCGCCCTTGCCCTGATTGGCGGCGAGGCGAATCAGGTGGACGTTATCGCGGTGGGCCAATTGATCGAGGACCCTGGCGCAGGATTGATCGCTGGCATCGTCCACCAGGATGCACGGCAGGCCGCTGGTCAGCAGCGCGTCGACCACCGTGGTGATCGCGGTTTCGTGGTTGTAGACCGGGACGATGGCGCAGGGGTTATGCATCTTGGCGTGTACCTGCCAGACCGAGGTGCCTGCATCGCGAGCAGGCTCGCTCCCACAGTGGATTTGCGCTGACCTTGTAGGAGCGAGCCTGCTCGCGATCGAGTGCGCAGCACTCGCCTGAATTACACATGCTCAGCCTCCAGCAAAATCCGCCCACTGGAGCAGGTGGCGGTTTCATTGCGATAGGCGAAATACAGTTTGCCCCGGGTCAGGTCGAAGCGCAGATGCAGCTGGATTTCATCCCCCGGTCGCACCAGCTGCTGGAATTTCAGGACTTCCATGCCGGCGAATTTTTCCGGAAGGTTCATCAGTTGCTGACCCAGGCTCATGGCCCACTCGACTTGCACCACGCCGGGCAATACCGGGGCTTTAGGGAAGTGCCCGCTGAAGTAGGCCAGGTCCGGGGGCACGGCCAGTTGCAAGCTCCATTCGCCGTTGACCTCGGTCTGCTCCAGCACCTGAGGTGCTTTGGGGCGCGGCGCCAGCAACAGGGCTTCGACATCCGCCTGGGGCAGTTTGCCTTGCGCATTCAGGGGCATTTGTCGCAGCAAACGCCAACGCCGTGGCAGCGCCAGGGTTTCGCAGTGCTGGCTCAGGTATTGGCGCAAAGTTTCAGTGAGCGTGCGTCGACCTTGATTGCGCAAGGCGTGCAGTCCGGTCTCGCTTAGCACCAGCAACGCCCCCAGCGAGGCGCGGTTTTCCTGGACCACGGCGAGCCGTGCTTCGGCGACCCATTCATGGGCCACTAGCGCCTGCTCCAGCATGGGCAGCGAGATGCGTTTTTCTTCAAGCTTGACGATCCGGTCCAGCCGACCGAGCAGCTCGAAACGGCCGTCCGCCGCGATACGTGCGGCATCGGCGGTGTGTTCGATATGGGCTTCAGGCAAGTAGGGCGAAGCGATCAACAGGGCGCCGTCGCTGTCCTGTTGGAGCTGCACATCGGCGAAGGGCTGCCACAGGTCGGGCCCCTGACGCCAGGCGATGCCACCGGTTTCCGAGCTGCCGAAAATTTCCGTCGGCCATTGCTGCAGGCGCTCGTGCAGGCTTTGTGCAGCCTCGGCGGGCAATGCACCACCGGAGGAGAACACGCGCCGCACCGCGCTCAAGGCCGGCCAGTCGAGGTTGTCGCCCATGCGCTTGAGCAGCGCCGGGCTGGCCACCCAGGCAAATGCCGCCTGCTCGCGGCTGGCGCGTTGCAGGTCTTCCGGAAACGCCAGTTGCTTGCGCACGAACGTTCGCCCGGCGCACAGCGGCCACAACACGCGAAACAGCAGGCCATAAATGTGTTGGGTGGCGACGCTGCCGATGATGCATGCCGAACCTAGATCAGCGCCCCACAGTCGCTCCAGGGCTTCGACTTCATTGACCAGTTGGCGCAGGCTTTTTTCGATGCGCTTGGGCTCGCCGCTGGAGCCGGAGGTGCACAGGCTCAGGGTGCAGCGGTCCAGATCCAGCTCGGCGGCGGCCAGCGGCGGCTTCTTGAAATCGTTCAGGTGCGCGTCTTCAGGCAGATCGGTCAACCACAGGTCGACGTCATTCGACCAGCGCTGGCGGGTCTGGGGTTGCAGGTCGGCGGGCAGCAACACGCTGACCCCGGCGCGCCAGGCACCCAGCAGGGCAATCGCCAGGTCGGCGGCATCTTCCAGGTGCACGGCGATGCGCCGGGCGCCCCGTGCCTTGAGGCCGGCGGCCAGGCTCAGGGCCTGTTCGCACAGTTGGCCGTGATTCAGGGCCGGCGCGACCGCTGCGGCGCGCGCCGGCTGGGCCTTGAGCAGCAGGTGCTCAAGTTTTATCCAATTCATATACGGCCTCGTACCCGTATTCTTACGAGCAGTTCAATGGCGAACATCAGGCCGATCAATCCGTAGGAGATCAGCCCGGTGTAGACCATCCACCAGCTCAGCGGCGCCCAAAGCGTCAGGGCGGCGGCACACAGGCCGTTGCAGAGAAAAAACACGCTCCAGGCGATGGTGACCTGGCGGGTGTAGCGAATGCCTTCGTCCGGCAGATCCGGTTCACGCACCCGGGCCAGGCGTTCAACCACGGGCATCCCGTACATCAGGCTGCCGCCAAACAGCGCCAGCATGAAGGCGCTGATCAGTACCGGGTACCAGCGCAGCAGCGCCGGGTTATCGAACAACGCCAGCAACAGGCAAAAAACAATCGCCACCAGGGCCATCCACAGGCTGCCGGGCTGGCGTTTGCCGGTGAGCACGCGGGCCAGCCACAGGCTGCCCAGCATCAGGCCGAACTGCCACGGGGCGAAATGCTCCATGCCGAAATACACCGCGAAGGGGTACAGCAGGCCCGCCAGCAGCAGGCCAAGGCCGATCAGTCGACTCATGCGGCGGGTTGAACAAGACGGTAGACCGCCTCGACCACGTCACTGACGGTGCGCACCGATTTGAATTCTTCGGCGGCGATTTTCTTGCCGGTCTGACGTTTGATGTGATCGATCAGGTCGACGGCATCGATGCTGTCGATTTCCAGGTCCTGGTACAGGTTGGATTCGAGGCTCACCCGCTTGGGGTCCAGCTCGAACAGCTCGACCAGGGCATCGCGCAGTGTGTTGAAAATGTCGTCACGAGTTTGCATGGTCCGGTCTCAAGCTGCCTGTTTTGCGGTGACGAACGCCGCAAGGCTCGCCACGTTGCTGAAGTGGTTGCGGGTGTCCTTGGCGTCAGCGTCGATCTTGATGCCGTACTTTTTCTGGATGGCCAGGCCCAGTTCCAGGGCGTCCACCGAGTCCAGGCCCAGGCCTTCGCCAAACAGCGTCTGCTGGTCGCCGATGTCTTCGACGCTGATGTCTTCGAGGCCGAGGGCTTCGATGATCAATGCTTTGATGTCCCGGTTCAGGCTATCGGTGTTCAGATCGCTCATCTTCGGCGAGCTCCTTGATGAAGTAAGAATGCAGGTAATCGTTGAGCTTGCGTGAGGCCTGAGGGGCCGGACCCAGCGCGGCGAAGGCCTGCGGGTCTATATCGGCGCCGACACGAAAACTGAAGTGCACGCGGCGTTTGGGGATGCGGTACCAGGGCTCGGCCTTGGTCAAAGTCGTCGGGCTGACCCGGATCACCACAGGGGTGAGGATTTTCGCACCCCGCAGGGCAATTGCCGCACCCCCCCGATGAAAGGCCGGCGCCTGGCCCGGCTGGGTGCGGGTGCCTTCGGGAAAGATGATCAGGGTCTGGCCGCTTTTCAAGGCATCGGCGGCGGCATCGAGCATGTCCATGCTGCCGTCGTTGCTGATGTATTGGGTGCGGCGCAGCGGCGCGCGGGTGAACGGGTTTTCGAAGAGGCTTTGCTTGACCACGCAGTTGGCGTGGCGCACCAGGCCGATCAGGAATACCACGTCGATCAGTGAAGGGTGATTGGCGACGATCATCTGCCCGGGGCGGCCGAGTTTTTCCGCGCCCTGAATGTCGTAGGTCAGCACCCCGGCACGGGCCATGAACCGCACGAAAAACCAGAAGCAGCGACTGACGGTTTGCCGTGCGCGCGACCGATGGGCCATGGCGTCGCCCGGCAGGCAGCTCAGCAACGGAAAAACCACCAGGCGCAGGCACAGCCCGCCTAGCCCGAACAGGGCGAAGCTTGCGGCGGTGGCCAGCAGGCGCCAGTGGTAGGCGTCGCGGTTTTTCTCGGTCACAGGTTGCGTTGCCAGGTCCATACACGATTTTTCCAGGCATGTTGGCAGGTGGTTTGCTGGCCGAGCAGCGCGCGCAACAGATTCAACGCGTGTGGCCATCGGGCTTTGGACAACGCATCCGAGGGGCTGTTCAGGGACAGCTGCCAGTCATTGCCGGGCGTGATCAGCATGCCGAGTGCATAGGGAAACGGCACGTCGTCGATCCAGGTCGAATACGCCTGCGGCGGCTGCTCTTCGGTGACCACCAGCAAGACCGCGCTCGCGCCTTCAGCGAGCAGGGCCGCAGCTTCCAGCATGCCGTGCTCCAGGCCATCGCCGCCGGCGGCCAGGGCGGTCATTTCGCTGGTTTCGCCGCGCATGATCGACCACAGGCCAATGATCGCGTTGTGCACTGAAAGGCTGAATTGGGTGGGTGACAGCGGCTGCTCGGCTGCGAGGTCGCTGAGGATATCGACGGTGCGCGGGGTTTCACCGTGACGGGAAACGAATACCAGCGGCAACGACTGATGGCCCTCGGCCAATGACCAGCCGACGCTGAACGCCATCCGCGCCAATCGACTCAGGCGCCGGCGTTGCATGGCGGGCAGGAACGAAACGTCTGGTGCGGCATCGCTGGCCGGCAACTCGACCGGTTGTCGGCTCCATGCCTGCCAATCGTCCACGCTTTCAAGCCCCGGGGCCCAAGCGCGCCATTGGGCGATGTTGAAATTGATCACAGACATTTTTTCCCGCCCTGGAGGGCTTGTTTGGCGCGGCAAGTGGCAGATAACCGACTTCCTCTGCGTGGCGCCTGGCGCAGAGTGCTGGGCATTATCCCGGTGCCGGGAACGTGTAGCAAATGCTGGTTACATTTTGCACAACCGGTTACACCCACTTGATCGTGAAAATCGAGTAGTTGCCAATTATTCGTATTACCAGACTTCCCGTCTGTCGGGTCTGGATGAGTCTGATGCGCGAGCTTGCCGTCCTTTCTGCGGGAGATTGCCGATGACTGTGTAGTCCCGTTCTCGAGGAGGTAGCTAAGCCATGCCGTGCACCACTACACTCGGTCATTCTTTGATACACGGAGGTTTTGACATGCGGCGCGTGGTGTTCAATCAGAAAGGTGGCGTAGGCAAATCCAGCATTGCCTGCAATCTGGCGGCGGTCAGCGCCAGCGAGGGCTATCGCACCCTGTTGGTGGATCTCGATGCCCAGGCCAACTCCACCCAATACCTGACGGGGCTCACCGGTGACGATATTCCGATGGGTATCGCCGATTTCTTCAAGCAGACCTTGTCTTCCGGGCCTTTCTCCAAGAAAGGCCAGGTCGATATTTACGAAACTCCGTTCGATAACCTCCACGTCATCACCGCCACGGCGGAACTCGCGGACTTGCAGCCAAAACTCGAGGCCAAGCACAAGATCAACAAGCTGCGTAAGTTGCTCGAAGAGCTCGACGGGGACTACGACCGCATTTACCTCGATACGCCTCCTGCGTTGAATTTTTACGCAGTTTCGGCGCTGATTGCCGCTGATCGTGTGTTGATTCCTTTCGATTGCGACAGTTTTTCGCGTCAGGCGCTGTATGGCCTGCTGGCGGAAATCGAAGAATTGAAAGAGGACCACAATGAAGGGCTGGCGGTTGAAGGGATCGTGGTCAATCAGTTCCAGGCCCGTGCCAGCCTGCCTCAGCAGATGCTCGACGAATTGATCGCCGAAGGCCTGCCGGTGTTGCCGGTTTACCTGGGCAGCTCGGTGCGCATGCGTGAATCCCACCAGGCCAATACGCCGCTGATCCACCTGGACCCACGGCACAAGCTGACGCAGCAGTTTGTCGAGTTGCACAACCTGCTCGAAAACGCCTGATTTCTAATGTAGGAGCGAGCCTGCTCGCGAAAGCGGAATGTCACCACTATTTTGACTGTTACACCGCCTTCGCGAGCAGGCTCGCTCCTACATGTGGATCAGCGCGGCCATTAAATCCCCTGGCTACGCAACCAACTCATCAACTGCGGCAACGGAAACGCCCCGCTCTGACGCGCCACTTCTCGGCCGTTCTTGAACAGAATCAGGCTCGGGATCGAACGAATCCCCAGCTGCGCCGACAGCTGCTGGTTCGCCTCGCTGTCGAGCTTGGCCAGCCGACACTTGCCCGCCAACTGCCCGGCCGCCTGCTCGAACACCGGTGCAAACGACTTGCACGGCCCACACCAATCCGCCCAGACGTCCACCAACAGCGGCAGATCGCCCTTGATCTGACTGGCGTAGTCACCCTGTTTCAGTTCGAAAGGCTTGTTCAGCAGGACGTCGGATTTGCAGCGACCGCATTTGGGGTGATCGCCCATTCGCTCGGCGGGGATGCGGTTGAGGCCGTTGCAGTGGGGGCAGGGGATGAGGAGTGGTTCGGGCATGACAGATAGTCCAATTGGAAGCTGATAACTCCTAGTTGGAGACGTTTGCTCATATTTCAATCGCGCACTGTCTGGCGATAAAACTAGGCTGAGTCCTGCTGAGCCAGACCGCTGGTCTGTCTATGGTTATCGCAACTTGCGATATTTTTGATCTGTGATTAACTTCCCATAGCAAAATGCGATAAGGATATTGCATGCGAGTGTTTTCCGAAAAACGAATCTGGGACGCCAAGGAAAAGTGGCCGCAAGCGGCCAGCGCATTGGACCAGTGGTATCGAACCGCGAAGCGCGTCAAGCCAAGGGATTTTGCGGAAATGAAATCTTCATTTCCTGCAACCGACAAGGTCGGTGAGTTTCACGTTTTCGATATCGGCGGTAACAAATTGCGGCTGATTGCCTATGTTCGATATCCGCATCAAAAAATCTACATCAAACATGTGCTGGATCACCGCGAATATGACCGCGGTAAATGGAAGGAGGGATGAACATGAGCGTTCTGATCAAAAACGCGGCCGAACATTGGGAGTTCGTATCGCCATTGCTGCGTAAACCCAAAAACGAAGACGACTATGACGCGCTGGTGCAGGCACTCGACGAGTTACTCGAGATGACCGGTGTTGACGAGTCGCATCCTCTTATGAGCTTGGTGGATATCATCGGCGACTGGATTGAGGAATGGGACCATAAGCATCGACCTATGCCCGAAGCCACGGGTGCTGAAGTGCTTGGTTACATGATGCGCGAACACGGACTGACTCAAAGCGATCTGCCAGGTGTCGGCCCTCAGTCGGTTGTATCCGAGATCCTGAGCGGAAAGCGCCAGCTCAACCTGCGGCAGATCCGCTGGTTGGCCGAGCGATTCAATGTGCCGGTGGATGTCTTTATCTGACCTGCCTCACGACGAACAACTGATCTCCAGATGCTTGCCCCACTCCGGTGGCCGCTCTGCATAGCTCTCCATCCCCGGCTGCTCCTCGAACGGATTGCTCAGCACCGCATGCAGCCGGCGGACTTCCAAGTAATCGCCTTTTTCCGCCGCTTCGATAGCCCTTTGCGCCAGGTAGTTGCGCAGGATGTACAGCGGATTGACCGCATGCATCCGTTGGCGACGCTGTTCCTGGTCGAGTTCGCCTTCGCGGGCGACCCGGGCGATGTAAAGCTCGCCCCAGGCGTCGAAGCCCTTGAGGTCGACGAAGTCGTCACGCAGGCGAGCGATGGCCGCTTGTGGTGATTCTTCGCCCAGGCGGCGGAAGAACAGGCTGTAGTCGACGCCGCTGTTCTGCATCAGTTGCAGCAGTTGCTCCAGCAGTTTCTGGTCGTCGTCCTCAGCGGTGGTGAGGCCCAGGCGGCGGCGCATCAGGTCCAGGTAGTGGGCCTGGAACAGCGGCAGGTACAGGCCCAGGGTTTCGCGCAGGGCCTCGACGCTGATGAACGGCGTCAGGGCCTGGGCCAGGGCACTGAGGTTCCATTGGCCGATCGGCACCTGGTTGCTGAAGGAGTAGCGGCCCTGATCATCGGAGTGGTTGCAGATGAAATTGGCGTCGAAGTCGTCGAGGAAGGCGAACGGGCCGAAGTCGAAAGTAATGCCCAGGATCGACATGTTGTCGGTGTTCATCACCCCGTGGCAGAAGCCGTAGGCCTGCCATTTGGCGATCAGTTCGGCATTGCGTTCGACGACTTCGCGGAACATCGCCAGATACGGTTCCGGCTGTTCAAGGCACTCGGGGAAATGCATGGCCAGCACGTGCTCGCCGAGTGCTTTCTGCTGTTCGGGGCGCTTGGTGTAGTAGAAGTATTCGAAATGGCCAAAGCGCACATGGCTCGGCGCCAGGCGCAGGACCATGGCCGCACTCTCCCGTTTCTCGCGCCAGACTGGCGTGTCGGAGCCGATCACGCACAGGGCCCGGGTGGTCGGGATATTCAGCGCGTGCAGGGCTTCGGAGGCGAGAAATTCGCGGATTGAGGAACGCAGTACCGCGCGTCCATCACCCATGCGCGAGAAGGGTGTCTGCCCGGCGCCCTTGAGGTGCAGGTCCCAATGCTCGCCGGCCGCGTTGTACACCTCACCCAGCAACAAGCCGCGCCCGTCACCCAGCTGCGGGTTGTAGGAACCGAACTGGTGGCCGGAATAGACCATCGCCCTCGGGATCGCATCGGCCCACAGCTTGTGGCCGCTGAACAGCTCGGCGAACTCCGGGGTTTCGGCCACGGCCGGGTCGAGATCCAGCAGGGCCATGGCGGCTGTGCTTGCGACTACCAGGCGCGGATTGTCGATCGGCTCGGGCAGCACATGGGCGGAAAACGCATCGCCCAAGCGGTCGAAGCGATTATCGAAGGTCAGTTCGTCGAGGGCTTTCAAAGGCCGTCTCCAGCAGAATGTCCGAGCATTCTGCTGGGGAATGGCCGCTTAGTCGAGTTTGGCGGCTGGCGGCGCGAGAGGCGGTTGCTTGTCATCGTTGAGCGGCACGATGGTTTTCGCTTCCGGCTCGATGGGCACCATCTTGTATTCCTGGCCGTGCAGGTTCTTGAGGTAGACCTCCATCTGCCGGAACGAGATGTTGATGTGCTGCTTCTTGAACTCGCGGTTGATGTAGCGGTTGACCTCATCGATCACCGGGTTGCGGTCGCCGAGGTCGCGCACATGCATGCGCAGTTCGTGGTCGAGGGTGCTTTCGCCGAAGTTCAGGAAGTACACGTGGGGCTCCGGTTCCTTGAGCACCCGTGGGTTCTCCCGCGCGGCCTTGAGCAACAGTTCCTTGACCAGATCCAGGTCCGAACCGTAGTCGACGCCGAGCTTGAGCGTTACCCGGGTGATGGTGTCGGTCAGCGACCAGTTGATCAGTTGCCCGGTAATGAACGTCTTGTTCGGGACGATGATGTCCTTGCGGTCGAAATCGGTGATGGTCGTGGCGCGGATGCGGATCTTGCTCACCGTGCCCGACAGGTTGCCGATGGTGATGGTGTCGCCGATCCGCACCGGGCGTTCGAACAGGATCATGATGCCGGAGATGAAGTTGGCGAAGATTTCCTGCATGCCGAAACCCAGGCCGACCGACAGCGCCGCCACCAGCCACTGCAACTTGTCCCAGCTCACGCCGAGGGTCGACAGCGTCGAGACGAAGCCGATGCCGGCGATCGCGTAGGACAGCAGCGTCGTGGTGGCGTAGGCGCTGCCCTGGGCCAGGTCCAGCTTGGACAGGACGAACACCTCCAGCAGGCCCGGCAGGTTGCGCGCCAGGGCGAAGGTGATGCCGATGATGATCAGCGCGCCGAGCATGTCGCCGATGCTGATCGGCACCATGCTCATGTTGGCGCCGGTGCCGCTGGTGTATTCGTACAGGGTGACGTTGTCCAGGTACGAGAACACCGTGATCAGGTCGGCCCAGACCCAGTACAACAGCGCCATGAAGCCGCCGAGCAGTGCCAGGCGGATCAGGCGCAGGGACTGTTCGTTGACCTTCTCGATGTCCATGCTCGGCTCTTCGATCACCGCTTCGCCGTCGCCCGCTTCCTTGGCGGCCTGGCGCTTGGCCAGGGCGCGTTGGTAGGCCAGGCGGCGTGCCGCGACGCTGAGGCCGCGCACGAAGGTGGCTTCGATCACGATCCAGAACATCAGCAGGTACAGGGTGTTGATCAACCGGTCACTGAGCTTCAGTGCGGTGTAGTAGTAGCCAAAGCACACGGCGACGAACAAAGCGACCGGCAGGGCAGTGAACATGATGGCCACGGCCTTGCGGAACAGCGAGGCGTTTTCGTGGGTCGGGCTGCTGATCAGCAGGCGGCTGAGCAACCAGGTCATCAAGGCGTAGCAGATCAGCACCACCGGCATGCCCAGTACATCGTCGGCGAGGATCGCCGGCTGCAGTTCGGCAACCGCCACCACGGCGACCAGCGCCATCACCACCATGCCGAGCCGGCGGACCCAGCCGCGGAGGAATTCGACCTGAGGTTTTTCCCAGCGGAAATGCAGCTCCGCCACGCCGCCTGGCGCCAGGACCCGGTAGGCGGTGTAGAACACCAGCCAGGCGCCGGCCATTTGCATCAGGGCCGCGCCCATGTTGGCGTTCTGTCCGCGTGCGTCTATTTGCAGGGCCAGGCCACACAGCCCCAGGCCCAGCGTCACCGGCATTGCCAGCAGGATATTGATCAGAATCGCTTGCGGGGTGTGCCACTGACTGTCGCGCTTGAAGTGGCCGATGTCCTGGTGGACCTTGTTCAGTCGGGCGTACAGCTGCTTGCGGCGCCACAGCAGCGCACCGATCAGCAGCGCCAGTGGCAGGAACAATAATGGGCGCTGGGTCAGGCCATCAGTCAGCTCACTCAGACTCGAAGCCAGGGGCAGGGCGTCTAGCTGGCGCATCAGGCGATCAGGCACGCCACGCACCCACTCCAGATCCAGCGGCTTGTTGCTGGGGATCCAGAACATCTGCTCATCGAGCGTTGCCCGCAGGCTTTGCGCGGTGCTCAGCAGCTGTTTCTGGTTCAGTTGCAGGGTGATGGACTCGTTGAGTACCGCGCTCAGTTCACGATTGAGCCGCTCCAGCAGGTCCGCGCGGGTGGTGGCCAGCTCCAGCAGGCTTTTGCGCAGCTGCGGGGTGACTTGCTCGGGCGGTTGGGTCGAGAGCAGGTTGTCGACGTAAGTGGCCGGACTGCTGAGCAACTCCCGTTGCTGGCTGACTTCGAACTGATACAGGCGAATGTCGGCGATCTGGTCGGCCAGGTCGCGGTCGACCCGCAGGCGTGGCAAGGCCTGTTTCTGTTTGTAGAGAATCTTCGACAGCAGCAGGCTGCCCTTGAGTACGTTGATCTGCTCGTCCAGGGCGGCATCGCTCTGGGTCACGCTATCGAGTTGCTGCTTGGTCTGCAGGTTTTTCTGGGTGACTTCGTTGAGGCGGTCGGTGCTTTTGAGCAGGTAATCGGAAAGCCTCAGGTTGGTGGCGCTTTCGGTGGCCAACAGGCTGCTGCCACCGGCCTTTTGCGCCTCGATGGACTGCTGGGTCACCGTCTCCTGGGACTGTGCCAGGCGCTTCTGGTTGATCAGGTTTTGCAGTTCCTGGATCTCCTGATCCAGTCGGTCGGAGCGCTCCGACAGCAAGTCATGCTGGCTGTTGCCGAGGTCTTGCAGCTGGGTGTTGCCGGCCAGTTCCTGGCGGCGCAGGGGGATCAGGGCGTTGAGTGCCGCCAATTCGGCGTTGAGCTGGTCGCGCTGCTCGGCGCTCAGGGCCTTGCCGCTGTCCTTGCCGGTCTTGAGGATGTTGTTGATCTGCTGGATGCGCGTCTGGCTGCTGGCGATCTCGGCCTGCGCGCGTTCGGGGCGCGTCTGGGCGGTAATGATCAGGCTGTTGGCGTCAGACAGGGCTTTTTGCAGGTCGGCTTGCTGGGTCGAGCGCTCGGTGAGCATTTGCTCCAGCTGCTGGATCGACTCCTTGGTAAAGCGTTGCGCCACCGGCACCACGGCGCTGGCCTTCAGGCGCGTCAGCTCGCGCTGGTTCTCGATGGTCTGCTTGGGCGCGGTCGCCAGCTGCTGCTTGAGATCGTTGAGTTTCTGCTCGTAGTCGCGACGGTTGTTGAGCTGGGTCAGCGTGCCTTGCAACACCGACTGCAACGCCTTCTGGTCAGCCTCCGGCAGCTTGCGGTCGGCGATCTTGTCCAGGCTCGCCTGTACGGATTCTCGGGTGGGCGGTTCGGCGGCTTGCAGGGTGCCGACGGAGAGACTCAGGCCCAACAGGACCACGGCGAAAAAGGTGCGCAGGCTTGACATAAAGACCGATCAAAGTACGAGGCGAAGAATGGAGTTTAGAGGAACAACCCGGGGCCCGGGCGACTTCCTTCGGGGAATCTGACGCCCACTTTGCCGATCTTGTTCCCGTCCATGACCGCGACGGTCCAGATGGTGTTGTTCCATTCCACCTGGTCGCCGACCACTGGAGCACCACCCACTTTCTGGGCAATGAAGCGGGCCAGGGACATGTCCGGATCGATGCCTTCGACCTTCAACCCGTACAGGGCGGCAACCGCGGCCAGCTGGGCGTCTCCTTCGAGTACGAAGTCGCCGAAGAAGCGCAAATCGAGGCCCCGTTGCGGTGCCTGGCTGAACAGTTTTCCCAGGGCCGGCAGGTTGTGTTCATGGCCGATTACGCAGAGTAAATCGTCGACTTCCAGCACCGTACTACCCGACGGATGGAGCAGTTGTTCGCCTCGAAACAGGGCAGCAATCCGGGTGCCCTCGGGCATTTTCAGTTCACGCAGGTGCGAACCGATGCACCATTTTTCAGCACCGAGGCGATAAACGAACAGCTCCCATTCGCTGGTGACGTGCACTTCCAGCGCCGAGCGGGAGATGGGGGCGGGTTCCGGTGGCACCGTCACTTTCAGCAGCTTGGCGATCCACGGCAGGCTCGTGCCCTGCACCAGCAGCGACACCAGCACGATAAAGAAGGCGAGGTTGAAATAGAGCTGGGCGTTGGGCAGGCCCGCCATCAACGGGAACACCGCCAGAATGATCGGGACCGCGCCGCGCAGGCCGACCCAGGAGATAAAGGCCTTCTCGCGTCCGTGGAACGCCTTGAACGGCAACAGGCCGACGATTACGGAGAGCGGCCGGGCAAACAGGATCATCCACAACGCCAGTGCCAGTGCCGGCAGGGCAATCGGCAGCAGGTCATGGGGCGTGACCAGCAGGCCCAGCACCAGGAACATGCCGATCTGCGCCAGCCAGGCCATGCCGTCGAGCATGTGCAGAATGCCGTGACGACTGCGCACCGGACGGTTGCCAATCACCAGGCCGCACAGGTACACCGCCAGGAAGCCGCTGCCGTGCAGGGCGTTGGTCAGGGCAAAGACCACCAGGCCACCGGCGATGACCAGGATCGGATAAAGACCGGTGGCCAGGTTGATGCGGTTGACCAGTTGCAGCATGAGCCAGCCGCCGCCCAGGCCGATGACGCCACCGATACCGAATTCGCGCAGCAGGTGAGTCAACAGGCTCCAGTGCAGGCCGGTCTGGCCGCTGGCGAGCATGTCGATCAGGGTCACGGTGAGGAACACCGCCATCGGGTCGTTGCTGCCGGATTCGATTTCCAGACTCGCCGTGACCCGTTCGTTCAGGCCTTTGCCACCCAGCAGCGAGAACACCGCCGCGGCGTCGGTGGAGCCGACAATGGCGCCGATCAGCAGGCCCTGGATCAGGTTCAGGTCGAACAGCCAGGCCGCGGCCATGCCGGTCAGCCCGGTGGTAATCAGTACCCCGACCGTGGCCAGCGACAGCGCGGGCCATAACGCCACCCGGAAGCTCGACACCCGTGTGCGCAAGCCACCGTCGAGCAGGATCACTGCCAATGCCAGGTTGCCGACCAGATAAGCCGTGGGGTAGTTGTTGAAGATGATGCCGCCGCCATCGACGCCGGCGGCCATGCCCACGGCCAGGATGATCACCAGAATCGGGATGCCGAGGCGGGACGAAAGTGAGCTCACCAGAATGCTCGCACCTACCAGCAACGCGCCGATCAAGAACAGGCTGTTGATGGTCGTCGCATTCAAAGGCAGTACTCCAGAAAGCTGAAAGACGGGCACAAACTGACCATGCAGTCTGCGTGCCAGCGATTCTAACCTGTTGAAATGTGATGCTGTCAAAAAGCTTTTTGGTTGCCTCTTACCCTTGTAGGAGCGAGCCTGCTCGCGATGGTCGTGAACGATAACGAGGGCTGCCGGAAAGCACACGGTGCCTGTGCCACCATCGCGAGCAGGCTCGCTCCTACAAAGGGCGGGCGACGAAGTGCAGGAACCAGATCGGTCAATCACAGTCTCTAAAGTTCGCGAGAAAGGTCACTCGCCAGCAAAATCAAGGCTTTGCGCCTGTTAAACCCTGGCATCCACAGTGACTTTTCTTTATCGTACGCGCCCTTTGAAAATGCCTGGAAAATCAAAATGTTGGAAGCATCCCTAAGCCAATTGGAACAACTGGTCAGCGACCTGGTGCAACAGAACCAGACTTTGCTCGGCACCAATCAGACCCTGAGCGCAGAACTGGCCCAGGCCAAGGATGAAAACGAAAGCCTGCAACTGAGCCTGATGGAACAGGAAGAGAAACAAGGCGCCACCGCCGCACGCATCCAGGCCCTGGTTGAGCGCGTGAGCGCAGGCCCTGTCAGCGCATGAGTTACGGTGCCGGAGTAAAAGTCGTCTCGATCCTGGGGGAGGACTATTCGATCAAGGCGCCGGAAGGTGAAGAGCAGACGTTGCTGGACGCGGCGTTGATGCTCAAGGCCGCCCTGACGGAAACCAAAAAGAAGTACCCTGCCCTGATCGGCGACCGCCTGTTGGTGCTGGCTGCGATGAACCTGTGTTCGCAGCAGATCGAAATGCAAAAGCAGCACAAGCTCGAACTCGACCGTTACCAAGAGCAAGTCAGCGCCACGGTTGAAGTGATTTCCAAGACGATCAATCAGGCCTGATCGGCTTTGCGCACAACCAAAGAATAAATTGTCGAACACGTTGTATACGATCGGCATGGCTGTTGCAGTGTTTCAGCCTCTTATTCTTTGGGGGTGCTCCATGCAGTTCTGGCGACGCAGTATTCAATGGCAGTTGATCCTCAGCATGGGCACCGCCCTGCTGGTCAGCGTGCTGATCGTGGTTGGCATTTATACCCTCGTGGTCAACCGCCTCGCCCAGAGCTATCTGGTCGAACAAGCGCTGCCGTCGAGCATCGAAGCGATGCGCAACGACATCGAGCGCATCCTCGTCCAACCCCTGACCGCCGCCAAGGACATCGCCAGCAACAGCATGGTGCGCGACTGGCTGGCCGAAGGTGAGAGCACTGCCCAGACCCCCGCATTTGCGCAGTATCTGGAAGGCATTCGCGCCGAGCACAAGGCCTTCACCGCGCTGATCATCGGCACCGCTTCCAATCACTACATCACCGAGAAAGGCCTGGACCGCACCCTGAGCCGTTCCAACCCCAAGGACGCCTGGTTCTACTCGTTCCTCGACAGCAACCAGCCGCGCACCCTCAATATCGACAACGACACGGCCACCGGAGAATTGGCGCTTTTCATCGACATCAAGGTGGAAAAAGCCGGAAAAGTCGTTGGCGTCGCCGGGCTCGGGCTGAGCATGAAAGAGCTGTCGGAGCTGATCCACAACTTCAGCTTCGGGGCGCGCGGCAAGGTCTATCTCGTGCGTTCCGACGGTTTGATCCAGGTGCACCCCGAGGCGCAATACAGCGGCAAGCGCACCCTGAGCGAACAGATTGGCCCGTCGGCGGCGCAAGCCGTCATGGGTCAAAAAAATGCCGCCGCCAGCAGCAGCTTCGTCCGCGATGGCGAGGACTATCTGGCATTGAGCCTGCCGTTGCGTGATCTGGGTTGGACCCTGGTGGCCGAAGTGCCACAGGCACAGATCTACGCCGAGGCGCGCCGCGCGATGTGGATGAGCAGCGGCATCGGCCTGGCGGTGGCGTTGGTGTGCCTGTTGCTGGTGGTGTTGCTGGCCCGTGGGCTGGTGCGACCGATCCGTCAGGTAACAGCCGCACTGGTAGCCATCGGTAGCGGTGGTGGCGATTTGACCCACCGATTGGACGCCAGCCGCGCCGATGAGCTTGGCGACCTGGCGCGCGGTTTCAATCGTTTCCTCGACAGCCAGCGCGACATGATTGGTGAAGTCTTGACCACCAGCGAACGCCTGCGTACGGCGGTCGGTCAGGTGGCGCGGGTGGTGGATAACACCGCCGAGCGTTCCGGGCGTCAGCAGGAGATGACCGACATGGTCGCCACTGCTGTCCATGAAATGGGCCTGACCGTGCAGGACATTGCGCAAAACGCCGGAAACGCGGCAGTGGCTTCGCAAAATGCCCGGGATGAAGCTATCCAGGCGCGGGAAGTGGTGGGCGGTTCGATTCGTCATATCGAAAGCATGTCCGATGAAATCGGCGTTGCCGCCAGCGCCGTGGGCGAGCTGGCGGATCAGGTGGCGTCGATCGATCAGGTGCTGGCGGTGATTCGCGGGATTTCCGAGCAGACCAACCTCCTGGCGCTGAATGCGGCCATCGAAGCGGCGCGGGCCGGGGACATGGGGCGTGGCTTTGCCGTGGTGGCCGACGAAGTGCGGACCCTGGCCCGACGCACACAATCGTCCACCGACGAGATCCAGCAGATGATCGGCAGCCTCAAGCAAGGAGCGGAGAACGCCGTGTCGTCGATGCACAGCGGGCAGGCGGCCACCGGAACCGGTGTCGAATCGAGCCAGCGCACCGGGGCGTCGTTGACGGCGATTACCGGGCAGGTCGAGCGCATCAGCGATATGAACCATCAGGTGGCGACGGCGACGGAAGAGCAGTCGGCGGTGACCGAGGAGATCAACCGCAACGTTCAGGGGATTTCCGATCTGGCGCGGGCGACGGCGGGGGAGGTCAGGGCTTGCCGCGAGGACTGCCAGACGTTGCAGCGGTTGGCGGATGATTTGGCGCGGCAGATGGGTGGGTTCAAGCTGGGTTGATGCATATTTTTCGCTGACGTCATCGCGAGCAGCTACACCACAAATGCAGGGTCAGAACCACTCATCCTGCATGTTCAAACACACTTCATCGCGAGCCTCAAGAATCGCCAGTTCATGGTGGCAAGCCGGAATTTCCCAGGTCAGGAAATACCGCGCCGCCTGCAACTTGCCTTTATAGAAGCTCACATCCGCCGCATTCCCCTTGGCCAACCCTTGCTCGGCACGAATCGCCTGTTCCAGCCAGCGCCAGCCAATCACGGTGTGCCCAAACACTTTCAGATACAGCGCCGAGTTCGCCAGGCTGCTGTTGACCTTGCCTTGCGCCAGGTCCGTCAGCAGGCCGATGGTCACGGTCTGCAACCGGGCCACCAACTTCTCCAAAGGCTCACGCAACGGTGAAAGCGAATCGAACGCTTGCGCACGCTCGGCGGTATCGGCAATCAGGCGGATCAACTGCTTGAGCCCGGCACCGCCGTTCTGCGCCAGCTTGCGACCCAGCAGGTCCAACGACTGAATGCCGTGGGTGCCTTCGTGGATCGGGTTCAGGCGGTTGTCGCGGTAGTACTGCTCCACCGGGTATTCGCGGGTGTAGCCATGGCCGCCGAGGATCTGGATCGCCAGTTCGTTGGCCTTCAGGCAGAACTCCGACGGCCAGGATTTGACGATCGGCGTCAGCAAATCCAGAAGCTCATGGGCCTGTTTGCGCTCGGCTTCGGTTTCAAGGGTGGTGGTGTCGTCGAACAGCCGCGCGGCGTACAGCCCGAGGTCGAAGGAGCCTTCGACGTAGGCCTTCTGGGTCAGCAACATGCGCTTGACGTCGGCGTGCTGGATGATCGCCACCGGTGCGGTGTTCGGGTCCTTGCTGTCGGGCACGCGGCCTTGTGGACGTTCGCGGGCGTATTCCAGCGAATACAGATAGCCCGCGTAGCCGAGCATCACCGCGCCCATGCCGACGCCGATCCGCGCTTCGTTCATCATCTGGAACATGTAGCTCAAGCCATGGTGCGGCTTGCCCACCAGATAACCGACGCAGTCACCGTTATCGCCGAAGTTCAGCGCGGTGGAGGTGGTACCGCGCCAGCCCATCTTGTGGAACAGGCCGGCCAGCAGCACATCGTTGCGCTTGCCCAGGCTGCCGTCATCGTTGACCAGGAACTTGGGCACGATGAACAGCGAAATGCCCTTCACTCCGGGGGGCGCATCCGGCAGCTTGGCCAGGACCATGTGCACGATGTTTTCCGACAGCGGGTGATCGCCGCCGGAGATGAAGATCTTGTTGCCCTTGAGGCGATAAGTGCCGTCGGACGCCGGCTCGGCCCGTGTACGAATATCCGACAGGGATGAGCCGGCGTGGGGCTCGGTCAGGGCCATGGTGCCGAAGAAGCGGCCGTCGATCATCGGTTGCAGGAAGCGGCGTTTCTGCTCCTCGGTGCCGAAGCTTTCGATCAGGTTCGCCGCGCCCATGGTCAGGAACGGGTACGAAGTCGATGCCGCGTTGGCCGATTGAAAGTGGGCGAAGCAGGCCTGGGACAGCAGCGTAGGAAGTTGCATGCCACCGGCGTCGAAACTGCGCGCGGCGTTGAGGAAGCCGGCCTCGAGGAAGGCGTCCACCGCCGGTTTCACTTCCGGAATCAGAATCGCCCGGCCGTCCTCATAGCGCGGCTCGTTCTCATCGCCCTTGCGGTTGTGCGGGGCGAAGAACTTCTCGGCAATGCTGCGGGCGGTGCCGAGGGCGGCATCGAAGGTTTCGCGGTTGTGCTCGGCGAAACGCTCACGCTGGGTCAGGCCCTCGGCATCGAGGACTTCATACAGCTCGAAAGCCAGATTGCGGGAACTGAGCAACGTCTCGGACATGGCGGCCTACCTTTTATTGGGATGGGCCGAGTCTAGGTGGGGGAATAGTGGTTGAACAGGATGATTGATCTGCGTGATGGTGAGGCAGAGCGACGACTTAGCGGGCGCCCCAAAACAACTGTAGGAGCGAGCCTGCTCGCGATAACGGCGGTACATCCAAAACAGATGTGACTGACAGACCGTTATCGCGAGCAGGCTCGCTCCTACAGGGTATTGCGTACCGGGCGACAATAGCGGTCGTCCGGCTTATCGGTTTTAGCCGATCGTCATCAAGCTCGCATTACCACCCGCCGCCGCGGTGTTGACGCTCAACGCCCGCTCGATCACCAGACGCTCCAGCGCAATGTTGGATTCACCTTGCGACAGGCCCTGCACACCAACGATGGCACCGGCACGCTTGGCCACCTGCTGGCAAACCGCCTGCAACTGATCGGAATGGCCGTGATGCAGAACCGCATCAAACACCACTTCGTCCTTGTTCCAGTCGGCGACCAGCTTGATGCGCGCCTGAATGTCCTTCGGCAGGCGTGCGAACAGCGCCTTGCTCAGGTCGGATTCCGGCCACACCGCCGAACCGCCGACCGCCAATACCGCCGCCAGTTGGGTCAGCAGATCGCCTTCGACTTCCGCCAGGCACAGCACGTGTTCACGCGGCAGGATCGCATAGCTGTTGCGCTCGCCGGTCGGGCCGGCCAGGACGCGGGTGATACCGCTTTGCGATTGACCGGCGAACTGCACGCACAGGGTACTCAGGTCGGCGAACTTGTTGCTGTCGGCCCAGGTTTTCAGGGCGGTCAGCGGCTTGCTCATGGCGTCACGCAGGCGAACATCCGGTGCCGCGGCAGCATCGGCGCGGGCGAAGGATTGTTCGATGGCATCCGTAGGACGCGTCGACAGCAGGCGGTACAGGTACAACGGACCACCGGCTTTCGGACCGGTACCCGACAGGCCTTCGCCGCCGAATGGCTGCACGCCGACCACGGCACCGACGATGTTGCGGTTCACATAGACGTTACCGGCGTTGACGGTGTCGATCACCTTGGCGATGGTCTCGTCGATGCGGGTGTGCACGCCCAGGGTCAGACCGTAGCCGGACGCATTGATCTGAGCGATCAACTGGTCGATGTCCTTGCGCTTGTAGCGAACCACGTGCAGCACCGGGCCGAAGATCTCCCGCTGCAGTTCGTCGAAGCTTTCCAGTTCGATCAGGGTCGGCATCACGAAAGTGCCGCGTTTGACTTCCTCGGCATCGGCGATGGCCACCTGGTACACGCTGCGGCCTTTGTCGCGCATGGCCTGGATGTGCTTCTCGATGCCGGCCTTGGCTTCGGCGTCGATCACCGGGCCGATGTCCACGGACAGGCGCTCCGGGTTGCCCAGACGGCTTTCGGCCATGGCGCCCTTGAGCATTTCGATGACGCGGTCGGCGGAGTCTTCCTGCAGGCACAGTACCCGCAGGGCCGAGCAACGCTGGCCGGCGCTGTCGAAGGCCGAAGACACGACGTCGATGACGACTTGTTCGGTCAGCGCCGAGGAGTCGACGATCATTGCGTTCTGGCCACCGGTTTCGGCGATCAGCGGGATCGGACGACCCTGGCTGTCCAGACGGCCGGCGATGTTGCGTTGCAGCAGGCGAGCGACTTCGGTGGAGCCAGTGAACATCACGCCCTTGACGCGATCGTCGCCGACCAGGCCGGCACCGACGGTTTCACCACGGCCCGGCAGCAGTTGCAGCACGCCTTCCGGAATCCCGGCTTCGAGCAGCAAACGCACGGCCTGGGCAGCCACCAGTGGCGTCTGTTCCGCAGGTTTGGCCAGTACCGGGTTACCGGCGGCCAGCGCAGCGGCGACCTGACCGCTGAAGATTGCCAGCGGGAAGTTCCACGGGCTGATGCACACCACCGGGCCCAATGGGCGGTGGGCGTCATTGGTGAAGTCGTTGCGTGCCTGCACTGCGTAGTAACGCAGGAAGTCCACGGCTTCGCGCACTTCGGCGATGGCGTTGGCGAAGGTCTTGCCGGCTTCACGGGCCAGCAGGCCCATCAGCGGCTGGATCTCGCCTTCCATCAAGTCAGCGGCACGTTCCAGGATCGCGGCGCGCTCGGCGGGCGGGGTGGCCTGCCAGATCGGTGCGGCGTTCAGGGCGCATTGAATGGCGTTGTCGACGTCATCGACCGTGGCTTCCTGCACGTGGCCGACCACATCACGCAGATCGGACGGGTTGAGCACCGGCGCAGGGGTTTCAGTGCTGGAGGCGCAACCGAGCATCGGCGCGGCTTTCCAGTTGTTGTGCGCGGTGGCGAGCAGGGCGCAGGACAGCGAGGCCAGGCGATGTTCGTTGGCCATGTCGATGCCGCTGGAGTTGGCGCGCTCGGAACCATAGAGGTCACGCGGCAGTGGAATGCGCGGGTGCGGCAGGCCGAAGCCGCCTTCCAGGGTTGCCATTTGCTCGATGCTCGCGACCGGATCGGCCACCAGTTCCTGAATCGAAATCGACTGGTCGGCAATGCGATTGACGAACGAGGTGTTCGCGCCGTTTTCCAGCAGGCGACGCACCAGGTAGGCCAGCAGGGTTTCGTGAGTACCGACCGGAGCGTACACACGGCACGGACGGTTCAGCTTGCCTTCGGAAACTTTGCCTACGACCTGTTCGTACAGCGGTTCACCCATGCCGTGCAGGCACTGGAACTCGTACTGGCCCGGGTAATAGTTCTGACCGGCGATGTGGTAGATGGCCGACAGGGTGTGGGCGTTGTGCGTGGCGAATTGCGGGTAGATGACTTCCGGCACCGACAGCAGCTTGCGTGCGCAGGCGATATAGGAAACGTCGGTGTACACCTTGCGGGTGTAGACCGGATAGCCTTCCAGTCCTTCGACCTGGGCGCGCTTGATTTCGCTGTCCCAGTACGCGCCTTTCACCAGGCGGATCATCAGGCGATGACGGCTGCGACGAGCCAGGTCGATCACGTAGTCGATCACGTACGGGCAACGCTTCTGGTAAGCCTGGATCACGAAACCGATACCGTTCCAGCCGGTCAGTTGCGGCTCGAAGCACAGGCGCTCCAGCAGATCCAGCGACAGCTCGAGGCGGTCGGCTTCTTCGGCGTCGATGTTCAGGCCGATGTCGTATTGTTTGGCCAGCAGGGTCAGCGACAGCAGGCGCGGGTACAGCTCGTCCATCACGCGCTCGTACTGGGCGCGGCTGTAACGCGGATGCAGGGCGGACAGTTTGATGGAAATGCCCGGGCCTTCATAAATCCCGCGACCGTGGGAGGCTTTGCCGATCGAGTGGATGGCTTGTTCGTACGAGGCCAGGTATTTCTGCGCGTCGTGTTCGGTCAGCGCTGCTTCACCGAGCATGTCGTAGGAGTAGCGGAAGCCTTTGGCTTCGAACTTGCTCGCGTTGGCCAGGGCTTCGGCGATGGTTTCGCCGGTAACGAACTGCTCACCCATCAGGCGCATCGCCATGTCGACGCCCTTGCGGATCATCGGCTCGCCGCTCTTGCCGATGATGCGGCTCAGGGACGAAGTCAGGCCGGCTTCGTTGTGGGTGGACACCAGCTTGCCAGTCAGCAGCAGGCCCCAGGTGGCGGCGTTGACGAACAGCGATGGGCTGTTGCCCAGGTGCGGCTGCCAGTTACCGGTGCTGATCTTGTCGCGGATCAGTGCGTCACGGGTGCCTTTGTCCGGGATGCGCAGCAGCGCTTCGGCCAGGCACATCAGTGCCACTCCTTCCTGGGACGACAGGGAGAATTCCTGCAGCAGGCCCTGAACGATACCGGCACGGCCGCCGGCGCTCTTCTGATTACGCAGTTTTTCGGCGATGGACGCGGCGAGCTTGTTGGTGGCCTCGGCCATCGGCGCCGGCAGGCGTGCCTGCTCGATCAGCATCGGCACCACTTCCGGTTCCGGGCGACGGTAGGCGGCGGTGATCGAGGCGCGCAGTACCGATTGCGGCAGGATGCTTTCGGCGAATTCGAGGAAGCACTGGTGGGCGTGATCGGCGTGGACTTCGCCGGCGTCGTCAGCAGTAGCGGTGGTCAAACCGTTCAGCTCGGTCAGGGTTGCACCACCCTCGAGTTTTTCCAGGTAATTGAAAATTGCCTGCTTGATCAGCCAGTGCGGCGTGCGATCAATCGAGGTCGCGGCAGCCTTCAGGCGCTCGCGGGTCGGGTCGTCAAGCTTGACGCCAAGGGTGGTGGTAGCCATGTTTTTTGTCCTCATGTTTGCCACGACTGCGTGGCATCAGCTGGCGGCAAGATTAGCCGTGCGCTGGCAGAGGTGCAACCGGGTGCAACCCTTTTTTGTCGGAAATTTCCGAGCTTGTTCAGGAATTAAATTCTGGTACGAAAGTACCGGTCCTGCTGGGTGCCTTTTACTTTTTGAAAACTCTAGGCGTTGAAGAAAACGCGTTAAAAAACAGTTGTTTGCGAATTAAGGCTACATAGGTGCAACTAATTCTCAATAAAAGGTTGCACCTTCTTTGCTTTGTTGACTAGCATTCGCGCCCCAAGGTGCAACCCGTCTGGATCGAGGGTGCGCCGGCTGATGGCTTTCCTGGGGAAACATCAGTCATAAATGCGCGGCGTTCCGAATCGTCTCCCAAGCATCATGGGTTGCGAGCGGTTCAGCAGCCGCCGCTACATAAAAACAAAGCCAGGGCGTCACTTAATGAGCGTAACGAATCCAACCCTGATCACCTTCGTGATCTACATCGCTGCCATGGTGCTGATCGGCTTCATGGCCTATCGCTCCACCAACAACCTCTCCGACTACATTCTGGGCGGCCGTAGCCTGGGTAGCGTCGTGACCGCGCTGTCCGCCGGTGCCTCCGACATGAGTGGCTGGTTGTTGATGGGTCTGCCGGGCGCCATCTACATGTCCGGTCTTTCCGAGAGCTGGATCGCCATCGGCCTGATCGTCGGTGCCTACCTGAACTGGTTGTTCGTCGCCGGTCGCCTGCGGGTGCAGACCGAGCACAACGGTGACGCGCTGACCCTGCCGGACTACTTCGCCAGCCGTTTCGAAGACAAAAGCGGCCTGCTGCGAATCATCTCCGCGGTCGTGATCCTGGTGTTCTTCACCATTTACTGCGCCTCCGGCATCGTGGCCGGTGCCCGTCTGTTTGAAAGCACCTTCGGCATGTCCTACGAGACGGCGCTGTGGGCCGGTGCTGCGGCGACCATTGCCTACACCTTCGTCGGCGGTTTCCTGGCAGTGAGCTGGACCGATACCGTACAAGCCACGCTGATGATTTTCGCCCTGATCCTCACGCCGATCATCGTGCTGCTGGCCACCGGCGGCGTCGACACCACCTTCCTGGCTATCGAAGCGCAGGATCCGGCCAACTTCGACATGCTCAAGGGCACCACCTTCATCGGCATCATTTCGCTGATGGGCTGGGGTCTGGGTTACTTCGGCCAACCGCACATCCTGGCGCGCTTCATGGCGGCGGATTCGGTCAAGTCGATCGCCAAGGCCCGTCGCATCTCCATGACCTGGATGATCCTGTGCCTGGGCGGCACCGTCGCTGTCGGCTTCTTCGGCATCGCCTACTTCTCGGCCAACCCGGACGTGGCCCTGCCGGTGAGCGAGAACCACGAGCGCGTGTTCATCGAGCTGGCGAAAATCCTCTTCAACCCGTGGATTGCCGGTGTCCTGCTGTCGGCCATTCTGGCCGCCGTCATGAGTACCCTGAGCTGCCAGTTGCTGGTGTGCTCCAGTGCCCTGACCGAAGACTTCTACAAGACCTTCCTGCGTAAATCCGCTTCCCAGCTGGAACTGGTCTGGGTCGGTCGCGCCATGGTGCTGCTGGTGGCCCTGGTGGCTATCGCATTGGCGGCCAATCCGGAAAACCGCGTGCTGGGTCTGGTCAGCTACGCCTGGGCCGGCTTCGGTGCCGCGTTCGGTCCGGTGGTGCTGATCTCCGTGATCTGGAAAGACATGACCCGCAATGGCGCGCTGGCCGGCATCCTGGTCGGCGCGATCACCGTGATCGTGTGGAAGCACTTCGAACTGCTGGGTCTGTACGAAATCATCCCGGGCTTCATCTTCGCCAGCCTGGCGATCTACATCGTCAGCAAGTTGGGCGCCCCGACTGCCGGCATGTTGCAGCGCTTCGCTGCTGCAGAGAGTGATTTTCGCCTGAACAAGTGATGGGTGAGCGCATACGCCGAGCCAATGCTTGAATGAAAACGGCCCGCTTCCTTTGGAAGCGGGCCGTTTTTTTATGCCTTTAGTGACCCCGTGGGAGCGAGCCTGCTCGCGATAGCGTCAGGTCAGCCGCATCGATTTTGAATGTGAGACCGTCATCGCGAGCAGGCTCGCTCCCACAGGGGGCTTGGTCAGGGAGATAAAGCCGCTCGGCCGCGAACCCCTGACTTGCCGGCCGGTAAAAGGTAAACTCGCCGGCCTTCGCAGGAGCAACCATGAATTATCGTCACGCCTTCCATGCCGGCAATCACGCCGATGTGTTCAAACACCTGACCTTGACCCGTCTCATCGCCCTGATGTCGCGCAAGGAGCAGCCGTTTGCCTATCTCGATACGCACGCCGGCATCGGCCTG
Source organism: Pseudomonas putida (assembly GCF_003228315.1). Classification (NCBI taxonomy): domain Bacteria; kingdom Pseudomonadati; phylum Pseudomonadota; class Gammaproteobacteria; order Pseudomonadales; family Pseudomonadaceae; genus Pseudomonas; species Pseudomonas putida. The sequence goes on from NZ_CP029693.1 coordinate 4,686,759, forward strand.
TATGACCTGCAGGGCGATCAGGCCAGTCGTACCGGCGAGTACCTGGAAGGCATCGCGCGTTTATGGGATCAGCCGGATCTGCCGATCCTGACCGCCGACTACATGCAGGTGCTGCACGAGATGAACCCGGATGGTCAGTTGCGCTACTACCCGGGCTCGCCGGAACTGGCGCGACGCCTGACCCGTCCGCAGGATCGCGTGCTGATCAACGAGAAACACCCTGAGGACGGCTTGCTGCTCAAGGAAAACATGGCCGGTGATCGTCGGGTCAAGGTGCACCTGGGCGAAGGCTGGCACGTGCCGCGAGCCTTGCTGCCGGTTCCGGAAAAACGCGCGGTGATGCTGATCGATCCGCCGTTCGAAAAGCTCGATGAGATGCAGCGCTGCGCACTGGCAATGAAGGAAGCGATTGGCCGGATGCGCCAGACCGTCGCGGCGATCTGGTACCCGGTGAAGGATCAGCGAGCGTTGCGTCGTTTCTATCAGGACTTGGCCGGCACCGGTGCGCCGAAGTTGCTGCGTGTGGAGTTGCTGGTGCATCCGCTGGACACGCCGAACAGTCTGAACGGTTCCGGTCTGGCGATTGCCAATCCGCCGTGGGGGCTGGAGGAAGAATTGCGTGAGCTGCTGCCGTGGTTGTCCGAGAAGCTTGGACAGACCCAGGGTGGGTGGAAGATGGATTGGCTGATCGCCGAGAGCTGATCTGTTGCATTTGTGGCGTCTGATCGGACGCCTTCGCGGGCAAGCCCGCTCCCACAGGGTATGTGTAAGTCCTGTGGGAGCGGGCTTGCCCGCGATGCTTTTCAGGGCGTGAAAATCAGATTGGGCAGGTGACGCCGGTGCCGCCAATCCCGCAGTAGCCTTCCGGGTTCTTCGCCAGGTATTGCTGGTGATAAGCCTCGGCAAAGTACACGGTCGGTGCCTGCTCGACTTCGGTGGTGATTTCGCCGAAACCGGACTTGCTCAGTTCAGCCTGGAAGGCTTGCTTGCTGGCCAGGGCTTTATCGAGGTGCTCCGGGCTGGTGCAGTAGATCGTCGAGCGATACTGGGTGCCGATGTCGTTGCCCTGGCGCATGCCCTGGGTCGGGTTGTGCAGCTCCCAGAACATCTTCAGCAGCTCGTCGTAGCTGACTTTGTCCTTGTCATACACCACCAGCACCACTTCAGCGTGACCGGTCAGGCCCGAGCAGACTTCTTCGTAGGTCGGGTTCGGGGTGAAGCCGCCGGCGTAGCCGACCACGGTGCTGACCACGCCTTCACGCTGCCAGAACCGCCGCTCGGCGCCCCAGAAGCAACCCAGGCCGAAGATGGCGAAATCGACGTCCTGAAAGAAGGGGCCCAGCAGTGGGGTCTCTTCGAAAACGTAGTGTTTCTCGGGCAGAACCATCGGGGTTTCGCGGCCAGGCAGAGCTTGTTCTTTGGTAGGAAGCACGTTTTTGTTCACCAGAATTTCCGAGCGCAGAACCATTATCAGTCCTCAGTCAGGATGGAATGTAAATAGACAGACTATCAGTGTGCCGAATGCCGACGAGTTAAGCACTACCCCCCTGTGGGAGCGAGCCTGCTCGCGAAGGCGGTGGGCCAGCCATGGGTGATATTGATTGGACTGACGCTTTCGCGAGCAGGCTCGCTCCCACAGGGTTGAATGCAGTAATGGGTCAGGCGATCGGGCCGCGCGGGTAGCGCTTGAGCTTCTCGATCAGGTCGGAGCCCGGGATCGGTTGGTCGAACAGGTAGCCCTGGCCGACGTCACAGCGGTGGCGACGCAGGAAGGACAGCTGATCGGCGGTTTCGATGCCTTCAGCCACGACCTTGAGTTTCAGGTTGTGGGCCATGGCGATCACCGCGGAAGTGATCTCCATGTCGTCCTGGTTGTCCGGGATTTCGTGGATGAAGCTTCGATCGATCTTAATGATGTCGATCGGGAATTTTTTCAAGTAACTGAGCGACGAGTAACCGGTGCCGAAGTCGTCCATGGCCAGGGTCAGGCCCAGGCGCTTGAGTTGGTCGAGTTGCAGGTGGGTGTCTTCGGTGGCCTCGAGCAGCAGGCCTTCCGTCAGCTCAAGTTCCAGCAGGTGCGCCGGCAGGGCTTCTTCCTTGAGGATGTTGGTGATCGAGGCCACCAGATCCGGATCGGAGAACTGCTTGGGTGAGAGGTTGATCGCCACCTGCAGATTGCCCAGCCCCGCGGCAGTCAGCGCCTTGCTCATGCGACACGCCTGGCGGGCGATCCATTTGCCGATCGGAATGATCAGGCCGGTTTCTTCGGCAACGCTGATGAACTGGTCCGGACGAATCATGCCCTTTTCCGGGTGATCCCAGCGCAGCAAGGCTTCCATGCCCAGCAGGCGGCCGCTGCGCAGGCAGAGCTTGGGCTGATAGAACACATCCAGTTCGTTCTGGGTCAGGGCGCGACGCAGGTTGTTCTCGACGAACAGCTTGTAGCTGGCCTCGGCGTTCAGTGCCTCGGTGAAGACCTGCACCTGATGTTTGCCGTTGGCCTTGGCCTTGTGCAGCGCAAGGCCAGCGTTGCGCATCAGGGTCTGCGGGTCGCGGCCATGCAGCGGGGCGCAGGCCAGGCCCACGGAGCCGGTCACGCTGATCAATTGGTTGTCGACGAACATCGGTTTGTCGAGGGTGGTCAGCAGCTGGCTGGCGACCTGCTGGCCGGTGTGCAGGTCGGTGTTGTCCAGCAGTACCGCAAACTCGTTACTGGCGAACCGGGCCAGACTGCCGCTCGGGCTCAGGCTGTTGCGCAGGCGCCGGGCGAGGCTGATCAACAGCTTGTCGCCGGTCTGGTGGCCGAGGCTGTCGTTGATGCGCTTGAAGTTGTCGATGTCCACCAGCAGCAGGCTGATCGGGGTATCGCTGTCCCGGGCAAAGCGTTCATCGAGGTTGCGGATGAATGCCGGGCGGTTGCCCAGGTTGGTTAGGTTGTCGGTGTAGGCCAGGCGCTCGATGCGTTGTTGTGCGAGCTTGGTATGGGTGATGTCTTCGTAGATGCCGATGTAGTGGGTCAGTTCGCGGTTGTCGCCGTAGACCTTGGAAATCGACAGCTGGCCCCAGTAGGGTTCGAGGTTTTTGCGACGGCTCTTGAATTCGCCTTGCCAGCTGTTGCTCTTGGCCAGCGCCGAGGGCGCGTCGAACAGCAGTTCGCTGAGGTTTTCCAGCGCCGGCAGTTCCGACAGGCGCTGGCCGTGGACCTCTTCGGTGCTGTACTGGGTGATCGCGGTGAAGCTCGGGTTGACGTATTCCACCACGCCATCGCAGTTGACCAGCAGGAAGGCGTTGGCGCTTTGTTCGACCGCACGCTGGAACAGGTGCAGGGCGCTGGTGGCGGTGCGTCGGTTGTGGTTGCTGATGACCTGGGCGAACTGATCCGCCAGTTCGCCGGCAAACGCGATTTCATCCTGCTGCCAGGCGCGGGTGGCGCCGGTTTGTTCAAGGCACAGGACGCCGACCACCTGGCCATCGACACGGATGCTGGCGTCGAGCATGGCGTTGACGTCACGGGGCCGCAGGGCCTCGGCGATTTCCCGGGTCCGTGGGTCGCGCATGGCGTTGTGGGCATCAATGGCGCGGCCGGTGTGCAAGGCGTCGAGGTAGTCGGGGAAGCCGCTGACGTCGATCGGCTGCGGCAACAGGTATTCCTGGCTCGCGCGGTGGAAGGCCGAGATCGGCACCAGCATCGGGCCTTCGAGGTTCCACAGACTGGCGCAGTCGATTTCGTAGATCTCGCAGGCGCTGCGGGTGATCAGCTCGGCGGCTTCTTGCAGGGAGTTGTTGCTGGTATAGCGCTGGCGGGTCAGCAGCAGGATCAGGTCCTGCTGGGCGCGCACTCGGTCCAGGTGCTGCAGTTGCTCCTGTTGGGCACGCTGGTTGAGCTCCAGGGCGATTTGCAGGCGCGAATTCTGGGTTTCCAGATCGAGGGCGGGCAGCAGGGGGTCATCCTCGAACAAGCCGTCGATGACCAGCAGGTAGCCGCGCAACAGATGTCGATTGTGCTGTTTGTAGGCTTCGCCCAGCTCCAGCAGATTCAGCGAGCCGCTGGCCGTGTGCAGGGTGTAGCGGATCAGGTAGTGCGAGCCTTCGCTCAGTTGCAGCTGGATGGCGTCGTGCAGTTGATAGCGCGCTTCAGGCTCCATCAGGCTGGCGTAGGGCGAGCCGACCAGGGCGCACAGCTCGACGGCCGGCAAGCCGAACTGTCGTTCGCAATTGGGATCGAGAAACAGCAGCGCCCAGCTTGGTTCATTCAGCCGCTCGAAACGCAGCATGCCGAGCCGCGAGGGCACAGGCAACTGCGTCACTACCTCGGCCACCATTCGGCTGGCGGCATCGGGTTGGCTTTTCATATGAAGGAAAACTCGCTTCGAATTTGCTGAACGCGCCGGGCTCTCGCCCTCTTACTGTTGCCAGCGGCAAGGTTGCATCATTGCGCTACTGACTGACAAGAGAGATGAAGGCCAAGTGCTATAAGAATATGTCGGCAGCAATGAAGTTTTCTTCAATTAAAGGCAAAAACAAGGCTAATTAATAAAAGATCGCAGCCTTCGGCAGCTCCTACAGAGGTTATGCGTGCTTCTGAAGGAGCTGCCGAAGGCGGCGATTTTTTGTTTGTGCAAAAAAAAGCCCCGCCAACGTGGCGGGGTTGAGGTACGAGCGTGGCGCTCGGAAACTTGAAACACGGCAGGCCCTCCGGTGAGGGAGGGCCTGTCGGGGGTTACAGCAGGATGGTGCGGATGTCCGCCAGCAGGTCGCTCAGACGCTTGGTGAAGCGTGCAGCAGCGGCGCCGTTGATCACGCGGTGATCGTAGGACAGCGACAGAGGCAGCATCAGCTTCGGCTGGAAGGCTTTGCCGTCCCAGACTGGCTGCATGGTTGCCTTGGAAACACCGAGGATCGCCACTTCCGGCGCGTTGACGATCGGCGTGAAGCCGGTGCCGCCAATGTGGCCGAGGCTGGAAATGGTGAAGCAGGCGCCTTGCATCTCGTCCGACGAGAGCTTCTTGGTCCGGGCTTTTTCAGCCAGGGAAGCGGCCTCGGCGGCCAGTTGCAGCAGGCTCTTCTGGTCGACGTTCTTGATGACCGGTACCAGCAGGCCATCCGGGGTGTCGACGGCGAAGCCGATGTTCACGTATTTCTTGCGGATGATCGCCTTGCCGCTTGGTGCCAGCGAGCTGTTGAAGTCCGGCAGTTCCTTGAGCAGGTGCGCGCAGGACTTGAGCAGCAGCGGCAGGATGGTCAGCTTGACGCCGGCCTTTTCCGCGACGGCTTTCTGGGCGTTACGGAACGCTTCGAGTTCGGTGATATCCGCCGAGTCGAATTGCGTCACGTGCGGCACGTTCAGCCAGCTGCGGTGCAGGTTGGCGGCGCCGACCTGCATCAGGCGGGTCATCGGCACTTCTTCGATTTCACCGAAGCGGCTGAAGTCCACGGCCGGGATCGGCGGGATGCCCGCGCCGCCGGTTGCACCGGCAGCAGCGGCCGGCGCTTCCTTGGCCTTCTGCATCATGGCCTTGACGTAAACCTGCACGTCTTCTTTCAGGATGCGACCGTGCGGGCCGGTGGCGCCGACGGCGCTCAGCTCGACGCCGAACTCGCGGGCCAGTTGACGCACGGCAGGGCCGGCGTGAACCTTGGCGCCCGGCTTGGCAGGAGCAGCGGCCGGGGCGGCAGCAGGCGCAGGCGCCGCGGCAGCCGGTGCAGCAGCGGCTGGAGCAGGTGCGCTCGGAGCAGCAGCGGCCGGTGCCGGAGCAGCCGCCGGGGCCGCGCCCTTGACCTTCAACTTGAGGATCAAGTCGCCGGTGCCGACTTCGTCATCCAGCTTGACGGAAACGCTTTCCACCACGCCTGCGGCAGGCGATGGAATTTCCATGCTCGCCTTGTCGGATTCCAGGGTGATCAGCGACTGGTCGGCTTCGACGCTGTCGCCGGCCTTGACCAGCACTTCGATGATCTTGGCCTTGCCCGCCGAACCGATGTCCGGAACGTGGATGTCCTGAACGCTGTCTGCAACCGGTGCAGCAGGAGCGGCTGCCGGAGCAGGTGCAGCGGCAGCGGCAGGAGCAGCCGCCAGGGCTGGAGCGGCCGCAGCCGGTGCCGCAGCACCCGCCACTTCCAGGTCCAGAATCAGATCGCCAGTGCCGACTTCGTCGTTGAGCTTGACGCTGATGGCCTTGACCACGCCAGCGGCAGGCGACGGGATTTCCATGCTGGCCTTGTCGGATTCCAGGGTGATCAGCGACTGATCAGCCTCGACTTTGTCGCCGACCTTGACCTGGATCTCGATGATCTGGGCCTTGCCCGACGAACCGATGTCCGGCACGTGCACTTGCTGAACCGAAGCGGCAGCCGGAGCTGCGGCTGGCGCAGCCGGTGCAGGAGCGGCAGCCGGTGCTGCTTCTGCTTTGGCGGCAGGTGCAGCGGCAGGCGCTGGCGCCGCAGCAGCGGCACCTTCGACTTCCAGCTCCAGCAGTTCGTCGCCTTCTTTCAGGCGATCGCCCAGCTTCACTTTCAGGCTCTTGATGATACCGGCCTTCGGCGCAGGCACTTCCATGCTCGCCTTGTCCGATTCCAGGGTCAGGATGCTCTGGTCGGCTTCAATACGGTCGCCGACCTTCACAAACAGTTCAATTACTTCACCTTCACCGCTGCCGATGTCAGGTACGCGAATGAGTTCGCTCACAGAATCTCTCCTCAGCAGTCCAGTGGGTTGCGTTTTTCCGGGTCGATCCCGAACTTGGCGATGGCTTCAGACACCACCTTAGGTTCGATATCACCACGGTCAGCCAGTGCTTCAAGGGCTGCCAACACCACGAAATGACGGTCGACTTCGAAGAAATGACGCAGTTTCTTGCGGCTGTCGCTGCGGCCGAAACCGTCGGTGCCCAGGACTTTGAATTCCTTGGACGGTACCCACTGACGGATCTGCTCGGCGAACAGTTTCATGTAGTCGGTAGAGGCGATGACCGGACCCTTACGGCCGTTCAGGCACTCTTCAACGTAGCTCAGCTTGGGCTTCTGGCCCGGGTGCAGGCGGTTGCTGCGCTCGACGGCCAGGCCATCGCGACGCAGTTCGTTGAAGCTGGTAACGCTCCATACGTCAGCGCCAACGTTGAACTGCTCGCGCAGGATCTTCGCCGCTTCACGGACTTCACGCAGGATGGTGCCGGAGCCCATCAGTTGAACGTGGTGCGCCGCTTCGCGAGTGTCTTCCTCAAGCAGGTACATGCCCTTCTTGATGCCTTCCTCGGCACCGGCCGGCATGGCTGGTTGCTGGTAGGACTCGTTCATCACGGTGATGTAGTAGAAGACGTCCTGTTGCTCTTCGGTCATCTTCTTCATGCCGTCCTGGATGATCACCGCCAGCTCGTAGCCGTAGGTTGGATCATAGGTGCGGCAGTTCGGGATGGTGGCAGCCAGCAGGTGGCTGTGGCCGTCTTCGTGCTGCAGGCCTTCACCGTTGAGGGTGGTACGGCCGGCGGTGCCGCCAATCAGGAAGCCACGGGTACGGCTGTCGCCAGCGGCCCAGGCCAGGTCACCGATACGCTGGAAGCCGAACATCGAGTAGAAGATGTAGAACGGCAGCATCGGCTGGTTGTGGCTGGAGAACGAAGTACCGGCGGCGATGAAGGAGCTCATGGCGCCCGCTTCGTTGATGCCTTCCTCGAGGATCTGGCCCTTCTTGTCCTCTTTGTAGAACATCACCTGGTCTTTATCGACTGGCTCGTAGAGCTGGCCGACGGACGAGTAGATGCCCAACTGACGGAACATGCCTTCCATACCGAAGGTACGAGCTTCGTCCGGGATGATCGGAACGATGCGCGGGCCGATTTCCTTGTCCTTGACCAGTTGCGCGAGGATCCGCACGAAGGCCATGGTGGTGGAAATTTCACGGTCGCCGGAACCGTCGAGGATAGCCTTGAGGGTATCCAGTGGCGGCGTCGGGATGTTGAAGCTCTTGGCGCGACGCTGTGGCACGAAACCGCCCAGGGCGGAGCGACGCTCGCTCAGGTAACGGGCTTCGGCGCTGTTCGGCTCCGGCTTGAAGAACGGCAGGTTTTCCAGTTCTTCGTCCTTGACCGGGATGTCGAAGCGGTCGCGGAACAACTTCAGGCTGTCGACGTCGACTTTCTTGGTGTTGTGCGCGGTGTTTTTCGCTTCGCCGGCACCGGTGCCATAACCCTTGATGGTCTTGGCCAGGATGACGGTCGGTTGTTCCTTGTGGTTGACCGCTTCGTGGTACGCCGCGTAGACCTTGTACGGGTCGTGGCCGCCACGGTTGAGTTTCCAGATCTCGTCGTCGGACAGGTCTGCAACCATCGCCTTCAGTTCTGGCGTGTTGAAGAAGTGTTCACGCACGAACGCGCCGTCTTTGGCCTTGTAGTTCTGGTACTCGCCGTCGATGACTTCGTCCATGCGGCGTTGCAGGATGCCGTCGACGTCCTTGGCCAGCAGTGGGTCCCAGAAACGGCCCCAGATGACTTTGGTCACGTTCCACTGGGCACCGCGGAACACGCCTTCGAGTTCCTGGATGATCTTGCCGTTGCCGCGAACCGGGCCGTCGAGGCGCTGCAGGTTGCAGTTGATGACGAAGATCAGGTTGTCGAGCTTCTCGCGGCCAGCCAGCGAGATCGCGCCCAGGGATTCCGGCTCGTCGCACTCGCCGTCGCCCAGGAAGCACCAGACTTTCTGTTTGCCTGGCTGGATGAAGCCGCGGGCTTCCAGGTACTTCATGAAGCGTGCCTGGTAGATCGCCTGGATCGGGCCCAGACCCATGGATACGGTCGGGAACTGCCAGAAGTCAGGCATCAGCCAAGGGTGCGGGTAGGACGACAGGCCCTGACCGTCCACTTCCTGGCGGAAGTTGTTCATCTGCTCTTCGCTGATGCGGCCTTCCATGAATGCACGGGCGTACACGCCTGGGGAGGTGTGGCCCTGGAAGTAGATCAGGTCGCCGCCGTGTTCTTCGGTCGGAGCCTGGAAGAAGTAGTTGAAGCCGATGTCATACAGGGTCGCACTGGAGGCGAAGCTGGAGATGTGACCACCCAGGTCAGAATCTTTCAGGTTCGTACGCATTACCATGGCCATCGCGTTCCAGCGTACCAGCGAGCGAATGCGGCGTTCCATGAACAGGTCGCCAGGCATGCGTGCTTCGTGGGTAACGGGGATGGTGTTGCGGTAAGGCGTGGTGATGGCGTAAGGCAATTGCGAGCCGCTGCGGGTCGCGAGTTCGCCCATACGGGTCATCAGATAGTGAGCACGGTCTTCGCCTTCTTTGTCGAGAACCGATTCCAGGGCGTCCAGCCATTCCTGGGTTTCGACGGGATCGAGGTCTTGCATGGCTTGCTCCAGGGCGGAAAGGCTACCAGAATCGGTTGCCTGAGTTAGCGACTGGCCTTGTGGGCAGACGTTATGAATTCTTGGATTGCCGAGAGGTAGGATCCGGCGGCGTGTAGTTTTACTACAAATCTTCGGGCATTTCAGCTATCCGAATGTATATACGAGTAGTAAAACTACAGATGATTGGCTTGTGGCCTCCGACTACGTTGTGAGAATAATCGTTAAGGTTGGTCTTTTTCCAATCAGAAAAGGTGGAAGTTTGATGCTGGCTGCCAAAAACAAAGAAATTTCAGCTATTTCTCACTTTTGTTCGACAGTCCTTTTGGTAGTGCATTCGTGCAAAACACTACATCTGGTTCATTACACGCCGATCAAGGATAGACCATGAGCCTTCCTTTGCTTGCTCAACTGCCCCCTGTCCTGCTGCCGTTTGTCACCCGCGCCGAGCAGTCTTTTCGCACCGCCGTCGAGGCTCTGGATGATGATCACGGCCTGTCCCAATGGACGCCCGAGCGCTGGGCGCAATTTGCCCGCGTGACCGCCGCCAGCGACTTCGTGACCGAACAATCCGTGCGTGATCCAGTGATGCTGCTGGAGCTGGTGCGCTGCGGAGAACTGGATCGTGCCTATGCCCCTGGCGAGCTGTGCGCGCAAATCGCGGCGGTGGCCAGCGTTGCCGAAACCGATGACCTGCTGGGTCGTGCCTTGCGCCGGCAGCGCGCCCGTCACCAAGTGCGAATCATCTGGCGCGACCTCACTCGCCAGGCGGACCTGATCCAGACCTGCCGCGACCTGTCGGACATGGCCGATGCCAGCATCGATCAGGCCTATCAATGGTTGTACACGCGGCATTGCCAGCAATTCGGCGTGCCCACCGGCCACCGCAGCGGTGAGCCCCAGCAAATGGTTGTGCTCGGCATGGGCAAGCTGGGCGCGGTGGAGCTCAATCTGTCGTCGGACATCGACCTGATCTTCGCCTACCCCGAAGGCGGCGAAACCGTCGGTGCAAAACGTCCGCTGGATAACCAGGAATTTTTCATCCGTCTCGGACAGCGCCTGATCAAGGCGCTGGACCCGATGACCGTCGACGGTTTCGTGTTCCGCGTCGACATGCGCCTGCGGCCCTATGGTTCGTCAGGCTCGCTGGTCCTGAGTTTCAACGCGCTGGAGCAGTACTACCAGGATCAGGGGCGCGACTGGGAGCGCTACGCGATGATCAAGTCGCGGGTCGTGGCCGGTGATCAGGTGGCCGGCGCGCAGTTGCAGGACATGCTGCGACCTTTCGTGTACCGGCGTTATCTGGACTTCTCGGCGATCGAAGCGCTGCGCACCATGAAGCAGCTGATCCAGCAGGAAGTGCGGCGCAAAGGCATGGCCGACAATATCAAGCTGGGCTCCGGCGGCATCCGTGAAGTGGAGTTTATCGCCCAGGCCTTCCAGCTGATTCACGGTGGTCGCGACCTGAGCCTGCAGCAACGTCCGCTGTTGAAGGTGCTGAGCACCCTTGAAGGCCAGGGCTACCTGCCGCCGGCGGTGGTCAGCGAGCTGCGCGAAGGCTATGAATTCTTGCGTTACACCGAACACGCGATCCAAACCATTGCCGACCGCCAGACCCAGATGCTGCCCGATGGCGCCGAGGATCAGGCGCGTATTGCCTTTATGCTGGGCTTTGACGACTGGGCGGCCTTTAATGAAAAGCTGATGTTCTGGCGCGATCGCATCGCCTGGCACTTCGCTCAGGTGATCGCCGATCCCGACGAAGAGCAGGGCGCCGAGAGTGAAGTGGTGGTCGGTGGTGAGTGGCTGCCGTTGTGGGAAGAAGCCCAGGACGAAGAAGCCGCTTGCCGGCAATTGCAGGAGGGCGGGTTCCGCGATGCCCCGAAAGCACTGAAGGCGCTGGCCAACCTGCGCAGTAGCCCACAGTTGCGTGCCATGCAACGTTTGGGGCGCGAACGCCTCGATGCCTTTATTCCTCGCTTGCTGGCTCAGGCGGTTGAACACGCCAATCCGGATCTGGTGCTGGAGCGTGTGCTGCCACTGGTGGAAGCCGTGGCGCGTCGTTCGGCTTATCTGGTGCTGCTGACCGAAAACCCCGGTGCCCTTCGACGCTTGCTGACCTTGTGTGCGGCCAGCCCGTGGATCGCTGAACAGATCACGCGTTTTCCGTTGCTGCTCGATGAATTGCTCAACGAAGGGCGATTGTTCAAGCCACCCTTGGCGCCAGAACTGGCCGCCGAGTTGCGCGAACGACTGACGCGGATTCCCGAGGACGACCTCGAGCAGCAAATGGAAGCATTGCGCCATTTCAAGCTGGCGCATCGTCTGCGGGTCGCGGCTTCTGAAATCGCCGGTCACCTGCCGCTGATGAAAGTCAGCGACTACCTGACCTGGCTCGCCGAAGCGATTCTGGAGCAAGTGCTGGCCTTGGCCTGGCGCCAGACCGTGGCCAAGTACGGCACGCCGCTGCGCACCGACGGCACGTTGTGCGATCCCGGCTTCATCATTGTCGGTTATGGGAAAGTCGGCGGGCTGGAACTGGGGCATGGTTCGGATCTGGATCTGGTGTTCATCCATGATGGCGACCCGCAGGCGGAAACCGACGGACCGAAACCCATCGATGGTGCGCAATTTTTCACCCGGCTCGGGCAGCGGATCATTCACTTGCTCACGGCCCAGACCAACTCCGGCCAGCTGTATGAAGTGGATATGCGTCTGCGACCGTCCGGTGCATCGGGTCTGCTGGTGAGTTCGCTGGGCGCGTTTGCCCGTTATCAGGAAGGCGAAGCCTGGACCTGGGAGCATCAGGCACTGGTGCGCGCGCGGGTACTGGTGGGCAGTGAAGATGTCGGCCAGGCGTTCGAGCAGGTACGGGCGGCAATCCTGGGCAAGGTTCGCGATCTGCCCAAGCTGCGCCAGGAAGTGAGTGAGATGCGCGCCAAGATGCGTGACAACCTGGGGAGCAAGGGTACGGCGGCCGGAACCGGGGCAAATGCCTTCGACGCCGCGGCGCCGTTCGATCTCAAGCAGGACGCCGGTGGTATCGTCGATATTGAATTTATGGTGCAATACGCGGCCCTGGCGTGGTCGCAAACACACCCGCCATTGCTGCGCTGGACCGACAATATCCGCATTCTGGAAGAGCTGGAGCACGAAGGGCTGATGCCTGCCGTAGATGCCAGTCTGTTGCGTGAAGCCTATAAGGCCTACCGCTCCGCCGCCCACCGGCAGGCCTTGCAGAAGGACCCGGGGGTGATACCGGGCGATCAGTTTGCGGACGAACGGCGACAGGTCATGCGGATCTGGCGCGAGCTGGGGTTGTAGGAGCGAGCATGCTCGCGATGGTCGGTAACGATTACTCGGCTAATCTGATACCCCGCGGCGCTCTCAGGTTCATCGCGAGCATGCTCGCTCCTACAGGTGTTTTGTAGAATTATCGAGGCGGGGAGGCGTATGCCTCCCCGGTTCGTTTATGGAAGCCACATGAATATTCTGATCGTTGGGCCCAGTTGGGTCGGTGACATGGTGATGGCGCAGACACTGTTCCAGTGCCTCAAGCAGCGCCACCCGCAATGCGAAATCGACGTGCTGGCTCCCGAGTGGAGCCGGCCGATTCTTGAGCGCATGCCCGAAGTCCGCCAGGCCTTGAGCTTTCCGCTCGGCCACGGCGTGCTGGAACTGGCCACGCGCCGGCGCATCGGCAAATCCCTGGCCGGCCGGTACGACCAGGCGATCCTGCTGCCCAATTCCCTGAAGTCGGCGCTGGTACCGTTTTTCGCCGGCATCCCCAAGCGCACCGGCTGGCGTGGCGAGTTCCGCTACGGCCTGCTCAACGATGTGCGCACGCTGGATAAGGAACGCTACCCGCTGATGATCGAGCGTTTCATGGCCCTGGCCTACGAGCCTGGCGTGGAATTGCCCAAGCCATACCCGCGCCCGAGCCTGCGGATCGATCCGGAGACCCGCGAAGCGGCGCTGGCCAAGTTCGGTCTGGAACTCGATCGGCCGGTGTTGGCGCTGTGCCCCGGCGCCGAATTCGGCGAGTCCAAGCGCTGGCCGTCCGAGCACTACGCCAAGGTCGCCGAGGCGAAGATCCGCGAAGGCTGGCAAGTCTGGCTGTTCGGTTCGAAAAACGATCATGCCGTGGGCGAAGACATTCGCTCGCGCTTGATCCCCGGCTTGCGTGAAGAGTCGGTCAACCTCAGTGGCGGTACCTCGCTGGCCGAGGCGATTGACCTGCTGTCCTGCGCCGACTCGGTAGTGTCCAACGACTCCGGCCTGATGCACGTTGCCGCCGCGCTGAGCCGTCCGCTGGTGGCGGTCTACGGTTCGACCTCGCCGGGTTTCACGCCGCCGCTGGCCGAGCATGTCGAGATCGTGCGCCTGGGCATCGAATGCAGCCCTTGCTTCGATCGCACCTGCCGATTCGGTCATTACAACTGCCTGCGCCAGCTGATGCCGCAAGCGGTGAACGAAGCCTTGCAGCGTTTGCAGGGCACTGTGGTCGAGGTTCAATAGTTTGCGGGTACTGCTGATCAAGACTTCATCGCTGGGCGACGTGATTCATGCGTTGCCGGCGTTGACCGACGCGGCGCGGGCAATTCCCGGCATCACCTTCGACTGGGTGGTGGAAGAAGGCTTCGCCGAAATCCCTACCTGGCACCCTGCCGTGGGCAAGGTGATTCCGGTGGCGATCCGCCGCTGGCGCAAGAACATCTGGCAAACCATCAAAAGCGGCGAGTGGAAGCGCTTCAAGCAAAGCCTTCGTGCCACGAAATACGATCTGGTCATCGATGCCCAGGGCTTGCTCAAAAGCGCCTTGTTGACGCGTTACGTCAAGGCCCCGGTTGCCGGATTGGACAAGGATTCCGCCCGTGAACCGATTGCCGCGCGATTCTATTCCCGTCGCCTGGCCGTGGCCCGTGGGCAGCACGCGGTGGAACGGGTGCGTCAGCTGTTTGCCGTGGCGCTGGGGTATGACTTGCCCAAGGGCCTGGGCGACTACGGCCTGAGCGTCGAGCGCCTGGTGGAGTTGCCGCGCAAGAATCCGTACGTGCTGTTCCTGCACGGCACCACCTGGGACACCAAGCACTGGCCCGAAGCCTATTGGCGCGAACTGGCCGAGCGCGTGGGTTATCTGGGGGTCGGGGTGAAGCTGCCATGGGGCAATGCGGTCGAGAAGGCCCGCGCCGAGCGTATTGCCAAGGGCATGCAACACGTCGAAGTGCTGCCGAAGCTGAATCTGGCCGGTGTCGGCAAGGTGCTGGCTGGCGCCGCAGCCTGCGTGGCGGTGGACACCGGCCTCGGCCATCTGGCCGCCGCGCTGGACGTGCCGACGCTGTCGCTGTTCGGTCCGACCAATCCCGGCCTGACCGGTGCCTATGGCAAGTCGCAGATTCACCTGGCCAGCGATTTCCCCTGCGCGCCCTGCCTGCAAAAGAAATGCACCTATCAACCGACGCCTGAAGATACCCGTCGGTTTGACCTCAAGCGCGAGTGGCCCCTGTGCTTCACCCGCCTGAATCCCGAGCGTGTCGCGACCCGACTGAGCACGTTGTTACTGGCTGAGGAGCTGCGCTGATGCAATTGGCATTCGTCCTTTATAAGTATTTCCCCTTTGGCGGCTTGCAGCGCGATTTCATGCGAATCGCCCTGGAGTGCCAGAAGCGCGGGCACCAGATTCGTGTCTACACCTTGATCTGGGAAGGCGACGTGCCGCCGGGTTTCGAGGTGCTGGTGGCGCCGGTCAAGGCATTCTTCAACCATCGACGCAATGAAAAGCTCAGCGAGTGGATGGAAGCGGACCTGGCCAAACGCCCGGTCGACCGCCTGATCGGCTTCAACAAGATGCCGGGGCTGGACGTCTATTACGCCGCCGACGGCTGCTTCGAGGACAAGGCGCAAAACCTGCGCAATTCGCTCTACCGCCGCTGGGGTCGCTATCGCCACTTCGCCGAGTACGAGCGGGCGGTGTTCGCCAGGGACGCCAAGACCGAAGTGCTGATGATTTCCGAAGTGCAGCAGCCACTGTTCATCAAGCACTACGACACGCCTGTCGAGCGCTTCCATTTGCTGCCGCCGGGTATCGCCCAGGACCGGCGTCGACCGGCGGATGCGGACGAGATCCGTGCCGGGTTTCGTGCCGAATTCAACCTCAAGGACGATGAGCTGCTATTGGTGCAGATCGGCTCCGGATTCAAGACAAAGGGCGTGGATCGCAGCCTGAAGGCGCTTGCGGCCTTGCCCGCCGACCTGAAGAAGCGCACCCGGCTGTTTGTAATCGGCCAGGATGACCCCAAATTGTTCCAGATGCAGAGCGCCACACTGGGGCTGGGCGATAACGTGACCTTCCTCAAGGGACGCAGCGATATTCCGCGTTTCCTGCTTGGTGCCGATCTGTTGATCCACCCGGCGTACAACGAAAATACCGGCACCGTGCTGCTTGAAGCGCTGGTGGCCGGTTTGCCGGTGCTGGTCAGCGCCGTTTGCGGTTACGCCCATTACATTGCCGAGGCCGATGCCGGCCTGGTGCTGGACGAACCGTTCGATCAGGCGCAACTGACGCAGTACCTGACCGGCATGTTGAACGACGCACACGCGAGGGCGGCCTGGAGCCGCAACGGTCTGGCCTATGCCGAGACGGCCGACCTCTACAGCATGCCGCAGCACGCGGCTGATGTGATTCTGGCGGAGCACGCTTAAATGAAGTTGATGCTGGCTGAACCGTTCAAGAGCCTTTGGGCTGGGCGCGATGCGTTCACCGAAGTCGAAGGCTTGCAGGGCGAGGTTTATCGGGAGCTGGAAGCGCGTCGGACCTTGCGCACTGAAGTGAACGGCAACGGTTTCTTTGTGAAGATCCACCGTGGCATTGGCTGGGGCGAGATCTTCAAGAACCTGCTCACCGCCAAGCTGCCGGTGCTCGGCGCGGGTCAGGAATGGAAGGCCATCCAGCGCTTGCAGGAAGTCGGCGTACCGACCATGACCGCCGTCGCTTACGGCGAAAAGGGCAGCAATCCGGCGGACCAGCATTCGTTCATCGTCACTGAAGAGCTGGCGCCGACCGTCAGCCTCGAAGACTTCAGTATCAACTGGGTCAAGCAGCCACCGGAGCCCCGGCTCAAGCGCGCGCTGATCGCCGAAGTGGCTCGCATGACCGGCATGATGCACCGCGCCGGGGTCAACCACCGCGACTGCTACATCTGCCACTTTCTGCTGCACACCGACAAACCGGTGACGGCTGATGACTTCAAGCTTTCGGTGATCGATCTGCACCGCGCCCAGACCCGCCCGGCCATCACCTCGCGCTGGCGCAACAAGGATCTGGCGGCGCTGTATTTTTCGGCCCTGGATATCGGCCTGACTCGTCGCGACAAACTGCGCTTTCTCAAAGGCTACTTCCAGCAGCCGCTGCGGCAGATTCTCCGTGAGGAAGCCAGGCTGCTGGGCTGGCTCGAAGGCAAGGCCAACAAGCTCTACGATCGCAAGCAGCGATACGGGGATGCGCTCTGATGGCGGGTTGGAACCTGGAGCCGGCTTTCAGCGATCTGGCAGAGTGTTTCGGCAGCCTGGACGCGGTGTTTGCGCTCGAGGGCGAACGCCTGACCCGCGACCCGCTGTCCGAGGTGATCCGCGTGCAGCGCGATGGCGTCAATTACTACGTCAAACGCTACGTGGGCGCGGGCAAGGGCTTGCGTCGCTACTTGGGCAAACCCCGGGTGAAAATGGAATGGCAGAACCTCAAGCGCTTCGCCAAATGGGGTATTCCCACCGCTGAGGTGGTGGCCTGGGGGCTGGAACGGCGTGGTGCGGCCTATGATCGCGGGGCGCTGATCACCCGTGAACTGCCGCACACCGAGGACCTGTCCGCGCTGGCCGAGCGCCACGACCCGAAGCTGACGGATCGCGCCTGGGTCGACAGGGTAAGTCGTCAGTTGGCCAGCCATACCCGGACCATGCATGAGCATCGTTTTACTCACAATGATTTGAAGTGGCGCAACCTGTTGATCGACGACCAGGCCAGACTGTTCCTGATCGATTGCCCCAACGGTGATTTCTGGAGCGGCTTCTGGCTCAAGTACCGCATCACCAAGGATCTGGCGTGTCTGGACAAGGTGGCCAAATACCAATTGTCGGCCACCCAGCGCCTGCGCTTTTACCTGCAATACCGCCAACGGGAACGGCTCAATGCCGCCGACAAGAAACGGATCCGGCACGTGGTGAGATTTTTCGAGGGACGCGAATGACTGATTTTCTGGCCGCTGAAGACCGTGCGCTGCTTGAGCGCCATGGTCTTGGCACGTTCGACGCGCTCTGGGCCCGGCAGCTCGATGCCGTGGACGAGCCCAACACCGGACGTGGTGGTTGGAGCAGCGTGTTTCGACTGGATCTGGAGGGCCAGGGGTTCTACCTCAAGCGTCAGAGCAACTACCGGACACGCACCTTGCACGCCCCTTTTGGCGAGCCGAGTTTTGCCCGTGAGTTTCGCAACATCAGCCGCTATGAAAAGCTCGGTATTCCGGCGCTGAAGGCCGTGTTCTTTGGTGTGCGCAAGGTCGATGGCGAGGTGCGGGCGATTCTCATGACCCGCGCCCTGGACGGCTGGGATGATCTGGACTCGCTGCTGCAGCGCTGGTCGGACCTCGGTGAAGCGCAACATATCGCGATACTTCAAGCCTGCGGAAAACTGGCGCAGCGCCTGCACGGCCAGCGTCAGGTGCATGGCTGTTTTTACCCCAAGCATATTTTTCTCTGCGCCACCGCTGACGGCTACCAGGCGCAACTGATCGATCTGGAAAAGACCCGGCCGCTGCTGTTCGGTCAACGGGATCGGGTCAAGGACCTGGAGCCGTTGCTGCGTCGAGCACCGGAGTGGAGCGATGCGCAGCTGCGCATTTTTCTGGCCGCCTATCTGGATCAGCCACAGGACAGCACGCTGATCGATAGCTGGCTGACTCGCCTGACCGCGCGACGCAGCCACAAGGAGAAGCGCTGATGCGTTTGTCCGAACTGAAAAATGCCGGTCGCAGCCCGGCCTTGCCACTGAGCCTTTCGCTTGCCGATGCCGCAGGTCCCGCAGACTTGCAGCTGCTGACCCTGCTGCGGGTATTGCCGGGGCAGCGTTATGTCGGCGCCGGTATTTGGCGCGGCCGTCCGGTGTTGGCCAAATTGCTGGTTGGCGGCAAGGCGGCGCGGCACTTTCAGCGCGAGCTGGACGGTGTGCGCCAGCTGGCGGCACAAGGCTTGACCACGCCGCTGTTGCTGGCGGACGGGCTCAAGGACGGCGAGGGCGGTTGGCTGCTGTTCGAATTTCTGGAAGGTGCGACAAGCCTGGGCGATGCCTGGAAGCAGGTCGAACACTTGCCGGCGCTGGCCGATGAGCAAGCGGCGGTACTGGCCGAAGCCTTGGGCGCCATCGGGCAAATGCACCGCAAAGGCCTGTGGCAGGAAGATTTGCACCTGGACAACCTGCTGCGCCAAGGCAGTCGACTGTACTTGATTGACGGCGCCGGGATCCGCGCGGAAACCCCTGGCCAGCCGCTGTCTCGGCAGAAAGTCCTGGAAAACCTCGGGGTGTTTTTCGCCCAATTGCCCAAGACACTGGAGCCATTCACCGAAGAGTTGCTGGTGTACTACCTGCTGAGCAACGGCGAGCACGCCTTGCCCATGGAAGCCTTGCAGAAGCAGATTGACAAGGTGCGCAGCTGGCGCCTGAAGGATTATCTGATCAAGGTCGGGCGCGAATGCACGCTGTTCAGCGTCCAGCGCGGTGCGTTCGGCCTGCGCGCCATCCGCCGCGAGGAAGAAGCTTCGATGCTGCCCGTGCTGGCTCAGGCCGACGCGTTGCTTGATCAGGGCCACTTGTACAAGACAGGCGGTGCGGCAAGTGTCGGCAAGGTCGAGGTGGACGGTCGTACGCTGGTGATCAAGCGCTACAACATCAAGGGTTTCGCCCACTGGCTCAAGCGTTTCTGGCGCCCGAGCCGCGCCTGGCATTCCTGGCGCGAAGGCAATCGCCTCGCATTTCTCGGCATTGCCACGCCCAAGCCTCTGGCACTGCTGGAAAAGCGCTTTTTCTGGCTGCGCAGCCGCGCTTACCTGATCACCGAACATCTGCCGGGGCCGGACATCATCGAGCGCTTCGCGCCTTATGTTGAAAGTGGTGAAGCGCCCGAGGCGGAGTTGACGGCACTGGATTGGCTATTTGCCGAACTGATACGCGAGCGCATCAGTCACGGCGATTTCAAGGGGCACAACCTGTTCTGGCAGGAGGATCGCTGGGCGCTGATCGATCTGGATTCGATGTGTCAACACGGTTCACTCGGCAGCTTTGCCCCAGCGTATGCGCGGGATCGGGCGCGGTTCATGCGTAACTGGCCTGAAAGCAGTGCGCTGTATCGGGTTATAGATCAGCGTTTGCCCAAGGATATCTCCGGCGCTGGTTGAATCGGACCTTCGGTCCTATCGCGAGCAGGCTCGCTCCTACAGTGTTCTGTGGCGTTCACAGCGTGTGTGTACGACGCAAATCCCTGTGGGAGCGAGCTTGCTCGCGATAAGGCAAGAACAGACACTCGAGATCAGGAGGCAGGCTTCATGAGCTGTCCTGCCCGGTCTCGAGACGTCATGAACCTTGTCCAGATCGCGCTTGCCGCTTGCAACTAGCGGCTTGAAGCTGCTTTTAAGCTATAATCCCGCCCTTTAGCTGCCCCACGCTCCCGGCGAGGGCACATCATTTTTGAGGCGCCTCGGCGCCTGCACGCAGACTAAAGAGGCTAGACCCCTGTGGCATTGACGATTCTTGGCCTGTCCGGCGCCCTTAGCCATGATCCTTCCGCAGCCTTGTACATCGACGGCAAGCTGGTCGCGGCGGCTGAAGAAGAGCGCTTCGTACGCGATAAACATGCAAAGAACCGCATGCCCTACGAATCGGCGAAGTTCTGCCTGGAGCAGGCCGGCATCAAGCCTTCCGACGTAGACGTGGTCGCGATTCCGTTCGCCCCGATCAGCATTTTCGGCAAGGCCCGCTGGCAGTACGCCAAGCGTTACTGGTACGCCCCGGACCGCGCGCTCGACGCGATCCTGATGGGCAACCGTCGCTACAAGCGCTATCGCAACAAGATCGTCTGGTGCCTGGAGCAACTGGGCTTCGATCCGAAGAAGATCAAGATCGAGCCGGTCGAGCACCATCTGGCCCACGCCTCCAGCGCCTATCACTGCTCCGGTTTCAAAGAGAAAACCGCGATCCTCGGAATCGACGGCAAGGGCGAATACGCCACGACCTTCTTCGGTTATGGCGAAAACGGCAAGATCCACAAGATCAAGGAATTCTTCGATCCGGACTCCCTGGGCGGCCTCTACGGCGCGATCACCGAGTTCCTCGGTTTCGATATGCTCGACGGTGAGTTCAAGGTGATGGGCATGGCGCCGTACGGCGACGCCAGCAAATACGATTTCTCGCGTCTGGCTTCGTTCGAAAATGGCGAGCTGGTGATCAACACCGACTACGCCAACGTCATCGGCCTGCGTCGCTACAAAGAGAAGGGCAAGGGTTACTACTTCTCGCCGAAGCTGATCGAGTGGCTGGGACCGAAGCGCGAAGGTGACATCGCCGACGAGCCGTACATTCACTACGCCGCCAGCATTCAAGCGCTGTTCGAAAAAATTGCGCTGCAGATGATCGATCACTACCTGGGCGACGTGCTCAAGGAAACCGGCAAGCTGGCCTACGCCGGTGGCTGTGCGTTGAACGTCAAGCTGAACCAGAAAATCATCGCCCGCGACGACGTCAAGGAGCTGTTCGTGCAGCCTGCTTCCGGTGACGCCGGTACGGCTGTGGGCGCGGCGGCCTATGTGTCCAACGCCCGTGGCGTGCCGGTCGAGAAGATGGAACACGTCTATCTCGGCCCGTCGTACAGCAACGAAGACGTGATCGCGGCCTGTGCCCGTCACGAGAACAAGCCCACCTGGCGCAAGCTCGACAACATGCCGGAGCAGATCGCCAGGATCATGGTCGACGGCAACCCGGTGGCCTGGTTCCAGGGCCGCATGGAGTTCGGTCCGCGCGCGCTGGGCGGTCGTTCGATCATCGGTTGCCCGAGCGTGGCCGGCGTGGCTGATCGCATCAACCATCAGATCAAGTTCCGCGAGCGCTGGAGGCCTTTCTGCCCGTCGATGCTCGACACCGTTGCGCCACAGATGATCAAGATCGATCACCCGGCACCGTTCATGACCTTCACCTTCGAAGTGGCGGAAGAGTGGAAGACCCGCGTGCCGGAAGTCGTCCATGAAGACGGCACCTCGCGGGCCCAGGTGCTCAAGCGCGAATACAACCCGCGCTACTACGACATGATGAAGGCGCTGGAAGTCCTGACCGGCAATGGCGTATCGCTGAACACCTCGCTCAACCGTCGTGGCGAGCCGATGATCTGCTCGCCGACGGATGCGTTGAACATGTTCTTCGGTTCCGATCTGCAGTACCTGATCATGGAAGACATCCTGGTCGTCAAAGAGGGCGCGAACGCCTATGACACGCTCGGCTGAACGCCATGTGCTGCAGTTCTGCCACGGCTATGACGGGCCGTTCCTGGACTGCGCACGGCAGTACGCCAGCCTGTTCACGGGGACCGGCTATCGCGTGACCACGGTGTTTCTGACCGGGGTCGCCGATGCCGAGGTCGCCGCGGGTTGCGCCTCCGATGAAGTGTTGTTCATGGAATACAGCTCCAAGGCCATTCGTGGCCTGAAGCTGGGCGCCATCGGCGATCTGCGCAAGATCGCCGCTTCACGCAATTTCAGTTTCTGCATCGCCCATCGCTTCAAGCCGATCTACATCGCCTTGCTCGGCACTTCGCTGCCGGTGATTGGCGTGCATCACGCGTTTGACGATTACAAACGCGGTTCGCGCAAACTGTTCGCGCAGATTTTCCGCAAGCGCCTGAGCCTGCTCGGTGTCTCCGATGCCGTGCGAGATGACATGCGCCGTTGCCTGCCGAAGTGGCCAGCGGCGCGGATCCAGACGCTGTACAACCGTATCGACGTGCCGGCATTGCAGGCCAGCCAGGTGTCGGCGAGCGAGGCTCGGGAAACCCTGGGCCTGGCGCCGGATGCCTGGATTGTCGGCAATGTCGGGCGGCTGCATCCGGACAAGGACCAGGCCACGCTGCTGGACGGGTTCGCCGCGGCATTGCCGGGTTTGCCGGCCAACAGCCAGCTGGTGATTCTCGGCAAGGGCCGGCTGGAGGAGGATCTCAAGGCCCAGGCTCGTGAACTGGGCATCGGCGATCGTGTGCTGTTCCTCGGTCAGGTCCCTGACGCGCGACGTTACTTCCGTGCTTTCGATGTGTTTGCCCTGAGTTCCGACCACGAGCCGTTCGGGATGGTATTGCTCGAAGCCATGGCCGCCGGTGTGCCGTTGCTGGCCACGGCCTGTGGCGGGGCGAAGGAAGTGGTCGAAGGCGTCGGCATTCTTTTCCCGCTGGGCGATGCCGAACACCTGGCTCAAGGGCTGCAGCATCTGGCCGTGATGGATGATCGGCAGCGCCAGCAATGCGCCCAGTTGATGCTCGACCGCTTGCACGAGCGTTTCTCCGACCGCGCGGTGCGTGATGCTTTCTGGCATCTGCCGCACGTTATCGAACTGGCACCGAGGGGCTGATGCTCAACCGATTTCAAGGCTGGCGCGAACGCGGCTGGTCAGTGGCCGATGCTTCGACCTATGCCCAAACCTGGCAGCGTTATGGCGGCAGTGTCGCGACTCATCCCCTGGTGATCGAACGGCTCGCAGAGCTGGCCGGCATCCCGGTGCGCTATCTGGCCTGGGAGCAAGACGGCGAAATCAAGGCGGCGATTCCAACCTGGGGTCGCGACCTTGCCCTGTCCAAGGACGTGCTCAAACGTAATGGGAAAAAGGGCCTTTTCGATCTTGGCAATGCCGAGATCATCCTGCCCGCTGCTGAGAATGCCCAGGCGCCGCTGCGTCATCGCGGTCGCTATTTGTCGGCGCTGAACGAGAGCCGTTTCGACGGTATCCGGTTGCAGACCGAACAACTGGCGATGGCCCGCACGCCGGAAGAGCTGTCGAAGAAATTTCGCTACAACCAGCGCCGTGAACTCAGGTTGCTGGAAGAGGCGGGGGGCGTGGTTCGACCGGTCTCCGATTTCTCCGCGGCCGAGCTGGCGGCGATTTACTGCGATCTGTTCAAGCGTCGCTGGGGCTTTCCGGCGACGGGCGCCGCGCGCATGGCCGAGGTCGTCGAACTGTTGCGCGAGCTGCTGATCGGTTCGGTGATTTTCCTCAACGATGCGCCGATTGCGATCCAGCTGGTGTATCGCGTCGAGGCGCCGCAGTGGATCAGCGTCGAGTACATCAACGGCGGGGTCGACCCTGAAACCCGCGAGTTCAGCCCCGGCAGCGTGCTGAGCTTTCTCAACACCCAGTCGGCCTGGGAACATGCCCGGGCGCTGGACAAACCCTTGCGCTTTTCCTTCGGCCGCGCCGACCGGGAATACAAGGATCGCTGGTGCAACCCTGTGCCGGTCTACACCGTATGAGTCAGCCCATGAGCCGCAAACAACAATTGCTCAAGCGCCATCGACGCAACAAACGCATCGCTTTGTTGATCGCCCTGGCGCTGTTGATCGTCTGCGGTGTCTGGGTGGCCTGGTGGTTGCCGCTGGTGCTGGCGGTACTGGGCTGGATTGCCCATGAGGCCTGGTTCGCCGACCATCTGTTCTATTCGCCGAAAGACGATTATCAGTACAACTTCCCACCCTATACGCCGCAGCCCAAGGTTCATCTGAACGGTGACCACCTGCGCCTGGACGATGGGGTGATGCTGGTCGACGACGCCACGCTGGTGTTGGCTCTGCGGATCAAAAGTACCTGGCTTGGACGCTTTCTCGATCCGGTGGTGGAGTTGTCCGGTGGCGAGAACCCGGACCGTCAGACTTTCGAGCGTGGCGTCAACGGCCTGCGTTATCTGAACCTCAGTGGACAGGCGCAGGTACTGTCACGCGGGGAGCTGAGGCTGCGCGGGCGTTTCTGCAAGCTGTTTGGCGAGCCCGTGCTGTGGGCGATCGAGCATCCTGATTACCGTCGGCAGCGGGTGATGGTCATTGCGCCCCATGCCGATGATGCCGAGCTGGCGGCCTACGGCTTGTACAGCCAGGCGGACGAGGTGTGGATCGTCACCCTCACCGCCGGTGAAATCGAAGCCGAGCACTATCAGCACATGGGGCTGGGCAAAGTCGAGGCGGCGCGGCTCAAAGGGCGCTTGCGGGCCTGGGACAGCATCGCCGTGCCGCGCTGGGCCGGGGTGGCCGAAGCGCATTGTGTGCAGCTGGGTTATTTCTGCCTTCAATTGGCGGTAATGCAAGCCTCGCCCGCGCAACCGGTGGGTTCTCGCGAAGCGGATTTGAACGACACTCGATTGTTCCGCCAGTTGAACCCTTTCACCCTGCCTGGCGATGTCGACGGCGCGCCGACCTGGAACAATTTGCTGGCTGATCTGAGGGCATTGTTGTTAAAGGCGCAACCGGAAGTGATCGTGCTGCCGCATCCGACCCTCGACCCTCATCCCGATCACATTTGTGCTCAGCAAGCGGTGCTGGAAGCCCTGAAAGGGCTTGAATGGCAGCCGACCCTGCTGGGGTACGCCAATCACCTGCACGACAACGATCGCTGGCCAATGGGTGACAGTGGCACCGGCATTACGCTGGCGCCTGTGTTCGATCCGATGGCTTCGCTACACCCCTGGTGCCTGTCGCTGACTGAGGCACAGCAGCATGACAAGGCCATGGCCTTGGGCATGATGCACGACCTGCAGCCCCGGCCACCTTTCAAGCGCCGCTTGCGCAGAGGGCTGCAGCGGCTGTTGGCAGGGCGCTCCGGTTCGCCTTACGGCGAGAATGAGTTTTTTCGCAAGGCTGTACGTCGCCACGAACTGTTCTGGCGTTTGTAAGGTGTTTCGGGCCTGAAATGCGCCCGCTTCAAGCGGTGGATCATTTCAGGTGTTGCTCGGTTGGCCTGTTGCGGCAAGGAAGACAATGAAAGTTTTATTTCTGGTGCAGAAAGAACAGCGGGCCATTCTGGACCGTCTGTATGACGGCGTGGCGGCACACTGTGAATGTGACCTGCGGTGGCTGAGCAGCGATGAGCAGCGCAACCTGCGGCGCTATTTCCGGCGTGAAGTCGACGTGTCACGGTATGACCGGATCGTGTTTTTCCTGCGCTTCAAGCAAGAAATTCGCCAGGTCGCCTTCATTCGCACCATCCCCAACCTGGTGATTCTCGAACACGACGCTTACCAGAACTACATCCCTTGCAAATATACCGGCAAATTCAGCGCGCATTACCGCCGCCTGCCGTGGGCACGGGTGATCAGCTCCGGTTTCGTGGTCACCGAACGCCTGCGCCAGGAGGGTTTCGATGCGGTGTTCGTGCCCAAGGGATACGACCAGACCCAACTGGAAGATCAGGGACGCGAGCGGGATATTGAACTGGCTTTCGTGGGCAGCACCAACAGTGTCGCCTACAGCGGTCGCAAGGCACTGCTCGACGAATTGGGGCAGGTGGAACCGCTGGTGGTGACACGCACCAAATCCGGCGAAGAGTATCGCGACACCCTCAACCGCATTCGCTTTTTCGTCAGTGCCGATGTCGGCATGGGCGAATTCATGATCAAGAATTTCGAAGCCATGGCCTGTGGCTGCGTATTGCTGGCCTACGATCAGGGGGCGGCGGAAAGTCAGGCCCTGGGCTTGCAGGACATGCACAACGTGGTGTTTTACCAGAGCATTGCGCAGCTTCAAGAGAAACTGGCCATCTTGCGCAACGATACGGAACTGGCGCAGCGAATCGCGCGCAATGGTCGCGAGCTGGCGGTGAGCCAGTTCAGTTTTGCCCGCATCGGCCAGCGTATCGTCGAGGAACTTGAACCCGCTTTGCGCCCGCGAGCGCCCTTGAGTCTGCTGGAAAAAATCCGCCTGAAACTGGGCATTTGACAAGATCTGTCCAGCACTTGATATTGCTGCGACTCTAAAAACAGTTACTGAGAATCAAGTGCGTTTTTCCAACGAAAGTGACATTACATTTGTAGTCACAAGCTGTGGCCGCCTGGACCTGCTCAAGATCACACTCGAGAGTTTCGATCGGTTCAATACGGCGCCCATTCGTGAAGTGTTCATCACTGAAGATGCGGGTGACGAAGGCGTGCATGCGGTTATCCCTGCTCATTGGAAGGATCACTGCACGGTGTTCGTCAATCGGCCGAAACTGGGCCAACTGGCCTCGATCGACCTGGCGTACGAACACACCAAAACCTCGTATGTTTTCCATTGCGAAGATGACTGGGAATTCTATCGGCCGGGGTTCGTGGAAGACTCCATGGCCGTTCTGGAGGTGCGTCCCGAGATCCTGCAGGTATGGCTGCGCAGCTATAACCATGATCTGCGTGTCCATAGCCCCTACATCCGTCTGGGGGCGCGGGAAATCGTTGGTGGAGTTGCCTGCTATCCGTTGATCTCCGACAAGCCGGAGTGGCAGGGATTTTCGTTGAACCCCGGGTTGCGCCGGATGAAGGAATACCGGATGTGCGCGCCATTTACCGGCTACAGTGGAGAGAAGGCGCTGTCACTGCGATACGCAGAGCTGAATTTGACAGCCCTGACGCTCGAAGCGGATGCGGTCATGCACACCGGCTTCGGTCTCCACGTGCAAACGTCGGTAGAGCGTCAACGCAAGGCACGCCGCAACCGGCGCGATCAGATCAAGTTCTTATTGGCTTTGGCGTTGGGAGTCTGCATTGGCTGGTTCATCCACTAGAAACGCCGCAGCTTTTATCCGTAGAGCCCTGCACGGGCTTTTCTGCCTATGAGTATTCTCAACGTGATGTGGGCTGGCGGTGCTCCGTTCGCCTCTACTCATAAAGTGCATCAACTGATTCTTGCCCAGGCTTCGCCTTCCGTGCCGGTCAGCACCTGGCTGCTTCAGGGCAGCGCATCCGAATGCAGGGTAACTGTCGGAGAAGTTCGTGAGTGGGGGTTGTCCTCCGCACGGTTGAAGGGACGGCATTTCTGGCGATTGGCCAGGCCGTTGATGCGGGCAAGGTTCAAGAAGGCCCTCAAGGACAGTGATGCACGCCTGTTGCTGCTCGATGGCCTCGGTGTTGCGCGCACGATCGTACCGCTTCTGGACGTATTGCCGCAGGCGCGTGCGGTGGTGATTTTCCATGGCTCGACTCGACTGCACCCCGCCGATCGTGCGCTCATTCAACGGACTCCAACCTCCCGGCTGACATTGGCAGCGGTGTCGAACACCCTGGCGGAAAAGTTGAGTGCAGACCTGCAAATGCCGGTCGTGACATTGAGAAGTGCATTTGATCCTGTTGCTTTCCGATCCGCGTTGCTTGATCGGGAGCAGGCGCGTTCCCGATTGGGATTGCCGGCGGACGATACACCTGTGCTGGGTGCGGTAGGGCGACTGGTTGCAGGAAAGGGTTTTGCTTGTCTCATAGATGCGTTTGCCGCTGCGTTGCGTGAGCGGCCGAATCTTAGGTTGGTGATTGTTGGCGAAGGAGCGGAGCGAGCAGCGCTGCAAACGCAGATCGATGCTCAGGGATTGCGAGGCAAAATCTTTATGCCGGGCCACCTGAGTGACGCTGCGCAGCTTTATCGGGCATTCGACTGGGTCGCCATTCCTTCCCTGAGCGAAGGTCTGGGGCTGATCATGCAAGAGGCGGTCATGGCTGGCGTTCCCGTATTGTCCAGTGGCCTGGACGTATTTCGGGAGCAACTGGGCACCTCTGGCTGGTATGCGCCGGTGGGTGATGTGAGCGGTTGGCACGCCGCCATCGTGCGAGCGTTCGATACCATCGCTCAACCGGTCGCGGCCCAACAGTATCAGGCGCTGGCTCCGGAACGGGCCTGGCAGAGTTTCAGCCAGACCGCCCGTTCATTGCTCCTGTGACGACAGCAACGCCTGTTCGAGTGCCTGCATGGGAAAGCTCTCGCCGAGATTTTCCCGGGCGATGTAACGGGCGAAGTGCTGCAGGTTGCGTTTGACCAAATGCCGGGGCAGCGGCCCTCGAAGAAATCGCATGTCCGCCACGTCGATAAGGCCCATGCGGTGCTCGGGTGTCACCACGATGTTGCCCAGATGCAATGACCGAAAGTAAATCCCCGACTCATGAAGACTGCGTATCAGGCCGACCAGATCCGGAAGGGCCTGCTTCCAGTTGAAACCTTCCTTGCTGGCTATCTGACGCAACGTTTGTCCTGGCAACGGCTGGTAAAGCACAGCTGTCATGCCCGGTGCCTGCAGCCGATAGAATTCCAGCACCTGCAAGGTCGGCACTCCGAGCTTTTGCAGTTCGATGGCATTATCGATGAAGCGTTTTGAGTAGGGGCGAAACAGGGCCGATGAAAAAAATCGCTTGCGGCGGAACAGTTTCAGAATATTCCCGTCCGGCAGCAGGTAGACTTTCGGCCCGTAGCTGTCGGCCTCGAGCACTCTGGCGCCGTCAACCATTTGATTTAAAGCGGCTTGTGGGAGCCGAGAACATTGCATCGTGAAAAGCCTTGTTGGAAGCACGGGGCGCGGTAACGGGCAATGATGCCGAAAAGTTTCAGCTTTAACCATGCCAGTCAGGTAGGTGAACTCTTTCAGGAGCAATTTGATGCACGAAAAACGCTGGGCGCAGACATGGATGTCGATAGGGTTGCTGTGGTTCCTGTTGGCTATCGCTGTTGCACCTACCAATAAAATCTATCAACAGGGGTTGGCTGTATTCCTCTGGGTGCCGGCCCTGGTGTTCGCCTGGTCTGCGCGGGCCCGTGTGAAGGAAGTGATCTACGAGCAGCGCTCGATCTATTTGCCACTTCTCGGGCTGCTGGTGTGGGCACTCATCAGTCTTGCATGGTCCACCGAGCAGGATTTGACTCGTGAACCCAAGCGTTTGTTGTACATCGTCGTGTTCCTGTTGTTCTTTCCGGTTTTCGCCAATGCTCGGCCCGATCGCGTGATTCGCATCATGCAGTGGGGGGGGATTGGATTGGCGGCGGCAACGGTCGTCGCCATCGTCAAGTTCTACGTGATGATAGGCAACGCCTGGAGCACGCGGGCAGAAGGCCTGGGCGAGTTGTCGCATCCGATTCTTGGGGGGTATGTCATCGGACTTTCGGCGGTGTGGCTTTTACTTTGGTCACCCCGCACCGGCTTGCTGCAAGCGGTCTGGGCGGTAGCTTTGGCGGTGCTTGGTGCATTTGTATTGCTCAGCCAGAGCCGTGGCGCTGGCCTGGCACTGTTTTTCACGGTACTTGCCATGCCGCTATGGTGCCGCGACCACCGCAGTCGTGTGGTCGCCGCGGCCGCATTGATCGTGGCTTTCCTGGCTTTCTGGTTTTTTGAATCCTTTGTCATGGCGCGCGGGGTGTCCTATCGCCCGCAGATCCTGATGGCCAGCCTGCACATGATCGCGGAGCACCCTTGGGGTGGCTTGGGACTGGGCAGTAATTACAGGGTGTTCGCCGCGGGTGAGTCCTTCGATCATGCGCATAACCTGTTCTCCCATATCACCATCCTGCTCGGCATACCGGGCTTGCTATTGTGGTGCGGGGTTTGGCTTGGTGTACTGCGCGAGGCCTGGAAGGCCCGGGAGACACTGTACGGCAAGGGAATCATTGGCATCTGGCTGTTTTCAACCCTGGCCATGCAGTTCGACGCCGCCAGCATGAGTGGCACGCCGAGAGCCGAGTGGTTCATCAGCTGGCTGCCCATTGGCCTGGCCAGTGTTTTGGTATGGGCACGGGTTAACCCCGGTGCTTGTGATAAAATTTCGCGTTCTTCCTAATCAGTGAGCCCTACGATGAGTGATGCACCGCCTGACGCGGGACAGGATTCCAGCCTGAAAATCTATCTTCGGCTGTTGGGGTATGTAAAACCCTATGTTGGCCTTTTCCTGCTGAGTATCGTGGGTTTCGTCATTTTTGCTTCCACGCAGCCGATGCTGGCCGGGATTCTCAAGTATTTCGTCGATGGCTTGAGCAACCCTGAAGCGGCGCTCTTCCCGAACGTCCCTTATCTGAAAGACTTGCAGCTGCTGATGGCCGTGCCCTTGCTGATCATCCTGATCGCTGCATGGCAGGGCCTGGGTTCGTTCCTGGGCAACTATTACCTGGCGAAGGTTTCGCTGGGACTGGTTCATGACCTGCGTGTCGAGTTGTTCAACAAGCTGCTGGTACTGCCCAATCGCTATTTCGATACCCACAATTCCGGGCACTTGATCTCGCGTATCACCTTCAACGTGACCATGGTGACCGGTGCAGCAACGGACGCCATCAAGGTAGTGTTCCGCGAAGGTCTGACCGTCGTATTCCTGTTCGTCTATCTGGTGTGGATGAACTGGAAGCTGACCCTGGTGATGCTGGCAATCCTGCCGTTGATCGCTTTGATGGTGGGCAAAACCAGCAAGAAATTCCGCAAGCAGAGCAAGAAGATTCAAGTGGCCATGGGCGACGTGACGCATGTCGCTTCCGAGACCATCCAGGGCTATCGCGTGGTGCGCAGTTTCGGCGGCGAGAGCTATGAAAAGCAGCGTTTTGCCGCCGCCAGCCAAGGTAATACCGACAAGCAACTGCGCATGACCAAGACCGGTGCGGTCTATACACCCATGCTGCAGTTGGTGATCTATACCGCGATGGCCGTGTTGATGTTCCTGGTGCTGTTCCTGCGCGGTGATGCCACCGCCGGTGATCTGGTGGCCTACATCACCGCCGCTGGCTTGCTGCCCAAGCCGATTCGGCAGTTGTCGGAAGTCAGTTCGACCATTCAGAGAGGCGTTGCCGGTGCCGAGAGCATTTTCGAGCAGCTGGACGTCGAGCCCGAAATCGACAACGGTACCGTCGAGCGTGAGCGTATCAACGGCCATCTGGAAGTTCGCAACCTGAGCTTCTCCTACCCTGGAACCGATCGCGAGGTTCTGAAGAACATCAGCTTCTCGGCGTCGCCGGGGCAAATGATTGCCCTGGTCGGTCGCTCGGGTAGCGGCAAGTCGACCCTGGCCAGCCTGATTCCGCGTTTCTATCATCACGATATTGGCGAAATCATGCTCGACGACGTCGAAATCGAAGATTATCGACTGCGCAATCTGCGCCGGCACGTGGCACAGGTCACGCAGCATGTGACCCTGTTCAACGACACCATCGCCAATAACATCGCCTACGGTGACCTGGCTGGCGCACCGCGCGCCGACATCGAAAAAGCCGCCACCGATGCCTACGCGATGGACTTCATTTCGCAAATGCCCGACGGCCTCGATACTCAGGTTGGGGAAAACGGCGTGCTGCTGTCCGGTGGCCAGCGTCAGCGCCTGGCCATTGCCCGGGCTCTCTTGAAGAATGCACCGCTTTTGATTCTGGATGAGGCCACCTCGGCACTGGATACCGAGTCCGAGCGTCACATCCAGGCAGCACTGGACCAGGTCATGAAGGGGCGTACCACGCTGGTCATCGCCCACCGTTTGTCGACTATCGAAAAGGCCGACCTGATTCTGGTGATGGACCAGGGTCAGATCGTCGAACGAGGCTCCCACGCACAGTTGTTGGCGCAAAACGGCTACTACTCGCGCCTGCATGCAATGGGGCTGGATGCTCCGGCGCAAGACATCGCCTGATCACCGATTACAGGGTGGGCCTGGCTCACCCTGTTAAGTCCCAGACGCGCAATGCGCCTGGGGATTTGTATCCAGATCCTTACGCATGCTGACTAAACCTGAATAAATCTGCGCAGTGCTCTTGTTAAGGTTCCTGAACGAACTTTGACTTCAATCGAGAGGGCCAACCCTTTCGCGCGGGTGCTGGAATGTTGCAACGTTATCTCTGGAAGCTGCTGCCCAAGACGCAACGGCAATTCCTGTTGGGCCGATTGTCAGTGGTGGATCGGCAGGTAGTGAACAAGTCGATGTCGGCGAATGTGCGTTTCCCCCGGCCCTTCAAACAGCGCTCCTGCTTGTTTATCCACGTTCCAAAATGCGCCGGCAGCAGTGTCTGTGTCGCATTGTTCGATGGCTGGACCCCGGGTCACTTGCCGCTGTATTGGTACGAACAACAGTTTCCCGAGCAGTTTTCCAGCAGTTTCAAGTTCGCCTTCGTCCGCGATCCGCTGGAAAGGGCGTATTCGGCCTACGCCTACCTGCGAGGCAATGCCCTGAGCCTGCGGGACCATCCTGCTCAAAGGCTGGTCAGGCAGTACCGTGACTTCGACGATTTTGTCGGCCGCTGGCTGCACCCCGAGACGATCCAGCGGCAGCTGCATTTTGCTCCGCAGACAGACTTCCTGACTGACACCATGGGGCATCTGGCTCTCGATTTCGTCGGCTACCAGGAGCATCTGCGACGAGATTTCAATCTGGTCTGCGAACAGTTGGAGCTGGGGGCGGTGTTGCCCCACGTCAATGGCTCGCAACAACGTCGTTCAGTGGCCGCCCGTGATTTTTGCACCCTGCGTACCCGTCGCCTGATCCGGCGTGCCTACCAGCGCGACTACGAGATGCTCGGGTATGAATGAGAGGCCTGCGATACCGAGCTCAGTGGCTTTTCTGCTCAAATAATGAGCAGAAACTCAAGCCATACCCTCCCGTTGCAGCCGTCACACTAGCCAATGCCTACCCTGTGCTAATATCGCGCCCCTGTTCATTTTGTATGTGGGTTGCTCCATGAAGTTGTCCATGCCGCGATTCGATCAAGCCCCTGTCTTGGTGGTCGGCGATGTCATGCTCGACCGTTACTGGCATGGTGGTACCTCACGGATTTCCCCTGAGGCACCCGTACCGGTCGTCAAGGTCGATCACATCGAGGACCGCCCCGGCGGTGCCGCCAACGTTGCGTTGAACATTGCCGCCCTTGGCGCGCCGGCCTCGCTGGTGGGTGTCACCGGCGACGATGAAGCCGCCGATAGTCTTGCCAATAGCCTCAAGGGTGCCGGTGTACGGGCGCTGTTCCAGCGCGTTGCGCACCAGCCGACCATCGTCAAGCTGCGGGTCATGAGCCGTCACCAGCAATTGCTGCGAATCGACTTCGAAGAACCCTTCGCCACCGATGCGATCGAGCTGGCGAACCAGGTCGACGATCTGCTTGAAGGCATCAAGGTGCTGGTGTTGTCCGACTACGGCAAAGGCGCGTTGAAAAATCATCAGGTCCTGATCCAGGCCGCCCGTGCCCGTGGCATTCCGGTATTGGCC
The DNA here is from genome assembly GCF_003228315.1 of Pseudomonas putida. NCBI lineage: Bacteria > Pseudomonadati > Pseudomonadota > Gammaproteobacteria > Pseudomonadales > Pseudomonadaceae > Pseudomonas > Pseudomonas putida. Next base: position 4,720,328 of record NZ_CP029693.1, read on the forward strand.
GACCCCAAGGGCAAGGATTTTTCCATCTATCGGGGTGCGAGTCTGATCACGCCGAACCTCAGCGAGTTCGAAACCATCGTCGGTCGTTGTGCCGATGAGCACGAATTGGTGAACAAGGGCGCGCAGTTGATGCACGACCTGGAGCTCGGTGCCTTGCTGGTGACCCGTGGCGAGCACGGCATGACCCTGCTGCGTCCGGATCATCCGGCATTGCACCTGCCGGCTCGTGCCCGTGAAGTGTTCGACGTGACCGGTGCCGGTGACACGGTAATTTCCACCCTGGCCGCAGCGATTGCCGCAGGCGAGGAGTTGCCTCACGCGGTCGGCCTGGCCAACCTGGCGGCCGGCATCGTGGTCGGCAAGCTCGGTACGGCCGCGATCAGCGCGCCGGAATTGCGCCGTGCCATTCAGCGCGAAGAAGGTTCCGAGCGCGGTGTGCTGGGGCTCGAACAGCTGCTGCTGGCGGTCGACGATGCCCGTGCGCACAACGAGCGAATCGTCTTCACCAACGGCTGCTTCGACATTCTGCATGCCGGGCACGTGACCTACCTCGAGCAGGCGCGGGCACAGGGCGATCGCTTGATCGTGGCGATCAATGACGATGCGTCGGTCACCCGCCTGAAAGGACCGGGACGCCCGATCAACAGTGTCGACCGACGCATGGCCGTGCTGGCAGGGCTGGGGGCGGTGGACTGGGTGATCAGCTTCCCCGAAGGCACCCCGGAAAACCTGCTGCGCGAGGTCAAGCCCGATGTGCTGGTCAAGGGCGGGGACTACGGGATCGACCAGGTGGTCGGCGCGGACATCGTGAAGGCTTACGGCGGCACGGTGAAAGTGTTGGGTCTGGTCGAGAACAGCTCCACCACGGCCATCGTCGAGAAGATCCGCAAGTCCGAGTGACACCCTGTACATGCAGGAGCGAGCATGCTCGCGATGAACTCAATCGCACCGCATTCATTCAGGTGAAATGCGGTGCCGAAGATGTTCTTCGCGAGCATGCTCGCTCCTGCAGAGGCTGAGTTCTTAATTAAGAACTGACTTTCTTTCGTGGCACCATCTTCTTCAACAACTGTTTCGCCTTCCCACCCAGCAACGCCAGCCCCGAATTTTTCCCCGGCGGCGTCAAACCCTGCTGTCGTACCCAATCCTTCCAGCGAATCCGCTCCTCCTTGACCAGCCAGCCTTCCTGCCGGGCAAAGCTTTCGGCCAGGTACAGCCCGCGGGTGCTCGCCGGGTACAGTTGATCCTTCCTCAAGGTGTAGAGCTCGGCCAGAGGATGGCCGTCCTGCAAGGGCATCAGGTACAGGTCAGGGCGCTTGCGATCCAGGCGGGCCACCAGTTGATCGCCCTCCAGGCGCTCGTCGACATGGAACAGGCTCAGGGACTTGGCTTCCCTCGGCACGTCCAGGCGCAAATCGTAGATCAGTTGCAAGGAGGCCGTGGGCAGGTGCACATAGGCCCGCGGGCGTTCGATCAACTGCAGGTTGGCGCAACGAACCGGGCGTGCCGATCCCGACAGCGGCGAGAGGCGAAAGGGTAGCGCTTCGCGGTAGTGCAGCGCCGACGAATAGGGCGCTGGCAACCAGGTGTCGTTGAAGCGACCGTTGAGCCAGCCTTCCGGCGTTTCCAGCAGGCATTCTTCGGCGATCTCCTGAATGGCCGTATGCAGCGGCAGGTTCAGTTCATGGGCCGGCACGTACCCGGAGATCAGCTTGAGCACCACATCGCCACGGTCCTGCCGACGCTGGCGAACCAGCACCCAGTAATCGCGATTCTGCCAATGCAGGGTCAGTCGCACCGACACCCCGAGGTTGGCCAGTTCGAGGGCAAAGCGCTGGTTGTCGGCAACCGTCACCGGGCGACGACGCTGCAGGATCTGGGAGAAATTCAGCGGCCTCCCGACGCTCTGGTAACTCAGGCCTTCGGGAGTCGCTTCGACGAATAGCGGCAGGGTCTTGAAGTTGCTCGGGTTCTTTCTGATGAGCGTACGCGGCATGTCGGCTCCTGCTTCAGGCCGCGCAGGGCGGCGTCAGTGGCTACGTAGGACCTGGGCTACGGTCGAGACATTATGGGCGAGGTGCAGCGGATTGATGGTCCCGACAATAGCACTGGCAACGCCCGGATGTTCGAACAACAATTCGAAACTCGCGCGCACCGGGTCCACGCCCGGACTTAAACAAACATGGCCGCTGGCGAGGGCTTTTTTTACCAGAATGGCTTTGCCGTGTGCAGCAGCATAGTCAATGACGGGCTTTTCGTTTTGATCGTTCAGATTGTAGGTAACCATCGCGCAGTCACCTTGCTCCAGGGCCTTCAACCCGCCTTCGACGGTCTTGCCGGAAAAGCCGAAACCACGAATCTTGCCTTCGGCCTTGAGCGCAGCGAGGGTTGCGTAAACCTCGCAGTCGTTGAGGATCGCCATGTCGTTGCCGTCGGAGTGCACCAGCACCAGATCGATGAAGTCTGTCTCCAGGCGTTGCAGGCTGCGCTCCACTGACAGTCGGGTGTGGGCGGCGTTGAAGTCGTGGCGGGATTGACCGTCGGCAAACTCTTCGCCGACCTTGCTGACAATCACCCAGTCCTGACGCTGCCCGCGCAGCAGTGGGCCGAGGCGTTCTTCGCTGCGACCATAGGCCGGTGCGGTGTCGATCAGGTTGATGCCCAGGTCGCGGGTGAGCTTGAGCAGCATCCGCGCTTCATCATCGTCGGGGATCTTGAAGCCATTGGGGTACTTCACCCCTTGGTCGCGGCCAAGCTTCACCGTGCCCAGGCCCAGCGGCGAAACCAGAAGGCCGGTGCTGCCCAAGGGGCGATGCAGGTCGTGCAGGGTCGCCTGGCTCATGGCAGCAGTTGCTCCCAGGCCGGGACGCCCATCGGTGGTTTAGGCAGGGGTGGCAGCTCGGTTACGGGGCCGGGTTGGATGCCGTCGCGTTCAAGGCTGGCGATTACCCGGTCGGCAAAGTCCGGTGCCAGCGCCAGTTTGGTGGGCCAGCCCACCAGCAGTCGGCCCTCTTCGGCGAGGAAGGCGTTGTCGGGGCGGGTCAGCCCCGATTGCAGCGGCTCGGCGCGATCCACACGCAAGGTGGCCCATTGCGCGGTGCTGAGGTCGATCCACGGCAATAGCTGGCCGAGTTCTTTCTGCGCAGTGGCGATCTGCTCGGCGGGCTCGCGGTTCACGCCGTCGGTTTCGGCGATATCACCCCCCATGTACCAGACCCACTGACCATCGGCGGCCGGATGGGTCGTTACGGTGAGGCGCGGCTTGGTGCCGCCACCCAGGCAGTGGGCGTACAGCGGTTTGAGGCCCGGGCCCTTGGCGATGATCATGTGCAGTGGGCGGCGCTGCATGGCCGGGTGGGTCAGACCGAGGGCTTCAAGCAGGGATGCCGTGCCGGCGCCAGCACTCAGGACGATGCGTTGCGCGCGAATTTCTCGCTCGTCGATCTTGAGCCCGACCAGTACGCCACTGTCCAGCAGCGGTTCGATCTTCTGACCGGCGAGCAAGCCATCGCCCGCCAGATCGGCCAGGCGCTGGATCAGGCTTGGCACGTCGATCACCAACTCGGCCAGGCGATAGACCTTGCCCTTGAAACGCTTGTCTTGCAGGGCAGGAGGCAGTTGATCGCCCTTGACCTGATCGACGCGTCCGCGCACGGCCTTGCTGGCGAAGAAGCTGGTGAGATTGCCGGCGATAGTGCCGGGGGACCACAGGTAATGGGCTTCGGACAGCAGGCGCACGCCGGACAGATCCAGCTCGCCGTTGCCGGCCATGGCCTCACGCCAGCGGCGAGGCATGTCGGCGATGGCTTCCGAGGCGCCGGTGAGGGCGCCGTGCAGTGCGTACTTGGCACCGCCGTGAATGATGCCCTGGGACTTGATGCTCTGCCCGCCGCCCAGGGTGGCGTTTTCCACCAGTACGGTCGAAAAGCCCTGGCGGCGCAGACGCGCATTCAGCCAGAGGCCGGCGACACCAGCGCCGACAATCAGAACGTCGGTGGAAATAACGGATGGCATGCGGCGACCTCGAGTGTTCAAGACAAGGGCGCAGTATACAGACTCGAAGATTGGAGGGGCTGCTGCACCTGTGGGAGCGAGCTTGCTCGCGATAGCGATAAGTCAGTCAACATTGATGTTGAAGCCAATACCGTCATCGCGAGCAGGCTCGCTCCCACAAGGGATGGTGCCTGGGTATTAGTGGCCGGCAGTTTTGGAGAACAGTTGGATGACAACAACCCCCAGCACAATTAACCCCATCCCCAGAACCGCCGGCACATCCAGCTTCTGCCCATACAGAAACAGCGCGGCAACGCTGACCATCACGATGCCCATGCCGGCCCACACGGCGTAAGCCACGCCCACGGGTACGCTGCGCACCACCAGGGTGAGCATCCAGAAGGCAATGCCATACCCGAGAATGACCAGAATCAACGGCAGCGGGGTGCTGATGCCTTTGACGGCTTTCATCGAAACAGTGGCAATCACTTCGGCGCAGATGGCTATGGCCAGGTAGTAGTAAGCGGTCATGGTTCAATCCTCGTGTGAAGTGTTGCTCTCTGAGGTCGGCATTCTAGAGATTCTCCAGATGCGGTAAAGTCATTACCTATCTGTTCTGAAGATGGGTTGATCATGAACATTCAATGGAATCTGGAGCAGCTGCGCTTGTTTGTGAGCGTAGCGGAGCAGCGTTCGTTTTCCGCTGTGGCGCGGGAGCAGCGCAAGGCGCAGTCAGCGGTCAGCAGTGCGATCGCGCTGCTGGAGGAGGATCTGGGGGTGAGTCTGTTCGACCGCAGCAGTGGCCGCCAGCCGAAACTCACCGAAGCCGGCACGGCCCTACTGGAAGAAGCCCGGGAAGTGCTGCGTCAGTGCGAGCGCCTCAATGGCCGTGCACTGGCGATGATGCGCGGGCAAGAGGCGCGCCTGCGGCTGGCCCAGGACGAGGCGATGCCTTATCAGCCAATCATCGAAAGCTTCGAGGCGCTGGCCGAGCGCTTTCCGAGTCTTGAAGTGCAATTGACCAGCGCCGCCCAGGGCGAAGTGGCGCGCAAACTGGTGGAGCGCCGTGCCGATCTGGGCTTGCTGTTCTTTCACGACCAGATCCCGGAAGCCCTGGAGCGACGAGTGCTCGGCAGTGTGGAAATGGTCACGGTCTGCGGCGCCGGTCATCCGTTGGCGAAACAGGCGCAGGTCAATTGCCAGCAACTGGCCCAGCATCGTCAATTGCTGATGTCGACCCAATCGAGCATTTATCCCGGCAGCGAGCCGGCCAGTCCGGAAGTCTGGCGGGCGGACAGTTTTTACGTCATGGCCGAATGGCTGGTGCGTGGCCTGGGCTGGGCCTGGCTGCCGCGTCATGTGGTGCAATACCCGACCTATCAGGACCAGATGGTCGAGTTGAACAGCGAGTGGACGCCGCCGGCACTGGTGGTGGAACTGGTCTGGCGTCGCGATGAGCCACTGGGTCCCGCAGCGCGCTGGCTGGCCGAACGTTTTGCCGTGCATTTGCAGGCGATCGGCGAAAAAACCGATAAACTCCGCCGCCATGAATAGAACTCTCTACACCGTGCTGTTTTACCTGGGGCTGCCATTGGTGGCGATTCGACTGTGGCTGCGGGCGCGCAAGGCGCCGGCCTATGCCAAACGCATCGGTGAGCGCTTCTCCTACGGGATGCCGGTGATGAACCCCGGTGGCATTTGGGTGCATGCGGTGTCGGTGGGCGAGAGCATTGCCGCCGCGCCTATGATTCGCGCCCTGTTGCAACGTTATCCACAGCTGCCGATCACCGTCACCTGCATGACCCCGACCGGTTCGGAGCGCATCCAGGCGCTGTTCGCCAATGAGCCGCGCATCCAGCACTGCTATCTGCCTTATGACTTGCCGTGCGCGGCGAAACGTTTCCTCGACCGGGTCCGGCCTAAACTCGCGGTGATCATGGAAACCGAGCTGTGGCCCAACCACATCCACCAGTGCGCCAAACGCGGGATTCCCGTGGCCCTGGCCAATGCACGACTGTCGGAACGCTCGGCCAGGGGCTATGGCCGCTTCGCTAAATTGACCGGACCGATGCTCGCCGAAATGAGCTTGTTCGCGGTGCAGACCGAAGCCGAGGCGCAGCGATTCCGTGACTTGGGCGCGCGGACGGAAACCGTGGAAGTCACCGGTTCGATCAAGTTTGATCTGACCATCGACCCGCAATTGTTGCAGCGTGCCGCCGAGCTGCGTGGGCAATGGCAGGCGCAAGAGCGCCCGGTGTGGATCGCCGCCAGTACCCACGACGGCGAAGACGAGGTGGTGCTGGCGGCCCATCGTCGGCTGCTGGCGAGCCATCCCGATGCCTTGCTGATCCTGGTGCCGCGCCATCCCGAGCGCTTCAATCCGGTGTTCGAATTGTGCCGCCAGCAAGGGTTTGCCACGGTCAGGCGTTCCAGCGGCGAGCCGGTTACCGCCGGCACTTCGGTGTTGCTGGGCGACACCATGGGCGAGCTGCTGTTTCTCTACGCGCTGGCCGACAGTGCCTTCGTCGGTGGCAGCCTGGTGCCCAATGGCGGGCATAACCTGCTGGAGCCGGCGGCGCTGGCCAAACCGGTGCTCGCAGGTCCGCACCTGTTCAACTTCCTCGAAATTGCCGCGCAGTTACGCAGCGCCGGGGCGTTGCAGGAGGTGGAAGATGCCGAGGGGTTGGCCCTGGCGGTGCAGCGTCTGTTCGAGTTACCGCGCGATGCACAGCGGATGGCGGAGGCGGGGCTGAAGGTGATGCGTACCAATCAGGGCGCGTTGCAGCGGTTGCTGGATGGGTTGGGGCGGTTGATCGAGCGGTAGGGATTGGCGGCGTACACAAATCCTGTAGGAGCAAGGCTTGCCCGCGATGGCGTCCTTGAGATCGCTATCGCGAGCAAGCTTTGCTCCTACAGGTTTTTCTTAAGGTCTGGCTTTGAGCTGCTCAGCCGCAGCCTTGGCCAGGTCCGGCGGCAGGAAGTCCTTGTCCGGGTTGTAATCGGGCTTGAGCCAGCGCGCCAGATCCTGCAGATCCCCAGGGTTCAACGTCCCGGCTTGTTGTTTCAATTTCAGATTGTCGAGGATGTAGTCGTAGCGGGTGTTGTTGTAGTCCCGCACGGAGGTGTACAGCGAACGCTGCGCATCCAGCACGTCGACAATGTTTCGTGTCCCCACCTGGTAGCCGATCTCGGTCGCTTCCACCGCGCTCTGGTTGGAGATGATCGACTGCTTGCGCGCCTGGACCTGTTCGACGTCGGTATTCACCGCGCGGTGCAGGTCGCGGGTGTTTTCCACGATGGACCGGCGCAGGGATTCGCGTTGCTGCTCGGTCTGATCCAGTTGGGCATACGACTGACGCACCTGGGAATTGATCAGGCCACCGCTGTAGATCGGAATGTTCAGTTGCAGCCCCACCGACGTTTGCTCGACGGGACCACCGTACGGTACCGGGAAGCCATTGGGGTTACTGAAGCCCAGTGCGTCGTTGTCGCCCTTCTCGTATTTGGCCACCGCATCGACCGTCGGCGCATGCCCGGCCTTGCGTTGCTTGAGGGTTTGCTCGGCGGCGCTGACCGCGTAATTGCTGGCCAACAGATTGAGGTTCTGCTGAGCAGCCGTTTCGACCCAGGCCTTGGCGTCGTTCGGCGCGGGCGGCAGGATCGGCAGACTGTGCTTGATGCCCTGGATCGAGTTGTAGCGACGGTTGGTCAGGGTGACCAACGCTTCGAACGCATCATCCACCTGACGCTGCGCCACGATGCGGTTGGCCCGCGCGGTGTCATAGCTGGCCTGTGAGTTCAGCACGTCGGTCTTGTCCGACAGGCCGACATCGAAGCGTTCATTGGACTGATCGAGCTGACGCTTGAACGCGGCTTCCTCGGCCTTGGTCGAGGCCAGGTTGTCCTGACTGCGCAGCACGTTGAAATAGGTGTCGGCGGTTTGCAGGATCAGGTTCTGTTGAGTCGCCGAAAGCTGCAGCGCAGCCTGCTCGTTAACGTCCTTGGCCGCCTGGAACTGGAACCAGCGATCGGCGCGGAACAGCGGTTGCGCCAGGGTGGCCTGGTACGAGTGGGCGTCACGGTTGGCGGTGGCCGAAGGCTGATCGAGCTTGGTGCGCACGGCAGTCACATCGGCGCCGCCCGACAGGTTGGGCAGCAGGCCGGCGCGGGCCTGGGGCACGACTTCTTTCTGCGCGCCGTATTGGGCAATGGCGGCCGCGAGGTCGGCGTTGTTGTCCACCGCTTCCTGATAAACGCTGACCAGGTCGGTCTTGGTCGATAAGGGCGCTTCTGCTGCCCAGGCCATTCCATTGGACGCACAAGACACGGCAACGGCCAGTGAGAGTTTGCGCAGCATTCGGCGATCCCTAGAAAATTACACTGATAATTTGAGCGCCAAGGCTAAGGCGCGGCACCTGCAGCGTCAATGCAAGGCAGGGCCGTTGCGAGTGTAGTTGCGCACACGTTTGGCAACAATCCTGTAATTGCGCCATTCATCACGGTGTTTATCGCGGTGTTGGCGTTCTTTGCCAGTTATGTCTAGACTGGCCACGTTCTTGTCGGGGTGCCTTGCTATGAGGCTGAGATCGAATAATTTCGGATCCCGTTGAACCTGATCAGGTTAGCGCCTGCGTAGGGAACAAGATTTCTCGTCACCCGGCGAGTCCTCTTGTGCTTCGTCCGGGATGTTGTTCGACAATCGAACACCCCTCGAGCACTGAGCACAGCACCCATTGGCTGGATGTATTCGCTGGTGGGTCGCGTCCATTCGTTACAGGTTCGCTCCGACAAAATTCCACTGCCTGGATGCTGTCTGGAGAGCCTGTGATGACCACAAAAGCAAAAATCGCCACCAACCTGAGTGACTCGGCCAAGGTCGATCAGCAGTCGGTTCAGCCGTTTACCCGCTCGAAAAAAATCTACGTTCAGGGCAGCCGTCCCGACATCCTCGTGCCGATGCGCGAAATCAGCCTCGACGTGACGCCGACCGACTTCGGCGGCGAGGTCAACGCACCGGTCACGGTCTACGACACTTCCGGCCCGTACACCGACCCCAACGTCATCATCGACGTGCGCAAAGGCCTGGCCGACGTGCGTTCGCCATGGATCGAAGCCCGTGGCGACACCGAACGCCTGAGCGGTCTGAGCTCGAATTTCGGCCAGGAACGCCTCGCCGATCCGGAACTGACCAAGCTGCGGTTTGCCCACGTCAACAACCCGCGTCGCGCCAAGGCCGGCGCCAACGTCACCCAGATGCACTACGCCCGCCAAGGCATCATCACCGCCGAGATGGAATACGTCGCCATCCGCGAAAACATGAAGCTGGAAGTGGCCCGCGCCGCCGGCCTGCTGGATCAGCAACACGCCGGTCACAGCTTCGGCGCCAGCGTGCCGAAAATCATCACCCCCGAATTCGTCCGTGACGAGATCGCCCGCGGCCGCGCGATCATTCCGGCCAACATCAACCACACCGAACTGGAACCGATGATCATCGGCCGTAACTTCCTGGTGAAGATCAACGGCAACATCGGCAACAGCGCCCTGGGTTCGTCCATCGAAGAAGAAGTGGCGAAACTGACCTGGGGCATTCGCTGGGGTTCGGACACGGTCATGGACCTGTCCACCGGCAAGCACATTCACGAAACCCGCGAGTGGATCATCCGCAACTCGCCGGTGCCGATTGGCACTGTGCCGATCTACCAGGCCCTGGAAAAGGTTAATGGCGTCGCCGAGGATCTGACCTGGGAGCTGTTCCGCGACACGTTGATCGAACAGGCCGAGCAGGGCGTCGACTATTTCACCATCCACGCCGGCGTATTGCTGCGCTACGTACCGATGACCGCCAAGCGCGTGACCGGCATCGTTTCCCGAGGTGGTTCGATCATGGCCAAGTGGTGCCTGGCGCATCACAAGGAAAACTTCCTCTACACCCATTTCGAAGACATCTGCGAAATCATGAAGGCCTATGACGTCAGCTTCTCGCTGGGCGATGGCCTGCGTCCGGGATCGATTGCCGATGCCAACGACGAAGCGCAGTTCGGCGAGCTGGAGACCCTCGGCGAGCTGACCAAGATTGCCTGGAAGCATGATGTGCAGTGCATGATCGAAGGCCCGGGCCACGTGCCGATGCAGTTGATCAAGGAGAACATGGACAAGCAGCTGGAGTGCTGCGACGAAGCGCCGTTCTACACCCTCGGCCCACTGACGACCGACATTGCGCCGGGCTACGACCACATCACCTCCGGCATCGGTGCGGCAATGATCGGCTGGTTCGGTTGCGCCATGCTCTGCTACGTGACGCCGAAGGAACACCTGGGCTTGCCGAACAAGGATGACGTGAAGACCGGGATCATCACCTACAAGATCGCCGCCCATGCCGCCGATCTGGCCAAAGGGCATCCGGGCGCGCAGATCCGCGACAATGCCCTGAGCAAGGCGCGCTTCGAATTCCGTTGGGAAGACCAGTTCAACCTGGGCCTGGATCCGGACACCGCCCGTTCGTATCACGATGAAACCCTGCCGAAGGATTCGGCCAAGGTCGCGCACTTCTGTTCCATGTGCGGGCCGAAATTCTGCTCGATGAAAATCACCCAGGAAGTGCGTGAGTACGCGGCCAACCAGCGGATCGAAGCGGTGGACGTGGACGTCGCCCAGGGCATGGCCGAACAGGCCGAGCGCTTCAAGCAGGAAGGCAGTCAGCTGTACCAGAAAGTTTGATCTGACCTGAAAAGGCGGGGCCTGAAAGGGCCTCTTCGCGAGCAGGCTCGCTCCCACATGGGAATGCAATCTCCTGTGGGAGCGAGCCTGCTCGCGAAGGCGATCTACACAACAACAAATGTCCCTCTGAGATAACACCCTTGAGCATTCAACCCAGCACGTATTCACCCGATATCGCAGTGCCAACCGAAAAACGTGTGTTCGGCGGCCGCGATCTGTTTTCCCTGTGGTTCTCCCTTGGCATCGGCCTGATGGTCCTGCAGACCGGTGCCTTGCTCGCACCCGGCCTTGGCCTGTCCGGATCGTTGCTGGCGATTTTCCTCGGCACGCTGGTCGGCGTTCTGTTGCTGGCCGCGGTCGGCGTGATCGGCAGCGACACCGGCCTGTCGTCGATGGCCGCGCTCAAGCTCAGCCTCGGTGCCAAGGGCGCGAGCCTGCCGGCGGTGCTGAACCTGCTGCAACTGATCGGTTGGGGCTCGTTCGAAATCATCGTCATGCGCGACGCCGCCAGTCTGTTGGGCGCCCGTGCCTTCAGCGAAGGCAGTCTGCTGTCCAATCCAATGCTGTGGACGTTGTTCTTCGGTGCATTGGCGACCCTGCTCGCCGTCAGCGGTCCGTTGACGTTCGTGCGGCAGATCCTGCGCAAGTGGGGCATCTGGCTGCTGTTGGCCGCCTGCACCTGGCTGACCTGGAACCTGTTTGCCAAGGCTGACCTGGCCGCGTTGTGGGCCCAGGCCGGTGACGGCTCGATGCCGTTCGCCGTGGGTTTCGACATCGCCATCGCCATGCCGCTGTCGTGGCTACCGCTGATTGCCGACTACTCGCGTTTCGGCAAGCGCGCGAAAAACGTCTTCGGTGGCACCGCCATCGGCTTCTTTATCGGCAATTTCTGGCTGATGAGCCTGGGTGTGGCCTACACCCTGGCGTTCGCGCCGAGTGGTGAAGTCAATGCCTTGCTGTTGGCCCTGGCCGGTGCGGGCCTCGGGATTCCGCTGCTGCTGATTCTGCTCGATGAGTCGGAAAACGCCTTTGCCGATATTCACTCGGCGGCGGTGTCCAGCGGGATTCTGTTGCGCATGAAGGTCGAGCACCTGGCGCTGGCGATTGGCGTGGTCTGCACCTTGATCGCTTTGCTGGCGCCTTTGGCTCAGTACCAGAACTTCCTGCTGTTGATCGGTTCGGTGTTTGCGCCGCTGTTCGGCGTGGTGCTGGTGGATCACTTCATCCTGCGCAAGCGCAGTGGCCAGGTGGCGTCAGCCGCATTGCGCTGGCCGGCGCTGCTCGCCTGGCTGGGCGGGATCAGCACCTATCATCTGTTGGCCAACCTGTACCCGGACGTCGGTGCAACCCTGCCGGCGCTGGTCCTGGCAGGGCTGTTGCAACTGGTGCTGGGTCGTACCTTCAGCTACGGCCGGGAAACAGCTCGGGCTTGAGAATGCCATTGAGGCGAGGGTAGGGGATCTTCAGTTCGACATGGCCCAGCGCGTAAGGCGCGATGGTGGTGGTGTCGTACTTGAGGATCACCCCGCCATAGGTCAGCGCCACGTTCTGGGTTTTCTGGAACGGCCAGTTCTTGACGAACTCCGGTTCCTGATCGAGCTTGGTGCTGATCAGCCAGCTGTTGTGGGCGACCTGCGCGGCTTTCCAGAACGCTTCTTCCTGCCCCGGCACCAGCATGTCCGACAGCGTCAGCACCCGGTGTTCCTGGCGTGAATAGTTGATGAAGCCTCGACCCGGCATGCCATGGGCACCACCGGTGTCCAGGTAGCTGGACAATTCGACGATCACCAAGCCGTCATGCTGCTCGCGTACCTTCGATTGCAGATAGCTGCTGTTGCGGGGACCTGCGTTGCGCAAGAACTGCTCGCGGTAAGCGGCCAGCGTTGGCGCGGCCGGGCTGTCGGGGGAGGTGCGGGTCATTTGCAGCAGGCGTTTTTCGATGATGCCGTCCAGCGCAGGCTCGGTGGGAAAGTGCACAGTGTCGATGTTCACCAGCGGGCAGTCCTGGTTCGCGCAACCTGGCTTGAGCTGTTCGCTGGCGTCACGGGTTGTCTCCAGCGGCACACGATAGTTGGGTTGGAACAGGCTCTGGCAGGCACCCAGGGTCAGGGCGATAGCGGCCGCGGAGGCCATTTTAAAAAGCGACATGGGTGTCCTTCATAAAACAGGGAAAGGCAAAAAGTTACCCGCTTCGACTCTCAACGACGCAATCAGTTCGCCACTAAGCTAATTAGAGTGGGTTTCGCCTTCACCGTCTATCCCGCTGACGGGAAAGAGGCTGCATCAAACGGCGCGGGCGCGTTAGGATGGCGCGAAGTCGAGGCTGGAGCCTCGTTGTAGACACGAGGAACGTCATGACCGATTTTGCCCATACCATTCCGACCGCCGTCGATATCGTTCGGCGCGAAAAGTGCTTCGAGGGCTTCTACAAGCTCGATCGCGTGCACTTGCGTCACGAATTGTTCTCCGGTGGCATGAGTCGTGAAATCAACCGTGAGCTGTTTGTTCGCCACGATGCGGTATGTGTGCTGCCTTACGATCCGCAGCGCGACGAAGTGGTGCTGCTCGAGCAGTTTCGCGTCGGTGCCCTGGGCAAGACCGACAATCCCTGGCTGGTCGAACTGGTCGCTGGTCTGATCGACCGGGATGAACAACCGGAAGAAGTTGCTCGCCGCGAAGGGCAGGAGGAAGCTGGGGTTGTATTCGGGGCACTGTGGCCGATGACCAAGTATTTTCCATCGCCCGGTGGCAGTGATGAATTCGTCCACCTGTACCTGGGGCGTTGCGAGACAACCGGGGTCGGCGGCCTGCATGGGCTGGAGGAAGAGGCAGAAGATATCCGCGTCACGGTGTGGGCCTTTGATGATGCCCTGCAAGCCGTACGCGACGGGCGTATTGCCAACGCGGCCACGATCATTGCCTTGCAATGGCTGGCTTTGAACCGCGTTGAAGTGAGGGGGTTATGGTCGTAAACAAGCTGCGCGATCGCTATCGGGTGGATCTGGCAGGGCTGCAAGCGTCCTGCGAGGCGAATTACGCGCGCCTGATGCGACTGTTGCCGGACATGCGCAGCGAGCCAGCGGCGCGGCGCATTGCCGTGACCCATGGCGACCAGATGCTCGGGGTGCTGGCGCTGGAAGTGCTGCAGGTCTGTCCCTACACCACCACCCTGCAAGTGCGCCAGGAGCACAGCCTGCCGTGGTTGCCGGTGCCGCAACTGGAAGTGCAGGTCTATCACGACGCCTGCATGGCCGAAGTGGTCAGCGCCGAACATGCCCGGCGCTTTCGCGGCATCTACCCGTACCCGAACGCCTTCATGCACCAGCCTGATGAAAAGGCCCAATTGAACATGTTCCTGGGTGAGTGGCTGAGCCATTGTCTGGCGTTGGGGCATGAGTACGAAGTAGTACGTTAACGTTCTTGTGAACTGCGTCAGGTTCGCCGATTCCCCTTTTCGCTCGTCCCCCAGCATAATTGCGCCACTGACCCCTTCCGTGATCACGCCCTGGGAGAACGCCTTGCCGAGCGTATCCACATTGACCGCCGCCGATCCGGCGCTGCTGGTGCAACTCTCCGACAGCCACCTGTTTGCCGAGGCAGACGGTGCGCTATTGGGCATGAAAACCCGCGAGAGCCTGCAGAAAGTCATCGAACTGGTGCGTGCGCAGCAGCCACGGATCGATCTGATCCTGGCCACCGGTGACCTGTCCCAGGACGGCACGCTGGAGTCTTACCAGCAATTTCGCGACGCGACCCGGCAGCTCGATGCGCCGACGCGCTGGATTCCCGGTAATCACGACGAGCCGTTGATCATGGCCGAAGCTGCCGTGGAGAGTGCGTTGCTGGAGTCGGTGGTGGACATTGGCAACTGGCGCGTCACCTTGCTTGATTCGGCGGTGCCAGGCTCGGTGCCGGGGTATTTGCGCGACGACCAGTTGCAACTGCTGGCCCGTTCGTTGAGCGAGGCGCCGCAGCGCCATCATCTGGTGTGTTTCCATCACCATCCGGTGTCCATCGGTTGTGCCTGGATGGAGCCGATCGGGCTGCGCAATCCCGACGCGCTGTTCGCGGTGCTGGATCGTTTTCCACAGGTGCGCGCCGTGCTCTGGGGGCATGTGCATCAGGAAATCGATCAGTTTCGCAACGATGTGCGCCTGATGGCTTCGCCTTCGACCTGCATTCAGTTCGAGCCGGGTAGCGAGGACTTCAAGGTCGGGGAACAGGCGCCGGGTTATCGCTGGTTGCGGTTGTTGCCGGATGGGCGACTGGAAACCGGTGTGGAGCGGGTCACCGGGTTCGATTTCCAGGTCGATTACGGCTCCAACGGCTACTGACAGAGTCGCCCTCTGTAGGAGCACGGCTTGCCGGCGATGGCGATTTCAAGGATGCCATCGCCGGCAAGCCGTGCTCCTACAGGGGGCATATTCATTTCCAGGGTTGCTGATCCCCAACTCGCCCCGACACCCTGTAAACTCCGCCTTCCTTACCCGTCGCCCAGGGAGTTCCAATGTCCGGCTCGATCCTCTACATCCACGGTTTCAACAGCGCGCCCGCCTCGAAAAAGGCCACGGTGTTGAGCGAAGTGATGGGACGCCTGGGCCTGAGCGATCATCTGCGCGTCCCGGCCTTGCATCACCATCCCCGCGAGGCCATTGGCCAGCTGGAGCGGGCGATTGCCGAGCTCGATCGGCCATTGCTGGTCGGCAGCTCGCTCGGCGGCTACTATGCGACTCATCTGGCCGAGCGTCATGGCTTGAAAGCCCTGTTGATCAACCCTGCTGTCAGTCCGCACCGGATGTTCGACGGATTCCTGGGAACACAGAAAAACCTGTATACCGATGAGACCTGGGAACTGACCCACGACCATGTGACGGCCCTGGCCGAGCTGGAAGTGCCGGCGCCGCAGGACCCGCATCGTTATCAGGTGTGGTTGCAGACCGGGGACGAAACGCTGGATTATCGCCTCGCCCAGCAGTATTACCGGGCCTGTGCCTTGCGTATCCAGGCGGGCGGTGACCATAGTTTCCAGGGGTTCGCCACACAGATCCCGGCGATGCTGAGTTTTGCCGGCATTGGTGCGGACCTGTATCAGGCTATTGATTTCACGACACTGTGACACTGCCCCTCTTATATTGAATTTTTTTCACTGAACAGCTTTTCACTGAAGGACGACGAGACCCCATGGCCACTCCCAGCGCTAGCTCTTATAACGCCGACGCCATCGAAGTCCTCTCGGGCCTCGACCCGGTGCGCAAGCGCCCCGGCATGTACACCGACACCAGTCGCCCGAACCACCTCGCCCAGGAAGTCATCGACAACAGTGTCGACGAAGCCTTGGCCGGGCATGCCAAATCGGTGCAGGTCATCCTGCACGCCGACCACTCGCTGGAAGTCTGTGACGATGGTCGTGGCATGCCGGTGGACATTCACCCCGAAGAAGGTGTGTCGGGCGTCGAGCTGATCCTCACCAAGCTCCACGCGGGCGGTAAATTCTCCAACAAGAACTACCAGTTCTCCGGCGGTCTGCACGGGGTGGGTATTTCCGTGGTCAACGCCCTGTCGACGCAAGTGCGGGTGCGGGTCAAGCGCGACGGCAATGAATACCAGATGACCTTCGCCGATGGCTTCAAGGCCACCGAGCTGGAAGTCGTTGGTACTGTCGGCAAGCGCAACACCGGCACCAGCGTGTACTTCGCCCCAGACCCGAAATACTTCGATTCACCGAAATTCTCCATCAGCCGCCTCAAGCACGTGCTCAAGGCCAAGGCCGTGCTGTGCCCGGGGCTGCTGGTCAGTTTTGAGGACAAGGCCACCGGCGAGAAAGTCGAATGGCATTACGAAGACGGCCTGCGTTCCTATCTGGTCGACGCCGTCAGCGGGTTCGAGCGCCTGCCGGACGAGCCATTCTGCGGCAGCCTGGCCGGTAACAAGGAAGCGGTGGACTGGGCGCTGCTGTGGTTGCCCGAAGGTGGCGACGCAGTGCAGGAAAGTTACGTCAACCTGATCCCGACCGCCCAGGGTGGTACCCATGTCAACGGCCTGCGTCAGGGCTTGCTCGATGCCATGCGCGAGTTCTGCGAGTTCCGCAACCTGCTGCCGCGTGGCGTGAAGCTGGCGCCGGAAGACGTCTGGGAGCGCATCGCGTTCGTGCTGTCGATGAAGATGCAGGAGCCGCAATTCTCCGGCCAGACCAAGGAACGCCTGTCCTCCCGTGAAGCGGCGGCGTTCGTCTCCGGTGTGGTCAAGGATGCCTTCAGCCTGTGGCTCAACGCCCACCCGGAAACCGGCCTGGCGCTGGCCGAACTGGCGATCAACAACGCCGGTCGTCGCCTGAAGGCCAGCAAGAAAGTCGAGCGCAAGCGCATCACCCAGGGGCCGGCGTTACCGGGCAAACTCGCCGACTGCGCCGGGCAGGACCCGATGCGTTCCGAGCTGTTCCTGGT
Source organism: Pseudomonas putida (assembly GCF_003228315.1). Classification (NCBI taxonomy): domain Bacteria; kingdom Pseudomonadati; phylum Pseudomonadota; class Gammaproteobacteria; order Pseudomonadales; family Pseudomonadaceae; genus Pseudomonas; species Pseudomonas putida. The sequence continues at coordinate 4,737,481 of NZ_CP029693.1, forward strand.
GGAAGGTGACTCCGCCGGCGGTTCGGCCAAGCAAGCGCGGGACAAAGAGTTCCAAGCGATCCTGCCGTTGCGCGGCAAGATCCTCAATACTTGGGAAGTCGACGGCAGCGAAGTACTGGCCAGCCAGGAAGTGCACAACATTGCCGTGGCCATTGGCGTCGATCCGGGCGCCGAGGACATGAGCCAGCTGCGCTACGGCAAGATCTGCATTCTCGCCGACGCCGACTCCGACGGCCTGCACATCGCGACCTTGCTCTGTGCATTGTTCGTCCAGCACTTCCGCGCGCTGGTGGAGGCCGGTCACGTCTACGTCGCCATGCCGCCGCTGTACCGCATCGACCTGGGCAAGGAAATCTACTACGCCCTGGACGAAGCCGAGCGCGATGGCATCCTCGACCGTCTGGTCGCCGAGAAGAAACGCGGCAAGCCACAGGTCACCCGATTCAAGGGCCTGGGCGAAATGAACCCGCCGCAGCTGCGTGAAACCACCATGGATCCGAACACCCGTCGCCTGGTGCAACTGACCCTGGGCGAAGATTTCGCCACGACCTCGGAAATGATGGACATGCTGCTGGCGAAAAAACGTGCAGGTGACCGCAAGACCTGGCTGGAGTCCAAGGGCAACCTGGCCGAGGTGCTGAGCTGATGCGTCAGGGCTTTGCCCTGGCGTGTGCGTTGCTGCTGACCTCGATCACGGTCTCTGCCGAACCGGCACCCCAACTGCGACTGTTGTCCGAGCATGCCGTCGAAGGCATGCGCGGCGGCAACCTGTCGGGACTGGCTCAGTGCGGCAAGGAGCTGTGGGCGGTTTCCGACCGTGACGATGACCAGATCTATCGCCTCGAAACCGGCGACGGCGTCTGGCACGCCGAAACGGTCGGCATCGGCGTGCCTCCCGTGCCGGACAGCGGTTTGCCCTGGGGGCTGCGCGCCCGTGCCTGGGTCGCGTCATTTGTGCGGGGCGGCGATCTGGATTTCGAAGGCATCACCTGCGACAGCGCCGGCAATCGCTATGTCGTCAGCGAGGCTCACGCCGCCGTGTTGCAGATTCCGCCAACGGGGCCGACGTCCTGGCTGAAGATTTCCCCGCTCATGGTGCGTGAAGCACGGGCCAGGGGCATGTTGTTGAACTTCAATGCGGTGTTCGAAGGCCTGGCGGTCAGTCCGGAAGGTGACAAGTTGTGGCTGGCTGCCGAGCGCGAGAGTCGCGGATTGTTGCTGATCAAGCGCAAGCAGACGGTCTGGGATTGCGACGGTGGCTGTGTGCTGCTGAGCGAAGCCGGTAAGGAAATGCAGCCCGCGCAGTTTCCCAAGGCCAAACCGATGCCCAAGGATTTCGCCGATCTGTCGCTGTACAACGGCAAGCTGTTTACCCTCGAACGTAATGCCTACGAAATTTGCCGCCGTGACGCGGAAACGGCCAAGGTCGAGCGCTGCTGGTCGTATGCCGAAGACGCGTTGCAGGAAAATCGGCGTTACCCGCAACCCTTCGGGTTGGCGGAAGCCCTGGTGATCGACGACGAAGGCGCCTGGATCGGCATCGACAACAACAATGATGCCCGCGCCGATGGTGAGGTACGTCCGATCGTCTGGCGCTTCGCCGCGCCTGAGGGTGGCTGGAGCGCCAAACCGTGAGCCAGCAGGCGCCGGGCAAGCGCGCCGGTCGGGTGCTGTTGATCGTGGCGTGGTGTGCCGCGCTGTTTCTGGCGACGCGATTCTTCGGTGAGTGGGAAGCGCGACAGCAGAACCCGAATGTGGTGGTCAGCTCGGAACAGAACAACGGTTTTATCGAGGTGAAACTGGTCAGCAACGCCCAGGGGCATTTTGTCGCCAGCGGCCATATCAACGGCCAGCCGGTGGATTTCATGCTCGACACCGGGGCGACGGACGTGGCGATTCCGGCGGACCTGGCCAGTCGCTTGAAGCTTGAAGAAGGTTTCGGTGTGACCCTGAGCACGGCCAATGGCCTGAGCCAGGGCTATCGCACCCGTATCGACCGCCTGCAACTGGGCGACATCGTGCTGCGGGATGTCCGCGCATTGGTGGCGCCCGGCCTGCATGGCGATCAGGTGCTGCTCGGCATGAGCGCCCTGAACAAACTTGAATTTACCCAGCGCGGTGGCACCATGCTGCTGCGCCAGACAACGAACCGATGAGGCCCGCATGAGCGACATCCTTGCAGACAGCTTAGATGGCGTAGAACGCCGATCGCTGGCTGACTTCACCGAAAATGCCTACCTCAACTACTCCATGTACGTGATCATGGACCGTGCCCTGCCACATATCGGCGACGGCCTGAAGCCCGTACAGCGGCGCATCGTCTACGCCATGAGCGAGTTGGGGCTGGATGCCGACTCCAAGCACAAGAAATCGGCGCGTACCGTCGGTGACGTGCTCGGTAAGTTCCACCCCCACGGTGACTCGGCGTGCTACGAAGCCATGGTGTTGATGGCCCAGCCGTTCAGCTATCGCTACACGCTGGTCGACGGCCAGGGCAACTGGGGTGCGCCGGACGATCCCAAATCCTTCGCCGCCATGCGTTATACCGAAGCGCGGCTGTCGCGTTATTCCGAAGTGCTGCTCAGCGAGCTGGGGCAGGGCACTGCGGACTGGGGGCCGAACTTCGACGGCACCCTCGACGAACCGCTGGTATTGCCGGCCCGTTTGCCGAACATCCTCCTCAACGGCACCACCGGTATCGCCGTGGGCATGGCCACCGACGTTCCGCCGCACAACCTGCGGGAAGTCGCCAGCGCCTGCGTGCGCCTGCTCGATGAGCCAAAAGCCACGGTCGAACAGCTCTGCGAACACATCCAGGGCCCGGATTATCCGACCGAAGCGGAAATCATCACGCCGCGCGCCGAACTGCTGAAGATGTACGAAACCGGCAAAGGCTCGGTGCGCATGCGCGCCGTTTACCACATCGAAGACGGTGACATCGTCGTCACCGCGCTGCCGCATCAGGTCTCCGGGGCCAAGGTCCTGGAGCAGATCGCCGCGATGATGCAGGCCAAGCCGTCCAAGGCGCCGCAGGTCGCGGACTTGCGCGACGAGTCGGACCACGAGAACCCGTGCCGCATCGTGATCATCCCGGTCAACAGCCGCGTCGATCATGAAGCGCTGATGCAGCACCTGTTCGCCACCACTGACCTGGAGTCCAGCTACCGGGTCAACGTCAATATCATTGGTCTGGACGGCAAGCCGCAGCTGAAGAATCTGCGCGCCTTGCTGGTGGAATGGCTGGAATTCCGCGTCCTGACCGTCCGTCGGCGTCTGCAATTCCGCCTCGACAAGGTCGAGCGTCGCCTGCACCTGTTGGACGGTTTGCTGATTGCCTACCTCAACCTGGATGAAGTGATCCACATCATCCGTACTGAGGAGCATCCGCGAGCCAAGCTGATCGAGCGCTTCGCCCTGAGCGAAATCCAGGCCGATTACATCCTCGACACCCGTTTGCGTCAGTTGGCGCGACTGGAAGAAATGAAGCTGCGTGCCGAACAGGATGAACTGCTCAAGGAACAGGCCAAGCTGCAAGCCCTGCTGAGCAGCGAAGCCAAGCTGAAGAAGCTCGTGCGCAGCGAGCTGATCAAGGATGCCGAAACCTATGGCGATGACCGTCGGTCGCCAATCGTCGAGCGCGCCGAAGCCAAGGCCCTGACCGAAACCGAGCTGCTGCCGAACGAAAAAATCACCGTCGTTCTGTCGGAAAAAGGCTGGGTTCGTTCCGCCAAGGGTCATGAAATCGACGCGACCGGGCTTTCCTACAAGGCCGGGGACGGCTTCAAGACCTCGGCGGCCGGGCGTTCCAATCAGTTTGCGGTGTTTATCGACTCCACCGGACGCAGCTATTCGGTGGCCGCGCATACCTTGCCATCGGCCCGGGGTCAGGGCGAGCCGTTGACCGGCCGTCTGACGCCGCCGCCAGGGGCGAGTTTCGAATGCGTGCTGATGCCTGAGGACGATGCGTTGTACGTCATCGCGTCCGATGCCGGTTACGGTTTCGTGGTCAAGGGTGAAGACCTGCAGGCCAAGAACAAGGCGGGCAAGGCGCTGTTGAGCCTGCCGAACAACGCGAAGGTGATCGCGCCACGCCCGGTGGCCGATCGTGAGCAGAACTGGCTGGCATCGGTGACCACCGAAGGTCGCCTGCTGATCTTCAAGATCAGCGATCTGCCACAATTAGGTAAGGGAAAAGGCAACAAGATCATCGGGATTTCGGGTGAGCGGGTCGCCAGTCGCGAGGAGTTTGTCACGGACATCGCCGTCATACCGGAAGGCGCTACGTTGGTGCTGCAGGCTGGAAAACGTACCTTGTCACTGAAAGCGGACGACCTCGAACACTACAAGGGTGAGCGTGGGCGTCGGGGTAACAAGTTGCCACGTGGCTTCCAGCGGGTAGATGCGCTGCTCGTCGAAAACCTCAATTAGGCGTACTAGAGGCGCCGATCTACGATTTAACGCGTAGATCGTCGCTTTGACGCTGGAGTCGGAGCGCATATTCACGGATGATATGCCCTTTCAAGCGCCGGCGTGGCCGAGCGTTCTTCATATTTGTTGAGTATTTTCACTGTGATGGGCCTTATGGCGATCACCTGGATGGGGACGATGACTGCTCTGCGCCTTCCTTTTATTTTCATGCTCGCCGGCCTGCTTGGCCTGGCGGGTTGCAGCGTGCACCAGCCGGTGTCGCTGTATCAACTGGACAGCGGAAGTCCGGTTCAGCCTGCGCAAAGCGCTGGCATGGCGGTATTGCTGGGTCCGGTAACCGTTGCCGACTATCTGCAGCGTGAAACCCTGTTGCAGCGTCAGCCGGATGGCAGCCTGCAAGCTTCGACCGATGGCCGTTGGGCGGGCAGCCTGTCTTCGGACATCGATCAATTGCTGCTGCGCCAGGTGTCCGGTCATCTGGACAGTCAGCGAGTCGTGTTGGCACCCGCTACCACGGGCTTCACCCCGGATGTGCAGGTGCTGCTGACCATCACTCGCCTGGATTCGGGCGAAAAGCAGCCGGCGATCCTCGATGCCCAGTGGCGTCTGATCGACCGTCGTGGTCAGGTGCGTGACAACCGCATCATTCACCTTCAGGAGTTGCACGCCGGCACCACCGCCGCCCAGGTTCAGGCCCAGGGCGCGTTGTTGCAGAAACTCGCCGAGCAACTCTCGGTCGCGCTCAAGCCGCTGGCCAACCAGCCGCCAATCGCCGAAGCCCCGAAAAAGCCGGCCGCCAAGCCTGTGGCGCCAGCGGCGGAAGCGGAAAAACAGCCGAAGATTCCGATGGCGGCACCGATCCGCACCGATATGGAAGTGTTCCGCTTCTAAGTCTGGATCGATAAAAGACAAAGCCCGCACTGATGCGGGCTTTGTTGTTTCTGCGGGCTGGAATCTGTGCTGTCTGTCCTGGCCCCATCGCGGGCAAGCCTTGCTCCCACAGGTTCTGCGTCGTACATGCGACACGAACACAACTACAAAACCTGTAGGAGCAAGGCTTGCTCGCGATGAGGCCGGCACAGGCAACAAAAAAGCCCGCAGACGATCACTTGTGTGCGGGCTTTTGTACATCAGGGCTGAAGCTTACGCCCGACGCTCATGCATCCGCGCCAGCTGCCGCTCCAGCATCGACGGATAAGGCTCCATCAATCGCTCGACACAGCACGCACCCTCAGGGCTGGCAATCGGTCGGATCCGCGCACGCTGACGGATCAGCGCATCGTCACTGATCTTGCGCTCCACCAGCAGCAGGTTGCGGCTGTGTTGAGACAGGGCCAGGGCATCCTGGGCCGGGTCGGTCAGCAACAGGTCGATCTGGCTCAGGCCGAACAGTTCGTCACCCAGGGTCAGACCCAGCTGCAATTGCAGGGTGATGCCGCTGTCGGCAACTTCGATCTGCAACTGGTGGCCCAGTGCGCGCAGCAGCTCGCCGCAGCAAATGGCGTTGGTCAGGTAATCGTCGCCGCTGTCCTCGGTGTGGAACAGCATCAGCGTGCTGCCATCGTTCAGGGTGTGCAGCTCGCTCTGATAAAGCGATGCAGCCTGATCGAGGCAGTCGCGATAGCGCTTGAGCAGTTCTTCCAGTCGGGTGCGGGGCAGGCGTCGCAGTTGCTCCTGGGAGCCCAATTGCACGGCCAGGACCGCGCTGTGTTGCGGCACGCTGGGTTTGGCCATCGGCTTGGCCGGGCTGTCTTCCGATTCATCGAGCAGATCGGCGAAGGCATCGTCGTCATCATCTTCGACGGTGCTGACAGCTCGCCGTGGTGCCGCCTTCACTGCGGGCATCGGGCGGCTTTCATCAAAGCTCGGATCACGCAGGTTACGCACTTCGAAGCCAGGTTCCGCATCGTCGTAATCGTTGTCGTCGAATTCGGGCTCCGGCACAGGTTCGGGCTCGGCCGGTTCCGGGGCGAAGTCGGCGTGCAGTTGGCGCGCCAGGTCGCCGATCTCGTCCTGACGTTCGATGCCCGGGGTGTGCTCGTCGATGCGACGCAGCCACACGCGCAGTTGCAGGAGCGGGGTAGTGATGTGCCGGCCCAGGCGCAGGCTCAAGGCCAGAGACAGCGCCAGCAGAATCGCACTCAGGATGCCCATGCTCTGCAGGCTGATGGTCATCGGCTGCTGGAACTGGTCCATGTCCAGGCTGATGCGCAGCTGGCCGGCGGTCACGTCCTGGAAGGTGATCTTGCTCTGGTAGATGCCTTCGGCCTCGCCCAGCAGGCCGTGCTTGGGACGCTGACCGGATTCGGCAAGGATGCGGTTATCCATGCTGTAGATGGCGGCGTGGGCCACCAGCTTGTTCTTGGTCAGGTTATTGAGCAGCACGTTGAGGCTGAGGATGTCGTTGGACACCAGCAGCTCGGTGGCGGAGGTCGCGGTCTGCGTCGTCAGGCTTTCACCCAGCGCATCCGCCTGCTCGTGCATGGCCTGCTTGAACTGCAAGCCCATCACGCCGGCATAGATCACCAGGGCCAGAGCGACCAGGATCACGTTATGACTGGCAATGCGCAATGCAATCGGTACACGGCGATGGCGCAGTGCCCGGAAGATCAGCAGAAAGAAGTTATCGGTTTTTACTGGCGTGGGCCGGTTCACTTGAGCTCGGCTCTTTTGTCCGTGAAGTTGACGCGCAGTATAGCGACAGGCCCTAGACCGGCAAAGCGCTCACGGTGCCCGATGGTCACTGAAAGTGGGTAGAATGCGGTTTTTTTCCACTTGCGGGGGTGCGCCTTGCGCGAAATCGTCCTGATAAACATCACCGGATCCGATCGTCCGGGTCTGACTGCGGCCATTACCGGCGTTCTGGCCCAGGGTGGTGTGAACATTCTCGACATCGGTCAGGCGGTGATCCACGACACCCTGTCGTTCGGCATCCTGGTTGAAATTCCCGACACCGAACAGGGTCGGTCTGTCCTCAAGGACATCCTGTTCAAAGGCTATGAACTGGATCAACAGGTGCGTTTCACGCCTGTGTCCGAGCAGGATTACCAGCAGTGGGTTGGTAACCAGGGCAAGAAGCGCCACATCGTGACGCTGCTGACGCGCAAGGTGACCGCCGGTCAATTGCAAGCCGTGAGTTCGATCACCGCCAAGTACGGCCTGAACATTGACCACATCGATCGGTTGTCCGGGCGCATGCCGCTGGATACCCCGGCCGATAAAGGCAAAGGCTGCATCGAGTTTTCCGTACGCGGCGAAGCAGCCGATCCGCAGGCATTGCGTGCTGAATTCCTCAGCGTGGCCCAGGAACTCAACGTCGACATCGCCTTCCAGGAAGATTCGCTGTTCCGTCGCAACCGTCGTCTGGCGGTGTTCGACATGGACTCGACCCTGATCGAAGCCGAGGTCATCGACGAACTGGCCAAGGCTGCCGGGGTAGGCGACAAGGTCTCGGAAATTACCGAGCGCGCCATGGCCGGTGAACTGGATTTCCGTGCCAGCTTCAAGGAGCGCCTGGCCTTGCTCAAAGGTCTGGATGTCGGTGTGCTGGACTCGATCGGCGCTTCGTTGCGTCTGACCGAGGGTGCCGAAACCCTGTTCGCCGAACTCAAGCGCCTGGGCTACAAGACAGCCATTCTGTCGGGTGGCTTCACCTACTTCGCCAAGCAATTGCAGGCGAAGCTGGGCATCGACTATGTATTCGCCAATGAACTGGAAGTGGTCGACGGCAAGGTGACCGGCGTGGCGATCGAGCCGATTGTCGATGCGCAGCGCAAGGCTGATCTGCTGAAGGAGCTGGCGCACAAGGAAGGTTTGCGGCTGGAGCAGACCATTGCGGTCGGCGACGGTGCCAACGACTTGCCGATGCTGGCGATTGCCGGATTGGGTGTTGCGTTCCGTGCCAAGCCGCTGGTCAAGCAGTCGGCCAAGCAGGCGATTTCGACCCTGGGTCTTGATGGTGTGCTGTATCTGCTGGGCTTGCGCGATCGCGACGGCCAGCTCTAACCCCGCGAAACCACTGTAGGAGCGAGCCTGCTCGCGATGAACCCGAGAGCGACGCGTGCATTCAGAATGCCCGCGTCATCGTTAACGTCCATCGCGAGCTTGCTCGCTCCTACAGTGACGAGGTCTATCAGGCTTTTGGCGAGCCCATGCCCTGACCCATCCGCACCGGCGATCCCGCCACCAGCTCTTCTGCCCACTTCACCTGATCCGGCCCGAACAGCACCACAGCGGTCGAACCCAGTTTGAAGCGACCCAGCTCGGCACCCTTTTCCAGATGGATAGGCGCACGCGCGGCTTCGTCGTAGCGGAAAGTTTTCAGCTCGCGCTTCGGCGGAGTGACCAGGCCGGCCCACACCGTTTCGATCGACGCCACGATCATCGCGCCCACCAGCACCACGGCCATCGGCCCGCGCTCGGTGTCGAAAATGCACGCCACGCGCTCATTGCGGGCGAACAGTTCCGGAACGTTTTCGGCGGTGGTCTGGTTGACCGAGAACAGGCGACCCGGGATGTAGACCATCTCGCGCAGGGTGCCGGCCAGCGGCATGTGCACGCGGTGGTAGTCCTTCGGCGACAGGTAGATGGTGGCGAAATCACCGCCCATGAACGGCGCGGCGTTGGCAGCATCGCCACCCAGCAATTCCAGCACGCTAAAACTGTGGCCCTTGGCCTGGAACACACGACCGTGTTCGATCGGGCCAAGCTGGCTGACCGCACCGTCGGCGGGGCTGAGAATCGCACCCGGGGTTTCGTCCAGTGGGCGCGCACCGTCTTTTAATGCGCGGGTGAAGAAGGCGTTGAAGTGTTCGTAGGCAGTCAGGTCTTCGACCAACGCCTCGGACATGTTCACCTGATAACGCTTGGCGAACCAGGCGGTGAAGGCATTCTTGAACCAGCGCACGCGGCATTCGGCGATGCAGCCGGCCAGTCGCGAGAGCAGGTTATGGGGCAGCAGGTATTGGCTGATGATAAACAGACGCTTGTTCATTAACGGTCCTTAAAAACCTTAATTCTCTACAGGGGTGTCGGGATGATTGCCCCATTCGCCCCAGGAGCCGGCGTAACCCTTGACCCGCGGATAACCGAGGGACTTGGCCACCAGATACGTGAAGCCGGACCGGTGATGGGTCTGGCAGTGGGTAATGATTTCCTTGTCGGGCGTGATGCCCAGCTTTTCGAGGATTTGCGGCATGTCAGTGCGAATACGCAGCTGGCGTGCCTGATCCATGCCGGCAGTCCATTCGAAATTGACCGCGCCGGGGATGTGCCCGCCCTTGGCGGCCAGGACTTTCTCGCCGGAGTATTCCAGCGGTCCGCGCGCGTCCCAGATCGCCAGGTCGGCCGCGCCGAGACGGCTTTGCAGGTATTCGCGGGTGGCGGTGGGTTCATCGTGCAGGGTCAGTGCAACCGGGCCGCCAACGGCAGGCGGGACCTGGATCGACATGGGCAATCCCGCTGCCAGCCAGGCCGGCAGGCCACCGTCGATATAGTGATACTTGTGATGGCCGATCACATCCAGCAGCCAGATGAATCGCCCGGCCCAGCCGCCGCCTTCGTCGTCATAAACCACGTAGACCGCATCAGGGTTGTGTCCCAGCTCACCGAACAGGGCTTCGAGTGCCGCTTGTGGCGGCATCAGCCCCGGCGCAGGTGCCTGGCCCAGTTGGGTGCGTTTCGGGTCGACAAAACGCGCGCCCGGAATGTGCCCTTCGGTATAGCGGGCGCTGCTGGTCAGGTCGACCAGAATCAGATCGCGGGCTTCGAGGCGAGGGAGCAAGTCGCTCGGCTCGATGACCAGCGGCAAGCCAGAGAAGTCAGACATGTGAGGTCTCCAGAGCACAAAAAGTGAGGATTGTAACGCAGGCTTATTTGCCGCGCTGACTAAAGGTATTCAGCGCCTTCTCGATGCACTGCGCGGTTTTGCCAAAGGCTTGTACGGTGATTTCCGAAAACGGTCCGCCGCCCTGATCGGCGACGACAATCATGATTACCCGGCCATTGTTGACCAGCGATCGCAGCAACAGGTGTTCGCCGCTGAACTGGGCCCGCAGGCCATTGGGCAGCAAGGCAGAAAATTGGGCGTTGTTGTCCGGTGTGATCCGTACCTGTGCCTGTTGCGCAAGCAGGCGTTGCAGCACGTTGCTCTGGCTGACCACGAAATTCAGGCCGGCGGCTTCTTTCGGCAGCCCGGCCGTCTGGTGCACCCGCAGATTGGCGTGGGTGCGATCGGCCATGAGGATCATCACCCGGCGCATGCCACAGGCAATCAATGCATCCCGGGCCGAAGTGGTCAGGTGCATGGCGTTGGTGAAGCGGCTCGGCTCGGCCAGAAGTTCGGCACATTGGTTGCGCCACTTGGCCAGGTCTTCGGTGGTGGGGGCCGGGGCTGGCAGCAGGCCGGCATGAATGCGGTTGGTGCCCCATGGCCAGAGCAACGCTACGGCGGGGTGCCATAGATCAGGCATGGCGTGGTAGCGCGCACTGTTGGCCGCTTGCTGGTGCAGTTGCTGCTGCACTTCGTCCATCGAAATTTGCAGATAGAGGCTGGTCAGGTACTGCCAGCGTTGGCTGTGCGGGCAGTCCCAGGCCTGTTGCGCCGAGAGCGCCAGACCGTTGGCCAGCAACACCGTGTTGGCCGGTTGATTGAGCCAGCGGCGCAGGGTCGGGTCGTCGTCAAGGCGGTTCTGTTGGCGTAATGGATGCTCGCTGTCGCGGGCAATTCGCAGCACTTTCACCAGTTCCCGCTGCTCGGTCAGCAGCAGTTTATAGCCCTGCTGGACCCAGATCGGCAGGCGCCAGAGGTCCACCAGGGCCAGGGCGATTTGCAACAGACGCGCGCCAAACAACTGCTTTTCGACTTTACGGGCCGATTCGCCCTTGTGGATAACCCGCAGTTCCCAGTCTTCGAGCAACTGCGGATGGGTCAGCGCCAATGGCCATAACGGAGAGAGAAACAGTAGGCTGCCCCAATGGATGTCCTGCCACAGCCGCGCCAGGCGACTGGCGAAAAAGCCATTGGCCTGTTGTGTGGCGTGCTGGCTGATCATCTGCAGTTGGCGCAGGGGCTTGGGGATTTCGTTCTGGGGCAAGGCGGGCAGGCGTTCGAGCAGTTCCTCGGTACGCTTGAGGCCGAGGCGACTGATCGCCACTTCGAGGTTTTCCGCCGGCTCGCTCAAGGTACCGTGAGTGTGCCGGTTGGCTTCGCGGAAGATGCTCAACGCCAGGGCGGGGCTGTCCTGCATCAGTTCGGCAATGTTGCGCAACGAGCTGCGATTGTCGCGGATCGCCCGGCAGACACGGTCGTGACTGGCTTGCGGAACCGGCAGTCGCACGCCGTCCAGAAGTTTGACCCAGCCGTCGAGGGTGGTCGGTTTTTGAGTCGATACGTTCGTTTCGTTAGCCATGTGTGGAGGCGATCATCATCAACATTACCGGGGCCCGGAGTGGGTCAAATTGGCTTTTCGCCTGAACTGCCTTTAGTCTGGCGCAGTTTTGCCGATAAGTAGAAGAAGAGATTTATTAACTTCCGAATATGACCTTGAACCCGACTCAGTAAGTGCTCCCCTACCTATGGCTAAAATAATCGGCATCATCGTCGTATTCGCGAGCGTGCTCGGCGGATACGTGCTCTCCCACGGTAAAATTGCCGCTCTGATCCAGCCCTTCGAGGTCATGATCATCGGTGGTGCGGCCCTCGGCGCATTCCTTCAGGCCAACCCCGGCTATATGACGATGCACGTGCTCAAGAAGTCCCTGAGCATGTTCGGTTCGCGCTTCAGTCATGGTTTCTATCTTGAAGTGCTGGGCCTGATCTACGAGATCCTCAACAAGAGTCGTCGCGAAGGCATGATGGCCATCGAGGCTGACATCGAAGACGCCGCCGCGAGCCCGATCTTCGCCAAGTACCCATCGGTCCTCAAGGACGAGCGCATGACGGCGTTCATCTGCGACTACCTGCGCATCATGTCCTCCGGCAACATGGCTCCCCACGAACTCGAAGGTCTGTTCGACATGGAGCTGTACAGCCTCAAGGAAGACCTGGAGCACCCGTCCCACGCGGTGAATGGCATCGCTGACGCCATGCCCGGTTTCGGTATCGTTGCGGCGGTACTGGGTATTGTTGTGACCATGGCTTCCCTGGGCGAGGGCGATCAGAAGTCCATCGGCCTGCACGTGGGTGCGGCGCTGGTAGGTACCTTCTTCGGTATTCTCGCGGCCTACGGCTTCTTCGGCCCGCTGGCCCATTCCCTGGCTCACGACGCCAAGGAAGAACTGAACATCTACGAAGCCATCAAGGCCTCGCTGGTGGCCTCGGCTTCCGGCATGCCTCCATCGCTGGCCGTGGAGTTCGGGCGCAAGGTTCTGTACCCGGCGCACCGTCCTAGCTTCGCCGAGCTGGAACAAGCGGTTCGCGGTCGATAGTGCTCTGTTTCGCAAATACGTTCCTTTTTTGGCGAGTGGCTGGTGTCGCCAGACAAGGCGCCGCGACGAGTCATAGCCCGCTATGGCGAGGAGCGGCAACGCCGTATGGCGACAACAGACACCGTCAAAAAGGAACAGTATTTGTGAGACAGAGCACTCTCCATGGAAAATAATCAGCCGATAATCATCAAGCGCGTCAAGCGCTACGCCGGCGGGCATCACGGGGGCGCCTGGAAAATCGCCTTCGCTGACTTCGCCACGGCGATGATGGCGTTCTTCCTGGTGTTGTGGCTGCTGTCCACCGCAACGCCGGAGCAGAAGATCGCCATCGCCGGTTACTTCAAGGACCCGATCGGCTTCTCCGAAAGTGGCACGCCCTACATCATCGATCTGGGCGGTACGCCGACCCTTGCGCCGGAAAACACCCTCAACCCCGAGGTGAAGTCCCAGCCGCAGCCGGACAAGGTCACGGTCGACGCCGAACAGGTCGAAGGCATGGCCGAGATGGTGGAGAAGGAGCGTCTCGAGCTGTTGCTGCAGGAGTTGCAGAACAAGGTCGAAGAGAATCCGCAGCTGCAGAAATTCAAAGACCAGATCATGTTCGAGATCACCCCGGACGGTTTGCGCATCCAGATCGTGGACGCCGAGAACCGGCCGATGTTCGACTCGGGTTCCGCACGCCTGAAACCGTATTTTGAAGACATCCTGCTGGCCATGGCCGACACCATCAAAGCGGTGCCGAACAAGATCAGCATCAGCGGTCACACCGACGCCAAGCCGTACAGCGGCCAGGGTGATTTCGGCAACTGGGAGCTGTCGGCCAACCGCGCCAACGCCGCGCGACGTGCACTGGTGGCAGGCAGTTATCCGGAGCAGCAAGTGGCGCGGGTGGTCGGTTATGCGTCGTCGGCGCTGTTTGACCGCGAACACCCGTTCAACCCGGTCAACCGCCGTATCGACATCATCGTGCTGACCAAGAAAGCCCAGCGCGCCATCGAAGGTTCGCAAGGCGCGGAACCGGCTCCGGATACTCCGCCAGCGACTCCGGGCGCAGCACCGGCTCCGCCGGCCGACCCGAATGCGTTGCCGGCGGACAAGGAACCGTTGCCGGCGCATGAGCTGCGTGAACGGCTGAATCTGTTCGATGATCCGGCGCCGAAGCCGGGTGAAGCGCCCAAACAGTGACCCATGAAAAAGCCGCGATAATCGCGGCTTTTTCATGTCTGCGGGAAACGACTCAGTAGCCGGTTTCCGGCAGGCTGGCGATGATCGAGCGGTAGCTGTTCATCCGTTGTTGCTGCACGCGACCGTCTTCCAGGGCCTTGAGCAGAGCGCAACCGGGTTCGCGGTCGTGCTTGCAGTCGCGGAAGCGGCAGGTGCCGAGCAGGTCGTTGAACTCGATGAAACCGGCCTCGACATCGGCACGGCTGACATGGCCAAGGCCGAACTCACGGATACCCGGGGAGTCGATCAGCTCGCCGCCGCCGGGGAAGTGGAACAGGCGCGCGGTGGTGGTGGTGTGGGTGCCCTGGCCGGACAGTTCGGACAGCGGGCCGACACGGGTTTCGACGTCAGGCAGCAGACTGTTGACCAACGAAGACTTGCCGACGCCGGACTGACCGACGAACACACTGATGCGTCCGTCCAGCCGCTGCTGAAGTTGCTCCATGCCATTGCCGTGGTGAGCCGATACTTCAAGCACTGGGTAGCCCAGGGTGCGGTAGACACCGAGCAAGGCATTCAGCGCCGGGGCGTTGTGCTCATCGATCAAGTCGTACTTGTTCAGCAATAGCAGAGGCTTGATGCCCGCGTGTTCGGCGGCGACGAGGTAGCGGTCGATCAGGTTGGCGTGGGGCTCGGGCAGCGGCGCGAAAACGATGACAATCATGTCGACGTTGGCGGCGACCGGCTTGAGCTGGCCACGGCTGTCCGGGCGGCACAGTTCGGTATGCCGTGGCAGTTGCGCGACGATCACCCCGATGCCCTGATTGCCTGCACGCCAGACCACCTGGTCGCCGGTCACCAGCGCCGGCAGGTTGGCGCGCAAGTGGCAACGGAACACCTGGCCGGCATGTTCGCCATCACGGGCTTCGACTTCGACCTGCACACCGAAGTGCGCGATCACCAGGCCGTGCTGCTCGGGGCCCAGATCGCCGCCCTCGAGTGCCTGGACAGCCGAGGACTCGCGTTTGGCGGCGCGGGCAGCGCGTTCGCCCTGAATCTTTTCGATGCGCCAGTTTTGGCGACGATTGAGTTGGCGTTTGGCCATGGGTGTTCCGTATCAAGAATGCAGCGATTAGGTAAAACGGCCGCGAGTTTAGCACGCCCGGCCACCGGCCTAGGCTAAACTGCGCAGCATTGCCTAGGAGCCGACACATGCAAAGTTCGCAAAACCTGATCTGGATCGACCTGGAAATGACCGGTCTGAACCCGGATACCGACGTCATCATCGAAATGGCCACCATCGTCACCGACAGTGACCTGAATACTTTGGCCGAAGGGCCGGTCATCGCCATCCACCACAGTGACGAAGTGCTCGCCACGATGGACGAGTGGAATACCCGCACCCACGGCAACTCGGGCCTGACCCAGCGCGTGCGCGAAAGCCGCATCAGCATGGCCGAAGCCGAAGCCCAGACCCTCGAGTTCCTGGAGAAATGGGTGCCGAAGGGCAAGTCGCCGATCTGCGGCAACAGCATCTGCCAGGATCGTCGCTTCCTTTATACGCACATGAAATCCCTGGAAAGCTTCTTTCACTACCGCAACCTCGACGTTTCGACGCTCAAGGAGCTGGCGGCACGCTGGGCGCCGGACGTGCGCGACAGCTTCAAAAAGGGCAGCACCCACCTGGCCCTGGACGACATCCGTGAGTCCATCGCCGAGTTGCAGCATTACCGCAAGCATTTCATCAAGTTCTGATCAGTCGGTGTTTGCTCTGGCCTCATCACGAGCAAGCTCGCTCCCACAGAAGCATTGCGCAGACCCGTGGGAGCGAGCTTGCTCGCGATGACGTCCTTTCAGCCACTGAGACCCTCTTTTGGTGCCTGGGTGAAGTGCGTAGACTGCGCGCCTTTTTCGCAAGGACCGCCACCATGTTGCTGATGCTCTACCTGATCGCCATCACCGCCGAAGCCATGACCGGGGCGCTGTCTGCGGGCCGTCGCGGCATGGACTGGTTTGGCGTGGTGCTGATCGCTTGCGTCACGGCTTTGGGTGGCGGTTCGGTGCGGGATGTGTTGCTCGGCCACTATCCCCTGACCTGGGTCAAACACCCGGAATACCTGGTGCTGACCAGCATCGCGGCGATGTTCACGGTCTTCACCGCCCGCTGGATGCGTCACCTGCGCTCATTGTTTCTGGTGCTAGACGCCGTCGGCCTGGTGGCCTTCACCCTGATCGGCTGCATGACTGCCCTGGAAATGGGGCACGGCATGCTGGTCGCTTCCGTCAGCGGCGTGATTACCGGGGTTTTCGGCGGCATCCTGCGCGATATCTTCTGCAACGACATCCCGCTGATCTTCCGTCGCGAGCTCTACGCCAGCGTCTCTTTCGCGGCAGCGTGGTGTTACATGCTTTGCCTTTGGCTGAATTTGCCAAGTGAACAGGCGCTTCTGATCACGCTGTTCGGCGGCTTCTTGTTGCGCTTGCTGGCGATCCGTTTTCACTGGGAAATGCCCAAGTTCGTCTATAACGACGAGGCCTGACGCGTTTTTTACCCGATACCGTGTTGTTTCAACGCCCACTCGACGTGTTCGCGGACCATGTCGGACGGATAATCCCGTCGTGCCTTCAGCGCCTCCAGTACCGGAATCGTCGAGGGCGCGTTACCCAAGCCGACGGCCAGATTGCGCAGCCAGCTTTCGTAACCCGCCCGTCGCAGTGGTGAGCCTTCGGTGCTGCTCAGAAACCTGGCTTCGTCCCACATGAACAGCTCGGCCAGATCGGCGTTGTCCAGGTTGTGGCGGGGTTTGAAATCGCTTTCCCCCGACGGACGGGCAAAGCGGTTCCATGGGCAGACGATCTGGCAGTCATCGCAGCCGAATACCCGATTGCCGATCAGCGGTCGCAGGTCTTCGGGAATCGCACCCTTGAGTTCGATGGTCAGGTAGGAAATGCAGCGACGAGCGTCCAGAACGTAGGGGCCGACAAAGGCATTGGTCGGGCAGATGTCGAGGCAGGCGCTGCAGCGGCCGCAATGCTCGGTGGCGTGGGGTGGGTCCACGGGCAGTGGCAAATCGACGAACAGTTCGGCGAGGAAGAAATAACTGCCCGCCTTGCGGTTCAAGACCAGAGTGTTTTTGCCGATCCAGCCCAGGCCGGCCTGCTCCGCGATGGCTTTTTCCAGCACCGGCGCGCTGTCGACGAAGGCACGAAAGCCAAATGGACCGATGACGGCCTGAATTTTTTCCGCCAGTTGTTGCACGCGCTTGCGGATCAACTTGTGGTAATCGCGGCCCAGGGCATACCGCGAGACGTAGGCTTTTTCCGGTTGGGCCAGCAACTGCGCCATTTTGGTATCGCCGGACAGGTAGTCCATACGCAGTGAAACTACGCGCAGGGTGCCCGGTACCAGTTCTTCGGGGTGCGAGCGCTTGCTGCCATGGGCGCCCATGTAGTCCATTTCGCCGTGGTAGCCGGCTTCCAGCCAGCGCTCCAGGTGTTGCTCATGCTCACCCAGGTCGAGGCCGCTGATGCCGACTTGCTGGAAACCCAGTTCGCGGCCCCAGTCCTTGATGGATTGAGCGAGGGCGGGCAGGTCTGTGGTAATTGCGGGCATGAGGCGAGAGAAACCGGAGCTGAGGTGCGTATAATTCTGCCAGACATCGGAGCCCGAAGACGCATGCCGCACACTAAAGATGATTTCCCCGACGCGCTGTACAGCGCCGCGCAGGTCCGAGCACTCGATGCCAGCCTGATCGCTGCCGGTACGCCGGGCTTCGAACTGATGCAGCGTGCCGCGCGGGCGACATGGCGTGCGCTGGTACGCCAATGGCCGACGGCGAACGAATTGACCGTAGTTGCTGGCCACGGTAATAACGCCGGCGATGGCTATCTTGTCGCGGTATTGGCCCGGCGCGCGGGCTGGTCGGTGCGGGTATTGGCAGCGGGCGATCCGCAACTGCTGCGTGGTGATGCGGCTTCGGCCCATGCTGAAGCACTTTCCGAAAAGGTTTCCATCGAGCCTTGGACCGTGCAATCCGAACTGCGCGGCCTCGTGCTGGATGCATTGCTCGGTATTGGTCTTAGCGGTGACGTGCGCGAGCCCTACGCCAGTGTGATTGCTGCGCTCAACGCCAGCGGGCTGCCGGTCGCGGCAGTGGATATCCCTTCCGGTCTTTGCGCTGACACCGGCCGCATCCTTGGTTGCGCGGTGAGAGCTGACCTGACCGTCACCTTCATCGGCTTGAAACCGGGCCTGTTTACCGGCGATGCGGCGGATGTAGTGGGTGAACTGGTGTTCAATGACCTGCATGCCGATCCGCAGCTGCTGGAGGCTGCGCCGGCCAGTGCTCTTCGCTTGACCGTCGGCAATCTGCCGCGCCTGGCCTCCCGGCCACCGACCTCCCATAAAGGCAAGTTCGGCCATCTGCTGCTGATCGGCGGCGATCGAGGTTTGGGTGGGGCGATTCTGCTGAGTGCACAGAGTGCGTTGCGCAGCGGGGCAGGGCTGGTGTCAGTGGCGACTCGCAGCGAACACGTACCTGCCGCTCTGGCGAGGATCCCCGAAGCGATGGTGTTGGGGACCTCTTCTGCCAATCAGTTGATGGAATTGCTTCAAAAGGTTTCCGTCTTGGTCGTCGGTCCTGGTCTGGGGCAAGCGGCTTGGGGGCGTAGCCTGTTGTCCGCCGCCGCCAACGCACCGCTGCCGCAAGTCTGGGATGCCGACGCGCTGAACCTGTTGGCCGAAGAGCGCGTGAATTTGCCCAAAGGTTGTGTAATCACACCGCATCCGGGTGAAGCCGCACACCTTCTCGGCATCAGTACCGCCCAGGTTCAGGCTGATCGACCGGCAGCAGTTCATGCATTGAGCAAAAAATATGCAGCGGTTGTGGTGCTCAAGGGCGCCGGCAGCCTGATCGCTAGCCCCGACGGACGGTTGGCGGTGTGTCATCAAGGACACCCGGCAATGGCTACCGCGGGCTTGGGGGATGTTCTGGCCGGGCTGGTTGGCGCACTGCTGGCCCAGGGCATGGGCGCGTTCGACGCTGCCTGCCTGGCGGTCTGGCTGCACGCCAATGCCGGCGAGCAACAAGGTAAATTCGGCCGCGGGCTGGCGGCCACTGATCTGATTCCAGCCATTCGTCAGTTGTTGGAGGAGCAAGCACCGTGTCTGAAGTAACCCTGTACCTGGCGGATGAAGAGGCGATGACCGCGTTTGGCACACGTATCGCCCAGATCACGAAAGGGCACGGCCTGATCTTTCTCGAGGGCAACCTGGGCATGGGCAAGACCACCCTGTCCCGGGGCATTATCCGGGGCCTTGGGCATGTCGGGGCAGTGAAAAGCCCGACCTTTACCTTGGTCGAACCCTACGAGATTGGCGAGATTCGTGCCTTTCACTTCGATCTCTATCGCCTCGTCGACCCGGAGGAGCTGGAGTTCCTCGGTATCCGCGACTATTTCGAAGACGATGCCCTGTGCCTGATCGAGTGGCCCGATAAAGGTGCAGGCTTTTTGCCAAAGCCTGACCTGACCATTACCATTAGCCCGCAAGACAGCGGGCGTTCGCTGAAAATTTTGTCCCAAGGCTCGCGAGGCGAGTCGTGGTGTGCCGCTTTGGCATTGGAATCCAAATAGATGATGGGGTTAGGTATGCGCTTTCGCGCGTTGGTTGCTGCCGTTGGGGTGTTGTTTCTGGCGGTAACCGTCGACGCTTTGGCCGAGACGAAGGTCAACAGCGTGCGCCTGTGGAGGGCGCCGGACAACACGCGGCTGGTGTTTGACCTGAGCGGTCCCGTGCAACACAGCGTCTTTACCCTGACGGCTCCAGACCGCCTGGTCATCGACATTAACGGCGCGACCTTGGGCGCACCGTTGAACATCAACAGCGCCAATACGCCGATCACGGCGATGCGCTCTGCTCAGCGCACACCGACCGACCTGCGGGTGGTCATCGACCTGAAAAAGGCCGTCACTCCGAAAAGCTTCTCTCTGGCCCCCAATGCCCAATATGGCAACCGGTTGGTGGTCGACCTCTTTGATAACCCTGCAGACGCCGCGCCGCCGCCAGCGCCGACACCGTCGGTGGCCACTGTTCCGGCCGTGCCGGTCACGCCTGCCGAGCCGGCCATCAAGTTGCCGCCGGCACCTGCCGGCAAGCGCGACATTATTGTGGTGATCGATGCCGGTCACGGTGGTGAAGACCCGGGTGCCTCCGGCTCCCGCGGCCAGCGCGAAAAAGATGTGGTGCTGCAGATCGCCCGCGAACTGCAACGCCAGGTCAACGGCATGAAAGGCTTCCGCGCCGAGCTGACCCGTACTGGCGACTACTTCATCCCGCTGCGCGGCCGTACCGAAATCGCCCGCAAGAAAGGCGCGGATCTGTTCGTCTCGATCCACGCCGACGCCGCGCCGTCGGCCGCCGCGTTCGGGGCCTCGGTGTTCGCCCTGTCTGATCGCGGTGCCACCTCGGAAACTGCGCGCTGGTTGGCCGACAGTGAAAACCGCTCCGACTTGATCGGTGGTGCCGGCAACGTCAGCCTCGATGACAAGGACCGCATGCTCGCAGGCGTGCTGCTGGATCTGTCGATGACCGCGTCCCTGACGTCCAGCCTGAACGTCGGTCAGAAGGTCCTGAGCAACATTGGTCGAGTCACGCCTCTGCACAAGCAGCGAGTTGAGCAAGCCGGGTTCATGGTGTTGAAGTCGCCGGACATTCCGTCGATCCTGGTGGAAACCGGGTTCATCTCCAATGCCAATGAAGCCTCGAAGCTCGCGGCATCCAGCCATCAACAGGCGCTGGCGCGCTCCATCAGCAGTGGCGTGCGGCAGTTCTTCCAACAGAATCCGCCACCGGGCACTTACATCGCCTGGCTGCGTGACTCCGGCAAAATCGCCCAAGGGCCGCGTGACCACCGGGTAAGCCCTGGCGAAACCCTGGCGATGATCGCCGTGCGTTATCAGGTGTCGCCAGCCGCGTTGCGCAGTGCCAACAACCTGTCGAGCGATGAGCTCAAGATTGGTCAACATTTGACCATTCCGGGTACTGAACTGGCGGCCAAAGAATGAATGAGGTCGTGATCAACCCGGCTCGCATCGAGCTGCTCAGCCCGCGCCTGGCGAACCAGATCGCCGCCGGCGAGGTGGTTGAGCGCCCGGCGTCGGTGATCAAGGAGTTGCTGGAAAACAGCCTCGACTCCGGCGCCAAGCGTATCGATGTCGATGTGGAGCAGGGCGGCGTCAAGTTGCTGCGAGTCCGCGATGATGGCAGCGGCATTTCCGCCGATGACCTGCCCCTGGCACTGGCCCGTCACGCCACCAGCAAGATCCGGAATCTGGAAGACCTCGAACAGGTGATGAGCCTGGGGTTTCGCGGCGAGGCATTGGCTTCGATCAGTTCCGTGGCGCGCCTGACCCTGACCTCGCGTACCCGCGAGGCCGACCAGGCCTGGCAGGTCGAGACCGAAGGCCGTGAGATGTCGCCGCGAGTGCAGCCGGCAGCGCATCCGGTGGGCACTTCAGTCGAAGTACGCGACCTGTTTTTCAATACGCCGGCACGACGCAAGTTTCTCAAGACTGAAAAAACCGAATTCGATCATCTTCAAGAAGTGATCAGGCGCCTGGCTCTGGCACGTTTCGACGTAGCCTTCCATCTGCGCCATAACGGCAAGACCATCCTCAGCCTGCACGAAGCCCGCGATGACGCGGCCCGTGCCCGGCGGGTAGCCGCCATTTGCGGGCCGGGTTTCCTGGAGCAGGCGCTGCCGATCGAAATCGAGCGCAACGGCTTGCATTTGTGGGGTTGGGTCGGGTTGCCTACGTTCAACCGCAGTCAGGCGGATCTGCAGTATTTCTTCGTCAATGGCCGAGCAGTGCGAGACAAGCTGGTGGCCCACGCGGTGCGCCAGGCCTATCGTGACGTGCTGTTCAACGGCCGGCACCCGACCTTCGTGCTGTTTTTCGAGGTCGATCCGACAGGCGTCGACGTCAACGTGCACCCGACCAAACACGAAGTACGCTTCCGTGAAGGGCGCATGGTTCACGACTTCCTGTATGGCACCTTGCATCGTGCACTGGGCGATGTGCGGCCGGACGATCAATTGGCCGCGCCGGTTGCGACAGCCATCGTGCGACCTACGGGTCTCGAGGCGGGTGAATTCGGGCCCCAGGGTGAAATGAGCCTGGCAGCCAACGCACTGCTGGAGCAGCCGCAGGCACAGCCGTCATTCAACACGTCTTCGGGCTCCGGTTCCGGCGGGAGCTATCAATATCAGTACACCCCGCGTCCGCAATCGGCGGTTCCCGCCGCTGAAGCACAGGCTGCCTATCGCGAATTCTACGCGCCGCTGCCCGAAGCCAATGCAACGGCATTGCCAGCCGGGCAGGGCGATATTCCGCCGCTGGGTTATGCACTGGCACAGCTCAAGGGTATCTATATTCTTTCGGAAAATGCCCAGGGGCTGGTGCTGGTGGACATGCATGCCGCTCATGAGCGGATCATGTACGAGCGCCTGAAAGTGGCGATGGCCAGTGAAGGCCTCAGCGGTCAGCCGCTGTTGGTTCCAGAGTCGCTGGCGGTGAGCCAGCGTGAAGCCGATTGCGCCGAAGAGCACGTCGCCTGGTTCCAGCGCCTGGGCTTCGAGCTGCAGCGTCTGGGGCCTGAAACCCTGGCGATCCGGCAAATTCCGGCCCTGCTCAAGCAGGCGGAAGCCAATCGGCTGGTGGGCGACGTATTGGCTGACCTGATGGAGTACGGCACCAGCGACCGCATTCAGGCGCATCTGAACGAATTGCTCGGGACCATGGCCTGCCACGGCGCGGTCCGGGCGAATCGGCGCCTGGCGATACCGGAAATGAACGCTCTGCTGCGCGACATGGAAAATACCGAGCGCAGCGGTCAATGCAACCATGGCCGGCCGACCTGGACCCAACTGGGTCTGGATGATCTGGACAAACTGTTCTTGCGCGGTCGTTGATGAACCAGTTCCCACCCGCGATTTTTCTGATGGGCCCGACTGCGGCGGGCAAGACCGACCTGGCTATCGAACTCACCAAGGTGCTGCCGTGCGAGTTGATCAGCGTCGATTCGGCGTTGGTCTACCGTGGCATGGATATCGGTACCGCCAAGCCTTCCAAAGAACTTTTGGCGGAGTTTCCGCACCGCCTGATCGATATCCTTGATCCGGCAGAAAGTTACTCGGCGGCGGATTTTCGCCGTGACGCCCTCGAAGCCATGGCCGATATCACTGCGCGGGGAAAAATTCCGCTGTTGGTCGGCGGCACGATGCTCTATTACAAGGCTTTGCTTGAAGGC
The DNA here is from genome assembly GCF_003228315.1 of Pseudomonas putida. Taxonomy (NCBI): domain Bacteria; kingdom Pseudomonadati; phylum Pseudomonadota; class Gammaproteobacteria; order Pseudomonadales; family Pseudomonadaceae; genus Pseudomonas; species Pseudomonas putida. The sequence continues at coordinate 4,760,810 of NZ_CP029693.1, forward strand.
CTGGCGGATATGCCGGCAGCCGACCCGCACGTACGTGCCCAGATCGAAGAAGAAGCCGCACGCCTTGGTTGGCAAGCCCTGCATGACCAGTTGGCGGTAATTGACCCGGTTTCCGCCGCGCGCATTCATCCGAACGATCCGCAGCGACTCAGTCGAGCACTGGAAGTTTATCGCGTCAGCGGTCAGAGCATGACCGCCCTGCGCCTGCAACAATCTGCGCAAAGTACTGAAGCTGCGGCTTCGGGACGGCAACAATTGCCCTATACTGTCGCGAACTTGGCAATTGCTCCGGCAAATCGTCAGGTACTGCATGAGCGAATTAAACAAAGATTCACTTTAATGTTGGAACAGGGATTCATCGACGAGGTCGTAGCCCTGCGTGAGCGAAGTGACCTGCATGCCGGGTTGCCGTCTATACGTGCGGTAGGCTACCGACAAGTCTGGGATTACCTGGATGGCAAGCTGACGTCAGCCGAGATGCAGGAGCGTGGAATCATCGCCACGCGACAACTGGCAAAGCGTCAGTTCACCTGGTTGCGCAGTTGGACTGATTTACATTGGCTGGACAGTCTGGATTGCGACAATCTGCCGCGCGCCTTGAAATACTTGGGGACCATCTCCATATTGAGCTGAGTCCTTGCAATTGCCGTCTATCCTTGGGGGTGTGACGGCCACAAGTCATCTGATTACCTATTTTTTATATTGAATCCTTAAAGGAGTGCGGCACATGTCAAAAGGGCATTCGCTACAAGACCCTTACTTGAACACTTTACGTAAAGAGAAAGTTGGGGTTTCCATCTACCTGGTCAACGGTATCAAACTGCAAGGGACGATCGAGTCGTTCGACCAGTTCGTTATTCTGCTGAAAAACACCGTCAGCCAGATGGTCTACAAACACGCTATCTCTACAGTAGTGCCGGTTCGCCCGATTCGTCTGCCTAGCGCAGGTGATAACGAATCTGGTGATGCTGAGCCAGGTAACGCCTGATAGGAGTCTCCTTTGTTCTTTGAGCGCCACGGTGGTGGTGAGCGAGCCATTCTCGTTCACTTGGATGGTCAGGACCCTGAGGCGCGCGAAGATCCGCAGGAGTTTCAGGAGTTGGCAACGTCGGCTGGCGCCGAGACCGCCGCGTTTTTCAACGTGCCGCGTAATCGGCCAACCGCCAAATACCTGATTGGCAGCGGCAAGGTCGAGGAACTGCGCGACCTGGTCAAAGCCGAACAGGTTGATCTGGTGATTTTCAATCACATCCTCACGCCCAGTCAGGAACGTAACCTCGAACGTGTTTTCGAGTGTCGCGTGATCGATCGTACGGGTCTGATCCTCGATATCTTCGCCCAACGCGCCCGCACCCATGAAGGCAAGCTCCAGGTTGAACTGGCCCAGCTTGAGCACATGAGTACGCGGCTGGTTCGTGGCTGGACTCACCTTGAACGGCAGAAGGGCGGTATCGGTCTTCGTGGTCCGGGTGAAACCCAGCTGGAAACCGACCGGCGTCTGTTGCGGGTTCGCCTGCGGCAGATCAAGGGGCGCCTGGAAAAGGTCCGCAGCCAGCGCGAGCAGTCGCGTCGCGGCCGCAAGCGTGCGGACATCCCGACGGTTTCACTGGTGGGATATACCAACGCCGGCAAGTCGACGCTGTTCAACTCCGTCACCGAATCCGACGTTTTCGCCGCGGATCAACTGTTCGCCACCCTCGATCCGACCCTGCGCCGGCTTGAGCTCGATGACCTCGGGCCAATCGTGCTGGCCGATACTGTGGGGTTCATTCGTCATCTGCCGCACAAACTGGTCGAGGCATTTCGGGCTACGCTCGAAGAGTCGAGCAACTCCGACCTGCTGCTGCACGTGATCGACTCCCATGAGCCGGAGCGTATGGCCCAGATCGAACAGGTCATGGTGGTGCTCGGGGAGATCGGGGCCCAGGACTTGCCGATCCTGGAGGTATACAACAAACTCGATTTGCTCGAGGGTGTTGAGCCGCAGATCCAGCGTGATGCCGATGGCAAACCGCAGCGGGTCTGGTTGTCGGCCAAGGACGGTACGGGCCTGGACCTGCTCAAGCAGGCTGTGGCCGAGCTGCTCGGCGATGATTTGTTTGTTGGCACCTTGCGCTTGCCGCAACGTTTTGCTCGACTGCGTGCGCAGTTTTTCGAACTCGGTGCGGTACAGAAAGAAGAACATGACGAAGAAGGTCTCAGTTTGCTGGCTGTGCGTTTACCACGGGCCGAATTGAATCGGCTGGTGAGCCGCGAAGGCTTGCAGCCGCTGGACTTCATCGAGCAACACACTTTGCAATAAAAGCCTGAGAAAGCGGTTGTGTCGTGGTGACAGGCATTCTGTAGCATTGGCCGACGCGCCGTGGGTGCGTCTTTGCTTTATCAGATGGAGAGCGCTATGGCTTGGAATGAGCCGGGTGGCAACTCGAATAATCAGGATCCTTGGGGTGGCAAGCGCCGTAACAACGGCGATCGCAAGGGGCCTCCGGATCTCGACGAGGCCTTCCGAAAGCTGCAGGAAAGCCTGAACGGGTTGTTCGGTGGTGGTAAGAAACGTGGTGGGGATGACGGCGGTGGTCCGGGCAGGAGTGGCGGCTTCGGCGGTCTGCTCGGCATCGGTCTGGTCGTAGCCGCCGCTGTCTGGCTGTACAGCGCGGTCTATGTCGTCGACGAGCAGGAGCAAGCCGTGGTGCTGCGCTTCGGCAAGTACTACGAAACCGTCGGCCCGGGCCTGAACATCTATTTCCCGCCGATCGACAAGAAGTACATGGAAAACGTCACGCGTGAGCGTGCGTACACCAAGCAGGGTCAAATGCTGACTGAAGACGAAAACATCGTCGAAGTGCCGCTGACCGTGCAGTACAAGATCAGCAACCTGCAGGATTTCGTGCTGAGCGTCGATCAGCCGGAAATCAGCCTGCAGCACGCGACTGACAGCGCCTTGCGCCATGTGGTGGGTTCCACCGCGATGGACCAGGTGTTGACCGAAGGTCGTGAGCAGATGGCCGGCGAAATCAAGGAGCGTCTGCAGCGCTTCATGGATACCTACCGCACCGGTATCACCGTGACCCAGGTCAACGTGCAGAGCGCAGCGGCACCGCGTGAAGTTCAGGAAGCCTTCGATGACGTGATCCGTGCCCGTGAAGACGAGCAGCGGTCGCGCAACCAGGCTGAAACCTATGCCAACGGCGTCGTGCCGGAAGCTCGTGGTCAGGCCCAGCGCATTCTCGAAGATGCCAACGGTTACCGCGATGAAACGATCTCGCGCGCCAAGGGTGAGGCCGATCGCTTCACCAAGCTGGTTGCCGAGTACCGCAAGGCGCCTGAAGTGACTCGTCAGCGTCTGTATCTGGACACCATGCAGGAAGTCTTCAGCAACACCAGCAAGGTTCTCGTGACCGGCAACAAGAATGGCCAGAGCAATCTGCTTTACCTGCCGCTGGACAAGATGATCGACAGTAGTGGCCGCAGCACCAGCACACCGATGAGCAGTGCGGCAGCTACCAGCAATGAAGCGAATGCACGTGCGGCAGCTGATCTGCAGCAACAGCCAGCACGTACCAGGGAGAGTCGCTGATGAGCAATAAATCGCTGATCGCCCTTATTGTCGGCGTCGTCGTGGCGATCGCTGCCTGGAACTGCTTCTACATCGTGGCTCAGACCGAGCGTGCGGTGTTGCTGCAGTTCGGTCGCGTGGTCCAGACCGATGTTCAGCCAGGCCTGCATGTGAAGGTGCCTTACGTTAACCAGGTGCGCAAATTCGACGCCCGTCTGATGACGCTGGACGCGCCGACACAACGCTTCCTGACCCTGGAAAAGAAAGCCGTGATGGTCGATGCCTACGCCAAGTGGCGTGTGAAGGACGCCGAGCGTTTCTACACCGCGACTTCCGGCCTCAAGCAGATTGCCGACGAGCGTCTGTCCCGTCGTCTGGAGTCGGGCCTGCGTGACCAGTTCGGTAAGCGCACCCTGCACGAAGTGGTGTCGGGTGAGCGTGATGCGCTGATGGCCGACATCACCGCTTCGCTGAACAAGATGGCTGAAAAGGAACTGGGCATCGAAGTGGTCGACGTTCGCGTCAAGACCATCGACCTGCCTAAGGAAGTAAACCGCAGTGTGTTCGAGCGTATGAGCACCGAGCGTGAGCGTGAAGCTCGCGAGCACCGCGCCAAGGGTAACGAGCTGGCTGAAGGCATCCGTGCCGACGCCGATCGTCAACGCCGCGTGCTGCTGGCCGAAGCCTATCGTGAGTCTGAAGAGATTCGCGGTGATGGCGATGCCCAGGCCGCTGCGATCTACTCCAAGGCTTATGGTCAGGATCAGGAGTTCTACGCGTTCTACCGTAGCCTGCGTGCCTACCGTGAAAGCTTCGCGAATAAATCCGATGTCATGGTCCTCGACCCAAGCAGTGACTTCTTCCACTACCTGGAAAAAGCCAAGCCTTGATACGCGGTTGACCTGAATCACCCCGCCCGGCGGTTAAAACCTCTGGCGGGGTGATCCTTTGGGAAAACGTGTGTATGATGCGGCAGCCGGGAAATTCCCGGCTTTTTTGCGTCTGCATGTTTGATTGCTGTTTTTGTGCAGGTGCCGGAGCCCGATGGCTCGACAGGTTTTACGAGGAAAGTGCTTGGCGAAGCCCATTTCAGGCTTTTCGCTTCGTCGCTCATGCGCGTTGTTTTCGCTGGGCGGATCATTTTCTGCTTCACTCAAGGCTCGCCCAACGGCTTGCCGCCCGGATCATGGGGGAATGGCGTAATGGCAACGGTAGACCGCTGGCTTCTGCCAGATGGCATCGAAGAAGTACTGCCACCGGAGGCGGCGCGCATAGAAGTCGCGCGTCGTCAGGTGTTGGATCTGTTCCAGAGCTGGGGTTACGAGTTCGTCGTGACTCCCCATATCGAGTACCTGGAATCCCTGCTGACCGGCGCGGGCCAGGACCTGGATCTGCGCACTTTCAAGGTCATCGACCCGCAATCGGGTCGGCAGATGGGTTTCCGTGCCGACATTACGCCGCAAGTCGCGCGTATCGACGCGCACACCCTGCGTCGCGAAGGCCCCAACCGCCTGTGCTATGCCGGCAGCGTATTGCACGCCCAGCCGCGAGCCTTGTCGTCCTCGCGCAGCCCGATCCAGTTGGGCGCCGAGCTGTACGGCGATGCCAGCCCGAGCAGCGACGTCGAAGTCATCAGCCTGATGCTCGCCATGCTGCAACTGGCCGATGTGCCGGATGTGCACATGGACCTGGGGCATGTAGGTATCTACCGCGGGCTGGCGCGTGCCGCCGGACTGTCCGGTGAAGTTGAACAACAGTTGTTCGACGCATTGCAACGCAAAGCCATCGACGAGGTCATTACCTTGACCGAAGGTCTGCCGGCGGATCTGGCAGGCATGCTGCGGGCGCTGGTTGACCTGTGTGGCGATCGTGAGGTGCTGTTGGCGGCTCGCGAGCGTCTGGCGAAAGCCCCGGCGCAGGTGATTGCGGCATTGGACGACTTGCTGGCGATTGCCGAGCGTCTGTCCGTGCGTTTCCCGGAACTGCCGCTATATTTCGACCTTGGCGAATTGCGCGGCTACCACTACCACACCGGTGTGGTGTTCGCGGCGTTCGTACCGGGCGTTGGCCAGTCCATTGCCCAGGGCGGTCGTTACGACGACATCGGCGCCGACTTCGGTCGCGCCCGTCCGGCAACCGGTTTCTCTACCGATTTGAAAACCCTGGTGACCCTGGGGCGTGCTGAGATCGAGCTACCGTCTGGCGGTATCTGGATGCCTGACAGTACGGATGCGGCACTCTGGCAGCAGGTTTGCCAGTTGCGCAGTGAGGGTCAGCGTGTTGTTCAGGCCTTGCCTGGGCAGCCTTTGGCCGCCGCCCGTGAAGCGGACTGCGACCGGCAATTGATTCAGCAGAACGGGCTTTGGCAAGTATCGCCACTGGCTTCTTGAGTTTTCCTGCCGGCCGCCGCCGGCACCAAGTTTGCGCGAATGAGGACAAGTGTTATGGGTAAGAATGTCGTAGTCCTGGGCACCCAATGGGGTGATGAGGGCAAAGGCAAGATCGTTGATCTGCTGACCGAACATGCTGCCGCCGTAGTGCGCTACCAGGGTGGCCACAACGCTGGCCACACGCTGGTGATCGACGGCGAAAAAACCGTCTTGCACCTGATCCCGTCGGGCGTGCTGCGCGAAGGCGTGCAGTGCCTGATCGGTAACGGCGTGGTGGTTGCACCCGACGCCCTGCTGCGGGAAATCAACAAGCTGGAAGAGAAGGGCGTACCGGTGCGCGAGCGCCTGCGCATCAGCCCTTCCTGCCCGCTGATCCTGTCCTACCACGTAGCACTGGACCAGGCCCGTGAAAAAGCCCGTGGCGAGCAGAAGATCGGCACCACCGGTCGCGGCATCGGCCCGGCTTACGAAGACAAGGTTGCACGTCGTGGCCTGCGCATCGGTGACCTGTTCCATCGCGAGCGTTTCGCCGCCAAGCTGGGCGAGTTGCTGGACTACCACAACTTCGTGCTGGTCAATTATTACAAAGAGCCTGCCATCGACTTCCAGAAGACTCTGGACGAGTGCATGGAATACGCCGAGTTGCTCAAGCCGATGATGCTCGACGTTACCGCCGAGCTGCATCAGCTGCGTCGCGATGGCAAGGACATCATGTTCGAAGGCGCCCAGGGTTCCCTGCTGGACATCGACCACGGTACCTACCCGTACGTCACCAGCTCCAACACCACCGCTGGCGGCATCGCCACCGGTTCCGGTGTGGGCCCGATGTTCCTCGACTACATCCTGGGTATTACCAAGGCCTACACCACTCGCGTCGGTTCGGGCCCGTTCCCGACTGAGCTGTTCGACGACGTTGGCGCGTTCCTGGCCAAGCGTGGTCACGAATTCGGTGCAACCACCGGTCGTGCTCGTCGTTGCGGCTGGTTCGATGCCGTCATCCTGCGTCGCGCCATCGACGTCAACAGCATCTCGGGCCTGTGCCTGACCAAGCTGGACGTACTGGACGGCCTGGAAACCATCAACATCTGCGTTGGCTACAAAAACGCTGACGGTGCAGTGATCGACGCGCCGACCGATGCCGACAGCTACATCGGCCTGGAGCCAGTGTACGAAGAGATGCCGGGCTGGAAAGAATCCACCCTCGGCGCCAAGACGCTGGAAGAGCTGCCACAGGCTGCTCGCAACTACATCAAGCGCGTCGAAGAGTTGGTCGGTGCACCGATCGACATTATTTCGACGGGTCCGGACCGCAACGAAACCATCGTTCTGCGTCATCCGTTCGGCTGATAAGTCGTTGATGTAGAAAACAAAGGCCCCTTAATCGGGGCCTTTGTCGTTTATGCCTGTTGGACGGCATGCCCCTTGCAGCGAACATTAAAAAAAGCATAGCTTCTGGCGTGCCATCAATTTAATGGCGCCAAAAGCAGGGGGGTCTCCAGTGTCAGCCGTTCTCTCACTGTTACAAAGCCGACTTTTACGGCCGGTGTTCGTTACTCTCGGTATCGCCCTTTTAGTGCAGGTGCTGGTGGCTGTTGCTCTGACACGGAGCACGGTGACCGCGCTGGAAGCCGACCTGGGGTCGCGCCTGGGGGCGGACAGTCAAAAACTGTCCGGCGAACTGGAGCAGGCAGGGCGTGAAGTCACTTCGAGCCTCGACAGTCTCTCCACCAGCACACGGCAACGGCTCACGGCCGGTTTGTCCTCGCGGCTTGAGGAAGAGCAGGCGCAACTGCGTGCGACCCTGGAAAAGGACCTGAAGGATTCCGCCAGTGACATGGCGCAGCTTCTGGCTTCGGTTGCTCCCCGCGCGATGTGGGACAACGATATTCCGACTCTCTCCGAATTCGCCCGCCGGGCACAGCGCAACCCTAACGTGTTGTTCGTGGTCTATGACGACGCGACGGGCCAGCACCTGACGCGATACCTGAACCGGGAAAACGCGATCAACAAGGCTTTGCTGGAAAAAGGCCAAGGCGAGCGGGCGCTGGACAAGGTGCTGGATGCCGCGAAAAACGATCCGTCGGTGTTCTACATCGAGGCCTCGATCAATCCCAATGGCGTGGAAATCGGCAAGGTGTTGATGGGGGTTTCCACTGCCTCGGTGGAAACCGATCTCGCGGCCTTGGACAAGCGTTTCTCCGCACTGATCGCCAGTAGCGACCAACTGGTGGGCGATAGCCTTAAAGGTGCGGCAGCTGACAGCGCTGCAGCCATGCGTTCACGTCTGCAGTCGGCACAGTCCACTGCTTCCGAGATGAAAGCCAATACCACCGACACGGTGCAGGAAGCGGCGGCAACCTTGCGCTGGCGCATCGGCGTGGGTCTGGCAGTGGTCGGTGCCGGCGTTTTGCTGCTGCTTGCCGTGGTGCTGGGACGTCGAGTGGTCAATCGTTTGAAGCTACTGATTAGCGCCATGGACGACCTGGCGGCCGGCGAAGGCGATTTGACCAAGCGTGTGCAAATCAACAGCAAAGATGAAATCGGCGATATGGCCTCGGCGGTCAATCGCTTTGTGGATAAGTTGCAGCCGATCGTGCGCGAGGCAGGTGATGTAGCTCAGCGCACCGGCGTGGAAATCGGTGCCATGACCCTGCGCAATGCCGGGGCCGATGCGGCAGCCGGCATGCAGCGAGACGAAGTGGCCGAGAGCCTGCGTGCGTTGTCGCAAATGGCGGATGAGGCTCAATCCGAGAGCCAGGCCATGCAGGCCGCGCTCAAGCAGGTGGTGGAGATTCGTCAGGCCACCGACGAAAACACCCGGACCTCGGCGAAAGTCGGCAACCTGATCGAAGCGTTGGCCGGGCAAGTCGATACTGGCGCGCAAGTGATCGAGCGACTGGCGCAGCAGAGTGAGCAGATTGAAGTGGTGCTGACGGTGATTCACGGGATCGCCGAGCAGACCAATCTGTTGGCACTGAACGCGGCCATCGAGGCGGCGCGCGCAGGGGAAACTGGGCGCGGGTTCGCCGTGGTGGCGGATGAGGTGCGGGCGCTGGCGAGCAAGACCCAGAGCTCCACGGGCGATATCCAGGCGCACATCGTGGCGTTGCAGCAAGGTGCACGCGAAGCGGTAGCCGCGATCGGTCAGGCGGGGCGTCAGGCCAGCGAGGGCTTGCTGGTGTTGCGTGACAGCGCACGGTTGCAGCAATCGGTGCAGGCTTCCGTGGAGCAGGTGCATGCGGCGATCGGTCTGGCGACCCAGGCAGCGGCGCATCAGGCCCAAGGGGCTCAAGCGGTGCGGGGTCGTGTGGAGACGATTCATGCGCAGGCCGAGAGAGCCGCGCAAGCGGTGGTGGAAACCACGGCTAGCGGTAAGGTGCTGGATGGCCTGGCAGCGCAGTTGAAGGCGAGTCTGGGGCAGTTCAGGGCGTAATGTGTTGTTGGGTCTGACGCCTCGCGGGCAAGCCTCGCTCCTACAGGGATTGTGTAGTCCTGTAGGAGCGAGGCTTGCCCGCGAAGCTTTTTAGCGGTTCAGATACATCCGCGTCGTAAGCAAATACACCGGCAGCCCCGACACCAGAATCAACAGCGCCGCATAAGGCGCCGCCGCCGCAAACTCCACATTCGCGGTATGCGCCCAGACTTCCGTCGCCAACGTATTGAGGCCGGTCGGACTCAACAGAAGCGTCGCCGTCAGCTCCTTCATCGCATCCAGGAAGACAAGCGCAAACGCCGCCCCCAGTGCCGGGAAGATGATCGGCAATGTCACCCGGCAAAACGCGGTGAACGAGGATGCACCCAGTGTGCGCGCAGCGTCTTCCAGTTGCGGAGCGGCCTTGTTTAGCGCCGTACGAATCGGTGCCTGAGCCAGCGGCAGAAACAGCAGTGCATAGGCGATCAGTAGCAGCGCGGTGGTCTGATACAGCGCTGGCACATAGTGCAAGGCGAAATACACCAGGGTCAGGGCGATCACCAGCCCGGGAAGTGCGTGCAGCAAATACGGCAGGCGTTCGGCCCAGATTGCCAGCTGTCCCTTGTAGCGCACGACCAGCAGCCCCACCGGAACTGCCAGCACTAGACACAGCGCTGCGCCGCCCAGCGACAGGGCCAGGGACGACAGCAGCGCCTCACTGATGGCGGCAACCGGAAAGGCGGCTGACGAGCCGACCGCCAACCAGTACGCCAGCATGCCCAGTGGAATGCCGCTACCGATGATCGCCAGCAGCAGGCAGTACAGTTGCCCGGCGATCGCCCAAGGCCCCAACCGAACCTGTTCTGCCTGACGCGCCGCACCCTGGCCGGTGCGCACGTGCCGACCCTTGCCTCGAGCGCGCAGCTCCAGCCACAACAGGGCCAGGCACAGCGCCAGCAGCACCGCGGAAAGCATCGCGGCGTTGGCATTGCTGAATTCCAGCTCGAACTGCTGATAGATCGCAGTGGTGAAGGTTTGCAGGCCGATGATCGACAGCGCGCCGAACTCCACCAGCATGTGCAGGGCAATCAGCAGGGAGCCCGCGAGCAGCGACGGCCAGAGCAAGGGCAGGGTGATCTTGAAAAACACACCCCAGCGATTCTGGCCCAGCGTGCGCCCGGACTCTTCCAGCGAAGGATCAAGGTTGCGCAGGGTTGCCGCGACGGGCAGGAATATCAGCGGGTACTTGGACAGGGTCATGACCAGAATTGCCCCGCCCAGTCCTTCGAAGTGGGCGCTCAGCGACACCCAGGTGAAGCTGCTGACGAACGCCGGTACGGCGAATGGCAAACACAGAATCACGCCCCACAAACGCCGTCCCGGCAGATTGCTGCGTTCCAGCAGCCACGCCAGTGACAGGCCGATCACGCCGCATGCCAGCGTTACCCCGATCATCAGTGTCAGCGTATTGCGCAACAGCCCGAACACATAAGGACGCCAAAGCAGATGCAGTGCTTCGGCCCAGCCTGCTTGCCACGTCTTGAGTCCGACATAGGCCAGCGGCAGCAGGCTGAGCAAGACCAGCAGCAAAACCGGCAGCAACAACCAGATCGATGGTCGTCGGCGCCCTGGCACGTAGTTGCCGTTCGAGGTGATGGGAAGCGATGCGCTCATCAATTCAGGCCGACGTCGCGTTCCAGGTCCAGGGCTTCTTCTGCGTTGCCCAAATCGGCTGGAGTGACGGCCGGTGCTTCCAGTTCGCTGAATGGCTTGAGGCCGCGATCCGATTCCATGCCTTTGTGCAGGGGGTATTCGGCGGTGGTCTGAGTGATTACGCGCTGACCTTCTTCGCTGGCCATGTAGGCGAGCAGTTGCTGGGCTTCACTTGGATGTTTGCTGGATTTCAGTACGGCGGCGCTGGAAACGGTGATCAACCCGCCAACGTCGCCGCCGGTGAAGTAGTGCAGCTTCGAGTCGAGCTGGCCTTTTTCGCGCTGCAGGGCGAACCAGTAGTAGTTGTTGACCAATACGGTGGCGACCTCGCCATTTTCCACGGCCTTGAGTGCGACCATGTTGTTGCTGTAGGTCTTGCCGAAGGCGCGCAGGCCGGTTAGCCATTCTTCGGCGGCATCCATGCCGTGCATCTTGATAATCGCGACGGCTTGTTCCTGGAATGCACCGCTGGTGGGCACGAACCCGACCTTGCCCTGCCATTTCGGGTCGGAGAATTCCATCACCGACTTGGGCAGGTCTTTTTCATCAACCAGCTTCGGGTTGAAGGCGACGACCCGGACTCGGGCAGTGACGCCGATCCAGGTGCCATTGCCGGCGACATATTCCTTGGGCAGAACGGCCAGGGTTGCATCGTCAGCCTTGGCCAGCAGGCCTTGCTCGCCGAGCTTGTTCAGGGGCGGCGATTCTTCTGTGTAGATCACGTCGGCCGGGGAGCGATCGCCTTCTTCGACGATCTGACTGGCAAGCTGATTGCTGCTGCCCTTGCGCACATTGACGTGAATGCCGGTCTTGGCCTCGAAGGCTTTGGCGACGGCGTCACCCACTTCCTTGTGCTGGCCGTTGTAGAGCGTCAGGGAAACCTTGTCGTCGGCTTGGGTGAGGGGAGTGGCGAGTGCCAGGCCGAGAAGGGTGATGGTCAAGCCTCGGCGCAGGGTATTTCGAAACATCATTCGCAGGGTTCCTCACTGTCGCATTGCAAAAACTTGCAACAATGATAAACGATATTGTTTCTCAAATGCGCTTTGTGTAGTCGCGGTGTTTTCTGTAGAGGCGAGCATGCTCGCGATGGAGTCATGGCCACCGCGGGGTGTCAGGCGGCCAACGTTATCGTTGGCGACCATCGCGAGCGTGCTCGCTCCTACAGGGTGGGGTGCTTTCTGAAGGGCAGAAACGCAAAAACCCGCTTTCGCGGGTTTTTGTGAAACTCAAGGCCGTAACCTTGAATTTGAATTGGTGCCCAGAAGAAGACTCGAACTTCCACGACCGTAAGGTCACCAGCACCTGAAGCTGGCGTGTCTACCAATTTCACCATCTGGGCATTCATCTTCAGCGTTGCCGCTGTTGATGTGGCGCACTATACGGACCGCATTTTGATCTGTAAACCCCTGATTTAATTTTAATAAATCAGTTCGGACAAAATGCGTGGCCAGAATGCAAAAAACCCGCTTTCGCGGGTTTTTTGTGTGAGCCTTGAAACTGATCTAGTCTCAAACTCGAAATTGGTGCCCAGGAGAAGACTCGAACTTCCACGACCGTAAGGTCACCAGCACCTGAAGCTGGCGTGTCTACCAATTTCACCACCTGGGCAGCTTCGACAACATGTCTGTGTCGTCGATGGCGCGCACTATACGGAGCGCTTTTTTAACTGTAAACCCCCGTCGCCAAAAAAAATGATTTTTTTTACCAGCGGTGTTCAAAACGCTTTGGATGCGTCGATACAAGGCGTCATATGGCCTCTATATAGTTCGAAATTTCCCGTTTCATTACGCCTATGCCAAACTAACCCGCATATAGACAAGGTGAAAACTCTCTAATGGCCGATTGGCAATCCCTCGATCCCGAGGCCGCTCGTGAAGCGGAAAAATATGAAAACCCCATCCCTAGCCGCGAACTGATCCTTCAGCACCTTGCTGATCGTGGTTCGCCTGCTGCCCGCGAGCAGTTGGTCGAAGAATTTGGTCTGACCACAGAAGACCAGATCGAGGCCCTGCGTCGCCGTCTGCGCGCCATGGAGCGCGATGCTCAACTCATTTATACCCGCCGTGGCACTTATGCGCCGGTGGACAAGCTCGACCTGATTCTCGGTCGGATCAGCGGCCACCGTGACGGCTTCGGTTTCCTCGTGCCGGATGACGGCAGTGATGACCTGTTCCTGAGCCCGGCGCAAATGCGTCTGGTGTTCGATGGCGACCGTGCCTTGGCCCGTGTGTCCGGCCTGGACCGTCGCGGTCGCCGCGAAGGCATGATTGTCGAAGTGGTGTCCCGTGCCCACGAAACCATCGTCGGTCGCTATTTCGAAGAAGGTGGCATTGGTTTTGTCGTTGCCGACAACCCGAAGATCCAGCAGGAAGTGCTGGTGACCCCGGGCCGCAATGCCAACGCCGACATCGGCCAGTTCGTCGAAGTGAAGATCACCCACTGGCCGACTCCACGCTTCCAGCCGCAAGGCGACGTGATCGAAGTCGTGGGCAACTACATGGCGCCGGGCATGGAGATCGATGTCGCCCTGCGTACTTACGACATTCCTCACGTCTGGCCGGATGCCGTGCTCAAGGAAGCCGGCAAGCTCAAGCCGGAAGTCGAAGAGAAAGACAAAGAGAAGCGCATCGACCTGCGTCATCTGCCGTTTGTCACCATCGACGGCGAAGATGCCCGCGACTTCGATGACGCGGTCTACTGCGAAGCCCGTCCGGGCAAGCTGCGCCTGTTCTCTGGTGGCTGGAAGCTGTACGTAGCGATTGCCGACGTTTCCAGTTACGTGAAACTCGGTTCGGCGCTGGATGCCGAGGCTCAGGTTCGCGGCAACTCGGTGTACTTCCCCGAGCGCGTGATCCCGATGTTGCCCGAGCAATTGTCCAACGGCCTGTGCTCGCTGAATCCGCTGGTCGATCGCTTGGCCATGGTTTGCGAGATGACCATCTCCAAATCCGGCGAAATGACCGACTACTGCTTCTATGAAGCGGTGATCCACTCCCATGCACGCCTGACCTACAACAAGGTCAGCGCCATGCTCGAAACGCCGAAACTCGCCGAAGCGCGCAAGCTGCGTGGCGAGTACACCGACCTCGTGCCGCACCTCAAGCAGCTGTATGCGCTGTACAAGGTGCTGCTGGCGGCTCGTCATGTTCGTGGCGCGATCGATTTCGAAACCCAGGAAACCCGGATCATCTTCGGCTCCGAGCGCAAGATCGCCGAAATCCGGCCGACCGTGCGCAACGATGCGCACAAGTTGATCGAGGAGTGCATGCTGGCCGCCAACGTGGCCACTGCCGAGTTCCTGCAAAAGCACGAAATCCCTGCGCTGTACCGCGTTCACGACGGTCCGCCGCCAGAGCGTCTGGAAAAGCTGCGTGCCTTTCTGGGCGAGCTGGGCCTGTCCCTGCACAAAGGTAAGGACGGCCCGACGCCTAAGGATTACCAGGCGCTGCTGGCCAGCATCAAGGATCGTCCGGACTTCCATCTGATTCAGACGGTCATGCTGCGTTCGTTGAGCCAGGCGGTGTACACCTCCGATAACCAGGGTCACTTTGGCCTGAATTACGAGGCATACACCCACTTCACCTCGCCGATTCGTCGTTACCCGGACTTGCTCACGCACCGGGCGATTCGTAGCGTCATCCACTCCAAACAGGACACCCCGCACGTTCGTCGTGCCGGTGCGATGACCATTCCCAAGGCGCGCATCTACCCGTATGACGAAGCGGCTCTGGAGCAGCTTGGCGAGCAGTGCTCGATGAGTGAGCGCCGTGCCGACGAAGCAACCCGTGACGTGGTGAACTGGCTCAAGTGCGAGTTCATGAAAGACCGCGTGGGCGAGTCGTTCCCGGGCGTGATCACCGCCGTGACCGGTTTTGGCCTGTTCGTCGAGCTGACCGATATCTATGTCGAAGGCCTGGTGCACGTCACCGCGCTGCCGGGCGACTACTACCACTTCGATCCTGTGCACCACCGTTTGGCGGGCGAGCGCACCGGTCGCAGCTTCCGTCTTGGCGATACAGTCGAAGTACGGGTCATGCGCGTCGATCTCGACGAGCGCAAGATCGACTTCGAGATGGCTGAAAAAACCATCAATGCTCCAGTCGGTCGCAAAAAGCGTGGTAGCGACACTGCGGCTCCAGCGCCAACTGCTGCTACGAAAGCAGCGGCAGAGCCGGCATCGGCGAAAATCGGTCGTCGTCCAGCCAAGGAAAAGCCGGTCGAAGCCTACCGTTCGAGTGATGCCGCGGCGAAAAACGCCGAGGTGCGCAAGAGTCGTGAACTGAAAAAGGCGCTGCTGGCCGATGCGAAAAGCGGCGGTAAAGCGTCGTCTTCGGGAAAGACCGGACGGTCGGCGCCTGACAAGGCTGCCGGCGGCAAGCCAGCTAAGCCGAGCAAACATCGTAAAGGTCCGCCAAAAGCGGGCACCGCCCCAGCCAAAAGCGGTGGGGCGCGTAAACCCAAGGCCAAGTCATGAGTCAGTTGGAAAAAATCTACGGCGTGCACGCGGTAGAAGCATTGCTGCGTCACCACCCCAAGCGCGTCAAGCAGATCTGGCTGGCCGAAGGCCGCAGTGATCCGCGGGTGCAGACGCTGGTCGAACTGGCCAACGAGAATCGCGTCCAGGTCGGTCAGGCCGAGCGCCGGGAAATGGACGCCTGGGTTGAAGGCGTTCACCAGGGCGTGGTGGCAGAGGTCAGTCCTAGCCAGGTCTGGGGCGAGGCGATGCTCGACGAGTTGCTGGATCGCACCGAAGGTGCGCCACTGCTGTTGGTGCTCGATGGCGTGACCGATCCGCACAACCTCGGTGCCTGCCTGCGTTCCGCCGATGCGGCGGGCGCGCTGGCGGTGATCGTGCCGAAAGACAAGTCCGCCACCCTTACGCCGGTCGTGCGCAAGGTTGCTTGCGGAGCGGCGGAAGTGATCCCCCTGGTTGCCGTGACCAACCTGGCGCGTACCCTGGAAAAGCTCCAGCAGCGCGGCTTGTGGATTGTCGGTACGGCGGGGGAGGCTGAAGTCAGCATTTATGACCAGGACCTGACCGGCCCGACCATCCTGATCATGGGTGCCGAAGGCAAGGGCATGCGCCGCCTCACTCGCGAGCATTGCGATTACCTGGTGCACCTGCCGATGGCCGGTAGTGTCAGCAGTCTGAACGTTTCGGTGGCAACGGGCGTGTGCCTGTTCGAAGCTCAGCGTCAGCGTGGTGCCAAGGCCAAGGCAGCCGCCAAAAAGCCCTGATCCGGCTGTAAACCCTGTGGGAGCGAGCCTGCTCGCGAAAGCGGAGTAACATTCAGCATCAATGTTGAAAGTTACGCACTTTCGCGAGCAGGCTCGCTCCCACAGTAGTTTTGTGTATTGGCAAGGATGGGTGATTGTTCAAATAATCACCAATTACCTTGCGCCTCCCACGCCCCTTCTCTACAATTGCGCCCCTTGCTGTGACGGCAGGCGCACATGTGCCTCGTCCAAGCAAGTCCACAAGTGTCATTCACTCCTTGTCTGATCGCTTTTGAGCGGCAGGCTACAACCCGTAAGGAGCATTCATGCGTCATTACGAAATCATCTTTTTGGTCCACCCGGATCAAAGCGAGCAAGTCGGCGGCATGGTTGAGCGTTACACCAAGCTGATCGAAGAAGACGGCGGCAAAATCCACCGTCTGGAAGACTGGGGCCGTCGTCAACTGGCCTACGCAATCAACAATGTTCACAAGGCTCACTACGTGATGCTGAACGTTGAGTGCACCGGCAAGGCCCTGGCCGAGCTGGAAGACAACTTCCGTTACAACGATGCAGTGATCCGTAACCTGGTCATCCGTCGCGACGAAGCCGTTACTGGCCAGTCCGAGATGCTCAAGGCTGAAGAAAACCGCAGTGAGCGCCGTGAGCGTCGCGACCGTCCTGAGCACTCCGACGCCGATGGCGTTGAGGGTGATGACAGCGACAACAGCGATAACGCTGACGAGTAATCCACGGACCTTTTAAGGAGCCTATCAAATGGCACGTTTCTTCCGTCGTCGTAAATTCTGCCGCTTCACCGCTGAAGACGTGAAAGAGATCGACTACAAAGATCTCAACACTCTGAAAGCCTACGTATCCGAGACCGGCAAAATCGTTCCAAGCCGCATCACCGGTACCAAAGCTCGTTATCAGCGTCAGCTGGCCACCGCTATCAAGCGCGCCCGCTTCCTGGCCCTGCTGGCCTACACCGACAGCCACGGCCGCTGAGACCGGGCAGTCGACACGTAGCAAAGGATTGAATGTATGCGTGCCTTAGCTGAGTTCATCATGCGGGGCCGTATGCAGGCCACTCTGGTAGTGGCTGGATGCGCGGCGTTGCCGCTGCTGTATTGGTTGGGTGCTGCCGCCGGATGCCTTGTGCTCCTGCGGCGCGGAATGAGGGACGCCCTGGGCGTTCTTGCTCTGGGACTGCTGCCGGCATTGATCTGGTGGCTTTACTCCGACGACCCACGGGCACTTCTGGTGCTGCTGGGGTCTGCGAGCCTTGCGTTGGTTTTGCGCGCAAGTGAGTCCTGGAACCGCGTGCTGCTGGTCAGCATAGCGATGGGAGTGGTGTTTTCAGTGGTGCTGGGGGTGGCTTTTGAGCCCCAGATCGAGATGCTGGCGCAGGCTTTGATCAAAGTCATGCCGTCGCTACTCGGTGATGTCTACCAGAAGATGTCGGTGGACGAGCAAGCGCGTTTTGCGTCCCTGATTGCACCTATCCTGACCGGCCTGATAGCGGCCTTGCTGCAAATCGTCAGTGTGCTGAGCCTGATTGTCGGGCGCTACTGGCAGGCGTTGTTGTACAACCCCGGTGGTTTCGGTCGCGAGTTTCGCGCCGTGCGAATCCCGCTGGGGCCCGCGATGTTGCTGCTGGCGGGTATGGTTGTGTCACCGAATCTCGGTGTCCAGATGTCCATGCTTGTACCGCTGTGCAGCGTACCGCTGGTTTTCGCCGGGCTGGCCCTGATTCACGGGCTGGTGGCGCAAAAGCGACTGGCCAGGTTCTGGCTGGTGGGGTTGTACGTAACGCTGTTGCTGTTCATGCAGCTGATCTATCCGTTGCTGGTGGTTCTGGCCATCGTCGACAGCCTGATTGATTTTCGCGGTCGTCTGGCGCCGAAAGACGCCGATAACGCGAACGGTGAAGGTTAAAAGTTAAGAGGTTAATACCAAATGGAACTGATCCTGCTGGAAAAAATCGCCAACCTGGGCAACCTGGGCGACAAAGTAAAAGTTAAGGCTGGCTACGGTCGTAACTACCTGCTGCCTTTTGGCAAAGCCACCGCTGCGACCGCTGCCAACCTGGCTGCGTTCGAAGAGCGTCGCGCTGAGCTGGAAAAAGCTGCAGCAGACCGTAAAGCATCGGCTGAAAGCCGCGCTGCCCATCTGGCCGAGCTGGAAGTGACCATCACTGCCACTGCTGGCGACGAAGGCAAGCTGTTCGGTTCGATCGGCACTCACGACATTGCTGACGCACTGACCGCCTCTGGCGTTGAAGTTGCCAAAGCTGAAGTTCGTCTGCCGAACGGCACCATCCGTCAGGTTGGCGAATACGACGTAGCCGTGCACCTGCACGCCGAAGTCGAAGCCACTGTACGCGTTGTCGTAGTAGCAGCTTAAGCAGTACTTGTCGGCTGGCACCCTCGGGTGCTTGCCGGTAACATCGGGCACGATCCTGTTTACAGGTCGTGCCCTTTGTCTTTCTGGTAACGCCTGTTTTTCAACCCCTGCTTTCCCAAAACCAAGTGGCCATGAACGAAATCTCAGTCCCCGAGCAATACGATCTGCAAACCGCCGCGCTGAAGGTGCCACCGCACTCCATCGAAGCCGAACAGGCTGTACTCGGTGGTCTGATGCTGGACAACAACGCCTGGGAGCGCGTGCTCGATCAAGTCTCCGACGGTGATTTCTATCGACATGACCACCGCCTGATTTTCCGTGCGATCGCCAAGCTGGCCGATCAGAACATGCCGATCGACGTCGTGACCCTGGCCGAGCAATTGGACAAGGAAGGGCAGACTTCGCAAGTCGGCGGCCTCGGTTACTTGGGTGAACTGGCGAAAAACACGCCATCCGTCGCCAACATCAAGGCTTATGCGCAGATCGTCCGCCAGCGTGCGACGTTGCGCCAGTTGATCGGCATCAGCAACGAGATCGCCGACAGCGCCTTCAACCCCGAAGGCCGCACCGCCGAAGAGATCCTCGATGAAGCCGAACGGCAGATCTTCCAGATCGCCGAGGCTCGTCCGAAGACCACCGGCCCGGTGGGTGTCAACGAGTTGCTGACAAAGGCCATCGACCGCATTGACACCCTGTTCAACACAGGTGAAGGGATCACTGGCCTCTCCACGGGTTACACCGACCTCGACGAGAAGACCAGCGGTCTGCAACCGGCAGACTTGATCATTGTCGCCGGACGTCCATCCATGGGTAAGACCACCTTTGCGATGAACCTCGTGGAAAACGCCGTACTGCGCAGCGATAAGGCCGTACTGGTGTACTCCCTCGAGATGCCAGGTGAATCGCTGATCATGCGTATGCTGTCCTCCCTGGGCCGCATCGACCAGACCAAGGTCCGTTCCGGTCAGCTGGAAGACGACGATTGGCCTCGCCTGACCTCGGCGGTCAACCTGCTCAACGATCGCAAGCTGTTCATCGACGATACCGCTGGCATCAGCCCGTCCGAGATGCGCGCCCGCACCCGGCGCCTGGTGCGTGAGCACGGCGAAATCGGCCTGATCATGATCGACTACCTGCAGCTGATGCAGATCCCCGGCTCCAGTGGTGACAACCGGACCAACGAGATTTCCGAGATCTCCCGGTCCCTGAAAGCTCTGGCCAAGGAATTCAACTGCCCGGTAGTGGCGCTGTCCCAGCTCAACCGTTCCTTGGAACAACGGCCGAACAAGCGCCCGGTGAACTCCGACTTGCGGGAATCCGGAGCGATCGAGCAGGACGCCGACGTGATCATGTTCGTGTACCGGGACGAGGTGTATCACCCGGAAACCGAGCACAAGGGCATTGCCGAGATCATCATCGGCAAGCAGCGGAACGGCCCGATCGGCTTTATCCGACTGGCGTTCATCGGTAAGTACACCCGGTTCGAGAACCTGGCCCCGGGTAGCTACAACTTCGATGACGACGAGTAAGTTTTGTAGCGCCTGACAGGCCGTCATCGCGAGCAAGCTTTGCTCCTACAGAGATTTGCACACAACCTGTAGGAGCAAAGCTTGCTCGCGATGAACGATAACGCGGTATAGCCGGCCGCTCTCAATTTCCGACAACAGCCGTCGGAATTGATCAAAATTTGTGCTATATTCCGCGCCCGCGAAATTCAATGAAAGCCCACACCGGTTATCGACATGCAAGCAGCCAAGCCGTTATTTGACTATCCCAAGTACTGGGCCGAATGTTTCGGGCCAGCGCCATTCCTGCCGATGAGCAGGGAGGAGATGGATCAGCTTGGCTGGGATTCCTGCGACATCATCATCGTCACCGGTGATGCCTACGTCGATCACCCATCGTTCGGCATGGCGATCATTGGCCGACTGCTGGAAGCCCAGGGCTTCCGCGTCGGGATCATTGCCCAGCCGAATTGGCAGTCCAAAGACGACTTCATGAAGCTCGGCGAGCCGAACCTGTTCTTCGGTGTCGCGGCCGGCAACATGGACTCGATGATCAACCGCTACACCGCCGACAAGAAAATCCGCTCCGATGACGCTTACACCCCGGGTGGTATGGCGGGCAAACGTCCGGACCGCGCGAGCCTGGTTTACAGCCAGCGCTGCAAGGAAGCCTACAAGCACGTGCCGATCGTGCTCGGCGGCATCGAAGCCTCCCTGCGCCGCATCGCCCATTACGATTACTGGCAGGACCGGGTGCGCAACTCGATCCTGATCGACGCCAGCGCCGACATCCTGCTGTACGGCAACGCCGAGCGCGCGATCGTCGAAGTCGCCCAGCGTCTGTCCTACGGTCAGAAGATCGAAGACATCACCGATGTACGTGGTACCGCGTTCATCCGTCGTGACACGCCACAAGGCTGGTACGAAGTCGATTCCACGCGCATCGACCGTCCGGGCAAGATCGACAAGATCATCAACCCGTACGTCAACACCCAGGACACCGCTGCTTGCGCCATCGAGCAGGAAAAGGGGCCGGTCGAAGATCCACAGGAAGCCAAGGTCGTGCAGATCCTGGCCAGCCCGAAGATGACCCGCGACAAGACCGTGATTCGTTTGCCATCCGTGGAAAAGGTCCGTAACGACGCCGTTCTCTATGCTCACGCCAACCGCGTGCTGCACCTGGAAACCAACCCGGGCAACGCCCGTGCGCTGGTGCAGAAGCACGGCGAGGTCGACGTCTGGTTCAACCCGCCGCCGATTCCGATGACCACCGAAGAAATGGACTACGTGTTCGGCATGCCTTATGCGCGCGTTCCGCACCCGGCGTATGGCAAGGAGAAAATCCCGGCCTACGACATGATCCGATTCTCGGTGAACATCATGCGTGGCTGTTTCGGTGGCTGCACTTTCTGCTCGATCACCGAGCACGAAGGCCGGATCATCCAGAACCGCTCCGAAGAGTCGATCATTCGCGAAATCGAAGAAATTCGCGACAAGGTCCCGGGTTTTACCGGCGTCATTTCCGACCTCGGCGGGCCGACCGCGAACATGTACCGCATCGCCTGCAAGAGCCCGGAAATCGAATCCGCGTGCCGCAAGCCTTCGTGCGTGTTCCCTGGCATCTGCCCGAACCTGAACACCGACCACTCGTCGTTGATCCAGCTGTACCGCAGCGCCCGCGCCCTGCCGGGTGTGAAGAAGATCCTGATCGCTTCCGGCCTGCGCTACGACCTCGCGGTCGAGTCGCCGGAATACGTCAAAGAGCTGGTGACCCACCACGTCGGTGGTTACCTGAAGATCGCCCCGGAACACACCGAGGAAGGTCCGCTCAACCAGATGATGAAACCGGGCATCGGCACTTATGACCGGTTCAAGCGCATGTTCGAGAAATTCTCGAAAGAAGCGGGGAAAGAGCAGTACCTGATCCCGTACTTCATCGCGGCCCACCCTGGGACCACCGACGAAGACATGATGAACCTGGCGCTGTGGCTCAAGGGCAACGGTTTCCGTGCCGACCAGGTGCAGGCGTTCTACCCGTCGCCGATGGCCAGTGCCACCGCGATGTACCACTCGGGCAAGAACCCGCTGCGCAAGGTGACCTACAAGAGCGATGGGGTGACCATCGTCAAGAGCGAAGAGCAGCGTCGCCTGCACAAGGCGTTCTTGCGTTATCACGACCCGAAAGGCTGGCCGATGCTGCGTGAGGCGTTGATCCGCATGGGCCGT
This sequence comes from Pseudomonas putida, assembly GCF_003228315.1. Lineage (NCBI taxonomy): Bacteria > Pseudomonadati > Pseudomonadota > Gammaproteobacteria > Pseudomonadales > Pseudomonadaceae > Pseudomonas > Pseudomonas putida. Next base: position 4,783,235 of record NZ_CP029693.1, read on the forward strand.
AGCGACCTGATCGGGCCGGGCAAGAACCAGTTGATCCCGACGCACCAGCCGTCCACCGACAGCTACCAGAGCGCCCGTCGCAAGAACTCGACGCCGGCCGGCAGCCATAAAGTGGGCAAGGAAACAACGAAGATCCTGACCCAGCACACCGGCTTGCCACCGCGCGCCAGTGATGGCGGCAACCCGTGGGACAAGCGTGAACAGGCCAAGGCTGCAGCGTTCGCCCGCAACCAGCAGGCGGCCAAGGAGCGCAAGGAAGCGGCCAAGGGCAAGGGGCCGAAGGCCGGGCGCAAGCCGGTTGTTCCGCGCTAAGCCTTTTGCAAGCCAAAAAAACGCCAACCCTCGGGTTGGCGTTTTGCATGGTGGCTGCGAAGGTCAAAAAGATCGCAGCCTGCGGCAGCTCCTACAAGAGCTGCGCCAGGTGCAGAGCCCTCAGTCGGGCTTTTGCTCCGTCCACTTTGGCGCAACGCTTGGCTGCCAATTTTCCAGGGCGTCGAGCAGCGCCTGCGGCGATTCGTTCACTTGCAGCATGTCGCGATGCGCGCCGCGAACGAAACCTTCGTCGACGATGTGATCGAGAAAGCCGGTGAGTTTGTTGTAGAAGCCGTTCACTTCCAGCAGGCCCAGCGGTTTGCCGTGGTAGCCCAATTGGCCCCAGGTCCAGACTTCGAACAACTCCTCCAGCGTGCCCAGGCCGCCGGGCAGGGCAATGAAGGCATCGCTGAGTTCAGCCATCCGGGCCTTGCGCGCGTGCATGCCGTCGACCACTTCCAGGCGGGTCAGGCCGCTGTGGCCGATTTCCTTGTCCTTGAGACTTTGCGGAATGATGCCGATCACTTCACCGCCGGCTGCCAGCGCTGCATCCGCCACGATACCCATCAAGCCCACGGCACCGCCGCCGTAGACCAGGGTGAGCTTGCGTTCGGCCAATGCCTGGCCCAGGGCGACGGCTGCTTCTCGGTAAGCCGGGTTGGTGCCGGTGCTGGCACCACAAAATACACAGATGGATGCTAAAGACATGCCTTACTCCAGGGTCGATCAGGGCGACAGAGTAAAGGCATGCGTACCGCGCTCCAAGGGCTAAACTTCTCGCTTGGGTGTTTCATAGGTACCGCTGGCGCCACAGGCGTAGGCGGCCAGCAAGCTGCACAACAGGCTATTAAGGGACATGTCAAAGGCTCCGATCAGTGATGATGGCCTGATCATAGGCCCGGGCCAGACGCTTGGCTGGTAGATTGTCTCGATGGGTCTCATAGCCCAAAAGTTGTATACAATTTTTGATTCAGGTCATATGAACTTGCGAAGTTTTCAGGCAGTCTTCTGTCCATTCGCATTTTTCACTAACCCTGCCTTGGAGATTCACCATGTTTGCCAAACTTGTTGCGGTATCCCTGTTGACGCTGGCCAGCAGCCAATTGATGGCTGCAGAGTGCAAAACCACTGTCGACTCTACGGACCAGATGTCCTTCAACACCAAGGCCATCGAAATCGACAAGAGCTGCAAAACCTTCACCGTCGAACTGACCCACTCCGGCAGCCTGCCGAAGAATGTCATGGGCCATAACCTGGTGATCAGCAAAGAAGCTGACATGCAGCCAATCGCCACCGACGGCCTGAGCGCCGGCATCGACAAGAACTACCTGAAGGAAGGCGATGCGCGCATCATCGCTCACACCAAGATCATCGGCGCCAAGGAAACCGACTCGGTGACCTTCGACGTGTCCAAGCTCGATGCCAACGAAAAATACGGTTTCTTCTGCTCGTTCCCGGGCCACATCTCGATGATGAAAGGCACCGTCACTTTGAAGTGATCGAATTGCGTTCATAAAAAAGCGCCCTCAAGGGCGCTTTTTTTGTGCACGACATTTGACCGAGTCATCGTTCATCGCGAGCAGGCTCGCTCCCACAGGTACAGCGTTGTCCATGTGGGAGCGAGCCTGCTCGCGAAAGCGTCAGTCAAGGCGCGAACGGCATCACTCGCTTGTGACGGGTCTTGTTGTACGTGTCGCAAATGATCTTGAACGCTTCCTCGCGCACCGGGTTGCCATGCAGGAAGGCGTCGATCTCGGCGTAGGTCACGCCGTGGGAGGCTTCGTCCGGTTTGCCCGGCGACAGGTCTTCGAGGTCGGCGGTCGGGACCTTTTCCACCAATGATTCCGGCGCACCGAAGCTGCGCGCAATCGCCCGCACCTGGTTTTTCACCAGGCCGCTGAGCGGAGCCAGATCACAGGCACCATCACCGAACTTGGTGAAGAAGCCCATCACCGCTTCCGCCGCGTGGTCGGTGCCGATCACCAGGCCCTGAGTGGCGCCGGCGATGGTGTACTGGGCGACCATGCGCATGCGCGCCTTGGTGTTGCCGAGGACGAAATCCACGGAAACGGCGTGCTTGCCCTCGAATGCCGCGACTTCATTGGCCAGGGCCTTGACCGACGGGCCGATGTTCACGGTATGACGTTCATCCGGTTTGATGAAGTCCACCGAGGCCTGGGCATCGTGTTCATCGAACTGGGTCTCGTAAGGCAAGCGCACGGCGATGAACTTGTAGTTGCCATCCCCGGTGCGCTGGCGCAGCTCACGCATCGCGCGCTGGGCCAAAAGGCCTGCGGTCAGGGAGTCGACGCCGCCGCTGATACCCAGCACCAGGGTCTTGAGCCCGGAATTGACCAGGCAGTCCTGAATGAAGGTAATGCGCCGGGCGACTTCCGCTTCCAGGGCGGCCTCGTCGGCGAACGGCGGTTGAACCTTGAGCTGCTCAGCAATCTCACGCTGTACGGCTTGCATGAATTCACTCCTTGCTAGATGGACCGGATGTGCCGGAAAGAGGGGCAGGTACTTCGAAAACGTGTCGCAAATAGGCGACGAAATTCGGGTCTTTGCAGTGGGTCTTGCCGGGCTCGTCGGAGATCTTCGCCACGGGCGCACCGTTGCAGGCGGTCATTTTAAGCACGATGCTCATCGGTTCGACACCCGGAATATCGCACGTCAGGTTGGTGCCGATGCCGAAGCTGACATTGATCCGACCGCGCAGTGCACGGAATATTTCCAGAGCCTTTGGCAGCGTCAGGCTGTCGGAGAAGGTCAGCGTCTTGCTCATCGGGTCAATGCCGAGCTTGTGATAGTGCGCGATGGCTTTTTCCGCCCAGACCACCGGATCGCCGGAGTCGTGGCGCAAACCGTCGAAGAGCTTGGCGAAAAACAGGTCGAAATCGCCGAGGAAGGCATCCATGGTGATGCAATCGGTCAGGGCAATCCCCAGCAGGCCACGGTACTCGCGAACCCAGCAATCGAGGGCGGCGATCTGGCTGTCGATCAGCCGTGGACCGAGCTGTTGATGGGCCATGATCCATTCGTGGGCCATGGTGCCCAGCGGCTTCATGTCCAGTTCCCGGGACAAATGCACGTTACTGGTGCCGACGAAACGCCCCGGGAAATCGTGTTTGAGCACATTGACCACCTCTTCCTGTACGCGGTACGAGAAGCGACGGCGGGTGCCGAAATCGGCTACCTGCAACTCTGACAGCTCATCGGCCGAGGCATTGGCGGTCAGCCAGTCGAACTTGCGGTAGAGCTGCTCGCGGGTCTGTTCCAGTACGACTTCCCGGTAGCGATAGCGGTTACGCACTTCACTGACGATGGCCAGCATCGGGACTTCAAACAGGATCACATGCAGCCACGGGCCGCGCAGGCGGATGACCAGCTCACCATTTTCAATACCGGAGTGAACGTAGCGCAGGTTGAAGCGAAACAGTCCGAGAAAACGCAGGAAGTCCGGTTTCAGGAAGCTGATGCGCTCCAGAAAACTCAACTGGTCGGCGCTCAGGCTCAACTCGGCCAAGCGCTCGAACTGAAAGCGGATCTCGGCCAGATAGGGGCGCAGATCCTCACTGTTACGGCAACGAAACTCCCATTCGACTTCCACGTTGGGGTAGTTGTGCAGCACCGCCTGCATCATCGTCAGTTTGTAGAAGTCGGTGTCGAGCAGGTTCTGCACGATGCGATCGGCAAATACACTCTCGCTCATAAAGAGGTCTCCAGCGTTGCAGCGGTATTGATCAATGGCGCTAGTGGCGCATATCAAAGGTGGGGATTGCCAGCGATTTTTTGGTCGCACCCATTCCTCTGTGGGAGCGAGCCTGCTCGCGAATGCGGTTTGTCAGTCACATTGATGCTGGATGTGCCGACGCTTTCGCGAGCAGGCTCGCTCCCACAGGTGCAGGGCTCAGTCGTGCACTGCATCCGGGCTATCAATCTGCTCCAGCATCCACTTCACAAAATCCCGCACCTTGGGCACTTCCGCCGAATGCTCCGGATACGCCAGGTAATAGGCATCGGTGCTGGGCATGGCATGCTTCCAGGGAATGACCAGCTTGCCCTCGGCCAGTTCCTCTTCCACCAGGAACCGCGGCAGCAATGCCACGCCGCAGCCGACCTGCGCGGCGCGGATGCACATATAGAAGGTTTCGAAGCGCGGGCCGTGGTAGCTGTGTTCGGTGTGGTAGCCCTGGCTGTCGAACCAGTCATGCCAGGCCTGGGGGCGGGAGGCGTTTTGCAGCAGGACCAGATCGGTGAGCTGGGTCGGGTCGGTGAAGGGCTCGGCTGGCAGGCTGCCGGGGGCGCAGACGGGCACCAGCTCCTCGCTGAACAGCTTCAGGCACTCGGTGCCGGGCCGTGAGCCCTGGCCGAAGTAGAACGCCAGGTCGCTGCGACCTTGCAGCAAATCATCGGCTTCCTGCTCGCTGCACAGGTCCAGGTGAATGGACGGATGACGCAGGCGCCAGCCCTTGAGCCGTGGCACCAGCCAGCGTGCGCCGAAAGTCGGAGGCGTGGAGACGCGCAGGACTTCCGTTTCGCCGCCGTAGGAACGCAGGTAATGGGTGGACATCTCGACCTGTGTGAGGATTTTTCGTACTTCAACCAGGTACAAATCCCCCGCCGGCGTCATTTGCAGGCGACGGCGCACCCGGCGGAACAACAAATGCTGCAGCAGTTCTTCCAGCTGCGCGACCTGCTTGCTGACGGCGCTCTGGGTCAGGTTCAGCTCTTCGGCGGCCCGGGTGAAGCTCAGATGCCGGGTCACGGCTTCGAAACACTGCAGGGCAGCGATCGATGGCAAATAGCGTTTGTTCAGCATGGGCGGTCCTTTGTTCTTGTCTCTTTATTGCCTGCGATGCACAGCATGAATAAACGGAATGATATCTCTCTTAAAGGTCGTTTGTTGAGTAACCTCCGGGGAGCTAAAACTACAGGCCTGATCAGCCGTGATCGCGCGGCTGCACACGTACCGTTTTTTGCTTGAGGAGTAACCCATGGTTGCCGCATTGCTTGATCGTCTTGGTGTGAACCCGGCCCTGTACCAGAACGGCAAAGTGCCGGTGCATTCGCCCATCGACGGCAGTCGCATCGCCGCCGTGAACTGGGAAGGCGCCGCCGAAGTCGAGCAGCACATCAGTCGCGCAGATCATGCGTTCGAACTGTGGCGCAAGGTGCCGGCACCACGCCGTGGCGAACTGGTTCGCCAGTTCGGTGAAGTCTTGCGCGAATTCAAGGCCGATCTCGGCGAACTGGTGTCCTGGGAAGCCGGCAAGATCACTCAGGAAGGCCTGGGTGAAGTTCAGGAAATGATCGACATCTGCGACTTCGCCGTCGGTCTGTCCCGCCAGCTGTACGGTTTGACCATCGCTTCCGAGCGCCCTGGCCACCACATGCGTGAAACCTGGCACCCGCTGGGCGTTGTCGGTGTGATCAGCGCGTTCAACTTCCCGGTGGCCGTCTGGGCCTGGAACACCACGCTCGCGCTGGTCTGCGGCAACCCGGTGGTCTGGAAACCTTCGGAAAAGACCCCGCTGACCGCACTGGCCTGCCAGGCGCTGTTCGATCGCGTGCTGAAGAACTTCAGCGACGCGCCACCGTACCTGAGCCAAGTCATCATTGGCGGTCGCGATGCCGGTGAAGCTCTGGTCGATGATCCGCGCGTCGCCTTGGTCAGCGCCACCGGCAGCACCCGCATGGGCCGCGAAGTGGCGCCGAAAATCGCTGCACGCTTCGCCCGCAGCATCCTCGAACTGGGCGGCAACAATGCGATGATCCTCGGCCCAAGCGCCGACCTGGACATGGCCGTTCGCGCGATCCTGTTCAGCGCCGTCGGCACCGCCGGTCAGCGTTGCACCACCTTGCGTCGCCTGATCGCCCATGAATCGGTGAAGGAAGAAATCGTTACCCGCCTCAAGGCCGCCTATTCCAAGGTGCGTATCGGCCATCCGCTGGAAGGCAACCTGATCGGCCCGCTGATCGACAAGCAAAGCTTCGACAACATGCAGGACGCGCTGGAGCGTGCCCTGAGCGAAGGCGGCCGGGTATTCGGCGGCCAGCGTCAGCTTGAAGACCAATTCCCCAATGCCTACTACGTGGCGCCGGCCATTGTCGAAATGCCGGAGCAGAGCGATGTGGTCTGCCACGAAACCTTCGCGCCGATCCTGTACGTGGTCGGTTACACCGATTTCAACGAAGCCCTGCGTTTGAACAACGCCGTGCCACAAGGCCTGTCGTCCTGCATCTTCACCACCGACGTGCGTGAAGCCGAGCAGTTCATGTCGGCAGTGGGCAGTGACTGCGGTATCGCCAACGTCAACATCGGACCGAGCGGTGCGGAAATCGGTGGCGCGTTCGGTGGTGAGAAGGAAACCGGTGGTGGTCGCGAGTCCGGCTCCGATGCATGGCGCGCGTACATGCGTCGTCAGACCAATACCGTGAACTACTCGCTGGAGTTGCCGTTGGCGCAGGGCATCACCTTCGACTGATTTTTCAGCCAGACAGTGATCCCTGTGGGAGCGAGCCTGCCCGTGATAGCAATTTTTCAGCCGACATCAATGTTGGCTGATACACCGCTTTCGCGAGCAGGCTCGCTCCCACAATAATTTGCATGGGTTGGTTAGGTTTCTGTTGGAGTCTGGCAATGCCGTTACGCGAAGAGTGTCTGTGGGAAAAACTGACGCCACAAAGGCCCGACAATGCGGCGCTCAGAGGTGAAGTAACAGTCGATGTCTGCGTCATCGGCGCCGGTTTCACCGGGCTGTCGGCGGCGGTGCATCTGCTGGAGCAGGGCAAAAGTGTCTGCGTGCTGGAAGCCCATCGCGCCGGCCATGGCGGTTCGGGACGTAACGTCGGGCTGGTCAACGCCGGGATGTGGATTCCACCGGACGAGATCGAGGCGGGTTTTGGCGAGGCGGTCGGCAGCCAGCTCAATCGCATGCTGGGTGCGGCACCCGCGCTGGTGTTCAGCCTGGTCGACAAATACAACATCGATTGCCAGTTGCGCCGCGAAGGCACGCTGCACATGGCGCATAACGCCCGTGGCGAAGCCGATCTGCGCAGTCGTGAAGAACAATGGAAACGTCGCGGTGCGCCGGTGGAATTGCTGACCGGCCAGGCCTGCCAGCAGGCGACGGGCACCAAAAAAATCGCCGCCGCGCTGCTGGATAAGCGTGCCGGCACCCTCAATCCGATGGCCTACGCCACCGGGCTGGCCAACGCGGCCAAGGGCCTTGGCGCTCAGATGTTCGATCACTCTCCGGTCACTCGGCTCGAACGCCAGGGCCAGAAGTGGTCGGTGCAAACCGCACAGGGTTCGGTGGTGGCCGAGCAGGTGGTGATCGCTTCCAACGCCTACACCGAAGGCGACTGGACCGAGCTCAAGCGCAATTTTTTCCCCGGTTATTACTATCAAGTGGCATCGGTCCCGCTGACCGAAGACGCCGCCCAGGAAATCCTGCCAGGCGGGCAGGGCTCGTGGGATACCCGGCAAGTGCTGAGCAGCATTCGTAGGGACAAGGACGGCCGTCTGTTGCTTGGCAGTTTGGGCAACGGCAATCAGAAACCCACCTGGTTCCTCAAGGCCTGGGCGGATCGGGTACAGCAGCATTACTTCCCCAATCTCAAGCCAGTGGAATGGGAGTGCACCTGGACGGGGCGCATTGCCTTCACTCCTGATCACCTGATGCGCCTGTTCGAACCGGCTCCCGGCATAGTGGCAGTTACCGGCTATAACGGTCGCGGCGTGACCACGGGGACGGTGGTCGGCAAGGCTTTCGCCGACTATTTGTGTAACGGAAATCCTCAAGCGCTACCGATTCCCTTTGCACCGATGCAGCCCTTGGCAGGGGTGGGGTTGCGCAGCTGTCTGTATGAGGCCGGCTTTTCGCTGTATCACGCGGGCCAGTGCTTGCGGATCGTCATCTGATTGCTGAAATTTGTAGTGGAAAGCGGCGCTTTTCGGCGCAGCGACTAGCCTGTAGTGGTGCGTGTTGTAGCAGTCCCGCACCAGTAGTGTGCAGTTCGGTGACGCACGTTGTTACAGGCTGGTTGCACGTCGTTTGATGCCGCGGTTGCAATGATGGCGCAGGAGGGTTGCGCCTCAGAAAAAATAGGGTTTCACCTTCCGCGGTTTAGACGGTTGCACGCCCAATGAAAATGGGACCGAAACAGTCGAAATAACAATAAAGCAGCGACTTTTTGAAGAATAAAAAACCGATGGCACGGCCCTTGCTCTGAGCATTCAGTGAAGTCGCAGTGCCAATTAAAAAAAACCTTGGAGCACCACCTCATGTCCCAGACGTTTTACAAAAAAGGCTTTTTGGCCCTCGCAGTGGCTACTGCGTTGGGTGTTTCTGCGTTTGCTCAGGCTGACATCAAGATCGGCGTAGCGGGTCCAATGACGGGCGCCAACGCGGCATTTGGCGAGCAGTACATGAAGGGTGCACAGGCGGCGGCCGATGCGGTCAACGCAGCAGGCGGCGTGAACGGGGAAAAAATCGTACTGGTCAAGGGCGATGACGCCTGCGAACCGAAACAGGCTGTGACGGTCGCCAAGGACCTCACCAACCAGAAAGTCGCCGGCGTGGTCGGTCACTTCTGCTCCTCGTCGACCATCCCGGCCTCCGAGATCTACGACGAAGCGGGCATCATCGCCATCACTCCAGGCTCCACCAACCCGGCCGTTACCGAGCGTGGCCTGAGCGCCATGTTCCGTATGTGCGGACGTGACGACCAGCAAGGCATCGTGGCCGGCGACTACATCGTCGACGTGCTCAAGGGCAAGAAAGTCGTCGTGCTGCACGACAAGGACACCTACGGCCAAGGCCTGGCTGACGCCACCAAGGCTCAGCTGGAAAAACGCGGCGTGAAGCCGGTGCTGTACGAAGGCCTGACCCGCGGCGAGAAAGACTTCAGCGCCGTCGTGACCAAGATCCGTGCCGCCGGCGCCGACGTGGTCTACTTCGGTGGCCTGCACCCGGAAGCCGGTCCACTGGTTAAACAACTGCGTACCGAAGGCCTGAAAGACGTGAAATTCATGTCCGACGACGGCATCGTGACCGACGAACTGGTGACCACCGCCGGCGGCCCGCAATACACCAACGGTGTACTGATGACTTTCGGCGCCGACCCACGCCTGCTGCCAGACAGCAAGACCGTTGTAGAGCAATTCCGCAAGGCCGGTACCGAGCCTGAAGGCTACACCCTGTACGCCTACGCTTCGGTTCAGACCCTGGCAGCAGCCTTCAATGGCGCCAAGTCCAACAAGGGCGAAGACGCTGCCAAGTGGCTCAAGGCCAACCCGGTCAAGACCGTCATGGGCGAGAAGACCTGGGACAGCAAGGGCGACCTGAAAGTCTCCGACTACGTGGTTTACGAGTGGGACGCAAACGGCAAATACCATCAGCTGGACAAACAGAAGTGACATGACCTGCTGAAAAACCCGGCGCCTTGTGCGCCGGGTGTTCAACGAACATGTCCGTGCAGTACCTGTCTTTTCTCGTAGAGCTGCACACAACCGTTCTGCGCCGGCGGCTGAACCCCGGTCCGTCGCAGGCGGCTTCTGTGCAGTCTCTCAAATGCGTGAGATTGCGTTATGGATGGTATTTTCCTGCAGCAACTGGTCAACGGCCTGACCCTCGGGTCGGTCTATGGCCTGATCGCCATCGGCTACACAATGGTCTATGGCATCATTGGCATGATCAACTTCGCCCACGGCGAGGTTTACATGATTTCCGCTTACCTCGCGGCAATCAGTCTGGCACTGCTGGCTTACTTCGGTATTGAATCCTTCCCTCTGCTGATGCTCGGCACACTGGTGTTCACCATTGTCGTCACCGGGGTCTATGGCTGGGTCATCGAGCGCATCGCCTATAAACCCCTGCGTAACTCCACCCGTCTTGCACCGCTGATCAGCGCCATCGGTATCTCGCTGATCCTGCAAAACTATGCCCAGATCAGCCAGGGTGCCCGCCAACAGGGTGTTCCGACGCTGTTGACCGGCGCATGGCGTATTGACGTAGGCACGGGCTTCGTCCAGCTCACCTACACCAAGATCTTCATCCTGGTCGCCGCGTTCGCCGGCATGGCCGCGCTGACCTACATCATCAAGTACACCAAGCTCGGCCGCATGTGCCGCGCGACCCAACAAGACCGCAAGATGGCCTCGATCCTGGGGATCAACACCGACCGGGTGATTTCCTACGTGTTCATCATCGGTGCAGCGATGGCGGCTTTGGCCGGCGTGCTGATCACCATGAACTACGGCACGTTCGACTTCTACGCCGGCTTCGTCATCGGCATCAAGGCCTTCACGGCCGCGGTACTCGGCGGAATCGGCTCGCTGCCTGGCGCCATGCTCGGCGGGATCATCCTCGGGATCTCCGAGTCGCTGTTCTCCGGTCTGGTCAACTCGGACTACAAAGACGTATTCAGCTTCTCGCTGCTGGTCCTCGTTCTGGTCTTTCGGCCTCAAGGCCTGCTCGGCCGTCCTCTTGTGTCGAAGGTGTAAGCGATGTCTTCAACCACTAAAAAAACCATTGATCTCAAAAAAAGTCTGGTTGATGCGATTCTCTCCGGCCTCGTTGCCCTGATCGTGTTCGGGCCAATCGTCGGCGTCGTGCTCGATGGCTACGGCTTCAACCTGGAAACGTCGCGGGTGGCATGGATCATCGCCATCGTCATGGTCGGCCGCTTCGCCCTCAGTACCTTCCTGCAGACTGCAAGGGGCCTGAGGATTCTCGAAGGTTTCGAAAGCCCGGGTTCCGGGGTGCACGTGCTACCGCCCGACTACAAATCACGCCTGCGCTGGATCATCCCGCTGATGATCGTCATCGCCGTGGCGCTGCCGTTTTTCTCCAACTCGTACCTGCTGGGCGTGGTCATCCTCGGGCTGATCTATGTGCTGCTGGGGTTGGGGTTGAACATCGTGGTTGGCCTGGCCGGTCTGCTCGACCTGGGTTACGTGGCGTTCTACGCCATTGGTGCCTATGGCCTGGCGCTCGGCTACCAGTACCTGGGGCTGGGTTTCTGGACGGTGTTGCCACTGGCGGCGATCACTGCTGGTCTGGCCGGTTGCATCCTCGGCTTCCCGGTCCTGCGTTTGCACGGCGACTACTTGGCGATCGTGACCCTGGGCTTCGGTGAAATCATTCGCCTGATCCTCAACAACTGGTTGTCCCTGACCGGCGGCCCGAACGGCATGCCGGCGCCATTGCCGACTTTTTTCGGCCTGGAATTCGGCAAGCGGGCCAAGGACGGCGGTGTGCCGTTCCATGAGTTCTTCGGCATCGCCTACAACCCGGACGTGAAGTACTACTTCATCTACGCGGTGTTGTTCCTGGTGGTGCTGGCCGTGCTGTACATCAAGCACCGTCTGGTCAAGATGCCGGTCGGCCGGGCCTGGGAAGCCTTGCGTGAAGATGAAATCGCTTGCCGCTCGATGGGCCTGAACCACGTGCTGGTCAAACTCTCGGCGTTCACCATTGGTGCGTCGACGGCGGGCCTGGCCGGTGTGTTCTTCGCCACCTACCAGGGCTTTGTGAACCCGACCTCGTTCACCTTCTTCGAGTCGGCACTGATTCTCGCCATCGTGGTACTGGGCGGCATGGGTTCGACCATTGGTGTGGTGATCGCCGCATTCGTGTTGACCGTGGCCCCGGAACTGCTGCGTGGCTTTGCCGAATACCGCGTCCTGCTGTTCGGCATGCTGATGGTGTTGATGATGATCTGGCGACCGCGCGGACTGATTCGGATCAGCCGCACCGGTGTGACCCCGCGTAAAGGAGTAGCGCCATGAGCGAAGTCGTACTCAGTGTCGAAAAACTGATGATGCACTTCGGCGGCATCAAGGCGTTGAACGATGTCAGCCTGAAGGTCAAGCGCAACTCGATTTTCGCCCTGATCGGCCCCAACGGCGCCGGCAAGACCACCGTGTTCAACTGCCTGACCGGGTTCTACAAGGCCTCCGGCGGCAAGATCGAACTCAATTTGCGTGGCCAGCAGACCAACGTCATCCAGCTGTTGGGCGAATCCTTCAAGCCGACCGACTTCGTCTCGCCGAAATCCTTCGCCAGCCGCCTGTATTACAAGGCGTTCGGCGGTACCCATCTGGTCAACCGGGCTGGGCTGGCGCGAACCTTCCAGAACATTCGCCTGTTCCGGGAAATGTCGGTGCTGGAAAACCTGCTGGTGGCCCAGCACATGTGGGTCAACCGAAGCATGCTGGCAGGCATCCTCAACACCAAGGGCTACCGCAAGGCGGAAAGCGACGCACTGGACCACGCCTTCTACTGGCTGGAAGTGGTGGACTTGGTGGACTGCGCCAACCGTCTGGCCGGTGAGTTGTCCTACGGCCAGCAGCGCCGCCTGGAAATCGCCCGCGCCATGTGTACCCGTCCGCAGATCATCTGCCTCGACGAACCGGCCGCCGGCCTCAACCCTCAGGAAACCGAAGCGCTGAGCGCGATGATCCGGCTGCTGCGCGACGAGCACGATCTGACCGTGGTGCTGATCGAACACGACATGGGCATGGTAATGAGCATTTCCGACCACATCGTGGTGCTGGACCACGGCGTCGTCATCGCCGAGGGCGGCCCTGACGATATCCGCAACGATCCAAAAGTGATTGCCGCTTACCTGGGCGCCGATGAAGAGGAGTTGGTATGACTAACGGTGCCATCCTCGAACTCAAGGAGCTGGACGTGTTTTACGGGCCGATCCAGGCCCTGAAGAAAGTCTCGCTGCACATCAATGAAGGTGAAACCGTCAGCCTGATCGGCTCCAACGGCGCCGGCAAGTCGACCCTGCTGATGTCGATTTTCGGCCAGCCACGGGCGGCGGACGGGCAGATCATTTATCAGGGCGTGGACATCACCCACAAGTCGTCGCACTACATCGCCTCCAACGGTATCGCGCAATCGCCGGAAGGGCGGCGGGTATTCCCCGACATGACCGTCGAGGAAAACCTGCTGATGGGCACCATCCCGATCGGTGACAAATACGCCAAGGAAGACATGCAGCGCATGTTCGAGCTGTTCCCGCGGCTCGAAGAGCGGCGTAACCAGCGCGCCATGACCATGTCCGGCGGCGAGCAGCAAATGCTCGCCATCGCCCGTGCGCTGATGAGCCGGCCGAAGTTGCTGCTGCTCGACGAGCCGAGCCTGGGCCTGGCCCCGATCGTGGTGAAGCAGATCTTCGCCACCCTGCGGGAACTGGCGAAGACCGGCATGACCATCTTCCTCGTGGAGCAGAACGCCAACCACGCGCTCAAGCTGTCGGACCGGGCTTATGTAATGGTCAACGGCGAGATCCGCATGAGCGGTACCGGCAAGGAGTTGCTGGTGAATGAGGATGTGCGTAACGCCTATCTCGGCGGGCACTGATGCTTTCCTGAAATATCCACAGCCCCGACGAGCAATCGCCGGGGCTTTTTCTTATCCCGAACACATCCCTGTAGGAGCGAGCATGCTCGCGATGGTCGTCAACGATAACGCGGGTCACCTGAATGCCCGCGTTATCCCGACGTTCCTCGCGAGCATGCTCGCTCCTACAGGGGGATTCGGGAAATTGTGGAAAACAATATTCGCAAGCTCCCGAACTGCGACATAAAACCGCTGCAAATCGCTGTTTTGTCACGGTTTTGACTTGTCCCCGTTTGCTGTGGAGCGGGCTGTGAATAACTTGGTGGTAGCTGGCTGTAAGCCTTTGAAACCGTGGCTTGTAGTGATGTGGTTGTTTTTTGAACAGGCATTTTTCACGGCCTTCGGGTCGGCGTTGTCAACTGTTTTCTTGCGGGTAAAAACGCCGGGAACTGGTGTGGGTAAGGTTGTGGATAAGTCTGTGATTAAACTCTGGAAAGACCGCGCTGAAGGCCGTGGTTACTGGCTCGCGGCCATCGCCTGCTTGACCGCCCGGTCGAGAAAATGACCCGGGGCTACACGCCAGGGCGATAAGGGTCAAGCGAAAAAGTTTTCAAATCCCGCGCAAAGCCTTGTGGATAGCGGCTTTCAGCTTTTCCACTTGCCCCCAGAGACTGTGGATCCGCTTGTGGATAACGTGCGCGCAACCGGCTACAGGCCCCGGCCGGCCTGATGATCAGCACGTTGATCGTTTTTTGAGCAGGTTCGGCATTGTGGTTGCCGGTAAGAGCGTGGCCGGGCATGCTTCCCGCTGATTGTCCATTCCCATGGCTGACCCTCAGCCGATGCAAGGAGAACACGATGTCCAACACCCTGTTTATTACCGGCGCGACCTCCGGTTTTGGTGAAGCCTGTGCCCGTCGTTTTGCCGAGGCGGGCTGGAAGCTGGTGCTGACCGGCCGTCGTGAAGATCGTCTCAACGCGCTGTGCGCAGAACTGTCGAAGCAGACTGAAGTGCATGGCCTGGTGCTGGACGTGCGTGACCGCAAGGCCATGGAAGACGCCATCGCCAACCTGCCGCCGAGCTTCGCCAAGCTGCGAGGGTTGATCAACAATGCTGGCCTGGCCCTGGGCGCCGATCCGGCACCCAAGTGCAGCCTGGACGACTGGGACACCATGGTCGATACCAACATCAAGGGCCTGATGTACAGCACCCGCCTGCTGCTGCCGCGCTTGATTGCCCACGGTCGTGGCGCCGGTATCGTCAACCTGGGGTCCGTCGCCGGCAACTATCCGTATCCGGGCAGCCACGTGTATGGCGGCACCAAGGCGTTCGTCCAGCAGTTCTCCCTGAGCCTGCGTTGCGACCTGCAAGGCACTGGCGTGCGCGTCAGCAACCTTGAGCCGGGCCTGTGCGAGAGCGAGTTTTCGCTGGTGCGTTTCGGTGGTGACCAGGAGCGTTACAACGCGACTTACGCCGGTGCCGAGCCGATTCAGCCGCAGGACATCGCCGACACCATTTTCTGGATTCTCAATGCCCCGGCGCACATCAACATCAACACCCTGGAGCTGATGCCGGTGAGCCAGAGCTGGGCCGGGTTTGCGATTGATCGCAGTGGTGGCAAGGCGTAAGGCCGCGTAACGGCTAATCGCGAGCAGGCTCGCTCCTACAGGGAGCGGGCTTGCTCGCGAAAGCGGTGTATCAATCAGCGAAGATATTCAGCCAACCCGGCATAACAGGTCGCCAGGTGATAAGGCGTAGTCGACGGCATGTCCCGGCGGCTCACTTCCCCATGTTCATCCCGGCACTCATACCAGCCCCCCACATGCAGCGAACGTTGCTGCAACGCCCGCAACTGGCGCAGGACGACTGCCTCGCTATCCGCTCGCAGGGTCAATGCCCGCAGGTACTCCGCCTGGGCCCAGATGCGTTGGGTCGCGTCGCGCAAACCACTGCCCGGTCCGAGATCAAGCATGGCGCACACGGCGCCGGTCTGTTGGTCGACGCCCAATTTCTCGGTGAAGGCGAACGCACGCTCCAGAGACGCGTGCAAAGCCGAGCCACGCAGCAGATCCGACGACTCCAGCAGGAAATACCATTCGAACTGATGCCCCGGTTCAAACCAGTTATCCACAGCGCCCAGCGGCTTTTCCATCAACACGCTTTGTTGTAGATCGATAAAGCGCTTTTGCATGGCTGTGCATAACTCGACCAGCGCTTGTTGCACCGCGAGATCCTCGCGTACCGACAGGGTGGCGAGGAACGCTTCGGCCAGGTGCATCAGGGGATTTTGCAACGGGCCGCTGTTCAGGGATGACCAGTCGCGATCAAGGCTTGCTTCATAGAGGCCGTCGCCGCTGGCGAAACGCTGTGTGATCACTTCCAGGCTGGCATTGAGCACCGACTCCACCAGCGGCTCGCGGACCTTGTCCCAGAAGTGGGCGCAGGCGAACAGGATGAAGGCGTGGGTGTAGAGGTCCTTGCGGGTATCCAGCGGCGCGCCTTGCGGGTCGATGCTGTAAAACCAGCCGCCATGCTCGGCATCGTGGAAATGCCGCTGCAACGAGCGGAACAGCGCCGCCGCGCGCTCTTCTGCAGCCGGCACCTGGCCGATCAGGCTGGCGAACAGATACAACTGCCGCGCACAGGCCATGGCGCGATAACGCTGGGCAGGCAATGGCTGGTGATTGGCGTCCAGCGCCTCATGGGGCAACGCCATGTCGGCGTTCCAGCCCGGGCCCTGCCAGAGCGGCACGATCACCTTCAGAAAGTGTTGTTGCACGTCGCTGAACAGGGCAGTCAATTCAGGCTGGGAGGCGGAGCGGGAGGCTTGCGGCATTGGCTGGCGTCGTCACGGCAGGGTTGATTGCGCGACATGTTAGCAGGCCTGAGGTTTGTGGTGTCTGTCGGGCCGTCATCGCGGGCAAGCCTTGCTCCCACAGGTGATGTGTCGCCCACATCCTTGAAGTCAGGCTCAAATCCTGTGGGAGCAAGGCTTGCCCGCGATGAGGCCATCACAGGCAACAAAGAATCAACCGGCCAACAACCACACCCCGGTCGCCGCCGAAGCCGCCCCTGCCAACCGAACCAACGGTGCTGCCGCCAGCGGCAACGCCCTTACCACCGCATAACCCGCCGCATGCAGAGCCGCCGTCGCTGCTACAAACCCGGCTGCATAAGCCCACGGACTCGACATCTCCGGCAATTCCAACCCATGCGCCACGCCATGAAACAGCGCAAACACCGCCGTGGCGACTACAGCCAGACTCAACGGTGGACGCACCGCCAATGCCACCGCCAGCCCCAGCGCCAGCACGGACGCGGCAATCCCGCTCTCCAGTGCCGGCAGTTTCAATCCTTCAAAACCCAACACTCCGCCGAGCAACATTGTGCCGACGAAGGTGCACGGCAGCGCCCAGCGTGCCGCGCCTTTCTGCTGCGCCGCCCAGAGGCCCACCGCCAGCATCGCCAGCAAATGGTCGAGTCCGCCGATCGGGTGGCTGATGCCGGCGATCAAGCCATTGTCGCCGTGCCCCGGGTGGGCGAAGGCCAAGGCCGGGGTCAGCGGCAGGGCCACGGCGCCCAGGATGCGTTTCAGTGTCATGGATTAGCTTCCTTGTGAATAAGTGGATCAAGCCGCCGTCAGCAGGCCCTGGCGTTCGATGAAGGCAATGATCTCTTCCAGACCCTGGCCGGTTTTCTGGTTGCTGAAGACGAACGGCTTGCCGCTGCGCATCCGGGTGGTGTCGCTGTCCATCAGGGTCAGCGATGCACCCACCAGCGGCGCCAGGTCGATTTTGTTGATCACCAGCAGGTCGGATTTGCAGATCCCCGGCCCGCCCTTGCGTGGCAACTTGTCGCCTGCGGACACATCGATCACATAGATGGTCAGGTCGGACAGTTCCGGGCTGAAGGTCGCCGACAGGTTGTCGCCACCGGACTCCACCAGAATCAGGTCCAGTCCCGGAAAGCGCCGGTTCAGTTGATCTACGGCTTCAAGGTTGATCGACGCGTCTTCGCGGATCGCCGTGTGCGGGCAGCCGCCGGTTTCCACGCCGATAATGCGTTCCGGCGCCAGGGCCTGGTTGCGCACCAGAAAGTCGGCGTCTTCACGGGTGTAGATGTCGTTGGTCACCACGGCCAGGTTGTAACGGTCGCGCAGGGCCAGGCACAGGGCCAGGGTCAGGGCGGTCTTGCCGGAGCCGACCGGGCCGCCGATGCCGACACGCAGGGGTTGTGTGTTCATATGCTTCTCCAGAATAAGCGTTTCAGGATCGGAACAGCCGGCTGTACTGGCGCTCATGGGCCATGCACGCCAGGGACAGGCCGAAAACGGCGCTGCCCATATGTTCGGGGGTGAGGTGGGTGGCGTTGTACTGGGCTTGCTGCAGCAACGGCAGCAATTCACTGGTCAGGCGCTGGGCGGCCTGCTGGCCCAGCGGCAGGGTTTTCATCAATACCGCCAACTGGTTCTCCAGCCAGCTCCAGAGCCAGGCGGCCAGCGCATCCTGCGGGCTTATCTGCCAGGCACGCGCGGCCAGGGCCCAGCCCAGCGCCAGGTGGGGTTCGGGATGTTGAGCGAGAAAGGTGCGGGCTGCGGCATCCAGTTCCGGCAAGCCGTTGAGCAGTTGTTGCAGGGAGTAGCCCATCTGCCGGCTCTCCAGATGCAGTTCACGGGTTTCCCGGCTGGCGCGGTGTTCTTCGCAGCGTTGCAGCAGCTCGCACCAGTTGTCTTCCTGCGCCGCGACGCAATGGGCGAGCAGCAGCGGGGCTTCGAAACGGGCGAGATTGAGCAGCAATTGATCGCCGATCCAGCGTCGCGCGCTGTCGGAATCGCTGACGCGACCGTTCTCCACCGCCATTTCCAAGCCTTGGGAATAGCTGTAGCCGCCAATCGGCAGTTGCGGGCTGGCCAGGCGCAGCAGTGCCCAGGCCGGGTTCACAGGCGTACGCCAAATTGATGCAGTTTGGGCGGGTAGTTGAAGTCTTCATCGCCATGGCGCGAATGATGATGACCACCGCCGTAGGCACCGTGTTCCGGCTGGAATGGCGCTTCGATGGACTCGGTACTGGCGCCCAGTTGTTCGAGCATCGCCTTGAGCACATAGTCGTCGAGCAGGCGCAGCCAGCCATCGCCCACTTGCAGGGCGACGTGACGATTGCCCAAGTGATAGGCGGCGCGGGTCAATTCAAACGCATTGGCGCAGGTGACGTGCAGCAGTTGTTCGGGGCGGGCACAGACACGGACGATACGACCGTCTTCGGCCTGCAGGCACTCGCCGTCATACAGGGGCGATTGACCGCGCTTCAAAAACAACCCGACGTCTTCGCCCTCGGCACTGAAACAGCGCAAACGGCTTTTGCTCCGTGCTTCGAAGTTCAGGTGCAACTCGGCGGCCCAGGTGGGTTGAGGATCGATTCTTCGATGAATCACCAGCATCGGGAAGCTTCCAGCAATGGACGATGCACAGGCTAGAGCAAGGGGCTTGCCAATCGGCGGTAGGTGTAGGAAATGGCTGAAGGAGGCGTGGGACGAACCTACCTAAGGCGGTGGTTTTGAGTGATGTTGGTGCGAGAGCTTTCTACAGTGCACCAGCGTGAGGCGCTTCGGCTTTTCTGTGGGAGCGAGCTTGCTCGCGATTGGGGCAGTACTGTCAAAGTAAGTGTTGGCTGTGCCGACGCCATCGCGAGCAAGCTCGCTCCCACAAGGATTGCGTTGCAGGTTCTTTATTCAGTGCTGCCCAGGCCTTGCCAGTGCTTGAGGCCAATGAAGATAAAGCGCAACTGCTGGGTGATCTTCGCCTGAGGTGTCAGATGCTCGGGCAGCGCCTCGGCCGGCGGGTCGATGATGTCCGGCAAGGTGGCGAACACGCTCTTGACGATCAGGTCGGCCATCACGCTCAGGCCGGCGCTGTCCAGGTGCTGCAGCTTGGGCATCAGCGTCAGGTCGGCGGCGAGGTCGGAACTGATGTTTTCCCGCAGGCGGCCAATCGCCAGACGTACCGGCAGCGATCCGCCGTATTGCTCACGGGCCAGAAACAGAAATTGCGAACGGTTGGCGCTGACCACATCGAGAAAGATCCGCACCGACGCATCGATGATGCCGCCCATGACGAACTCGTTATGTCGCACCAGGCGGATGGTTTCGCGGAAGGTCTGACCGACCTCGCATACCAGTGCCAGGCCCAGTTCGTCCATGTCGGCGAAATGCCGGTAGAAACCGGTCGGGACGATCCCGGCGGTTTTCGCCACTTCGCGCAGGCTCAGGCTGCCGAATCCACGGCCACCTTCCATCAGGTGCCGGGCAGCGTCCATCAGGGCGACGCGGGTTTGTTGTTTCTGTTCAGCGCGGGGCAGCATCGCAAGGGCGTTTTCTGGAAATGGAGAGCGGCGCACTCTAGCAAATCGGCTTTGCCGGCGTCGAACGACGATAGGGAGATGCGGCGGGGGATGTTCGGTATCGACAGGCTGGGGAGCCAGAAAATCAAAAGCCCAATCCGGTGATTGGGCTTTTTCTCAGGGCGGCCATGGGGCTTAGCTCATCGAACTGTTGCGTTCGATCACGCGGTCACCACCACCTTCGGCCAGGGTTTGACCAGGGGTGCGGTCGGAACCGTCAGCAGCCAGGGTTTGGCCAGGGGTGCGGTCGGAGCCGTCAGCGGCGATGGTTTGGCCAGGAGTGCGGTCGGAACCGTCAGCGGCGATGGTTTGGCCGGGAGTGCGGTCGGAACCGTCAGCAGCCAGGGTTTGACCAAGGGTACGGTCAGAGCCGTCAGCAGCAACCGTTTGACCTTGTTTGGTTTGGTCGTAGCCGTCTTCGGTGATCAGGCCTTTTTCTTTCAGGCGATCATTGCCACCTTCGGCCAGGGTTTGGCCTGGAGTGCGATCGGAACCATCGGCGGCGACGGTTTGGCTGAACACCGAATGGCTGTCTTTGACTTGCGGGGTAGCCTGTTCAGCGGCTGGCAGTGCGAAGGCAGTGCTGGCCAGCAGAGAGAGGGAAAGACTAAGCAGTAATTGGCGTTTCATGATCTGTGCTCCATGCCGGGGCGATAAAGTGGGTACGAGTGAAGTGTTACCCGTGAGAAGTCGATATAAAAGTTCATAAACGCAATGTTAATAATCAACGGAATTGATTGTTCTCGGCGAAGGCTCTAAACCGGGCTTTTCCGGCGGATGATTTTGCACCGTGCTGGGTATTTTCGACTCACTTGCGCTGCACAAAAGTGCGGGAGCGGTAACGCTGTCGACGCGGAAGAGGGCAAAATCACCGGTCCGGTTGAGTCAAAAACGGCTTTTCGATTAAACCTGCGGGCCGTTTATCAGTCGTAGATTCCATGGCGGGTCGGTTATGGCCCGGCGTTTCTCATGGGCGTCGTGGTCGGGACGTTCAGCCGTATCAGGAGCTCTGTGCAATGACGCGCACTCGTAAAATTCTTGCCTGGACCTTCAGCACCCTGGTTGTCTTGCTGACGGTGCTGGTGCTGTTCATCGTGTTCTTCGATTGGAACCGGATCAAACCACCCCTCAATGCCAAGGTTTCCGAGGAGCTTCACCGACCGTTTGCCATCAATGGCAACCTTTCGGTGGTCTGGCGCCGAGAGCTCGAGGAAGGCGGCTGGCGCGCCTGGGTGCCGTGGCCGCACGTGGTGGCCGAAGACTTGAGCCTGGGCAACCCGGACTGGTCGAAAGCGCCGCAGATGGCCACGCTCAAGCGGGTGGAACTGCGCATCTCGCCCCTGGCACTGCTGGCACAGCGAGTGGTGATCCCGCGCATCGACCTCACCGAACCCAACGCCCAACTGCTGCGCCTGGCTGACGGTCGCGCCAACTGGACGTTCAAATTCGATCCGAAAGATCCGAATGCCGAACCGTCGCCCTGGGTGCTGGACATTGGCGCGATCGGCTTCGACAAGGGGCACGTCACCCTCGACGATCAGAACCTGAAAACTCAGCTCGACGTATTGATCGATCCGCTAGGCAAGCCCGTTCCTTTCAGTGAAATCGTGGGCGATAAAGCCGCGAAACGCGCTCAAGAGAAAGGAGCCTCACCTCAGGACTATGCATTTGGCTTGAAGGTCAAAGGCCAGTACCACGGTCAGAATCTGGCGGGCCAGGGCAAGATCGGCGGACTGCTGGCCTTGCAGGACTCGGCGCAGCCTTTTCCGTTGCAGGCACAAGTGAAGATAGCCGACACCAGCGTCGAACTGGCCGGCACCCTGACCGATCCACTGAACCTCGGCGCCCTGGACCTGCGCCTGAAACTCGCCGGCACCAGCCTTGGCCATCTCTACCCACTGACCGGCGTGACCCTGCCGGATACCCCGCCCTATGCCACCGATGGTCATTTGACCGCCAAACTGCACGAGGCGAGCGGTGCGGTGTTCCGTTATGAAGAGTTCAACGGCACCATCGGCTCCAGCGATATTCACGGCAATTTGAGTTATGTCGCCAGCCAGCCACGGCCCAAACTCAGCGGGTCGCTGCTGTCCAACCAACTGCTGTTTGCCGACCTCGCACCGTTGATTGGCGCGGATTCCAATACCAAGCAAAAGGCCCGCGGCGTTGAGAGCAAGCAACCGGCGGACAAGGTGTTGCCGGTCGAGGAGTTCAAGACCGAGCGCTGGCGCGATATGGACGCCGATGTCGAGTTCACCGGCAAACGCATCGTCCACAGCGAGAAACTGCCCTTCAACGATCTCTACACCCGTCTGGTTCTCACTGATGGCGTGCTCAGCCTCGAGCCGCTGAGGTTTGGCGTGGCGGGTGGCAAGCTGGATGCGCAGATTCGCCTGAACGGCCACACCGAGCCGTTGGAGGGCAAGGCAAAACTCACGGCGCGGGGCTTCAAGCTCAAACAGCTGTTCCCGACGTTCGAGCCGATGAAAACCAGTTTTGGCGAGCTCAATGGCGATGCCGATATCACCGGACGCGGCAACTCCGTGGCCAAGTTGCTGGGCAGTGCCAACGGCAACCTGAAGTTGTTGATCAATGACGGCGCCATCAGTCGCGAGTTGATGGAACTGGCCGGGTTGAACGTCGGCAACTATGTGGTTGGCAAGATCTTTGGCGACAAGGAGGTGAAGATCAACTGCGCGGCTGCCGACTTCGACATCAAGAGCGGTCTGGCGAGCACGCGGCTGTTCGTCTTCGATACCGAGAACGCGATCATCTATGTCGATGGCACGGCGAACATGGCAACCGAGCAACTGGACCTGACGGTGACCCCGGAATCCAAGGGCTGGCGCTTGATTTCGTTGCGCTCGCCACTGTACGTGCGGGGCAAATTCATCAAGCCCGATGCTGGGGTGAAAGCCGTACCACTAATGTTGCGCGGGGCGGGGATGGTGGCGCTGGGGGTGATTGCAGCACCGGCGGCGGGATTGCTGGCGTTGGTGGCGCCGAGTGGGGGCGAACCGAATCAGTGCGCGCCATTGCTGGAGCAGATGAAGGCAGGTAAGGCACCCAAGACAGTGAAAAACTGATGTTTGCCTGAAAACATGTTTGAACGCTCCCGAAGGAAAAGCCCGAGAGCGCTCAAACACAAAGAGTCGTCGGCTGTTTAACCTGCACGGTTGGGTGTTGGTACATGCAGCAAATCAGTGTTGAGGTGACTTCCGACTTTTTTGATGACAGCCTCTCTGACGTTGTCGTACCGGCGTGAGTCCAGGGAACTGGCCAGCAACCATGTATTGGACTTTCCATCCATGATGGCATTGAGGATGGGCTGGTCCAGGATATCCATGTTCAGGTCATCGCTCGTTTTGAATGCGACCTGCAAGGTAATGATGGTTGCAGTGTCGCGAACAAACGTCAGCCGGGCTGTCGTGGCAACCGACGGTTTCGTCGAAGTGAAAGCATTGATTTCGTCGCTCGCGACAAAAATGTTGGTTCGAAGTTTATCAAGAACGGTTTTGATCACCGGCGATTGGGTCGGTGGCTTTTTCAATTGCAAAAAGGCGTTGGATAACGTTTGTTTTTCCTCTTTGTTCAGGGTGGTCGCCGTAGCCTGCTCGACGATCTTCAAAAGGCTTTTTCCCGAAAACTCGCAACGCTTGAACTCTCGGCTTTTGGTGATCCACCCTATTTTACTCACGGTTTCTACATAATCGGACCATAGCATTTCTCGATTGTGTGAATGCTTCGAAGCAGATACAAGTTCACCGAGTAGGCTGGAGTTCAAGATGTCATTTTTAAAACCATCAGCATGCGTGCCAAAAAAAATCGTTATGTTTCCGTTTACCAGGTAAATATCGAATAGGGGTCTGTCCATGATAATGGATGCTCGGATTTTTATGGGGTAGTTTAAATCGGCATGATTGTGCCGATTTAAAATTATGTTTTGTTAGAAGTCTGGAAGTTCTTCGATGAATTTTTGACCGGCATCGGAGTATTTTTGATACATCGCATCGCGTAGCCTGGCAAAGACATTGTTATCCAGGTAGGTTCGCACAGCTCCGGTTTTAATCGTGGTTGATTGTCTTGTGGATTTCCAGAACAGGATGCCACGGGTACTTTCTCGTGCATCGAGGCTTATACAGTTAAGGACCATGTTGGCCTGCCCATTGTTGTCGACCCACACGGGTGCAATGTCGAACTTGGCCTGCTTTCCGAGTTTATAGCCGTAGTTGAAAATTTCGATCGCCCGAGGGTTCTGTTGCACCGCATCCACTGCCAGTTTGCCGACGGTTGCCAGAATCTGGGCTGCGTTCGCGCCGATCAGTCCCCTGGAAACTTCCAGGGCAACCTGGTCCATCGTCAAGCCAATCCTGCGGATAGTGACTTCCTGTATATCCTTGTTCTGGATAACCCAACCCAGTTTTTTCAAGCCTTCTACGTAATATTTGTACCACTCGAATAGTTGCGCGTCTTCGGGGTATAGTTTGGATGCGGCATTTTGCATGACTAACTTGCAAAGGTTGACGTCATCAATGGTTTGCTGTGAAACACCTGGAAGAAACGCGTCTATCGTGCCTGGCATCACACTGGCGGTTGGTTTGTTAATGTCATGTGGTGGCTGGTTGGATGTGAAGTCAGCGAATGCTCGTGGTGTTATAACTGACGGCAACGATGCCAGGGAGTCGATGAATTCGAGTCGTTGTTCAATAAGCATGATGTATTCCCTTACTTGATTATTTAAACAACCATTGGGTTGTGGTTGTCAGGATAAGTTCATGCCTGAGAAAGTCTATGCGGGGTTTGTAACTTCAAGTATGTACAGGGTGGGTGATGGTTGGGTTTGGTTTTATTATTGGTGGTTAATAAAGTTTCGTTAGAAGTTGTTTTCAAGTGAGTGTTTGTTGTTTTGGGTATATGCATTCCCGAGCCTGTACCCGACCGTCAGCGCAATGCCTGCCCGGACATTGATGCTTCTTCTTGCAGCCACGCAAAAAACGCCCGAACCGGCGGGTGCCGCTCTCGCCCCGGCACGCACAATGCGCTGTAACCGGCACCGTCCACCTGTACATCGCCCCGGTAGGGCATCAATACCCCGTTGGCCACACTCTCGGACACCAGAATGTTGCTCGCCAGCACCAGGCCTTGCCCGGCAATCGCCGCTTGCAGGGCGTAGTGCTCTTCATCGTATTCGCGCACGGCAGGCTGGCCGGCCAGCCAGGTCTCGCCGGACTGTGCGCACCAGGCTTCCCAGCCGTGGGCGTAGAGTTTGGAGTTGTGCCAGCGCACGCTGATCAGCGTCGGTGTGCAAGAGGTGGCCAACGTCACTTGCGCTGGCGAGCCATAGACGCCGAAGGACTCGTCGAACAGACAAAGACCGTACAGGCTCGGGTAAGCATCGAGGCTGTAGCGCACCACCAGATCGACACTGGCGTCCTGATGCAGGTCGATGACTTCGCAATGAGTATCCAGGCGCACGCTGATGTTCGGATGGCGAGCGTAGAAACGGCCCAGGCGCGGCACCAGCCAAAGGGCGGCGAAGGCGGCGGTGGTGGAGATCGTCAGGTTTGCGGCGCTGCGCTGCGGGCGCAGGGTGTCGACGCTTTGCGCCACTTCCAGAAAAGCCCCGTGCAGGCTGTTGAACAGACGTTCGCCGCAGTCGGTCAGCCGTACCTGGCGGGGCAGGCGCTCGAACAACTGCACGCCGAGCCAGTTTTCCAGCGAACGAATCTGATGGGATACCGCCGTCGGGGTCACGGACAGTTCTTCGGCCGCGGCCTTGAAACTCAGCAGGCGTGAAGCGGATTCGAAGGCACGCAGGGCGGTCAGCGGCAGTGAGGCAAACATGAACTCTCCATGGATGAAATGATTTCATCCAGACTGATTTTTGCTCAGTTGAATAGGGGCAGCTGCAAGCCTGAAGCTGCAAGCCACAAGTGGTTGAAGTCTAGTCCTTGAGGAGATTCAGATGAGTAAAATTCTTGCTGTTCATGCCAGCCCACGGGGAGAGCGTTCGCACTCGCGGCGTTTGGCCGAGGTGTTTCTTTCAGCCTTGCAAGCGCGCAAACCGCACGTACAACTGACCCGCCGCGAGGTCGGGCGGGCGTTGATACCACCGGTCAACGAGGCGTTCGTGGCCGCCGCGTTCTACCCGGAACCCGACGCGCGACCACTGTCGATGCAGGCGGACCTGGCGTTCAGCGACGAACTGGTCCGCGAATTGCTGCACCACGATCTGTTGGTGATTTCCACACCCATGCACAACTTCAGCGTACCCAGCGGCCTGAAAGCCTGGATAGATCAAATCGTGCGCATCGGGCTGACCTTCAACCACACCCTGGACAACGGCGTGGCCCAGTATGAACCGCTGGTACACGGCAAAAAGGCGCTGATTGTCACCAGCCGCGGCGGCTTCGGTTTCGGTCCGGGCGGGGATCTGGAAGCCATGAACCATGCCGATCCCTTGCTGCGCACGGCGTTGGGTTTTATCGGCATTACCGACGTCACAGTGGTTGCTGCCGAGGGTGAAGAATCCGAGGCACGAACCTTCGCGGTCTCCGCCGCCGAAGCCGAACAACGGCTGCTCGCGCTGGCCAGGGAGTACTGAATGGCCTGGCTGTTTTTGCTGATCGCTGCCGGCTTCGAAGTCACCTTCGCCATGGGCATGAAGTACGCCGAGGGCTTCACCCGCCTGTGGCCGTCGCTGATTACCGTGGCGGCGGCGATCGGCGGGGTGTATTTCCTGACCCTGGCCATGCGCGAGCTGCCGGTGAGCATCGCTTACCCGATCTGGACCGCGATCGGCTCGTTGGGCACGGTGTTTCTCGGGTTCGCGCTGCTGGGGGAAAGCCTCAGCGCCGTGAAGTTGCTGTCGGTGGGGCTGATCGTGGCGGGCGTTGTCGGGTTGAAATAAGGCGGATGTCATAGACTGCAGGTCGAGTTGTCATCTTCGCTGGCGATGCTTGGCGGGTGTCTTGCATCCACCTTGCATCACCCTCGACCACAAGGATGTCCGCCATGTCGCCAGGTTGTGCCACGCGTTACCCGCTGGTGCTGGTCCCGGGAATGCTCGGGTTTGTCCGGCTGCTGCTCTATCCGTATTGGTACGGGATCATTCCGGCGCTGCGCCAGGGTGGTGCGCAGGTGTTCGCGGTGCAGGTCTCGCCTCTCAACTCCTGCGAGGTGCGAGGTGAACAATTGCTGGCACGGATCGAGGAGATTTTGCGCGAAACCGGGGCCGGGAAGGTCAACCTGATCGGTCATAGCCAGGGCGCGCTCACGGCCCGTTATGCGGCAGCCAAGCGACCGGATCAGGTGGCGTCGGTGACGTCGGTGGCGGGCCCCAATCACGGTTCGGAGCTTGCCGATTACCTGCACAAACACTATCCACACGACAGTATCAAGGGACGTTTGCTGAGCTTTCTGGTGCGTATGGTCGCTGCGTTGATGAGCCTGCTGGAAACCGGTTATCGCGGGCCGAAGCTGCCGGCGGATATTCATGCTTCACATCATTCACTCACCACCGAAGGCGTGGCGTTGTTCAATCAGCGCTACCCCCAAGGGCTGCCCGAAACGTGGGGCGGGCACGGACCGCCGCAAGTCAATGGCATTCGCTATTACTCCTGGTCGGGCACCCTGCAACCGGGCAAGACCAATCGCGGGCGCAACCTGCTCGATGGCACCAACCGCAGTTGCCGATTGTTCGCCAGAACCTTCGTGCGCGAGGCCGGGCAATGCGACGGGATGGTCGGGCGTTACAGCTCGCACCTGGGGACGGTGATTGGTGACGATTACCCGCTGGACCATTTCGACATCGTCAATCAGTCGCTGGGGCTGGTGGGGAAGGGGGCTGAGCCGATCAGGTTGTTTGTCGAGCATGGGGCGCGACTCAAGGCGGCAGGGCTCTAGACCGCGTTATCGTTCTTCGCGAGCAGGCTCGCTCCCACAGGGGAATGCATTTCAAAGTGTAGGAGCGAGCCTGCTCGCGATGAGGCAGGGTCAGGCGACGCTCACCTTACGCCCCAGCACAGTGGTCCAACGCTCCGAAACTATCACCCCACCCAGGGTCAACACCCCACCCACCAGGTGATAAACCGCCAATTGCTCACGCAGCACCACCGCCGCAATCAACGCCGTCATCACCGGCAGCAAATTGAAGAACAGTGTGGTCCGGCTCGACCCCAGGCGCACCACCGCCTGCATCCACGCCAGTGGCGCGAGCATCGACGCCAGCAGGCAGGCATACAACACCAGTGGAATGTTTTGCAGGGTCAGACCGGTTTTCGCTGAGAGGAGAAACAGCGGAAACAGCACCACCACCGCCACCAGCACCTGCAGGTACAAAAGCACCAGCGGTGGCAGTTTCAGCTGCCATTTTTTCAGCAGGGTGCTGTAGACCGCGTAGGCCAGTGTCGCGATCAGCATCATCGCATCGCCCAGGTTCACCCCGTGCTCCAAGAGCACATCAAGGCTGCCATTCGAGACCACCACCAACACGCCGGCGAACGACAGCACCGCACCGGCCAGCGCGCCGGCAGTCAGGCGCTGACCGAGGCTGATGATCGCCATGGCCAGGGACATCAACGGCATCAGCGACAGGATGATGCCCATGTTGGTGGCCGAGGTCAGGGCCGCGGCGAAGTACGCCAGGCTCTGATAGACCGCCATGCCCAGCACGCCAAGGACGAAAACCTTGCCCAGGTTCGGACGAATCACTGCCCAATGGGCGATCACCGGTTTGAGCATGAAGGGGGTGAACAGCAGGCCGGCGAGCAGCCAGCGATAAAAGCCGATCTCGGCGGGAAAGATCGAACCGGCCGACATTTTTGTGACGACGGTGTTGCCAGCCCAGATAAGAATGGCCAGCAGGGGATACGCGTATTGCATCAGGAAAAACCAGAACGTTAATGAGGGCCAATTATCCCCTGTCCGAATCAATGCCTATACTTCGATCCAGACAACCCGCCCCTGATTCCGGACAGCATGACCCGCCAACACATCGATCTACTGGATTTCCCTGAACTGCCGGCCCCGGTGTACTTCCGCTACGCCGATTTTGATGCCCACCGCTTTGCCTCGGCCCATCGCCACCCCTGGGGCAGCCTGGAGTACGCGGCCCATGGCGTGTTGCACATGGAGATCGAAGGCAGCCGCTTCATGTCCCCACCGCAGTACGCCGTGTGGGTCCCGCCCGAGACCGAGCACAGTTTCTACAGCCACCAGCCGGTCAACTACCGCGCGGTCTGCCTGGCGCCGGCGTTGTGCCGCGATCTGCCGCCGCAGGCCTGCACCCTGGCCATCAGCGACATCCTCAAGGCGATCCTCAAGGATTTCGCCGCGCGCGACGTCCAGGTGCCCGAGCGCGATGCGGACCAGCGCCTGGCCCAGGTGCTGGTGGATCAATTGCAGCAGGCCCCCGTCCATGAGTGTTATCTGCCCTACGCCAGCAGTCCCGGATTGCTGGGCATTCTCGAAGCCCTGCAGAGCGATCCCGGCGATAACCGGCCTCTGGCGGATTGGGCGTTGCTGATTCATGTGAGTGAACGCACCCTCGCGCGGCAATTCATTCGTGAATTGGGCATGAGCTTCGGCGAGTGGCGCCAGCGTCTGCGGTTTCTCGCCGCCATCGAGGCCCTGGACAGCCCGCGCAGCATTCAGGAAATCGCCTTCGACATGGGCTACAGCACGGGCTCTGCGTTTATCGCGATGTTTCAGCGCCAGGCCGGATGCACGCCGGAGCAGTATCGGCGGAGCCATTTGGAGGGCAGGAATGTGTAACTAGCTTTGTCTACACTCCAGAGCAAGGCCGCTTCCCTCGGAGCGGCGACAAGGAGAAAACTCCATGAAGATGCTGCGTGTCCCTTTGTTGATGATCGGGTTGCTGCTCTGCTCTCAGGGCTTCGCCGCCACTGAACAACAGAACAAGATGACCACCTGCAATGCCGACGCCACCGCGAAAAGCCTCAAGGGCGATGAACGCAAGGCCTTCATGAGCACTTGCCTCAAGGCCGCACCGGCAGCCAACGACGCTGGCAAAGCCTTGACCCCGCAGCAGGAAAAAATGAAAACCTGCAATGCCGACGCCGCGACCAAGGCTCTGAAAGGGGATGCGCGCAAGGCGTTCATGAGTGATTGCCTGAAGAAAAAATAACCACGGGACTACTAGATGAGTGAATTGGGAGGGCCTCATCGCGAGCAGGCTCACTCCCACATTTGTCCTGCGTACACAGTTTTATTGTGGGAGCGAGCCTGCTCGCGATTGGGCCGGTGAGGTCGCTGCAAAAAAACGGACTGCCCCCGACCAAGGTCGCCCCCACACAATCCTAGTGCTGTCACCGGAACGCTGGCAGACTGCCAATCCTTTTACGCTGTTCGCTTTGAGGCTGTATGCCAACGTTTTCTCAACGTCATGTATTGCTGGTGATCAGCTGGATCATCATTTTTGGCGGACTGCTGCTGGTGCTTCCGCTGCGGTTGTTGCCCAGCCTGTTGGCCGGGTTGCTGGTGTTCGAACTGGTCAACATGCTCACCCCGCAGTTGCAACGGCTGATCGAAGGTCGGCGTGCGCGCTGGCTCGCGGTGGCCTTGCTGGGGACTTTGATTGTCAGTGTGTTGACGCTGATCTTTGCCGGCGCCATCAGCTTTCTGCTGCACGAGGCGGAAAACCCGGGCGCCTCCCTCGACAAATTCATGGGCGTGGTCGACCGCGCTCGCGGACAACTGCCACCCTTCATCGATGCCTACCTGCCGGCCAGTGCCGCCGAGTTCCGGGTGGCGATTGGCGAGTGGGTCAGTAAACACCTCAGTGACTTGCAGCTGGTCGGCAAGGACGCGGCGCATATGTTCGTGACGCTGCTGATCGGCATGGTGCTGGGGGCGATCATTGCCTTGCAGCGCATTCCCGACCTGACCAAGCGCAAGCCTTTGGCCGCTGCACTGTTCGATCGCCTGCACCTGCTGGTCCAGGCTTTTCGCAACATCGTGTTCGCGCAGATCAAGATTTCCCTGCTCAACACCTTCTTCACCGGGATCTTCCTGGCCGTGGTGCTGCCGATGTTCGGCATCAAGCTGCCGCTGACCAAGACCCTGATCGTCCTGACCTTCCTGCTCGGCCTGCTGCCAGTGATCGGCAACCTGATGTCGAACACCCTGATCACCATCGTCGGCCTGTCGCTGTCGATCTGGGTGGCCCTGGCGGCGCTGGGTTACCTGATCTTTATCCACAAGCTCGAATACTTCCTCAACGCGCGCATCGTCGGCGGGCAGATCAGTGCCAAGTCGTGGGAGTTGCTGCTGGCGATGCTGGTGTTCGAAGCCGCGTTCGGCCTGCCGGGGGTGGTGGCGGGGCCGATTTATTACGCGTACTTGAAGAGTGAGTTGAAGCAGGTGGGGATGGTTTGATCGGGCAGATCTTTATTGCCTGACAGGGCCCCATCGCGAGCAGGCTCGCTCCTACAGGAGAATGCGATCAACTGTAGGAGCGAGCCTGCTCGCGATAGGGGCGCCTCGGTCCTGGATCAGTCCATCGAGCCATAACGCTTGGCCGCTTCAATAGCCAAACCGCTACCGATACTGCCAAAGATATTCCCTTCCACATGCCGCGCATTCGGCAGCATCGCCGACACACTGTTGCGCAGCGCCGGAATCCCGCTGGAACCACCGGTGAAGAACACGGTGTCCACCTGACCAACCTGCACGCCGGCATCGCTCAACAACTGGCCGACGCTGTTGCGCACCCGCTCCAGCAGGTTGTCGATGGCCGATTCGAACAGCGCCCGGCTCAACTCCACGCTCAAACCTCTTTCGATGCGATCCAGCGGAACGATTCGGCTGTCGACGTGGGTCAGTTCGATCTTGGTTTCTTCCGTCAGCATCGCCAGCCAATGCCCGGCGCGCTGTTCGATCAGTTTGAACAGGCGATCGATGCCGCCGGTGTCTTCGATGTCGTAGCGCATGCTGCCCAGCGCCAGTTGCGACTTCTGCGAGTACACCGAGTTGATGGTGTGCCAGGTCGCCAGGTTCATGTGGTGGCTGGTGGGCATGTAGGCGCCGCTCTTCATCCGGCTGCCGTAGCCGAACAGCGGCATCAGGCCTTGCAGGCTCAGCTGCTTGTCGAAGTCGGTCCCGCCGATGTGCACGCCGCCAGTGGCCAGAATATCTTCTTGACGGTTATCCACGCCCCGACGCTCAGGGGAGAGGCGCACCAGGGAAAAGTCGGACGTACCACCACCGATGTCGACGATCAGGACCAGCTCTTCCTTTTCGATGGTCGACTCATAGTCGAAGGCCGCGGCAATCGGTTCGAACTGGAACGACACTTCCTTGAAGCCGATCTTGCGCGCCACATCCACCAGGGTGTCTTCGGCTTCTTTGTCCGCCACCGGATCGTCATCGACGAAAAACACCGGACGGCCCAGCACCACTTCTTCGAATTCCCGACCGGCGGCAGCTTCGGCACGGCTCTTGAGTTGGCCGATGAACAGGCCGAGCAGGTCCTTGAACGGCATGGCCGTGCCGAGGACGCTGGTGTCGTGCTTGATCAGCTTGGAGCCCAGCAGGCTCTTGAGCGAGCGCATCAGGCGGCCTTCGTAGCCTTCCAGGTACTCGTGCAGCGCCAGACGGCCATAAACCGGGCGGCGTTCTTCGAGGTTGAAGAAGACCACCGAGGGCAGGGTGATCTTGTCATCCTCCAGCGCAATCAGCGTTTCCATGCCGGGGCGCAGCCAGCCGACGGTGGAGTTGGACGTGCCGAAGTCGATACCTACGGCACGGGCTGGAGAGGCGTTTTTCATGTCTTTCAGGTTCCGGTTAAAAAACGGCCGCGCAGTGTATGTCAGTGCGGCGCAGAATCGAAGGCCGGTTATCCGCTAAATCTTGCCGGCTGGCGCCTTGAAAGATGTGCCATCACCCCCAAACTACCCTGCATCAACCGGACAGCCGCGGGATGAACGCAAGTCACCCCGCCCGCTGCCGATAAACTTCTGAAGCGCTACCCGGTCACAATCCTGAGATCGGTCAATTTGTGTGCGGCCAAAAGGCGCATGCTGTGGCAGGTGGCGCGATTTCGATAACGGATGGTGATTCGAGCGATGGACTTCAAAGACTATTACAAGATTCTCGGCGTGGAGCCGACAGCTGACGACAAGGCGATCAAGGCGGCCTATCGCAAGCTGGCGCGCAAATACCACCCCGACGTCAGCAAGGAAAAGGACGCCGAAGCCAAGTTCAAGGACGCCTCGGAAGCGTATGAGGCGCTGAAAAGCGCCGACAAGCGCGCCGAATACGACGACCTGCGCCGTTATGGCCAGCATGGCCAGCCGTTCCAGGGGCCACCGGGCTGGCAGAGCCGGGGTGGTTTCGGTGGCGGTCAGGACACTGGCGACTTTTCGGACTTCTTCAGTTCTATCTTCGGCAACCGTGGCCCAGGCTTCGGCGGTGGCGGGCAATCGCGTCGAAGCACCGGGCGCCGAGGGCAGGATGTGGAAATGGAACTGGGTATTTTCCT
Source organism: Pseudomonas putida (assembly GCF_003228315.1). Lineage (NCBI taxonomy): Bacteria > Pseudomonadati > Pseudomonadota > Gammaproteobacteria > Pseudomonadales > Pseudomonadaceae > Pseudomonas > Pseudomonas putida. The sequence continues at coordinate 4,816,806 of NZ_CP029693.1, forward strand.
TGAAGAAACCCTGTCCAACGAATCGAAGAAGGTCACCTTTCAGGTGCCGCAGTACAACGCGGCGGGCCAGCACGTCAGCAACACCCCGAAAAGCCTGAACGTGAAAATCCCCGCCGGCGTGAGCGACGGCGAGCGCATCCGCCTCAAGGGCCAGGGTGCACCGGGCACTGGCGGTGGCGCCAACGGCGATCTGTACCTGACGATCCGTTTTGCGCCGCACCCGAAGTTCGACGTCGAAGGCGAAAACCTGATCATCACGCTGCCACTGGCACCGTGGGAGCTGGCGCTGGGTACCGAAGTCGCGGTGCCGACCCTGACCGGCAAGATCAACCTCAAGGTCCCGGCCGGCAGCCAGAATGGCCAGCGCATGCGCGCCAAGGGCCACGGCCTGCTGAACAAGTCGGGTGAGCGCGGTTACCTGTTCGTGCAACTGAAGGCCGTCATGCCGAAAAAAACCGACGATGACATCAAGGCCCTGTGGCAGGAGCTGGCGAAGAAAGCCGCGTTCGATCCGCGAGAGAACTTCTGATTTGGCATTAAGGAGCTACTGACCATGAGCAGTCCCCTGATCGTTCAACTGGACTTGGCAGAATTCTGTGAGGCGACCGACCTGTCGGACGTCTACGTGATCGAAATCGTCGAGCACGGCATCCTCGAACCTCAGGGGACGGCACCCAGGGATTGGCGTTTCACCGATTACGAGCTGGCGCTGGCCAAGCGTGCCGCCAAGTTGCGCCATGACCTGGAGCTGGATTGGGAAGGCGTCGCCCTGGCGCTGGACCTGCTGGAAGAGGTCCAACTGCTGCGGGCGGAGAACCGGATGCTCAAGCAGCGGTTGGGGCGGTTGGTCGTCGAATAGCGTTCATCCTGCAGGTGGCGGGTTCAGGCCTTGCGCGGTAACACCACGGTAAACACTGTTCCTTGAGCTTCACTGGAGCTCACTTCGATTGTCCCCCCATGCGCATCCACCACCTGCTTGACGATGAACAATCCCAAGCCAAGGCTGGTGGACGGCTGGCCCAGTTCTTCGTCGGCGCTGCGTACCAGCGGGTCGAAGATCGTGCCGATGGCCTCTTCGGCGATCGGCGAGCCGATGTTGTGCACCGTCAGGCGAACGGTGTCTGGCAAGCCTGTTAGCGTCACCGTTACATCGCGTTTGTTCGAGCCATGCTGCAGTGCATTGCCAATCAGGTTTTGCAGCAGCTGACCCAGTCGCGCGGCATCCCAGTTGCCCTGTGTATCACCCTCTACGATCACCGTCGGATCGCACTCCGGATTACCGGCGCAGGCCAGTGCGATCGCTGCATGCGTCGCGTCGGCCAGGTCCATGGGCGCCGGTTCGATCGGCAGGTCCCTGCCCAGGCGACTGCGCACCAGTTCCAGCAAGTCGCTGACCATGGCCGCCATGTGCCGGGCGCCGTGTTTGATGTTGTTGGCACAGACCAGAGCATCGCCCTCCAGCCTGACTTTGCGCAGCAGTACTTCGGTGGACATGCTCACGGCTTGCAAGGGCGCGCGCAGGTCGTGACCGAGAATCGCCAGAAAGATGTCCCGCGAGCGATTGACCTGTTCGGCGTAGGCCGCGGTGGATTCGGCAAGGGCTTCATCGATGGCTTCGTTGAAGCGGATCATGTCCTGGAAGTACGCCATATCCGGTGATTCCAGACTGTTTACCCACAGGCGAATCACGCAGGCACGCAGGTGGCGGAATTCGCTGGTCATCTGCACCAGGTCGAAGCCCACGGTATGTCGCAACTCGCCATGGCTGGCGCCGGCTTCATCCAGGCTTGGGGTTTTTTCCGGGCCTTCACCCTTGGCCTTGGCCATCTGTTCACTGACGCTCTGCGGCTTGCACATGTCCCGCGCAGCGGCCAGCAGAATGGCCTTGGCGTGGTCACGCAGGCCCGTCTGGTCAAGGTAGTCGGCAGCCGGTGTGATGGTCCTGGCGAACTGTTCCCATTCATCGACGATACGGTCCACCTGTTGCCGGATGAATTCGGGTAAGCGCATGGGTGTTTCCTGAGGGGAGGAGGGGAACGAGTCGAAATAGTAGCCCCTTTGGATCGGCTGTAAACCTGCCGCAGGGCGGTTGCATGTTGAGGCACTTGAACGGCGGTACGGATCTATATCCATTCGTTTGATTTTCGAACGGTTCGCGTGTTTATCCCGTGTTTATGGGCAATCATTCGCGCTTTTTTTTGGCTGATGCATGAATAGTCTATTGGCTCCACTATTCATTCGAAGGTTTGAACCATGTCTGATTTGCAAGGAAGCAATCCGGCGAGCACCCCGGATTATCAAGGTGTTCACGAGCAACGCGTTAACCGGGTCATTCCCGCCGCAATAAAAAACGCGTCGCCCGCCACGCTTGAATCGATGTTGAAGCTCAAGGCAACGATGCCTGACTGGTACATCCCATTGCCGGAGAAAGATCGGCAGCATTTAAAAGCGCTGGTTGACGAGCGCTGGCGCTTGCAGGGCGAGCTGGATGAATTGCTGGTTGATCTGCAAAGCGATATCGATGCCTTTGCCAAACCGTTGCTCAAGACCTCGTTGCAGGCCAACTTCAACAACTTTGAAGATCCAGAAAAACTGTCACTGGTCCTTGAGGTGCCTGACAGCCTCATTTTCGGCATTGATAAGGGGGCCACGCGCGTACGCAGCAGCTCGCTTCTTGCCGCCGCGCTGCACAATTTTGAAGAAGCGGAAACCCGGGAAGATGCCTTCAGGAGCGGGTCGGGTGTTTTCCGCTCCAATCCCCAAGGCACGCCAGGACGAATCAAGGCCATTACACCGGCACGGTTCGCCAGCTTGTGTCGTCGGCTGGACATTGGCGCGCAGTATCAAACCCATCTCCAGGCGAAGCTGGCGCCAACGGACCCCGTCGCCGAGCGCACCTTGCGCGAACGCTCGATTGCCAGTGAAAAAGCCGCCTTCAGGTCATCGACTGTTATCGCTCGCTTCAAAGGCGATATCAGCGTCGAGGCCTTTAGCCGGCTGCAGGACATTGCCGAGGGTAAAAAAGAACTCAGGTTCCACGGCTTGCCCCTGCGTAACCATAGGTTGTCGCTGATGGGGTTCCGCCTGGCATCCATCGTGCTGTTCAGCGCCGTGGGTGAGCCCTCTGTAGTGAAAAAGGCCGTGGATGCCTTGACGCCCGCCAGCTTGAGGTTCTGGACCGACTGGTCTCGGCGAATGCCGTTTCTACCCGGCAACGCGTATGAGCAATACAAACTGGTCCAGGCCTTTTTCGCCAATGGCCCCACCGGCGTCGCGGACGAAATGCTGCGCAGTGATGACATTTACAATCAAAGCCGTCTCACCGGCCCATTGATCGCCTATGTTCCCGACGACCCTGACCATCCACTCAAGGAATATGCCTCCCTGACCGAGTTCATGAAGGTATTGATCGGTCAGCTGCGCGACCCGCAATACCAGGCGTTTTTCAGCCAGTTCGTGGCGCAGAAGGACAAAGGCCATTTTTTTGCCCGGGTCAACGAACGGCTCAAGACCATCTCCTGGCATCAGCGCGAACCACTCGACATGGGGCCCTGGTGGCGCGAGACCGCCATCGAGAATCCAAATGCCGAGCCCATCACCAATCTGATCGCCAATGACCTGTGGCTCTCGCTGTTTCTGGAGCGGCGAGCCAAGGTCCTCCTCGATGCGCGATACATCGCCGTGCCAACCGGCGATGAAGATGCAACCAGTCGCTGGAAACGCCTGACCAGCTATCGCTCGGCGACAACCGCGCAAAAGAAAATCCTGGCTGACAGCCACACACGCTTTCGCGAGAGCTTGAACCAGATCGAGACCAGGCTCGGCCGCATCAAGGATGTTTTCGAGTTTGCCGAGCAACCGCTCAGGAACGCGATCAAGGCACAGTTCAAGCTGGACCTGGATGTCCGGAATGTTTATTTCGCCCGTAAATACGGCTTCAAGGATCGGGATGATTTTTATGGTTTCCTTGTTTTCGAGCAGCAGAACACCCAAAGCCTGCGCTACGAATATCGGGGTATTTCATTGCTGGAAGCGGCGCTGGCCAATTTTGAGCCTGATGAAGAACAGCCTTCGCGCTGCAACGACTGCCAGCTCATAACCGGTTGGAGCAGCTATGACGGCGAGGTCCTTCCCACGTTCGAAGCCGTCAATTCCGAGGCCAAGCCCGTCGCCCCCCATGACTTCGCCAAACTTTGCCGCACACTCGACCTCGGGGCGCTGTATCAGAAACACATCAAGGACATCGTTGAACCAGAAACGGCTGATGAGCGCCTGGCGCTCGCGCTCCAACTGGAGGAGCACCAGCGACGACGGCTGGCGCTGAGTACCGAGTTGGCCTGGCTGCAATCGGGGATCAGTCGGGACGCCTATCAGATGCTGAAAAAAGTGCTGACAGGCGACAGCGGTGCGACGCTGGACGGCAGGCCGGTGACCTTCGCGACAGTGCAAGTGTTCGGTATCGAGTTGGTGGGGCCTTTGCTGATCGGTCCCAATCGCAGGGATGCAGGTCGGGTGGAGCGTCTGACGGTTTACTTACCCAACGATCCGCAGCAACCGTTGAAGGAATATCCATCCAGCGCCGATTTCATGGCAGACCTGCGAACCCGCTTGCACAGCAGTGCCTATAGGCGCTTTTTCAGCCAGTTTGTACCCGTGCGTCAGCAGGGGATTTTTTTTGCGCAGTTCAACAAGTTGTACAACCCCTCCAGCCTTGGCGCTCAGGCGGATTACTCACTGCAATCCAGGCCTGTGAGGCTGCCTCTGGATGAGGCCTACATCGAAGGCGAACTGTGGAAGCAATTGCGCCTGAAGGCGGTCGCCAGGCTCTATGCCGATGCACGAGCCATTGCCGTGCCCACCGGTGATGAAGACCGCGATGCTCGTACAGCGCGACTGGCGAGTTATCTGGATGCGGTGGTGAGCGTGTTCAATCTGGCGGCCTTCGTTGTGCCGGGGTTGGGGCCGATCATGCTGACAGTCGGGGCGGCACAAATGCTGGATGACGCTTTCGAGGGGATCGAGGCGTATGAGCAGGGTGAGCCCAGGGAGATGTGGGCACACTTTTCCAGCGTGGCGTTGAATGTCGCGTTCATCGGTGCAGGCGCGGCGGTGCTGCCCAATGTCCATCTGTCGACGAGCGTGGATAACCTCAAACTCGTGACCTTGCCGGATGGCCGGCAGAAGTTGTGGAACCCGGATCTGTCGCGCTATGAATCTCTCCACAATCCGGCGCCCGAAACCGTACCCGATGGACTTGGGCTGTATTCGCACAACGGGCAAATGGTTTTGTCGATTGATGGCGACCAATACCAGGTCAAACAGGACCCGGTCAGTGAACAGTTCCGTATCCAGCATCCGACTCGACCCAAGGCCTACAGCCCTGAACTCTTTCATAACGGCGAAGGCGCCTGGCGTCATGAGCTGGAACGCCCGCAAACATGGGAAGGCGCGAAGCTTATGCGCAGGCTAGGGCCATTGGTCGAAGGTTTCAGCGATGCCGAGCTGGAACAGATCCGACGGGTCAGCGGCATCGATACCGACGTACTGCGTCGCTTGCATGCCGAAAGCGAAACGATGCCGGCCATCCTGAGCGATACCGTTAAAAGATTCAGGGCCTATGGCGATGCGGTCAGGATCGCCCAAGGCATTGATGAAGGCTCACTCTCCGCAGCGCTGTGCAGTTACGCCGCCTCTCTGGCGGTGGAGTTGCCGGGGTGGCCGGCAAACAAGGCGATAGAGGCATTTTCGGGAGCCGGCCTGGGTGGGCCTTCGGTCAAGTACGGCATGCCCGACGCCTTGGCGCAAGACATCATCAAAGTCAGTCGTGTGGAGCTGATGAGTGGCCGGTTACCCGCACGTATCATCGAGTCCTTCAACGAAGCCGACGTCAAATCGCTATTGCCTCAATACACTCCCGGAACGCCTGAGGAACGTATCAGCACCTTGCGAAAACAGCTGCAGCAACAGGCGATCAAAGACCGGGCACGGTTGATGCGCAGCCTCTACGCCGAGCAACAACAGCCAGCTGACGCGGCGGTGACCGTGGTGCAGCGGGACTTCACCGGTGTGCCTTCGTTAATGATCCGGGAGCTGTTGGCCGATACCACGCCCACCGAGCGGGCGACGTTGGCCACCCATGGACGTGTTCCACTGCGGGTGGCCGAAGGCGTGCGCCGATTGCAGCAGCAGATTCGCCTGACTCGAGCCTATGAGGGGCTGTACTTCGAGGAGTTGATCGACAAGGACACTGAAATCCTGGCGATCAACTCGTTGAGACGATTGCCCGGTTGGGTGAACGGTATCCGTCTTGAAATACGCGAAGGCGCGCTTGAGGGCGGACTGCGCGCCAGTGTCGGCCCCGAGGATGCCGGCGAGCGCAAGGTGCTGGTGCGAGTGGGCGAGGGGCGCTATGAAGCGCGCAACGACCGTGACGAACATCTGCATGGCACCGACAATCTCTATGCCTCGATTCAGCATGCGCTGTCCGATCGGCACCGTCAGGCCATTGGACTGCCCCATGTGTCTCAAGGCACGCAGCTGAAGACGATGCTCATCGAGCATCAATTGTCACGCGCTCAACTTCGGCCGCTGCTGAGGATGCAACCGCGCAAACAGCCATTTTTTAAATCGCCGATGCGCCTGTCCGGCGAGCGAATCGGCTACCCCTTGAGCGATCACCCTCGGACCAGTCAGTGGCAGCGAATTGTCGAGGAGCGGGTTCGCACGCTCTATCCCGCACTGTCACCGGCGCAGCTCAACGGGTTTATCGAGAGCATGGGCGACCGGCAAGAAGCGACCCTGATAACCCTCGAGCGTGAATTCAAGCAACTTGATCACACCTTGCAAAACTGGCAACGAACCCAGTTGGACGTGCCGCCCGGCGTGCGCCAGACAGCGGACTTTGCCCAGCAGCGTCGCGCCCGACTGACGATTATCAAAGCCCTCAAGCAGGCCTGGCAGCGAACGGGAGAGGTCGATCTCGATATCAATGGTCAACCCCAGGGCCAGTTCATCGATTTATCCAGCATCGATCTTCAGGGGCAACTGGATCTGTTGCCGCCGCTGACGGCCAATTTCGATCATGTCACCCACCTGGATTTATCGGGGGCGAGCATCGATGTGGACGCCGATGGGTTCCTGCGTCATTTCCGACGCTTGCGCAGGTTGAACCTCAGCAGTAACGGTCTGTTCGAGCTGCCTGTGCCGCTGGATCGAATGAGTCATCTGACTGAGCTGGATCTGTCCGACAACCTGATCGAACTTGACCCATCGGCTGTGACCCGATTGCGTGGGCTGGCGCGTCTGCAATTCCTCGGACTTGAGGGCAATCCTTTGCGGCTGTCACCGGACGTGGGACAGATGCCGGACCTGACGATGCTGCTGCTGGCGGATACCGGTCTGAATGCCTGGCCCGTGGGGCTGTTCGATCAGCACCGAGGTCCGATGTTCAACCTGGATTTGAGTGCCAATGTGCTTGAGCACATTCCACAAGTGGAGCCCGGATCGGATGGCGCCGAGGTGGTGGCGCGCACGACCATCAGTCAGGAGCCTCGCTATATATCCGAGCAAAATCTTCAAATGATCAGGGACTATCGCCAATCGGTGGGGCTCGAACCGGATCGGCCCTATCCACCCCGGGGCATACTCGACAGCATTCAATGGCGCGCAGGCCTTACTGACGAGCAATGGCGCGCCAAGCAGGACGCCTGGGACAGCCTCGAACATGAACATGGCTCCGAACCGTTCTTCCGCGAACTCAGGAAGTTGGCGCAGTCGGCTGACGCCCTTGCGACAGAAAAAGCAGCGAGAGCCGAGCTGTGCAGCAAGGTCTGGGAAATGATCGAAGCGGCCACCGCAAACAGCACGCTTCGCAAAGTGCTCTTTCGCATGGCCGCAGCGCCCACAACCTGCGTCGATGCCGGAGCGCAACTGTTCAACGCCATGGGCCTGGAAGTGCTGATCTTCCAGGCGTATGAACTGGGTGCACACGACCTGATCGAAACTGCGTTGCTGGAATTGGCCCGGGGCAAGTCGCGCCTGGACGAGTTGGGCAGGATCGCCCGCGAGCGCATTGGCGAGCTGTTGGGTCAGGGACGTCAGTTCCCGCAGTACGATGAGCAGGGACTGGTGATACCCCGTCGTGATGCTCAGGGGCAGGTGATTGCGGATATCGATGAGGTGGAGATTCATATGATCTATCCCACGCAATTGGCGCAGCGCCTGGAGTTACCCTGGCAGTCCCGCAAGATGATGTTCCGGGTGCCTGATGTCACACGCGAGATGATTCAACGTGCCTATACCCGGGTACTGGAAAAGGAGCAGGGAGCGCTGTTGCAGGAACGGATCCTCGAACAACCCTTCTGGGTCAATTTCATGATGCGGTCGAACCCGGAACCGCTCAACGCATTGCGCGCCAAGGCCGAGATTTCACTGGACTTGCAGGCTGCACAACAAGCCTGGATCGACAGCGATTCGTCCGTGCACAAAATTTACTGGCGGGGGGAAGTTGTCCGGTTGGGAAAACTGTTGGGTAAACCAGACAGTGAAATATCACCCGGCATGGTCATGAGTGATGCGCAGTACTACGCCGACATGGAAACAATCGCCGTGCAAGAAAAGGAACTGGTCCGCAAACTGACCCACGAAGCGATGCAGCGCGCCAGATTGCAGCGTTCGGAAATGGCCTTCAGAGTCGAGGGAGATGCGCACGCTGGGGTTTAATCGAGCGCCCGGTCCGCATTGGTGGGGCCGGGCGTTCCTTTCAGAACAGGAAATAACGCTGCGCCATCGGCAGCGTTTCCGCAGGCTCACACCACAGCAACACCCCGTCGGCCTTGACCTGATAGGTCTGCGGATCGACATCGATCTCAGGCAGATAATCGTTGTGGATCAGATCGGTTTTCTGCACCTCGCGACAGCCTTTGACCACGGCGATTTTCTTCTTCAGACCCAAGGCTTCGGGCAATCCCGCTTCCTGCGCTGCCTGGCTGATAAAGGTCAGGCTGGTGGCGTGCAATGACCCACCGTAACTGGCGAACATCGGACGGTAGTGCACCGGTTGTGGTGTCGGGATCGACGCGTTGGCATCCCCCATCAGGCTGGCCGCAATGGCACCGCCCTTGAGAATCAGCGTCGGCTTGACCCCAAAAAACGCCGGACGCCACAGCACCAGATCCGCCCACTTCCCCACTTCCACCGAACCCACCTCATGGCTGATGCCATGGGTGATTGCCGGGTTGATCGTGTACTTGGCGATGTAGCGCTTGGCGCGGAAATTGTCGTTGCCGGCGCCGTCACCCGGTAGCGGGCCGCGTTGTTTTTTCATCTTGTCGGCGGTCTGCCAGGTGCGCGTGATGACTTCGCCGACCCGGCCCATGGCCTGGCTGTCGGAGCTGATCATCGAGAACGCGCCGAGGTCATGCAGGATGTCTTCGGCGGCAATCGTCTCGCGGCGAATGCGGCTTTCGGCGAAGGCCACGTCTTCGGCAATGCTCGGATCGAGGTGATGGCAGACCATCAGCATGTCCAGGTGTTCGTCGATGGTATTGCGGGTGAACGGCCGGGTCGGGTTGGTCGAACTCGGCAACACGTTGGCGAAACCGCAAGCCTTGATGATGTCCGGGGCATGTCCGCCGCCCGCACCTTCGGTGTGATAGGTGTGGATGGTGCGACCCTTGAAGGCGCCGAGGGTTGTTTCGACGAAACCCGACTCGTTGAGAGTGTCGGTGTGGATCGCCACCTGTACGTCGTACTGGTCGGCGACGCTCAGGCAGTTGTCGATGCTCGCCGGGGTGGTGCCCCAGTCCTCATGCAGCTTCAGGCCGATGGCACCGGCCTTGACCTGCTCGATCAAGGGTTCGGGCAGGCTGGCGTTGCCCTTGCCGGTGAGGCCGATGTTCATCGGGAAGGCATCGGCGGCCTGCAGCATGCGTGCAAGGTGCCATGGCCCGGAGGTGCAGGTGGTGGCGTTGGTCCCGGTGGCAGGGCCCGTGCCGCCGCCGATCATGGTGGTGACGCCGCTCATCAGCGCTTCTTCGATCTGCTGCGGGCAGATGAAGTGGATGTGGGTGTCGATGCCGCCGGCGGTGAGGATCATGCCCTCGCCGGCGATGACTTCGGTGCTGGCGCCGATCGCGATATTCACATTGGGCTGAACGTCCGGATTGCCGGCCTTGCCGATCGCAGCGATGCGCCCGTCCTTGAGGCCGACGTCGGCCTTGACGATGCCCCAGTGGTCGATGATCAGCGCGTTGGTGATCAACGTGTCGACGACTTCGGCGGCCAGCAACTGGCTCTGGCCCTGACCGTCACGAATGACTTTGCCGCCACCGAACTTCACTTCTTCGCCGTAGGTGGTGAAGTCTTTTTCCACTTCGATCCACAACTCAGTGTCGGCCAGGCGGACCTTGTCACCGACGGTGGGGCCGTACATGTCGGCGTAGGCTTGACGGGAGATTTTCATTCGTTCGCCTTGGAATTCAATTGAATTTGAGATCGTTCGCTTCGCTCACTCATCGCGAGCAGGCTCGCTCCTACAGGGGAACGCGATCAACTGTGGGAGCGAGCCTGCTCGCGATGGCGTCAGTGCAGACACCCGATGATTTAAAGGTCGCCCATGACCCGCCCGGCAAACCCGAACACCCGCCGATGCCCCGCCAGATCCACCAACTCCACCTCGCGACTCTGCCCCGGCTCGAAACGCACGGCGGTGCCGGCGGGAATGTTCAGGCGCATGCCGCGGCTGGCGGCACGATCGAAGGTCAGGGCGTCGTTGGTTTCGAAAAAGTGATAGTGCGAACCGACCTGGATCGGTCGGTCACCACTGTTGGCGACGGTCAGGCTGAGGGTGCGGCGGCCGGCATTGAGTTCGATCTCGCCGGGCTGGATCTGGTACTGGCCGGGAATCATCAATGGGCCCCCTGGAGAATCTTGTAGTAGAGCGCAGTGGGCTTGTAGCGACCGGTCGGGTCGCAGGCGTAATCGGGGATTTCACCGACACGGGTGTAGCCCAGGGCCTTGTAGAAATCTTCAGCGGGTGAGCCGGCCTCGGTGTCGAGATAGAGCATGCCGCGCTTGTGTTGCAGGGCCGCCTGTTCCACCGCCGCCATCAACTGTTGGCCCAGGCCGCGACGCCGCGCATGTTCGCGCACCAGCAGTTTCTGCACTTCGGCGCGGTTCAGGCCATTGGCTTTCTGGCACAGGGTCAACTGCACGCTGGCTTGCACCTGTTCATCCTTGACCACCACCCAGAGCAAAACATGGCCCTTCTTCAGGTTGTCCTGGACCTCATCGAAATACGCATGGGCCTGGATGGCGTCCAGGTCGGCCATGAAGCCGACGCTGGCGCCATACCCGACGGCATCGAGCAGCAGGTCAATCAAACCCTGACGATAATGCGCGAAGCTTTCAACGTTGACGCGTCGCAGTTGGGCGGGGTTCATCGGGTGTCACTCCTTGCTGGCGAGCGGTGGCTGGGCGCCAGGATTGAGGGTCAGTTGCATGAAGGTCAGGTCCAGCCAGCGACCGAACTTGGTACCCACTTGCGGCATTTGCCCGGTGGTCACGAAACCTGCGCGCTCGTGCAGGCGGATGGACGCGGCGTTTCCGCTTTCGATGGCGGCGACCATCACATGTTTGCCGCAACCCTTGGCGCGCTCGATCAGCACGTCCATCAGCTTCGGACCCAGGCCATTGCCGCGCTGGTCGCTGCGCACATAGACCGAATGCTCGACGGTGTGACGAAAGCCCTCGAACGGCCGCCAGTCGCCGAACGAAGCGTAGCCGAGCACTTGCTCGTCAGCGTCGACGATCACCAGGATCGGATACGCCTGGGTCTGCCGTGCGGTGAACCAGGCCTGACGGTTGCCCAGGTCCACGGGCTGTTCGTTCCAGATGGCGGTGGTGTTGAGCACGGCGTCGTTGTAGATGTCACGCAGGGCCGGCAGGTCGGCCTCAATGGCATCGCGAATGGTGTAAGTCATGGAGGGGCCTCAGGCAATCGGTTGGTGGACGGTGACCAGTTTGGTGCCGTCGGGGAAGGTGGCTTCGACCTGAATCTCCGGGATCATTTCCGGGATGCCTTCCATCACTTGTTCACGATTGAGCAGGGTCGTGCCGTAGTGCATCAGCTCGGCCACGGTCTGCCCGTCACGGGCGCCTTCAAGCAGCGCCGCACTGATGTAAGCCATGGCTTCGGGGTAATTGAGTTTCACGCCGCGGGCCAGACGCCGCTCGGCCACGAGGCCGGCGGTGAAAATCAGCAGTTTGTCTTTTTCGCGTGGGGTCAGGTCCATCGTTGGAATCCAGTTTCGGCAGTTTAAAAAGGTTCGTCACTGTGAACATGTCCCCTGTAGGAGCAAGGCTTGCCCGCGATGGGAGCGCCGCGGAATATCGATGAGACCGAGTTTTCGTTCATCGCGGGCAAGCCTTGCTCCTACAGGGGTGTTGTTTGTTCAGGTGCTCCATATTCGCGGTGGGACAGCTTCCCGGCCAAGCAACGCCGGCCTGAGCAATCGCCACAATTCAATCAACCAGCCGCGCGCCAGCAGCGCCTCACTGGCCAGGCAACGGGCAACCAGTAGCCCCGGCAACTGGGTCAAGTCCCCGTGCACGTCATTGCTCAACGACCGGCAGCGTTCCAGCAAATCAGGCTCGATTTCGCCCGTCACCAACAGCGTGGCAAACACCGGCTTGCCATCCAGCCCGATGGGCGAATCCAGCAAGCCATCGCCGCCGACAATGCGCTGGCGCTCATGCCAGAGCAACTGTCCGTCGCGACGAATATCCAGTTGCGCCTGAAAGTGCCCGAGGCCGAAGCGCTCGCCGCTGGCCGGGCGACCCAGTGCCACCACGTCCCAGTAGAACAACCGGGCATCGCCTTCAAGGTCGATGTGGGTGCGCAGTTCGGCCTGGGCCGCACTGAAAACGATCGTCTCCTGGGGCAACCATTCCAGTGTCGCACCGGCCGCCACTTTCAAGTCCAGCCGCTGATACGCGGCGTCGGCGGCGCGATACCATTTCGCCGCGCCGGGGCTGGTGATTTGTGCCCAGGCATCGCGGTCGACGCTGGCCGTGATGTCCAGACGATCACCTCCGGCAATGCCACCCGGCGGATGGACGATGATGTGCTGGCACACCTCGGGCCCTTCGGCGTACAGGTGCTTTTGCACCCGCAGCGGGCCCTTGTGCCGGCGTTGAACCGGGCGCGTGCTGTCGCCGAAACGGGCGTAGCCCAGTTCCAGCTCGGCGTGCCAACTGGGGGTAAACAAGGCGCCGGTGGCGGGAAGAGTCATGGTCAGTGCTTATCTGGTGGTCATCCGGACAACTGCAAAGGCTGTGCCGCACGGTATTCCAGGCTTCAGGGCAGTTGCGGGTCTTCTCTGCGCACCAGAAGAGGGCATCTCGCGGCGTGCCGCGCGACAAAATGGTTCACGAATCAGATCGTGACCAACCCGCGCACGCCCTCGGCCTCCATGTTTTCACCCCGCCCCTGCTGCACGATCTCGCCTCGGGACATCACCAGATATTGGTCGGCCAGTTCGGCGGCAAAATCGTAGAACTGTTCCACCAGCAAAATGGCCATGTCGCCGCGCGCCGCGAGCTTCTTGATCACTGCGCCGATTTCCTTGATCACCGATGGCTGGATACCTTCGGTGGGCTCGTCGAGGATCAGCAGGCGCGGCCGGCTGGCCAGTGCCCGGCCGATGGCGAGCTGCTGTTGCTGGCCGCCGGACAGGTCACCGCCGCGCCGTTGTTTCATTTGTAGCAGCACCGGGAACAGCTCGTAGATGAAGGCGGGGACTTCTTTGGCTTCATTGCCGGGAAAGCGCGACAGGCCCATCAGCAGGTTTTCTTCTACGGTCAGGCGCCCGAATATCTCCCGACCTTGCGGTACATAGGCAATCCCGGCGTGCACCCGCTGGTGCGGCTTGAGCGTGGTGATCGGCTTGCCTTCCCAGTTCACCGCGCCCTCTTTGGCGGGCAGCAGGCCCATCAGACATTTGAGCAAGGTGGTCTTGCCCACGCCGTTGCGCCCGAGCAGGCAGGTGACTTCGCCAACCTTCACGTCAAAGCTCAGGCCGCGCAGGATGTGGCTTCCGCCGTAGTACTGATGCAGCTTGTCGACTTGCAGCATGTCTTGAATCCTCCCAAGGCCCTGTAGGAGCAAGGCTTGCCCGCGATGAACGATGACACGGTCTTTGCGTTGAACCGCGGCGGCCCCATCGCGGGCAAGCCTTGCTCCTACAAGAGCGATTCCTCAGCGTCCGAGGTAAACCTCGATCACCCGCTCATTGTCCTGCACCTGCTCCAGTGACCCTTCCGCCAACACGCTGCCCTGGTGCAACACCGTCACGTGGTCTGCGATGGAGCCGACGAAGCCCATGTCGTGTTCCACTACCATCAGCGAATGCTTGCCCGCCAGGGACTTGAACAGTTCGGCGGTGAATTCGGTCTCCGCATCGGTCATGCCGGCCACGGGTTCGTCGAGCAGCAGCAGTTGCGGGTCTTGCATCAGCAGCATGCCGATTTCCAGAAACTGCTTCTGACCGTGGGACAGCAGGCCGGCCGGACGATTGACCGAGGTGGTCAGGCGAATGGTCTCCAGCACGTCGCTGATGCGATCTTTCTGTTCGCCGCTCAGGCGAGCCCGCAGGCTGGCCCACACCGATTTGTCGGTTTTCTGCGCCAGTTCCAGGTTCTCGAACACGCTCAGGGCTTCGAACACCGTCGGCTTCTGGAACTTGCGGCCGATCCCGGCCTGATCGATTTGCACCTCGCTCATTTGCGTCAGGTCCAGGGTTTCGCCGAACCAGGCCTTGCCGTGGCTGGGCCGGGTCTTGCCGGTGATCACGTCCATCAGGGTGGTCTTGCCCGCGCCGTTGGGACCGATGATGCAGCGCAGTTCGCCGACGCCGATGTACAGGTTCAGATCGTTCAGCGCCTTGAAACCATCGAAGCTGACGCTGATGTCTTCCAGGGTCAGGATGGTGCCGTGGCGTGTGTCCAGGCCGGGCCCCACCCGTTGACCGAGGCCGATGGCATCGCGGCTGCTGCCGGCATCCTTGTTCGGCTGCGGAGGATAAAAGACCGGTTCGAGCATGAATTCGCCGGTGGCCAGGGTTCTCATTGCTCACCTCTTTTCTTCAACAGACCGATCACGCCTTTGGGTAGATACAGGGTCACGACGATGAACAACGCGCCGAGGAAGAACAGCCAGTATTCGGGGAACGCCACGGTGAACCAGCTCTTCATGCCGTTGACCACACCGGCGCCAAGCAGCGGCCCGATCAGGGTGCCGCGACCGCCGAGGGCAACCCAGACGGCGGCTTCGATGGAGTTGGTCGGCGACATTTCGCTCGGGTTGATGATGCCGACTTGCGGCACGTACAACGCACCGGCCAAGCCGCACAACACCGCACTCAACACCCAGACAAATAGCTTGAACCCACGCGGATCGTAACCGCAGAACATCAGGCGGTTTTCCGCGTCGCGCAGGGCTGTCAGCACCCGGCCGAACTTGCTTTGCGCAAGGCGCCAACCGATGAACAGACTTGCCACCAGCAACAGCACCGTGGCCAGGAACAGCGTCGCGCGGGTGCCCGGTTCGGCGATGCCGAAACCAAGAATCGTGCGGAAATTGGTAAAGCCGTTGTTGCCGCCAAACCCGGTCTCATTGCGGAAGAACAGCAGCATCCCGGCGAAGGTCAGGGCCTGGGTCATGATCGAGAAATACACGCCCTTGATCCGCGAGCGAAAGGCGAAGAAGCCGAATACCAGCGCCAGCAACCCCGGCGCCAGCACTACAAGGCACAGGGCCCAGAGGAAACTGTCGGTGCCGCTCCAGTACCAAGGCAGTTCGGTCCACGACAGGAAGGTCATGAACGCCGGCAAGCCATCGCCCGACGCCTGGCGCATCAGGTACATGCCCATCGCGTAACCGCCCAGGGCGAAGAACAGGCCGTGGCCGAGGGACAAGAGGCCGGCGTAGCCCCAGACCAGATCCAGCGCCAGGGCGACGATGGCGTAGCAGAGGATTTTGCCCACCAGTGTCAGCGTGTAGGCCGAGACATGCAGCGTGCTGTCCGCCGGCAACAGCGACAGCAGCGGCAGCGCCAGCAGCAGGGCGAGGACTACCACGCCGACGGCGATCGTGACTTTGGGGCCGGCTTTTTGGCTGGCCGTGACCATCAGGGGCTGATTCATTAGTCGATCACCCGTCCTTTGAGCGCGAAGAGGCCTTGCGGACGTTTCTGAATGAACAGAATGATCAGCGCGAGGATGAGGATCTTGCCGAGCACGGCACCGATCTGCGGTTCGAGGATCTTGTTGGCAATCCCTAAGCCGAAGGCGGCGAACACACTACCGGCCAGTTGCCCGACACCGCCGAGCACCACCACCAGGAACGAGTCGATGATGTAGCTCTGGCCAAGGTCCGGGCCGACGTTGCCGATCTGGCTCAGCGCCACGCCACCGAGCCCGGCGATGCCCGAGCCCAAGCCGAAGGCGAGCATGTCGACGCGCCCTGTGGGTACGCCGCAGCAGGCCGCCATGTTGCGGTTCTGGGTGACCGCGCGCACGTTCAGGCCCAGCCGCGTCTTGTTCAACAGCAACCAGGTCAGCACCACGACAAACAGGGCGAAGGCGATGATGACGATGCGGTTGTACGGCAGCACCAGATTGGGCAGCACCTGAATCCCGCCCGACAGCCACGCCGGGTTGGCCACTTCGACGTTCTGCGCGCCGAACACCAGGCGCACCAGTTGGATCAGCATCAGGCTGATGCCCCAGGTGGCGAGCAGGGTTTCCAGCGGACGCCCGTAGAGGTGACGGATCACCGTGCGTTCCAGCGCCATGCCGATGGCGGCGGTGACGAAGAACGCCACCGGCAGCGCGATCAGTGGATAAAACTCAATGGCCTGCGGCGCGAAGCGCTGGAACATCAACTGCACCACGTAGGTCGAGTAGGCACCGATCATCAGCATCTCGCCGTGGGCCATGTTGATCACGCCGAGCAGGCCGAAGGTGATCGCAAGACCCAGTGCCGCCAGCAGCAGGATCGAACCGAGGGACATGCCACTGAAAGCCTGCCCGAGCAGTTCGCCCACCAGCAGTTTGCGTTTGACCTGGGCAAGGCTGGTTTCGGCGGCGGTGCGTACGCCGGCATCGGATTCGACGCCAGGTTCCAGCAGGCCTTCGAGGCGGGTGCGGGCCAGTGGATCGCCGGTTTCGCCGAGCAGTCGCACGGCGGCGAGGCGTACGGCGGGATCAGTGTCCACCAGTTGCAGGTTGGCCAGGGCCAGGCTCAGGGCGGCGTGGACGGCTTCATCCTTTTCGCCGGCCAATTGCTGGTCGAGGAATTTCAGTTGTGCCGGCTTGGCGCTTTTCTGCAATTGCTGCGCGGCAGCGAGACGGAGTTTGGCGTCGGCGGCGAGCAATTGGTGGCTGGCCAGTGCGGTGTCGATCAGACCGCGAAGGCGGTTGTTCAGGCGCAGGGTTTTCGGCTGGCCATCGACGGTCAGTTCGCCTAGTTGCAGGGCGTTGATCAGTTCGATGCGTGCGGGGTCGGGCTGTGCGGCCCAGGACTCCAGAAGCTTGGCCTGCTGAGTGGGGTTGGCGGCGAGGAAGTCCTCGGCGTCGCCGGCGAAAGCGGCCATCGGAAATAGCAGCGCGATGGCGAGAACAAGTCGGTAAAGGGCAGTGGGCATAGAGTGGCGCCTTGCACGGACTAAATGTAGGAGCGAGCCTGCTCGCGATAGCGGAGGTTCAGTCACAGTGATGTTGAATGTGCCGCCGTCATCGCGAGCAGGCTCGCTCCTACAGGGATTTGTGCCCACCTCGGGTGGAGGCGGGCATCCAATGGCTCAGTTGCTCTTCACCGCATACTCCGGCTTCTTGTCGTTACCCGGGATGAACGGGCTCCACGGCTGGGCGCGGATCGGGCCTTCGGTTTGCCAGACGACGTTGAACTGCCCGTCACCCTGGATCTCGCCGATCATCACTGGCTTGTGCAGGTGGTGGTTGGTCTTGTCCATGGTCAGGGTGTAGCCCGACGGTGCGGCGAAGGTCTGGCCGCCGAGGGCTTCGCGGACTTTGTCGACGTCGGTGGACTTGGCCTTTTCAGCCGCCTGCGCCCACATGTGGATGCCCACGTAAGTGGCTTCCATCGGATCATTGGTCACCGCCTTGTCGGCGCCTGGCAGGTTGTGTTTCTTCGCGTAGGCCTTCCAGTCATCGACGAACTTCTTGTTCACCGGGTTCTCCACCGACTCGAAGTAGTTCCACGCCGCGAGGTTGCCCACCAGCGGCTTGGTGTCGATGCCGCGCAGTTCTTCTTCACCCACCGAGAAAGCCACCACCGGCACGTCGGTGGCCTTCAGGCCCTGGTTGGCCAGCTCCTTGTAGAACGGCACATTGGAGTCGCCGTTGACCGTGGAGATCACAGCGGTCTTGCCGCCAGCGGAGAATTTCTTGATGTTGGCGACGATGGTTTGATAGTCGCTGTGACCGAACGGGGTGTAGACCTCTTCGATGTCCTTGTCGGCCACACCTTTGGAATGCAGGAACGAACGCAGGATCTTGTTGGTGGTGCGCGGGTAGACGTAGTCGGTGCCGAGCAGGAAGTAGCGCTTGGCGCTGCCGCCTTCTTCGCTCATCAGGTATTCGACGGCGGGGATCGCCTGCTGGTTCGGTGCGGCGCCGGTGTAGAACACGTTCGGCGACATCTCTTCGCCTTCGTACTGCACCGGGTAAAACAGCAGGCCGTTGAGTTCTTCGAACACCGGCAACACCGATTTGCGCGACACGGACGTCCAGCAGCCGAATACCACCGCAACCTTGTCCTGGGTCAGCAACTGCCGGCCCTTTTCAGCGAACAGCGGCCAGTTCGACGCCGGGTCCACCACCACCGGCTCCAGCATCTTGCCGTTGACGCCACCCTTGGCGTTGATCTCGTCGATGGTCATCAACGCCATGTCTTTCAACGACGTTTCGGAAATCGCCATGGTCCCGGACAACGAATGCAGAATCCCGACCTTGATGGTTTCGGCGGCCTGGACCGTCCAGGTCATGCCCATTGCGGCAATGCTGGCCGAGAGAGTGAAAGCCTTGATCAAACTGCGACGCTTCATTGTGCGATCTCCATGAACGTTTAATTTTTCTGGTTGGCAGATGCGGACGACTGAAGGGTCTTTAGCAAGGGCTGTGCCCGGTTTTCATGAGGTGTGAAAGTGTTGGTTTAGAGCGGTTGCGCGAGTAGGTCGCGCACCATGAAGGGACGAGGTCGGTGCAGTGGTGCGCTGTGCTGCGCCACGTTGGGGCGTGTAATTTTGAGAGCAACACTGGTCCACTGTAGGAGCGAGCCTGCTCGCGATGAAGGTGTGTCAGTCGCCACCAATGGTGTCTGACACACCCTCATCGCGAGCAGGCTCGCTCCTACAGGTTGTGATTTGTTCGGATCAGCGGCGGCGCATCAGGCCGATGAAGAACAGGCCGCCGATGGCAGCGGTGGCGACGCCGATGGGCAGGTCTTCCGGGGCGATCATCGTTCGCGCGGCAACGTCGACCCAAACGAGAAACAGGCTGCCAAGCAACACGCATGCGGGTAGCAGCCGACGATGCTCGGCACTTACCAATCGCCGTGCAATGTGCGGCACCATCAGCCCGACAAAACCGATCGAACCGCTGATGGACACCAATACACCGGTCATCAGCGAGGCGATCACAAACACCCACAGACGCACCGTCCGGGCGTTCAATCCCAGGGTCACGGCTGTCTGCTCGCCCGCCATCAAGGCATTCAACGAACGCGCCATGCCCAGCAGCAACGCCAGCCCGAGCAGCACGCTGGTGGCCGGGACTGCCAACAGTTCCCAGCGCGCCAACCCGAGCCCACCGAGCATCCAGAACATCACTGCGGAACTGGCGCGATGATCGCCGAGAAACAGCAGCAGATTGGCAATCGCCATCATCACGAACGACACCGCCACACCGCACAACAGCAGGCGATCACTGTCCAGGCGGCCGTGGCGACTGGCGATCAAAAGCACCACCAGCATGCTCAGCAACGCACCGATGAAAGCCGCGACGGGCAGGGTCAGCAGGCCGACGATTTCGCCAACATGTAACACTACGATGACCGCGCCGAGGGTGGCGCCGGAGGTCACGCCGAGCAAGTGTGGATCGGCCAACGGGTTGCGTGTGACGGCCTGCAACACCGCGCCGATCAGCGCCAGTCCCGCGCCCACCAGTGCGCCCAGCAACATGCGCGGCACGCGGATCAGCCAGACAATGTGCTCCTGCCCGGCGCTCCAGTCGGGCACGCCGAAACCGAACAGCTTGTGCAGCAGAATCCGCCACACCAAGTCCACGGGCATCCGCGCCGGGCCGAAACCCAACGACACCACGCACGACACCAGCAAGAGTGCTCCGAGGGCGAATAGCAACAGGGCGTAGCGACGATCGATCATCCGCCGTGGAAGCCTTTGGCCAGGGTTTGCACGGCCAGCACGTTGTCGATGCCCGGCGTGGCCTGCACGTACGGGATCACGATGAAGCGTTGATGCTTGATCGCGTCTACCGATTGCAGTGCCTTGTTGTTGCGCAGAAATTGAATCTTCTGCTCGGCAGTGACCTCGCCGTAGTCGACGATCACGATCACCTGCGGATTGCGCTCGACCACGCTCTCCCAGTTGACCCGGGTCCAGCTCGCCTCGACATCGTCGAGCACGTTGCGCCCGCCAGCGGCATCGATCAGCGCTTGCGGCATGCCCAGGCGCCCGGAAGTCATGGCCCGGTCTTCACCACTGTCATACAGGAACACCCGGGGTTTTTCGGCGGGCAGGTGTTGGCGGACGTCGGCGACTTGCGCCTGCATCTGGCTGATCAAGGCGTTGGCGCGATCTTGCACGTCGAAGATTTTGCCGAGGTTGCGCAGATCGTTGTAGGTGTCCTCCAGCGTGGCCGGCGGACGCTTCATCACGAAGGCGCAGGATTCGGTCAGCTCATAGACATTGATGCCCAGCGGTTGCAGGGTCTGCGGCGTGAGGTCGCCGCCCACTCGCATGCCGTAATCCCAGCCGGCGAAGAAGAAGTCGACGTTGGCGTCGAGCAGGGTTTCCACCGACGGATACTTGGCCGCCAGCTCCGGCAGGCCATCGAGGATGCTGTGCATTTCGGGCGTCACCGACTTCCATCCGGACACGCCGCTGTAGCCGGCCATCTGCGGTTTGAGACCCAGGGCGAGCATCATCTGGGTCATGTTGATGTCGTGGCTGACGGCGTGTTTCGGGGCTTGCTGGAAAGTCACTTCGCGGTTGCAGCTTTGAATCGTCAATGGGTAGTGCGTCGCCTCGGCAAACGCCTGGGCGCTGCCCAGCAACAGGGAAAGGTACAGCAGGGGACGCAAAATCATCGTTGGGTTATCCAGGTGATTCGTGGGTAGCCGTGCAAGGGGTGCTCATCGATCAATGCTTCGACGCCGAATACGCTGCGCAGCAACGCGCTGGTCAGGACCTCTTTCGGTGTGCCGCTGGCGACGATGCGGCCGTGGTTGATCACGTACAGTCGATCACAGAAGGCGGCCGCCAGATTGAGGTCATGGATGCTCGCCAAGGTCCCGATCTTCAGGCGCTTGACCAGCTGCAACAGCTCCAGCTGATAGCGCGGGTCGAGGTGGTTGGTCGGCTCGTCGAGGATCAGCAATTGCGGCTGCTGGGCCAGGGCGCGGGCGAGAATCACCCGCTGTTTTTCACCGCCGGAAAGGGTGGAGAAGGCGTGGTCTTCGAAGCTTTCGAGCCCGACCGACTGCAATGCCTGGGTGACAAGACTTCTATCCTCGAGCGTGTCGCCGTCGAACAGACCCTTGTGCGGCGTGCGGCCCATGGCGACCACCTCGTCGACGGTCAGGCCGAAGGCATCGGGGAATTCCTGCAACACCACGGCGATCCGCTGGGCGCACCAGCGTGAGGATTGTTGCCAGACGTTGTGGTGGTCGAGCTTGACCTCACCGCTTTGCGGCTTGTTGAAACGCCAGGCGCAACGCAGCAGGCTGGTCTTGCCGCTGCCGTTGGGGCCGATCAAGCCGACGAACTCACCGGCGGCCACGTGCAGCGAGGTATCGCGCAGCTGGAACTGGTGATGACAGTGGCCGTGGCCCAGGGGGGACCAGGTGAGGTAGGTGAGGTTGAGCGAGGTCATCCATTAACTCTGGGATTTTGGGTAGAGCTGAAGACGCCATCGCGGGCAAGCCTTGCTCCTACAGGTTCAGCGTCAAACACATTTTATGTAATCGACACAAAACCTGTAGGAGCAAGGCTTGCCCGCGATGGCGGTATAGGCAGGTGACGCGCGGGGAAGTTTACAGTCCCTTCACTCCCGCGCATCTCGCCTGTTTCATGATGAAGTTGAGGCACTCTCAGCTTGCCGGGTAAAGCGCGACAGCAAGAGCTTGTCGAGCACCCAGACCACCACCAGCGAAGCCCCCACCAAAGGGAACGCTACCGCCAGGGCGAACATGATCACCATCGCGGTTTTCCATTTCGGCAGGTCATGACGCAGGGGCGGCACGCCCAGTTTTCCTTGCGGGCGACGTTTCCACCAGATCACCACGCCACTGACGGCGCTGAGCAGGATCATCAGGCAGATCAGCAGCACGATGATCTGATTGACCACGCCGAACATCTTGCCTTCATGCAGCATCACGCCGATTTCCGTGGCGCGGGCGACGGTGCCGTATTGCTCGAAGCGCACATCGGCCAGGACCTTGCCGCTGTACTGATCGACATGCAGGGTGGCGTCGTTGCGCGGGTCGTCGGCGAACACGGCGATGGTGAAGACGTCTGTCGCGGTTTTCGGCAAGGTGATGCTGTAGCCCGGCTCGACCTTGTTCTGGACGGCAATGTTTTGCACGTCTTGCAGGCTGATGGTCGGCGCTGCGGGGCCAGCTTGGGCACCGCCGTGGTTCATGTGTTCGGCATGGTCGCCGGACATCGGCATCGGCGTGTTTTCCATGGCCCACGGCACGGTCTGGCGATGAGCCTCATTGAGGCTGCGTGCCTCGACATCGGATTTGGGCACGTTGTCCCACATCGCCGCCGGGAAAACGTTCCACACCGCCGCGTATTGCTGGCCCCAGAAGCCGGTCCAGGTCATGCCGCTGAGCAGCATCACCAGCAACAGCGAGGCACCCCAGAAGCCGGTGACGGCATGCAGATCACGCCACAGCACCCGGCCGCGACTGCTCAGACGAGGCCACAGGATGCCGGCGGCCTGGCCGCGCGGCCACCACAGGAATACCCCGGAGACCACCAGCACCACACCCCAGCCGGCGGCCAGTTCCACCAGGCGGTCGCCGACGGTGCCGATCATCAGCTCGCCGTGAATCGCCCGCGCAATGGCCTGCAGGTTCTTCTTGGCGTCTTGCTCGCCGAGGATGTCGCCGTGGTACGGGTCGAGAAATACGTTCAGCTCCTTGCCGCTGTCGAGCACGACAAACTGGGCGCTGCGCTCGGCGTTGACCGGTGGCAGGTACTGTTTGATGGTTCCTTGTGGATAGGCGTCTTTCACGCGCTTGAGCAAGTCATCGGCAGGAATGCTGTGGTGGCCGGCCGGTACGTTCAGCAGGCTGCTGTACATCAATGAGTCGAGTTGTGGTTTGAACAGGTAAATGGTGCCGGTCAGGGCCAGCATCACCATGAAGGGCGCCACGAACAGGCCGGCATAGAAATGCCAGCGCCAGGCGAGATTGTAGAAATTCACTTTGGGCTGTTTCATCACGTGTGCTCCGCGAGGGCTCGGATCTTTTAGTTATGGGTGCGCGGGATTACGTGATGATCGGCGGGGCGCGGGTTCGGGCGCCGGGGAAGAAGGTTTGCCGGGCATGACCCAGGCGTGGGGACGGCGTGGTGAAGGTTGCGGTGGGTGGCGTGTCGAAACCGATGAAGGAGACGCCGCCGGTCAGGGCCGGGCAATTGAACAGCAGGCTGCAATAGCCGCATTTTTCCCAGAGGGCATGATGGCCGGCGTGGGGTGGGCAATGCTCGGCGTCAGGTTGCGCGACGTGCTCGGTGTGCTCTACGACCGGCATGTCGATTGACATGCTCATGGTCATGGACGCATGCGAATCCATCGGCATCGACTGGGAAACCAGTGGGCCGATGAAGATCATCAACATGGCGAACAGGCTGATCCAGCTGCCGCGTGTCAGGCTCGATGACTGACGACGAGGGCTGGATGACCGGGTGCCTGGCGGGCGCATGCGCTTTTTTCGCTCGGTCTGTTACTGAGCGTGGGCGTGCTTTTCGCCGTCTTCGGGCGCCTGCTTCTGGACCGCCACTTCGACGGTCACGTCACCGGCCTTCTCGAAGTGCAGGGTCATCGGGAAGCGCTTGCCGTCGCTGAGCAGGCTTCGGTCCTTCAGGTTCAACAACATGACGTGATAGGCCATTGGGGCGAAGGTGATTTCACCGCCCGCGGGAATATCCACGTTCTGTACATGTTGCATTTTCATCACATCGTTTTGCATCACGTGTTCGTGCAGTTGCGCAACGCCGGCAATCGGCGAGTCGACGCCGAGCAGGCGATCGGCTGCCTGGCCTTCGTTGTGGATCACGAAATAGGCGGCCACGTTCGGTGCGTTGGGCGGCAGCTCCTGTGACCATGGATGAGCGATTTCCAGCTCACCGACCTTGTATTCGTGGGCATTGGCAAAGCAGGCAGGCAGCAACAGGGCGGCCACAACGATGAGTTTGTTCAGCATGATGGTTCTCCGGAATGATTCAAGACGCAGGTCAATTGCGAGTTGGAATCACACCAGAGGGGATGCGCGGGGGTTCAGGCTTGGCCATTGCTGGCGCGGTGTCGGCGTATTGAGAGAGGTGGGGGGGACGCTTCGATTGGACTCGAACTGCGCGTAATACAGCTGCGGAACATGCCCGGGCAAAGCTACCACTGGCGCGGAACCGGAACAGCACCAGCAATGCTGCATGTTGGAATGATCATCGCCTTGCGGTGCTTTCTGCTGGATGTCCCCCAGGGAGATCGCCACCATCTTGCTGCCGCTGGAGGTGCAGAAACTGCCCCACAACAACTGCTCGGCAGAGGATTTCGTCGACTGCGCCATTGCTCCACCCATCGTCATGGCGAGCAGATTGAACAGCACTGCGAAGCAGGCTATCCAGGCAATTGCGAGCCGTTGACGGGACATGGTGCAGTTCCGGTTGAGTGGGCGATCAGGCGCGGCTATTTAGCCTGACCAATGCCGATAAGTAAAAAAACGCCGTGCGGTGAGGTGTCGCAGTAACACTAGTTGGTTCTTGCGTCATCAGTGCGCACGTACCACATGTACTTGCATATCTACACCAAGCGTAGCGCGGATTACGGCGAATATCGCAGCCAGGTTGTCCATGCTCGGGTTGCCATTGGCAGACAACATTCGATGGAGGCTTTTACTGGGCTTTGCCGTTTCCTTTGCCAACCCCTCGAAGCCGACAGTGGCGTTCACGAGATCACGCAAAATAATCCTGGCCATTTCTGGTTCGCCGTTTAAAAACAGAGTAGCAGCCTCATCCAACAACGCCTGGGCGAATTCGGGGTCACGTTGGGCACGTTCGGCGATAGTGTGTTTGTAGCTTCGGGTGAGTGCCATGACGTTATCTCCGGGGGCGGTCAGCTTTTTTTCGGGCTCTATATTCGGCAATCAAGGCTTTGGCCTGTTTGATGTCTGCCTTTTGAGTGGACTTGTCACCCCCGCCAAAGAGGATGATCAGCCGCTTGCCCTCTTGAACAAGATAGATTCTGTACCCGGGCCCCCAATTTACTCGGTACTCGCCGAGACCATCGAACCACTTGATGTTCGATGTATTGCCGAGCTCGAGTCGAATCAGCGCATTGGCTACCCTGAGCGCGGCCTGCGCATTCAAGCTGGAAAACCAGCGTCCGAAGGGGCTTGTTTCATTGTCCTGCAGGTATTCTTCGAGTGTGATCACAGGCGGCTCTGAAGGTAACAAATAGGTTACTGTTCATGCAAGCCAATGATCCTGCCCTAACGAATGAACTCGGCCAACGCAGCAAGTGTTTCTCCAAGCGTCAGAAACTCCCGCTCAACCTCCGGCAACTGTGGCCGCTTCAACACCAGCACCGGCACCCCGCGTTCGCGCGCCACTTCCAGCTTCGGTTCGGTCGCTGCACTGCCGCTGTTCTTGCTGATCAGTACGTCGATCTGCCGACGCTCGAACAACGCGCGTTCATCTGCAATCAGGAACGGTCCTCGTGCGCCAATCACCTCGCAGCGCCCGTTGCCGGGATACTCGTCCAGCGCGCGCAGGGTCCAGAATTGGTCCGCGGGGATTTCATCCAAGTGTTGCAAGGGCTCGCGGCCGAGGGTGAACAATGGTCGGCGAAAGAGTTTGAGGGCTTCGATCAGTTCGGGCCAGTCGCGCACCTCGCGCCAGTCGTCCCCGGCCTGTGGTTGCCACGCCGGGCGTCGTAGCGCCCAGCAGGGGATCGCGCTCAGGTGTGCGGCATGCGCGGCGTTGTGGCTGATTCTCGCGGCGTAGGGATGGGTGGCGTCGAGCAGCAGGTCAATGCGTTCGTCGCGGATGAACTGCGCCAGGCCCTCGGCGCCGCCGTAACCGCCGACACGGACCTGACAGGTCAGGTCCGTTGGTATCCGACCGATGCCGGCCAGGCTGTAGATGTGTTCAGGGCCGAAGGTTCGGGCGATGGCCAGGGCTTCGGTCACACCGCCCAGCAACAGAATGCGTTTCATTGAAAAACTCAGGCAGGGGAGGGTGAGGTCAGGGGGCGTGCGGTTTGGTCAGGTCCAGCACGGTGATCGGCAATGCCTGGCGCCAGGTATCGAAGTCGCCCAGCGGTTGCGCCTGGGCGATATGAATACGCGTCAGCTCTCCACCGTGTTGTTCGCGCCACGCCATCAGGGTCATTTCACTTTGCAGCGTCACCGCGTTGGCGATCAGCCGGCCGCCGGGTTTAAGGGCGGCCCAGCAGGTCTCCAGCACGCCTTCACGGGTGACGCCGCCGCCGATGAAGATGGCGTCCGGACGTTCCAGACCTTCAAGGGCTTGCGGGGCGCGGCCGCGAATCAATTGCAGGCCGGGGACGCCGAGGGCATCACGGTTGTGCTCGATCAACCGCTGGCGCCCGTCATCGGCCTCGATCGCCAGCGCCCGGCAGCTGGGGTGGGTGCGCATCCATTCGATGCCGATCGAGCCGCTGCCGGCGCCAACATCCCACAACAGTTCACCGGGCATCGGTGCCAGGCGAGCGAGGGTGATTGCCCGGACATCGCGCTTGGTCAGTTGGCCGTCATGCTTGAACGCGCTGTCCGGCAGCCCGGCAAGGCGAGACAGGCGTGGCGCGTTCGGTTCGGCGATGCAGTCAATGGCGATCAGGTTCAAGTCGGCCATGGCGTCATTGTTCCAGTCGCCGGCGGTGCCATCGACCCGGCGCTCAGCTTCGCCGCCCAAGTGTTCGAGCACGGTGAGGCGGCTGGGGCCGTAACCCCGCTCCCGCAACAGGGCCGCGATGGCGGCGGGGCTGCGGCCGTCATTGCTCAGCACCAGCAAGCGCTGGCCACTGGCTAACTGAGCGTTGAGCGCGGCGACCGGACGCGCCACCACTGACAGGGTGACCACATCCTGCAAGGGCCAGCCCATTCTGGCGGCGGCCAGCGAGCAGGAAGAAGGGGCCGGAAGGATCAGCATTTCATCGCTGGCAACTTGCCGGGCAAGGCTGGCGCCAACCCCGAAAAACATCGGGTCGCCGCTGGCCAGGACACAGATGGACTCACCACGCCGCGTCAGCACCGGTTCAAGGGAAAAAGGGCTTGGCCACAGTTGCCGTTCGCCGCGGATACAGGCCGGCAACAAATCCAGTTGCCGTTGCGCGCCAATGATCCGCGAGGCTTTGAGCAGAGCGTGTCGTGCATTTTTGCCGAGCCCCTTGAAGCCATCTTCGCCAATGCCTACCACTGTCAGCCAGGGGGTCATGCCGTTCCTCTTTTCTCGATCAAAGCCAATTCATTGCCGCGCCCGACGCGGTCGGTCTGGCGGTCGCGCATCATAGCGCGGCGTGGTTTGCGTTCGTCGAAATTGTAGTTAACGCGGACTCAAGACTTGATGAATCGGTTTTTTCTCAAATCGAACCGTTTCATCAAGAGTTCACTGCACTTGTTTTCAAGTAGCGCTCGTTTGGCTTCGAGTACGCGTTTGTCCAACTTGAGAAAGGCCCGGCTCTGAATGATTCTGGCGGCCTGCTTTTCCCAGTTCCAGAATAGAAAACCGCTCTTTTTGCTGTGCGCCACCAATTCAAGATTGAACACCGCTATTTCCAGAAAGCCCTTTGAATCGTACCGCGCAGGCAAGACCTGAAAGCGCTCGCCCATCAGGCTTTCCTCATCCAGTGAGTACAATGCCGGCTGGTCGGGTTTCAAGGCGTCGAGGGTGTCGATCATGGCATTTCCCTGGCGGGTGTCCTGCATGCCGTGGGCGCTTCTGATCAGATAGTCCGCGACACTTTCCGACACGTCGTAGCGGGTGCGGGTCTGGATGGCATCCTGAAAGACCGACCAGCCGAAAAAATTCAGGGTCGACACATACTCGTTCAGCCACGCCGTCGAGTTGACGAAGCGGCTGCCAGCCATGTCCGCGGACCTCGTGGCGATCTGCGTGCAATGACTAAGGTCGAGGTAGTCCTGGGGGGAAAGTTCATCGATACATGAGACGAGGTTGTGGCCGGTCAATATTCCATTTGAGTTTTTACTGTCCATGAGTTGCTCCGGGATTTGTGGAGTGAAGTCTTGCCAGTGAAAAACTACAGGTTGCGGAACCGGCTTTGAACGAAAGCAACTTGGCGAATTGATTCCGGTAGTCAGTGCGTGTTGCGACTCAGCTTCGCGCACTATTCGTCGCCAAGTGCCTCGGGCTTTTCATCCCGCCGGGCAAAGCAGGCATAATGCTGCCCTTCATTTCGTGCCGGTCATCCTGTGAGCGCTCCCAAGACATTCAACCCTTTGCGTCCTACGGCCTGTCCCGGGTTGTTGCGTATTGTCCGGGCGCTGGACGGGGGGATTTGCCGGATCAAGCTCACCGGTGGTGCGATCAGCGCACGGCAGGCGGTCGCGGTGGCGCAGGCCGCCGAACGTTATGCCGGTGGCGTGATCGAGGCGACCAACCGCGCCAACCTGCAGATTCGCGGGATTGGCAGCGAGCAGTCGGCCTTGATCGACAGTCTGCTCGCGGCCGGTCTTGGGCCGCGCAATGCCGCCAGCGATGATGTGCGCAACCTGATGCTCAGCCCAGCAGCCGGCCTTGATCGGCAGATGCTGATCGACACCCGGCCACTGGCTGAACGGATACTCGCCACCTTGCAGGGCGACGACCGCTTTCACGACCTCAGTGCCAAGTTCGCCGTGCAGCTCGACGGCGGCGAGGCGCTGAACATGCTCGAGCATCCCCATGACCTGTGGCTTTCGGCCTTTGTGCGAGAGGGCGAGCTGCGACTGGCGTTCGGCCTGGCCGGCTGCCCGACAGACACCCCCGCCGGCTCGGTGGCACTCGAGGATGGCCATGGGTTGGTGGTGGCGGTGCTTGAGTTGTTCCTGAAGCTGGCGCGTCCCGAGCAAACGCGGATGCGTCATTTGCTGGCCGAGTACGCCCTCGAAAACCTGCTGGCCAGACTGGCCGAGCGCGTACCCGTTCAGGCTGTCACCGATTGGCGGCGCGCCTCGGATTCAAGCGTGCTGCACATCGGCGCTCATCCGCAGAAAAAGGCCGGTGTAGCCTACGTGGGAGCGGTGCCGCCGCTGGGACGACTCGATCCCGCAAAACTGCAGGGCGCTGCACAACTGGCAGCCATCTACGGCGACGGCAACCTGCGATTCACGCCTTGGCAAAGCCTGCTATTGCCCAACATCCCCGTCGAACACTGCGCGCAAGTCATCCGAGGTCTGGAGCAATTGGGCCTGTTGTGCCACGCCGATCAGGCACTGACCCGGATGATCGCCTGCACCGGCTCAAACGGCTGCGGCAAGAGCCTGGCCGAGACCAAAGGCGATGCCGTGCAACTGGCCGCGCTGCTGCAACGCCAAGGTCACGCATTGAGCGTGCACCTGAGCGGTTGCCCGCGTTCCTGCGCCGCCGCGCACACCGCACCGGCCACGCTGCTGGCCGTCGCGCCTGGCCACTACGATCTATATTTTCGCGATGCATCGCAGGCCGGCTTCGGCACGCTGCACGCGCGCAACCTTACTATTGAAGCGGTCGCGGCCTTGCTCGACGCTCGCTCACGGAGCCCCCTTGATGCTTGATTACATCCGCGATGGTCAGGAGATCTATCGCAACTCCTTCGCGATCATTCGTGCCGAGGCCAACCTCGCGCGAATTCCGGCTGATCTGGAAAAACTCGCGGTGCGGGTTATTCACGCCTGCGGCATGGTCGAGGCCATCGACGGTTTGCAGTTTTCCGATGGCGCAGGCAAGGCCGGGCGCGATGCGCTGGCGGCCGGTGCGCCAATTCTGTGCGACGCGCGGATGGTCTCCGAAGGCATTACCCGCGCACGGCTTCCGGCCAACAACCCGGTCATCTGCACCCTGCGTGATGAGAGCGTGCCGGAGCTGGCCCGCGAGTTGGGCAATACCCGCTCCGCCGCTGCGCTGGAACTGTGGCGTCCGCATCTGGAAGGCAGCGTAGTGGTGATCGGCAATGCCCCGACCGCGCTGTTTTATTTGCTGGAAATGCTCGATGCCGGCGCCCCGAAACCGGCGTTGATCCTCGGTTTCCCGGTGGGTTTCGTCGGCGCTGCCGAGTCCAAGGCAGCGCTGGCGGCGGATAGCCGTGGCGTGCCTTTTGTCATCATGCAGGGTCGCCTGGGCGGAAGCGCCATGGCGGCTGCTGCGGTCAATGCCCTCGCCACGGAGATCGAATGATGCAGCAACCTGGACGTTTGATTGGCCTGGGCGTCGGCCCCGGTGATCCGGAGCTGATTACCGTCAAGGCCTTGCGCCTGCTGCGTGAGTCGCCGGTGGTGGCGTACTTCGTCGCCAAGGGTAAAAAAGGCAATGCGTTCGGCATCATCGAGGCGCACCTGCAGGACGCGCAGTCACTGCTGCCACTGGTTTACCCGGTGACCACCGAGGCGTTGCCCGCACCGCTGTCCTATGAGCAGGTGATCAGCGACTTCTACGATACCGCCAGCGAACAACTGGCCGTGCACCTGGATGCGGGCCGCGATGTGGCGGTGATCTGCGAGGGTGATCCGTTCTTTTACGGTTCCTACATGTACCTGCACGATCGGCTCGCTGAGCGCTATCAGGCCGAAGTGGTGCCCGGCGTGTGCTCGATGCTCGGTGGTGCTTCGGTTCTCGGTGCGCCGCTGGTGTATCGCAATCAGAGCCTGTCGGTGTTGTCCGGCGTACTGCCCCATGACGAACTCAAGCGCCGCCTGGCCGATGCCAATGCCGCGGTGATCATGAAGCTGGGGCGCAACTTCCCCAAGGTTCGCCAGGTGCTGGAAGAGCTGGGCTTGGCCGAGCGTGCGCTGTACGTCGAGCGAGCGACCATGGCCAATCAGAAAATCGTCCCGCTGGATGAAGTGGAGCCGATGTCGTCGCCGTATTTCTCCTTGATCATCGTTCCCGGTGAGAGGTGGCAAGGCTGATGACCCGTTCAGTTCCGGCGATAGTCATTCTCGGCAATGGCAGCCTCGCCACTGCGCGCACTATCGCGCAGTTGTACCCCGGCGCCCTGATCCATGGCCTGGACGGCCGGGTCGACGGCGTCGATCGTGTGTATCAAGAGTTCGGCGCGACCCTGCGCGAACTTTATCAACAGGACACGCCGATCATCGCCCTGTGCGCTGCGGGCATCGTGATTCGTACCCTGGCGCCGTTGCTACTGGAAAAAGGCGCGGAGCCTCCGGTGCTGGCCGTGGCAGAAGACGGCAGTGCGGTGGTGCCACTGCTGGGTGGTCTGGGGGGCGTGAACGTGATGGCGCGAGAGATCGCCGCCGGTTTGAACGTGGCCGCCGCCATTACCACCAGCGGCGAGCTGCGTTTCGGCACTTGCCTGCTCAATCCTCCCAGCGGTTATGCCCTTGCGGATCTGGAACTGGGTAAGCGTTTCGTGTCGGATTTGCTGGCCGGTGAATCGGTGCGCATCGAAGGCCCGGCGCCTTGGCTGGCGCAGGCGCAATTGCCCGAGGATGCCCAGGCGCGACTGGCAGTGCATGTCGGCCCTGAGGAAAGAGCTCCGGCGGCGAACGAATTGCTGATTTATCCGCGCAGTGTGCTGGTGGCGGTCAGCGCCGGGATCGTGGACGTGTCGAAGGCGATTCGCCAGGCATTGCATCAGGCGCAAATCGCGGTGCAATCGGTAGCGTGTTTGCTGGCGGCAGATACGGAGATGACCAGCGTCGAACTGCGTGAAGCGGCGCTTGAACTGGGCGTGCCGTTGCGCTTCACCAGTGCTGGTCAGGCAAATGTCGAGCGGGCCCGCGATGCGGTTGCTCAGCCGGTTTCCATGCTCGGTGATGAGAAAATCGCGATTGCGGTCGCCGAACAACCGTTGGACTTATCACAGATTGGCCGTCCTCGCGGACGTCTGGCGGTGGTCGGTCTTGGCCCAGGTGCTGCCGAACTGATGGTGCCGGCCGTGAAGGCCGAACTGGCTCGAGCCAATGACGTGCTGGGTTATGAAACCTATGTGCGCATGGCCGGACCGTTCCGGGATGATCAAGTGCTGCATTGCACTGACAACCGTGAAGAAATGCAGCGGGCAAGACATGCCTTTGAACTGGCGGCTCAAGGGCGCTCGGTGGTGGTGGTTTCGTCGGGAGACCCGGGCGTTTTCGCCATGGCCGCCGCTGTGCTTGAAGCGTTGCACGAGTCCAGCGATCCCGCGTGGCACAGCGTTGACCTGGAAATGCTGCCGGGCGTCTCTGCGTCACTGGCGACGGCCGCCCAGGCCGGTGCGCCGTTGGGGCATGACTTCTGTGTGATGTCGCTGTCGGACAACCTCAAACCCTGGTCGATCATTGAGACGCGCCTTGATCTGGCGGCCCGGGCTGATCTGGCCCTGGCGTTCTACAACCCGATCTCGCGTTCGCGTCCATGGCAGTTGGGGCAGGCGCTGGAAATCGTTTCCCGACACCGCGAACCCCAAACACCGGTGGTGCTGGGGCGGGACATCGGCCGGCCGGGGCAGACCCTGCAGGTCACCACCCTCGGTGAGTTGAGTGTCGATCAGGTGGACATGCGGACCATGGTCCTCATCGGGTCTTCGACGACGCGGGTGATTCCTCGTGCCGATGGTCGTCCCTGGGTTTACACGCCGCGCAGTTATGGCGACAAACTCACGCCTATCCCGTAATCAATCACTACTTATCTTTTAGAGTTGAGCCATGTCACCTGTGTTGTCAGGTGATATGGCTACACCTGCAAGTTGGTTTTGTTGTGACTACATATGCTGTATTTGGTTGAAGTTGTTGCTGCTGGTGGGTTGGAGTAGGTTTGTCGCGTTCCGGGATGGAACGCCAGTTAATCAATAAAGGGATTTATATATGGACGCTTTTGAAAGTACGGTCAGTGTCGCGCGAAGTGTTGAATTGGTAAGGGCTCGCCTGCAGAAACGCAAAGCTCAGTTGCCCGTCGGGAGTCGCGTCAGACCGTTGATGTCGGCCGCAGTAACGAGTCCGACCAGGGAGCTGGATGCCTTGGTGCTGGGCAATAGTCTGATTGGTTACGGTGACAAGATCAGCCTTGGGAATATGGCGATCATTGAAAACCTGATCACCATGTCACGGATGGAAGCCAGCTACGAAGTGCCCGGGAATTCAGATCCAAAGGCCTGGTATCACGCGTTTACCAAGTGTATGGAGGATCTTGGCTGTTTTGTAGCGGATAAAGGTTATTCCAAGTACAGCGCCACCGCGCTCAAGGTAAAAATGGATAATGTCATGGTTGATATTATTCAGGCGGCTGTCGAGGCGGCAAAAGCTGCCGTCCCGGGTGCAGCTGTACTCAGTGCGGTCACAAACTCCACGTTGGACGCACTGAAAAAAGAGCCTGAGGCGATCAACTTATTGAATGTTGAATCGAAAAGTGCGGAAGGCGTTCGACTATCAACGATTCCCATCGAGCAAATGCCCAATGGCATTATCCTGATTGCGGTAGCAGCCATCGATCATCAGGGTGGAAGCCATGAGGGCGGGCTGTTGTTCGTTGACTGGAAAACGTCCTCGCTTGATGTTTTTCACGGTAAATCGTTTATCACCTTCAACCCCGCCCGGTATGCGGAAATAAAGACGGATATCGAAGAGTACCTGGGTGTGCATCGCAAGGAAGTTTTGGTCAAACGCTTCAGTCGGCGTAAATAACATCATTCTGCAGGAGCGAGCATGCTCGCTCCTACAGTTCGTTTTGTCAGGGGACGAGGTAACCTTTGACCCCGGTAAAAATAATCTGCGCTGCAAGGGCGCATACGAACAACCCCATCAGCCGGCTGACAATCTGCAAGCCCTGATCGCCGAGAATGCGCTCGATACGGTTGGACAGATACAACACCACGCCAACCGTAAAACTGGCCAGGGCAATGCTGACAATGGCAATGAATTTATCGTCCCAATGCGGCTGACTGATGCCCATCACCAGCAAGGCACCGATGGTACCGGGGCCGACCGTCAGCGGGATGGTGAGTGGAACGATGGTCACGTCCTGCTGCACATTGTCGGTCTGCACCGCCGACTTGCCCTGAGCCATGCCCAATGCCGAGATGAACAGTACGCTGCCGGCGCCAATGCGGAAGGCGTCCACGGTGATGCCAAAGACACTGAAAATCACCCGGCCAAACAAATACAGCAGGACACTGGAGACCAGCGTGGCGATCGCCACTTTCCAGGCCAGCCGATGTTGTTCCTTGCGCGAGTAACCGCGAGTCAGGCTGATGAAGCAGGACAACACGAAGAACGGGCTGTAGAGCACCAGCATCTTCAGGTAAACACTGAACAACACGTGAAGCATGGTGCAGGCTCACTGGCGAGGGAAGTCGAGAGGGAGTCTATCAGGCGCTGCGGGGTCTGTCGGCTCAGGACGTAGGCGACGCGGTGCGGCTCTGCAGATCGCGTTGGGCAACCCAATGCTCGATCAACTCTCGCAACTG
The DNA here is from genome assembly GCF_003228315.1 of Pseudomonas putida. Lineage (NCBI taxonomy): Bacteria > Pseudomonadati > Pseudomonadota > Gammaproteobacteria > Pseudomonadales > Pseudomonadaceae > Pseudomonas > Pseudomonas putida. The sequence continues at coordinate 4,851,975 of NZ_CP029693.1, forward strand.
TGACAGTTCGACCGGTTTGGCCATGTGCCCGTCCATGCCGGCCTGGCGCGCGCGCTCCTTGTGCTCGGCAAGGATGTGTGCGGTCAATGCGACCACCGGAGTGCGGGTCCGTTGGTTGCCCACTTCCCAGGCGCGCAATTGCTGGGTCGCCGAGAAGCCATCGAGGATCGGCATTTCGCAGTCCATCAGCACCAGGTCATAACGTTGCGCCTTCATGGCCTGCAAGGCTTCCTCGCCATTGCTGGCGGTATCGGGTTGCAGATTGAGCTTGCCCAGCATGCCGCGGATCACCTTGGTCGAGATGCTGTTGTCTTCGGCCACCAGAATACGGAAATCGCTTGGCACCTTGACCGGCAGTGTCGCCCCGACCGCAGGTATCTGAGTGACCGCATGCCCTTTATTACGCTGGTTCAGCTCATCGGCCAAGGTGGTTTTGAGGGTGTAGCCAGCCACCGGTTTGGCGAGGATGCGTTTGATCCCCGAGTTGCGCGCGATGATCTTGCTCGGTGCATTGCTGATGCCGGTGAGCATGATCAGCAGGATGTCGTGGTTCAGGCTTGGGTCTTCCTTGATCTTGGCCGCCAGTTGCATGCCGGTCATGCCGGGCATGTTCTGGTCCAGCAGGACCACATCGAAGTAGTCGCGCAAGTGCGCCTTGGTGCGCAGCAGGGCAAGCGCCTCCTTGCCGGAAGCCACGGCGCTGACATTCAGGCCCCAGGCACTGCATTGCTGGACCAGCACTTTGCGACAGGTATCGTTGTCATCCACCACCAGCACCCGTGCGCCCTGCAACGGGCCATCGAGGTCGGACGTCGGGTGTTCGAGGCGATCGGGATCCAGTGGCAAGGTCAGCCATAGCGTGCTGCCCTGATTGCTCCCGCTCTTGATGCCGAATTCGCCGTGCATCAGGCGAATCAGTTGACGGGCGATCACCAGCCCCAGGTTGCCGCTCAGGCGGTTGGCCGAGAGAAATTGCTTGCTGTGCAGCTCGGCCTGCATCAAGGCCTCGCGCTCATCGGCGTCCATGGGTTCGCCGCTGTCCTGCACGGCGATGCGCAGGCGCGGTTTGGCGCCGAGCTCGTCAAGCGCCACGACGATCAGGACCTCGCCCTCATCGGTTTTCTTCAGCGCGTTTTCAAGCAGGCTCAAGAGGGTCTGGCGCAAGCGCGTCGGGTCACCACTGATGACTCGCGGCACCTGCGGCTGAATGAAGCTGATCAGCTCGACGTTCTGCTGTTCGGCCTTGGCGCGGAAGATGCTCAGGCAGTCCTCGATCAGCGCGTTGAGGTCGAACTGCACATCGTCGAGTTCGATCTGCCCGGATTCGAGCTTTGAAATGTCGAGGATTTCGTTGATCAGGGTGAGCAGTTCGTTGCCGGCGCTGTGGATGGTCTGGACATAGTCGCGTTGCTTGACCGACAACGGTGTGCCCAGCAGCAATTCGGTCATGCCCAGTACGCCATTCATCGGGGTACGTATTTCGTGGCTGATCTTGGCCAGGAATTCGGCCTTGGCGTTGATCTCGGCATTGCTGGCTGCCAGATCGCGGCTGACGCTGAAGCGATCTTCGGTGATTCGGCGCTGGCGCTCACTCAGGGCGATGCTCATCAGCAGGCCGCTGATGCAGATGAACGCCAGCAGGATGCTGATCAAGCCGTGGGGCTCGGTCAGGGTCAGTCCGAGCAGGGCGGGCAGAATGATCAGGGTGCCGAGATTGAATACCACCATGGCCGCAACGAACAGCCGGGCCGGACGATAGCCTTTCTGCAAATGATGGAGGCTGACAAACAGCATGGTCAGGCCCGCGAGGGCGACGAGGCCGTAGGTGATGAGGTTCAGTGGCAATGTGTTGACGAAAAGCAGCAACAGACCACAGGTCATGATCAACAGAATTTCGCCCAGCAGCAGTCTGTTCAGCGGATGCGGGCCCAAGGGGGAATAGAAGCGATAGGCGAACATCAGGCCGCAGGGTGCGGTGAGCAACAGGGCGAGATAAGCGCCAGGCGTCTGCAGGGCTTGCCAGTCGGGCAGCAGGCCGCCCGCGAGGTTCAGTAGCAGAACCGTGCTGAGCATCAGCAGCGCTACACAGGCCGCCAGCCACAAACTGCTGCGCGAGCGGCTGTAGGCGTAACGGATGAGGTTGTACAGCATCAGCATGCCGAGGCAGCCAAGCAACAGGCCATAGACCAGCGACTGGCCCTGGCTGGCGGCGGCCATCACAGCCGGTTCCAGGGACACGTAGGGTCGCAGCTGGTGCTCGGAAACCAGTCGCACGTAAACGTCGAGGGGCTTGTTGACTTGCGGCAGTGGCAGCATGAAATCGTTGCTGGGCAGTGGCCGATCGGCCTGGGGCTGTCTGTTGCCGGTATTGGATTGCTCGATCAGCTTGTCGCCGTCCAGCACATACATGTTGAGTTGCTGCAGGTCGGGCGCGAACACTTTCAGCAGTTGTTCATGCCTGCCCGGGGCAAGACGAAAACGCAACCAGAGCGCACCGCCAGGCTCGGCGGCCGTGATGCGTTCAAGGTCCGTTGGACTGAATTGATTGGTGTAACGGGCTGAACGGACATCGCTCAGTTGCAGGTCGCCCTGGTCGTCGAACAATATCGCCAGCGCACTGCCTTGGCCGGCCTGGGCCGGAAGCATGCAGAGCAGGGTCAGCAGGGTGACGGTAAAACCTATGGCAATCCTGAGCCAGCGCACGGCGAAATCCCTTCGTAGGTTGATGCCAGAATATAACTATGCGCGGCGCCGGAATAGTCAGGCAAGGGTGCGAAGCCCTTGCCCGACCGAATGAACAGCTTATTCCTGATTTTCGCCACGCTCGCGGGCAATGGCACGGTAGCCAATGTCCTTGCGATAGAAACAGCCTTCCCAATCAATGCTGGCTGCCAACTTGTATGCCTGCTGTTGAGCGGCATCAACGCTGTCACCCATGGCGGTGGCGCAAAGTACGCGACCACCGGCCGTCACCACTTGACCGTCTTTCAGTGCAGTACCGGCGTGGAACACTTTGCCTTCCAGCGCTGCTGCTGCATCCAGACCCTTGATCGCCGCGCCCTTGGCGTAGTCACCAGGATAGCCGCCGGCAGCCAGAACGATGCCGACGCTCGAGCGTGGATCCCATTGTGCCTCGACCTTGTCCAGTGCCTGTGCCAGGGCCGCTTCAACCAGCAGCACCAGGCTCGACTGCAGACGCAGCATGACCGGTTGGGTTTCAGGGTCGCCGAAACGGCAGTTGAACTCGATGACCTTTGGATTGCCCGCCTTGTCGATCATCAGGCCGGCGTACAGGAAGCCAGTGTAGACGTTCCCTTCCTCGGCCATGCCGCGAACTGTCGGCCAGATCACCTGGTCCATGACACGTTTGTGCACTTCGCTGGTCACGACCGGAGCAGGGGAGTAGGCGCCCATGCCGCCGGTGTTCGGACCGGTGTCGCCGTCGCCGACGCGCTTGTGGTCCTGGCTGGTGGCCATCGGCAGGACATTCTTGCCGTCGACCATGACGATGAAGCTCGCTTCTTCGCCGTCCAGGAACTCTTCGATCACCACGCGCGAACCGGCATCGCCGAAGGCATTGCCTGCCAGCATGTCGCGCACGGCGTCTTCGGCTTCGGCGAGGGTCATGGCGACAATCACACCTTTACCTGCGGCCAGGCCATCGGCCTTGATCACGATCGGTGCGCCTTTTTCACGCAGATAAGCCAGGGCTGGCTCGATCTCGGTGAAGTTCTGATAGTCGGCGGTCGGGATCTTGTGGCGGGCGAGGAAGTCCTTGGTGAACGCTTTCGAGCCTTCCAGCTGGGCAGCGCCAGCGGTCGGGCCGAAGCAGTCCAGGCCTCGGGAGCGGAACAGGTCGACGACGCCGGCGACCAGTGGAACTTCAGGGCCGACGATGGTCAGGGAAACGTTCTTCTCGGCGAAATCGGCCAGTTGCTCCAGGGCCAGTACGTCGATAGCGACGTTTTCGCACTTGGCTTCAATGGCGGTACCGGCGTTCCCCGGGGCCACGAACACCTTCTGTACGCGCGGATCCTGAGCCACTTTCCAGGCCAGGGCGTGTTCACGGCCACCGCTGCCAATGATCAAAACATTCATTTCAAAAACCTCGATTGTGGGAGCAAGGCTTGCCCGCGATGACGATCTCGAGGACGCCATCGCGGGCAAGCCTTGCTCCTACAGGTCTGCGCATTGCAGGCCTGATGATATTAGTGACGGAAGTGGCGCATGCCGGTGAACACCATCGCGATGCCGGCTTCGTCTGCCGCTGCAATCACTTCATTGTCACGCATCGAGCCACCCGGCTGGATCACCGCAGTGATGCCGGCCTTGGCCGCGTTGTCGATACCGTCGCGGAACGGGAAAAATGCGTCCGATGCCATGACTGCACCCTGTACTTGCAAGCCAGCGTGCTCAGCCTTGATCGCGGCAATGCGCGCCGAGTTCACACGGCTCATCTGGCCTGCGCCGACACCGATGGTCTGACGGTTCTTGGCGTAGACGATGGCGTTGGACTTGACGTACTTGGCGACTTTCCAGGCAAAGATCAGGTCGTGGATTTCCTGTTCGGTCGGTGCGCGCTTGGTCACGACTTTCAGGTCATCGGCACCGATCATGCCGATGTCGCGGCTCTGCACCAGCAGGCCACCGTTGACGCGCTTGTAGTCCCAGGCAGCGGCACGATCGGCCGACCACTCGCCGCACGCCAGCAGGCGCACGTTGGCTTTGGCCGCGACGATGGCGCGGGCTTCTTCGCTGACGCTCGGGGCAATGATCACTTCGACGAACTGACGCTCGACGATGGCCTTGGCGGTCTCGGCGTCCAGTTCGCGGTTGAAGGCGATGATGCCGCCGAAGGCCGACTCGGTGTCGGTGGCGTAGGCCAGGTCGTAGGCCTTGCGGATGCCGCCTTCGGCATCAGGGCTGACAGCCACGCCGCACGGGTTGGCGTGCTTGACGATTACACAGGCTGGCTTGACGAAGCTCTTCACGCATTCCAGCGCGGCGTCGGTGTCGGCCACATTGTTGTACGACAGTTCCTTGCCTTGCAGTTGGGTCGCGGTGGCGATGCCGACTTCGGCAGGCTTGGCTTCCACGTAGAACGCCGCGCTCTGGTGCGGGTTCTCGCCGTAGCGCATTTCCTGGGCCTTGATGAACTGAGTGTTGAAGGTGCGCGGGAATTCGCTGCGACCTTCCGTGCTCAGGGTTTCAGCGGCCTGGTTCACGGTGCCCATGTAGTTGGCGATCATGCCGTCGTAGGCGGCGGTGTGTTCGAACGCCTTGAGCATCAGGTCGAAACGCTGGGCGTAGGTGAGGCCGCCGGCCTTGAGGTTTTCCAGGACGTTGGCGTAGTCGCTGGCATTGACCACGATGGCCACGTCTTTGTGGTTCTTGGCGGCGGAACGGACCATGGTCGGGCCACCGATGTCGATGTTCTCGATGGCGGTCGGCAGGTCGCAGCCAGGTTTGCTGATGGTGGCTTCGAACGGGTAGAGGTTCACTGCTACCAGATCGATCGGCTTGATGCCGTTCTCGTTCATGATGGCGTCGTCGATACCGCGACGACCGAGGATCCCGCCGTGGATTTTCGGGTGCAGGGTTTTCACCCGGCCGTCCATCATTTCCGCGAAGCCGGTGTAATCGGCGACTTCCACTGCGGCAACGCCGTTTTCCTGCAGCAGCTTGAACGTCCCGCCGGTGGAGAGAATCTCGACGCCCAGGGCTTCAAGCTCTTTGGCGAATTCGAGGATCCCGGTCTTGTCGGAAACACTGATCAAGGCGCGGCGGATCGGCAGGCGGGTAGTCTGGTCGGTCATCTCAATTTCCATCACAAAGCAAAGGAGTCAGCAAAAAAGGCGGCCGGTTTTACGCGGGCGCCTTTCTGGTTTGATTGAATGCTTACAGCAAATCGTACTGCTTGAGTTTCTTGCGCAGCGTGCCCCGGTTGAGTCCGAGCATCTCGCTGGCCTTGGTCTGGTTGCCCTTGACGTAGTTCATTACGCACTCGAGCAGGGGAGCCTCGACTTCGGAGAGCACCAGGTTGTACACATCCGTGACGGCAGCGCCCTCAAGGTGGGCGAAATAATTGTGCAGCGCTTTCTCGACACTCCCGCGAAGGGTCTGGCCTTCTTCGCTTGGGGTATTGAGGTGCTGTTTCAAATTCACGTTGTCGCTCACGGGTGCAGTTCCACTCACTAAAGTCTCGGTCATCATCGTCATGCGGCCACCCCTTCTCCGTCCCCTGTCAGGCTCTTGTAACGTTCGGCGAAGAAGGCCTGAACGTTGGCGCATTGTGCTTCCGTATCTTCCAAACGATTGAAGTGGGCGCGAAACTCCCTGGCGCCCGGCAGGGTTGCGAGATACCAGCCCACATGCTTTCGAGCAATGCGTACGCCCATCACGTCTCCATAGAAGGCGTGCAGCGCAGCAAGATGCTCTAGCAGAATGCGTTCCACCTCGATCAGTTCCAGCGCCGGGAGCTTCTCGCCGGTACGCAGGAAATGATCGATCTCGCGAAAAATCCACGGCCGCCCCTGGGCAGCCCGGCCAATCAACAGGCCATCGACACCGGTCGCGTCGAGCACGTACCGGGCTTTTTCCGGCGAATCGATATCGCCATTGGCAAAGACCGGTATCGACACCGCCTGCTTGATCGCGGCGATGGTGTCGTACTCGGCTTCACCGGTGTACAGGTCGGCACGGGTGCGACCATGGACCGCCAGCGCCGTGATGCCTGCCTGTTCGGCGATCTTCGCCACCGTCAGGCCGTTCTTGTTGTCCCGGTCCCAGCCGGTACGGATCTTCAGGGTAACCGGCACATCGACCGCAGCCACGACGGCCTGCAGGATCTCGGTTACCAGTGCTTCATCCTTCAGCAGTGCGGAGCCGGCGGCCTTGTTGCAGACCTTCTTTGCCGGACAGCCCATGTTGATATCAATAATCTGGGCGCCCAGCTCGACGTTGGCTCGAGCCGCATCCGCCAGCATCTGCGCGTCGCCACCGGCGATCTGTACCGAGCGTGGCTCGGGATCACCTTCGTGGATCATGCGCATCCGCGATTTGCGGGTGTTCCATAAACTCATGTCGCTGGTGACCATTTCCGAGACTACTAGCCCGGCGCCCAAACGCTTGCACAGCTGACGAAAGGGCTGGTCGGTGACGCCCGCCATGGGGGCGAGAATCAAGCTGTTGTTCAGTGTGTATGGGCCGATGCGTACCGCCGACATAGGACTTCCCTGTTGTGGGGCCGGATCATGAGAGTTCGAAAAAGGGTTGGCATGATACCCGCTCTCGATGACCGGATAAAGGCTGAATTGAACAAAATCTGAACAGTTATTTTGTTATTGCCACCGGTTTGGTCCGGCCAGTGGGCGTCAGGCAGCCGTTGTCAGGACGGCATCGGTGAATCGATTCACTCGGGTGAGTGGAAGCTCAGGCTGTAGTTCACGGCCTTGGAGCCTGGGTCGAGGATGTCCAGTGCGATGTGGATCGGTGTTTGTGGTGGCATTTCCACCATGCCTTCGAGGTCGCCATTGAGGTACTCGCCGGGCTTGAAGCGACGGCTGGCGATCAAGTGGCCGTTGAGGTCGGCAAAACGCAGTTCCAGCAGCGGGAACGGCTGGGAGAAGGGCGCTCGGTTGTAAATGATCGCATCGACCACCAGTGCGCCACTGAAATCCGGGTGGCTGCGGACCACCAGGTTGCTGCTCTTGATTTTTGCGATGTCGACCTTCGATGGCACGGTGCAACCGATTTGCGGGCACAGTTGCTGGAACCATGGGCGGTACTGGTCCTGGCGCGCCAGCTCGTCGAAGTGATAGGCGACGTACTGGCCAACCAATGCACCGGCGCCCAGCAGGATCAGGATCAGCCAGAAGAGGCGACGACCCCAGGGAGAGCGGCGTTTCTGCCAGTCCAGTTGCAGCGGGTCGTCGGTCAGGTCCTGCAAGACCTCGGCGCGAACGCCCGGCTCGTTGCGTTCGCGTCGCTTGCGCAAGGGGGCGATGGAAGTCAGGTCGTCCTCGACGGCCTCGGTGGCAGTCGCTGAAAGGCGTTCGTGATGCGCTGGGGTGTTGAGCGGATCTTGCAGGCGAAGTTGCGGTAGCGGCGGTTCGTCGTCCAGCTCTACGGGCTCCAGAGAGAGCGATGGCTCAGTGCGCGAGAGAATGCTGCCCGGTTCGCTCACCGGCTCGTCGGCGTCGAGATCTTCCAGTGTGTCGAGCTTGTCGAGGTCATCAAGGTCCTCGACCGCTTGTGCCCGGTCGGTCGCCGATTCGCTGAAGAGGCTGTCGGAGGCCCAGGGTTCTTCATCGGTTTCAGCGCTGTCGCGGCGCGCGCTCAGCGTGTCTTCGCGGTGCTTGCCGAACTCGGTGATCGGCTGGATCTCCCGTTGTTCGAGTCGGGCGAGTTCTTCATCCAGATCAAGACTGTCCAGGTCCAGCTCGGTCGCGCTCCATTGCTTTTGGCTGATGGCTCGCGGCTCGGCGGGCGCCGGCGCTTCGAAATATGCCGGGGCAACAGGAGCGACGGGCTCCTTGCCTGCCTGCTCAAGCAGTTGTTTGGCAGCGTTGAACACCTGCAGGCAGGAGCCGCAGCGAACGACGCCACGAGCCACGCTCAATTGAGCATGGCTGACGCGGAAGCTGGTTTGGCAATGCGGGCACTGGGTGACGAAGCTGTCGGTCATGCGGCGATCCGGTCTATGCAGACGTTCATTCTAGCGCCGACGGCCGGTAATGCGCACCCAGCCATCGCGATTGGCAATCGGATCCAGATCGAAGTCGTTGGCGTAGGCCGCTGCGACCTCGTCACCTTGCTCGGCGAGGATGCCCGACAGGGCCAGGCGACCACCCGGCTTGACCAGGCCAGACAGTTGCGGTGCCAGGGAAACCAGCGGGCCGGCGAGAATGTTCGCCACCAGCACGTCGGCCTGAACCTGTGGCATATCCTCTGGCAGATACAGCGGGAACAGCTCTTCGGCGATGTTGTTGCGTCCGGCGTTGTCGCGGGAGGCCTCCAGGGCCTGCACGTCGATGTCGGTGCCCACTGCGTGTTTGGCGCCGAGCAGCAGGGCGGCAATGGCGAGGATGCCCGAGCCGCAACCGAAGTCGAGGACGTTGCAGTCCTCGAGGTCCTGGCCATCGAGCCATTCCAGGCACAGGGCGGTGGTCGGGTGGGTGCCGGTGCCGAACGCCAGGCCCGGATCGAGCAGCAGGTTCACTGCATCAGGCTCGGGAGCCGCGTGCCAGCTCGGTACGATCCACAGGCGCTGGCCGAAGCGCATCGGCTGGAAACCATCCATCCAGCTGCGTTCCCAGTCCTGGTCTTCGATCACTTCGCTGTGATGCTCGGGCAGCGGGCTGCCGGTCAGCAATTCCAGATGGGCCAGTACCGGGCCGGGCTCGGTGCCGCCCTCGAACAGAGCCAGCAGGTGAGTGTGCGACCACAGTGGGGTGGTGTTGAGTTCCGGCTCGAAGATCGGCTGATCTTCGGCGTCCATGAAGGTCACCGACACGGCGCCCACTTCAAGGAAAGCGTCTTCGTAGGTTTCGGCTTGTTCTGGGCTGATGGCGAGACGGACTTGCAGCCAAGGCATGGCGGGCACCTTTGAAAAATATTGATTGCAGCCTGACGGGCTGCGAGAAGCAGGCAAGTTTACGCCAGCGCGCGTAAGAAGACGACAAGGGCGATACTTTGTGGGGGCAAAGCTTGCTCGCGATGACGGTGGCATAGCCAGCATGGATGTGACTGACAAACCGCTATCGCGAGCAAGCTTTGCTCCCACAAAAGAGCGGAGGAGGGGGCATAAACAACAAAGCCGCCCGAAGGCGGCCTTGTCATGTGCCGGTAGAAGCTTAGTGCTTCTCGCCAGCCAGCTTGTGCTCGAGGTAGTGAATGTTCACGCCCCCTTTGCAGAAGCCTTCGTCGCGGGTCAGGTCGCGGTGCAGCGGGATGTTGGTCTTGATCCCGTCGACCACGATCTCGTCCAGCGCATTGCGCATGCGCGCCATGGCTTCGTCACGGGTTGCGCCGTAGGTGATCAGCTTGCCGATCAACGAGTCGTAGTTCGGCGGAACGGCATAACCACTGTACAGGTGCGAATCGACGCGAACGCCGTTACCGCCTGGGGCGTGGAAATGCTTGACCGTGCCCGGGCTCGGCATGAAGGTTTTCGGGTCTTCGGCGTTGATCCGGCATTCCAGTGCGTGACCGCGGATGACCACGTCATCCTGGGTGAACGACAGCTTGTTGCCGGCGGCGATGCTGAGCATCTCCTTGACGATGTCGATGCCGGTGACCATTTCCGAAACCGGGTGCTCCACCTGAACACGGGTGTTCATTTCGATGAAGTAGAAGCGACCGTTCTCGTACAGGAACTCGAACGTGCCGGCGCCACGGTAGCCGATGTCGATGCACGCCTTGACGCAGCGAGCGAGGACTTCCTGGCGGGCATTCTCGTCGATGCCCGGTGCCGGCGCTTCTTCGAGAACCTTCTGGTGACGACGTTGCAGCGAGCAATCGCGGTCGCCCAGATGGATGGCGTTGCCCTGGCCGTCGGACAGTACCTGGACTTCGACGTGACGCGGGTTGGTCAGGAATTTTTCCAGATAGACCATCGGGTTGCCGAACGCTGCACCCGCTTCGGAGCGGGTCAGTTTCGCCGAGGCGATCAGGTCTTCTTCCTTGTGCACCACGCGCATGCCGCGACCACCGCCGCCGCCAGCGGCCTTGATGATCACCGGATAACCGACTTCACGACCGATGCGCAGAGCGGTTTCTTCGTCTTCCGGCAGCGGGCCGTCGGAACCTGGAACAGTCGGTACGCCAGCGGCGATCATCGCGTGCTTGGCCGAAACCTTGTCGCCCATCAGGCGGATGGTTTCGGCTTTCGGACCGATGAAGGCGAAGCCGGAGTTCTCGACCTGCTCGGCGAAGTCGGCGTTTTCCGCAAGGAAGCCGTAGCCTGGGTGAATGGCGGTGGCGCCGGTCACTTCAGCGGCGGCGATGATGGCCGGGATGTGCAGGTAGGATTGCGCGGCAGAAGCCGGGCCGATGCAGACGGACTCGTCTGCCAGACCCAGGTGCATCAGCTCTTTGTCGGCCTTGGAGTAAACGGCGACGGTCTTGATGCCCATCTCTTTGCAGGCACGCAGAATCCGCAGGGCGATCTCACCGCGGTTAGCGATCAGAACTTTTTCCAACTTCGCAGTCATCAAAGGCTCTCCGCGGTTCAAACGATGGTGAACAGCGGTTGGTCGAACTCAACCGGCTGGCCATCTTCAACGAGGATGGATTCGATCACACCGCTGGTTTCAGCTTCGATGTGGTTCATCATCTTCATGGCTTCGACGATGCACAGGGTGTCGCCTTTCTTCACGGTCTGGCCGACTTCAACGAAGGCTGGCGAGGTTGGCGAAGACTTGCGATAGAAAGTACCCACCATCGGCGAACGGGCAACGGTGCCGTTCAGTGCTGGCGCGGCGGCGGCAGCAGGGGCGGCAGCGGCAGCCGGAGCGGCGGCAGGCGCGGCAGCCGGGGCAGGCATTGGAGCCGGTGCGTAGTACTGCTGAGCCGGAGTCTTGCTGTTACGGCTGATACGTACGGACTCTTCGCCTTCCTTGATCTCGAGCTCGTCGATGCCGGACTCTTCCAGCAATTCGATCAGTTTCTTAACTTTACGGATATCCATGAATCATCAACTCCCAAGGGTCGGTCAGGGGCGGTTAACTTGTTGTTCAAGTTGTTCCAGGGCGGCCTCCAGGGCCAGTCGATAACCGCTGGCGCCAAGGCCGCAGATCACTCCCACCGCTACGTCGGAGAAGTAAGAGTGATGGCGGAAAGGTTCGCGTTTGTGCACGTTGGATAAATGCACTTCGATGAATGGGATGCTCACCGCCAGCAGCGCGTCACGTAATGCGACACTTGTATGCGTAAAAGCTGCGGGATTGATCAAAATGAAGTCCACGCCTTCGCTGCGGGCGGCATGGATGCGGTCGATCAATTCGTACTCGGCGTTGCTCTGCAGGTGCATCAGGTGATGGCCGGCTTCTCGGGCGCGGCGTTCCAGGTCCTGGTTGATCTGCGCCAGCGTCGTGGCGCCATAGGTGCCCGGTTCACGGGTGCCAAGCATGTTCAGGTTGGGTCCGTGCAGAACCAGTAGCGTCGCCATCGGTTGTTCCCATGAAAGTCGGTGAGCATTTGTCAGAACCCGGCGACTATGCCGCAAAGCCTTTGTGACTGTCCAGTTCTCTGCAATAGCCAGCACGATGTCCGATGTTTGCGCGAAATATGTGACCGCTTGATTAAATCCGGTCATTCGCTCTGGCGACACGTTCGGCGAAGTCCCGGGCGTTGATCTCTCCGATCACCCGCACATCGACCCGTTCAATCCCGTCTTTGCCGAAAAACATCAGCGCCGGAGGGCCAAACAGTTTGTAGCGATCAAGCAATGCCCGTTGCTCGGAATTACTGGCGGTGATATCGAAACGAATCAGCCGATAACCCTTCAGACGTTCGACGACGATCGCGTCATCAAGCACCTGGTGTTCGATGACTTTGCAGCTGATGCACCAGTCGGCGTACCAGTCGAGCAGCAGCGGGGTGCCGGAGGCGCGGGCTTCGGCCAGAACCCGATCAAGGTCTTGCGGGGTGCTGACGGTTTGCCATGCGCTGGCGTCGGGTGCGGAGGTCTCGACCACGGCAGGGCGGGGCTGGCCGATGGGATTGAACGGATCGCTCTGGCCGCTGAATCCGCCATACCAGCAGGCCAGGGCATAAAACACCAGGAACATGCCGAGCAACTGGCCCAGGCGTTTTCTTGGCGGTTTGTAGACGAACTCCAGCGCCCCCATGAACAAACCCACGCCTGCGGCCAGCAGGCCGATCAGCAATAGGGTGACCTGGCCGGGCAACACCCGACCGAGCAAGCCGATCGCCAGCCCCAGCAGCAATACGCCAATCGCGTTTTTCACGTAGACCAGCCAGGGCCCGCTTTTCGGCAGCCACGCCGCGCCGCCCGTGGCCACCAGCAATAGCGGGGCGCCCATGCCCAGGCCCAGCATGAACAGCTTCAAGCCGCCGCCCAGGGCATCACCACTGGCGCTGATATACAGCAACGCACCGGCCAGGGGCGCCGAGACGCAGGGCGACACCAGCAGGCTGGATACCACGCCCAAGACTGCCGCACCCCACAGGGAACCGCCTTCGGTTCGACCGGCAATGCGGTCCAGTCGACTGCTGAACGCCTGTGGCAACTTGAGTTCGAAGACACCGAACATCGCCAGGGCAAACAAGGCGAAGAACATCGCGAACGGCACCAGCACCCAGGCCGATTGCAGGCGTGCCTGCAAATTGAGCTGCGCACCGAACAGGCCCATGAGGGCGCCGAGCAGGGCAAAACAGATCGCCATCGGCAGCACATAGGCCAGCGACAGGTTGAAACCGCGCCAGCCACCAACCTGTCCGCGCAGCACCACGCCGGAAAGGATCGGCAGCATCGGCAGCACGCACGGTGTAAAGGTCAGGCCCAGGCCCGCGAGGAAAAACAGCGCCAGTTCGCGCCAACCCCAATCATGCGCAGTGGGCGCGCCGTTGCCATCAATACTCAGGCGTTCGGTCTCCGGGGGATAACACAGGCCTTTGTCCGCGCAGCCCTGATAGGTCACGGCGAGGGTGAACGGGCGTTGATCGGTGCGCGGCAGTTCGACGTCGAGAATGCCGTGGTAGACCTCGACATCGCCGAAGAACTCATCGTGTTTTTGTTCGCCCTTGGGCATCTGCGCCGGGCCGAGGCTGACATCGACCGGATCGGCGCGGAACTGGAAGCGGTGGCGATAGAGGTAATAACCCTCGGTGGCGATGAAGCGCAGCTTGATCGATTGCGGCGTGCTTTCCACCAGGCTCAGTTTGAAGGCTTCGCGCACTGGCAAGAAGTCGGCGCTGTTGCTGATCGAGCCCAGGGTCGAACTGGGGCGGCTCTCCAGCAGGCCGGTGGCGGTGGCCGGCAGGGCGAGCATTAAAAGCAGCAGGCAGAGCAAGCGGCGCATGACGGTCTCGCGTATCGGGCTTGGAGGCATGATAGTCGACAGAACATGACACCACCGCCCCCGTGTAGGAGCTGCCGAAGGCTGCGATCTTTTGATCTTGCCATTAAAAAACAAAATCAAAAGATCGCAGCCTTCGGCAGCTCCTACGGGTAGACCGCTAGACGCGGAAGGCCTGAACGGCTGTATGCAATCGACCACCCAGCACCAGCAGATTCTCCCCTTGCTCACGCCCTTCGCCGATGCGCAGCAAGTTATCCCCACCCAATTGATGGATGCGCTCACTGTGATCGCGAATCTCGCTGACCGCGCCGCTTTGCTGGGCTGTGACATCGGCAATCCGCACCGCCGTGTCGGAAATGGTCTGGATCGCCCCGACGATTTTGTCCAGCGCGCCATCAGCGGCCTGGGCCTGATTGGCGGTGGCTTCGGCGTGCTCGACCTGGGCGCGCATACCTTCGACCGATTGTCGCGCCGCGGTTTGCAGGCCGGCAATCAGGGTCTGGATTTCGGCCGTGGCACCGGCGGTGCGCAGGGCCAGTGAGCGGACTTCCTCGGCGACCACGGCAAAGCCTCGACCCATTTCCCCGGCGCGCGCCGCTTCGATGGCGGCGTTCAGCGCCAGCAGGTTGGTCTGGTCGGCAATCGAGCGGATCACCGTCAGCACGCCGCCAATGGTCGCGGACTCTTCGGCCAGATGCTCGATCATCTGCGCGTTGCCCTGGACCTCACCCACCAGTGCATGCAGGCCGGTCAGGCTCTGGCCGATGACTTTCTGCCCGTGTTCCACCGCCAGTCCCGCATGGCGGCTGGCGTCGGCTGCCTGACTGGCATCGCCGGCGACTTGTTGGATCGTTGCTTCCAGTTCGCCCAGCGAGTCGCGGATCATCGCCGTGTCACCAGCCTGATGCTCGGCACCGCTGTGCAGGTCATTGCTCAGTTCCGCCAGGGTCCGGCTGCTGCCCGCGACCTGTTCGGCGTTCAGGCGGATGGTCCCTACCAGGTCCACCAGATAGGCCCGCAGGCGATTGAGCGAGGCTTCGATGTCATGCAATTCGCGGTTAGTCTTGCCCAACTGGATATCCCGGCTGAAGTCGCCCTCGGCCCAGGTCGAGAGGGCGGGGGCGAGGTTGGTCAGGGTCCGCGCCAGCTTGCGTTGCAGGGTGTCGATGAGCAGGGCGATCAGCAGGATCAGGCCGATCATCACACCTTGCATCAGGCGCACCTCGCCCTGGATTTGCCCATGCTGGGCCCGCACCACCGGCTCCAGGCCGGCGATGGCCTGTTGGACATCGGCGATTTTCAAGTGGGTCGCGGCGCTCAGATCGGCGCGTTTCTGGATCTGGTCGCGGGTGCGCGCCAGTTCCGCGGGATAGCGGGTGAGCAAGCTGTTGAGCTCGCGCTTGAAGCCCACTCCGGCGTCTTCGGCTGCGGCTTTCTCGGTGTTTTCCAGGCCCATCATCGCGGCGAAATCATCGGTGTTCGATTCGCTGCTGGCGGCCACACCCAGCAATGGCAGGGCGTCCAGTTGGCTGGCCTGGGCGCGGATGTTGCCGACTTCGCGCTCGACATCGGCCGCCAGTTCACTGCGACCGCTGCTCACCAGCTTGTCCCGGGCCAGGGACAATTTGCCCAGATGCTGGGCGGCGGCGAGCAGGGGTGTCAGGTACGCCGCGTTGCCGTTGGCGTACTGGCTGAGTTGATCGAGGCTGGCGCCCAGTTCGCGCTCGGCTTGCAGCAACAGGGCTTGCGGATCGCCGGCGAGTTTGCCGGCGGCCAGCAAGTCAGTTTTGCTGAATTCGTTCAGGTTCGACAGGCTGGGGCGCAAGGTCTCGGCCAGCGCCGGTGGCAGTTCGCCGAGTTCCTTTTGCAGGTTGTCGATGGCCTGGCTGGCGCTGCTCAGGCGCAGGGCGTCGCCGCTGGCGAGGTAGTCCTCAACGTTGCGTGCCACGTCATTCTGAAACTGCTGGGACAGGCCCAGGTAACGCTCCATTAACAGATAGGGGCGTTCGAGGGCTCTTTGCGACCACCAGAGCGTGGCGCCAAGGGCCACGCACACGGCGACTAAAAGGAGGGTGTTGAGATTGGTCAGCAACTTCAGGCGCATCGCGGGACTACCAGCGGCGAAATGGTAAGCGCCTGAATTTATTGCGATTTTGTTACACGGTTATGACGGAAGGGGTCGATTTCGATGAAAAAGTGGCACTTTGCTTTTACGCGGGCACGGCGTGCACGCGGTTGCGCCCGGCCGCCTTGGCCCGATACAGCGCCTCATCCGCCTGGCTGGCCATCAGCAGGCTGTCGGTTTCATCGCACAGTTCAACCACCCCGGCGCTGAAGGTGCACCACAGATCCTCCGGCTGTGCGGGGTAGTGGATCTCGGCAAAACGCTGGCGGATTTCATCCAGCACGTTGTGGGCCGCCTCGATGTCGGTGTCGGGCATGACGATGGCGAACTCCTCGCCACCGTAGCGGCCGATGAAGTCGGTCTTGCGCAGCCGTTGTTTCAGGAACAATGCCAGGCTCTTGATCACCCGGTCACCCATGGGGTGGCCGTGGCTGTCGTTGACCCGCTTGAAGTGATCGATGTCGAGCATGGCAAAGCTCAGCGGCTTGTTCTCGCGACGGGCGCGGAACGAGCAGTCCTCGAGCAATTGCAGAATGTGGGTGTGGTTGTACAGGCCGGTGAGGCTGTCGCGGACCATCCGCGCCTTCAGGTTGCGCGCCCGCGCCGCACGGTTGCGCACGGTGGTGATCAGGTGCCGGGGCTTGATCGGCTTGGTCAGGAAGTCGTCGCCGCCTTCGCTCATGGCATCGAGTTGCTTGTCCAGGTCGTCCTCGGCCGACAGGTAAATGATCGGCACGCTGACATAGCGGTCATTGTGGCGGATCACTTTGGCCAGCTCGGTACCGGTGCAGGCCGGCATGTACATGTCGAGGATGATCAGGTCCGGCTGGAAGTCCGCCAGCTCGGCCATGGCCTGGATCGGCTCGATCAGGGTGCAGGTGACGATCCCGGCACTATTAAGCAGGCGCTCGGTGTGCAGGGCCTGGGCGCGGGAGTCGTCGATGATCAGGACTTTATAGGGTTCGTACTGGGCGGCGCAGGTCAGGACTTCGATTTTTTCCAGCAGGCTCGACGCTTCGAGGGTGCCGGTGAGGAACTCCTGGCCACCGGCGCGCACGGCGGCCAGGCGGGTCGGGGTGTCCGTTTCATGCAGGCTGAAAAACAGCAGCGGCAACCGTTGATCCAGGCCTTCCTGGGCTTCGGCGGCCAGCTTCAGGCCGATACCGGGGCCGCTGAAGTCCACGTCCATGACAATCGCCGCCGGCAAGCGCTCGACCATCGAGGAGCGGAATGCCGAAACGCTGTCCAGGGCCTGGGCGCTGAGGCCGAAGAATTCCAGTTGCTTGGCCAGGCGCTCGGCACGGTCGTGGTCCTGCAACATGACGTAGATCGGCTTGCGCAACGGCGGCAGAAAGGTTTGATCAAGCTGATCGCCATGCCGCAGGCCGGTGCGCGACAGGCGCTGCATCAAGCGGTTGAGATCGGTGATCAGGTCGCTGTTCAGGCGCCCGCGATTGGCGTCCACAGCCTCCAGCGACAGGCTGATCTGGCGAGCCAGCTGGATGTGTTCCGGCTGTTCGAATCGCTCGGCGAACCGCAGCAGGCGCAGGTTGGCCTCGCTCAGTTCCGACAGATCATTGGTCGACCACTCGCTGCGTTGCAGGCGCTGCCATATCTCAAGTATCTGACGTGCCTGATGAATTACCCGCTGGGCAAAGTGGTGCTTGAGGCGCTCGCGGCTGGGATCTTCTGGCTCGGTCATATCCTGACTACTAGTTAGGGGGCACGCTGAGGTCGACTGGTGGCTCTATGCTAGCATCTCTTTTCAATTGCATGAGTGTCGTACGTCAATAATCTGCGTGGCGGGCGCATTCAGTTTGTGACCGATTGGTCTGTAATTGGCTGTCTATTCTTGGTAAAGGCCTGTATTTCGGGCTTCTTATGGTTTTTCCCATGGGCGCGTGACGACTCTATCCAGCATGACGAGTTGAGATATCGGCTTGAATGTATTGAGGATTTCTTGAATGAGGGGGTATAGGGGAATCCCTTAGAGGTAAATTGCCTTTCTGTAGGAGCGAGCCTGCTCGCGATGGTCGTCAACGATGACGCGGGCTGTCTGATGCCCCGTGGTGTCGGATCGTCCATCGCGAGCAGGCTCGCTCCCACAGAGGGACAGGCTTCGCCGGCGGTTACCGAGCGTGTGGTCTATTTCCATCCATCGGGAAGCTTATTTCCGACATGATCCCAACGGCGGGTGCCGGGCCAAGGCACGTTGTTGTATGGTTGTGGTCGAACCGTTGAACCCAAGAGCTTGAAAGGAAATCGCCATGCTGGACTGGAAGAACCGCGCCGGTAGCGCGCCCGAACGTGCCGCCGAACCGAAATCGGCTACCCGCAGTCACCTGGGCGGCCTGGTGTTCAGCCGGGCGCTGGCCACGCTGGTCGGTATCTACCTGCTGGTGACCATTGCCCTGGGCTGGTACTGGAGTGAGGAGCCGGCACTGTTCCCGGTTCAGCAAAACGCCCAGATGGCCGCCGAGAAGGAAGGCAAGCAGATGGTGGTCGGCTACACCACTGTTGAAACCCTCAAGACGGTTGTCGGCACCTTGCTGAACAAGCCAGGCGGCTACATTTCCAATGACCGTTTCCCCCCGGGCCTGTGGATGGATAACACGCCGAGTTGGGAATATGGCGTACTGGTCCAGGTCCGTGACCTGACCCGCGCCATGCGCAAAGACTTCGCCCGCTCGCAATCGCAGTCGGCCGAAGACGCCGATCTGGCCAAGGCCGAGCCGCGTTTCAACTTCGACAACAAAAGCTGGGTGCTGCCGTCCAGTGAGTCCGAGTACCAGGAAGGCATCAACTCCCTGAGCCGTTATCAGGCGCGTCTGTCCGATCCTAATCAGAAGACCGCGCTGTTCTATGCCCGTGCCGACAACCTGAACAACTGGCTGGGTGACGTCGGCACACGCCTGGGTTCGCTGTCGCAACGGCTGTCGGCCAGCGTCGGTCGGGTCAAGCTCAACACTGCGTTGAAGACTGAGGTCGTGGCACCGGGTGTGGCGCCGCAGGTCGATGAGGAAATCGTCGAGACCCCATGGATGCAGATCGATAACGTGTTCTACGAAGCCCGCGGCCAGGCCTGGGCCTTGTCCCATCTGCTGCGTGCCATCGAGGTCGACTTCGCCGACGTGCTGGCCAAGAAGAACGCCACCGTCAGCGTGCGCCAGATCATTCGTGAGCTGGAGGCGTCCCAGGAGCCGGTGTGGAGTCCGATGATCCTCAACGGCAGCGGTTTCGGCGTGCTGGCCAACCACTCGCTGGTCATGGCCAACTACATTTCCCGGGCCAACGCGGCGGTGATCGATTTGCGTCAACTGCTGAATCAGGGCTGAGTCATGGTCGACAGTTCCAGCGACAACCTGCGCGAGGCCGCCCATCGGGCGGCGTCCGACGCGGAGCAAATTGCCTGGGTCGACGAGCAGGACAACCTGCTCGGCGCGCTGGTGCGTTCCGAACTGCGCGAGCGCGGGCTGATCGGACGCGGTACCTACATCATGTTGTTCAACTCCGCCGGCGAGCTGTGCGTGCACCGGCGCACCCTGAGCAAGGCAATCTATCCGGGGTATTGGGACGTGGCGGCGGGCGGCATGGTGCTCGCTACCGAAACCTACGCCGAATCGGCGGCCCGGGAGCTGGAAGAGGAACTGGGGGTAAGCGGTGTCGAGTTGACCGCCCATGACCACTTTTTCTTCGAGGACACCGGCAATCGCCTGTGGTGCTCGGCGTTTTCGGCGGTGTGGGACGGCCCATTGATTCTGCAGCCGGAAGAGGTGCTGGAAGCGCGCTTTTTACCGGTGGAAGCAGTGCTGCGGGACATCCAGGAAAAGCCTTACTGCCCGGACTCTCTGGCCGCCTTGAAACGCTATCTGCGGTCTCGCGGCGAAGACGTCGCAAACACGCTATAAATTGGCGCCGATTGGCTCTTAGCAATCGGCGTTTTTGCCGTTACACTGCGCGACCTTTTCAAGCTGAACCGGTATTGCTGTTCCTGTAGGAGCGAGCATGCTCGCGATGGTCGCTAACGATGACGTGGGCTGTCTGAATGCCAACGTTGCCCCGACGTTCATCGCGAGCAGGCTCGCTCCTACAGAAAAACGCGTTTTGTCCGATGGAATTACGCGTGTTTGGAACAAGCCTTGCCGTTTCAGTAGCGCTGCCCCTGCCTGAGTGGGGCTTCGCGGTCGATAGCCATCCCAAGTGCTGCGACCAGTCTTTGTCCTCCCATAGAGGATTGCCGGTGGCCAAAAAAGCCGCATCCTTCGCCGCCCTGGGCGGCCTGGTATTTTCCACCGACGCAGGTCGTCATTGCCCGGAATGCAGTAAACCGGTGGACGCCTGCATCTGCAAACAGACCGTTATCCCTGCCGGCGACGGCATTGCTCGCGTGCGTCGCGAAAGCAAGGGCCGTGGCGGCAAGACGGTGACCACCATCACCGGCGTGCCGCTGGCTGAAGACGCGCTCAAGGAACTGGCGACCACGTTGAAGAAACGCTGTGGTACCGGTGGAGCGTTGAAAGACGGTGTCATCGAAATCCAGGGCGATCATGTCGAGCTACTCTTGGCAGAACTGATCAAGCTCGGTTTCAAGTCGAAGAAATCCGGCGGCTAGCAGCCTCTGTGAAAACCACCTGTGACTTGATCCAGTCCTGAAACCCTCAGGCCTGGCGTCGTCACCATGGTTTTCACAGAGCCTGTTCATGACCGGTTTCTAAACTCGTTGCGGTCGACGGGGTCTACTCCCTCGTTGATGAACCGTCATTTTCATTCTTTAGACTGCGCCGGCCTGATTCCAGGCGACGCACCATGACTTCTTTATAGGGGACTTCGATGTCCGTACGACGCACACGCAAAGACGATGGCAGCCAATGGACAGTTGCGGACAGCCGCAGTGTTTACGGGATTCGCCATTGGGGGGCCGGGTATTTCGCGATCAATGACGCCGGTCGCGTCGAAGTTCGTCCGAACGGTCCGAGCAGCTCGCCCATCGACCTGTTCGAGCAAGTCGACCAACTGCGCAAAAGCGGTTTGTCCTTGCCGCTGCTGGTCCGTTTTCCCGACATCCTGCAAGACCGCGTGCGTCAACTGACTGGCGCGTTCGACGCCAACATCGAGCGTCTGGAGTACCAGAGCAAGTACACGGCGCTGTACCCGATCAAGGTGAACCAGCAGGAAGCGGTGATCGAAAACATCATCGCCACGCAGAACGTTTCCATTGGCCTGGAAGCCGGTTCCAAGCCGGAATTGCTGGCGGTGCTGGCACTGGCGCCGAAGGGCGGCACCATTGTCTGCAACGGTTACAAGGACCGCGAGTTCATCCGCCTGGCGCTGATGGGCCAGAAGCTCGGCCACAACGTCTTCATCGTGATCGAGAAAGAATCCGAAGTCGGCCTGGTGATCGAAGAAGCCGCTTCGCTCAAGGTCAAGCCACAAGTCGGCCTGCGCGTGCGCCTGTCGTCCCTGGCTTCGTCGAAGTGGGCGGACACCGGTGGCGAGAAATCCAAGTTCGGTCTGTCGGCCGCGCAACTGCTGTCGGTGGTCGAGCGTTTCCGCGCGGCGGGCCTGGATCAGGGCATCCGCCTGCTGCACTTCCACATGGGTTCGCAGATCGCCAACCTGGCGGACTACCAGCACGGCTTCAAGGAAGCGATCCGTTACTACGGCGAATTGCGCAACCTCGGCCTGCCGGTGGACCACATCGACGTCGGTGGCGGCCTGGGCGTGGACTACGACGGCACGCACTCGCGTAACGCCAGTTCGATCAACTACGACATGGACGATTACGCCGGTGTCGTGGTCGGAATGCTCAAGGAGTTCTGCGACGCGCAGAGCCTGCCGCACCCGAACATCTTCTCCGAAAGCGGCCGCTCCCTGACCGCGCACCACGCGATGCTGGTGGTGCAGGTGACCGACGTCGAGAAGCACAACGACGAAGTGCCGCAGATCGAGAACAAGGACGCGCTGCCGGAAACCGTGCAGTGGCTGGTGGACCTGCTGGGTCCGACCGATATCGAGATGGTCACCGAAACCTACTGGCGCGCCACGCACTACATGAGCGATGTCGCCGCCCAGTACGCCGATGGCAAGCTGACCCTGGCCGAAAAAGCCCTGGCCGAACAATGCTACTTCGCCGTGTGCCGTCGCCTGCACAACTCGCTGAAGGCGCGCCAGCGTTCGCACCGTCAGGTGCTGGACGAACTCAACGACAAGCTGGCCGACAAGTACATCTGCAACTTCTCGGTATTCCAGAGCCTGCCGGATACCTGGGCCATCGACCAGGTCCTGCCGATCATCCCGCTGCATCGCCTCGACGAAGAGCCGATGCGCCGCGCCGTGCTGCAAGACCTGACCTGCGACTCCGACGGCAAGATCAATCAGTACGTCGACGAGCAGAGCATCGAGACCAGTCTGCCGGTGCACGCGCTGAACGAAGGTGAGGATTACCTGCTGGGTGTGTTCCTGGTCGGTGCCTACCAGGAAATCCTGGGTGACATGCACAACCTGTTTGGTGACACCGACTCGGTGAACATCTACCAGAACGCCGATGGCAGCGTTTACCACGCCGGCATCGAAACCCACGACACCATCGAAGACATGCTGCGCTACGTGCACCTGTCGCCCGAGGAGCTGATGACCCACTACCGCGACAAGTGCGCCAGTGCCCGCATCAGCGCCACCGAGCGCACGCAGTTCCTCGATGCCTTGCGCCTGGGTCTGACCCGTTCTTCTTACCTGTCTTCCTGAGGTAAGTCCTGCTCCCATCAGGTTGTCTGAAAATGTACCGAAAGCCTCGGAATTTTCAGATGACCTGGTGAGGCAATTCTCTTTTTTCCAGCGAATCGAACTACGTCCTCGGCTATTTCGGGAATTCGTCCTCTTTTCGCGTAGGTCATTTCCCAAGTTGTATTTCCCCTCTCTACTCGGCCATGCCTCTCGGCGAGAATTCCCGGCCGCCCCTCCCGTAGAGAATCGCCCATGTTCGATCCAGTCAACGAACCGCCTTTTCGTCTGGACGTAGCAGGCCTGTCCGACGCCTTCGAGGTCCTGGCTTTTACCGGAAGAGAAGCGATCAGCGAGCCCTTCGCGTTTGAAGTGGATTTGTTGATCAATGACACCACGATCGACCTCGCCAGCCTTTTATACCGTTCGGCCAGTCTGCACTTCGGGCCGGCGGGGAACAGCGTTCACGGGCAACTGCACGAACTGTTTCAGCGTGACCACCACTCGAAAGTCAGGCTTTGCCATGTGCGCCTGAGGCCGAAACTGGCGTGTTTGGCCCAACGTTTCAATCAACGCATCTTCAGCGGCCGTTCAGTGCCGCAAATCCTCGACAAGGTACTCAGGCAGCACGGGATCGCCGGCCACGAACGGCGTTTCGAATTGAGCGGTCAATACCCCCCTCGGGACTTCTGCACGCAGTACCGCGAATCCGACCTGCAGTTTCTTCAGCGCCTGTGTGCCCGGGAGCGCATTCACTACCATTTTGAACATCGGGCCGCCGGGCACTGCGTCGTGTTCTCCGATCGAAAGGGGCCGTTTCGAGTAGGGGACCTGACGCTGTTCAGGCCCGAGGATGAGCTACCGGCAGTGCGTCGTTTCGAAGTTCGACACGGTGCCGACAGCGAATACCCGCAAGCCAATGCTTACTCGGACCTGGCGACCTTGCGCAGCGGCCAGTCGATGGCGTTGTCCGGTCACCCGATTGCCGAGTGCAATCAGCAATGGCTGCTGACCCATGTGGAGCATCAGGGTCGCCAGGACCTGTCGATCCCTTACTGCAATCAGGTGCGGGCGGTGCACGGGACAGCGCCGTTTGCATCAGCCCCGAGCCCGGCGCGGCCGGCCATGCACAGTCTGCAACGGGCGTGGGTGGTGAGCGTTGACGAGCCGCAACCCGCCCGGTCGCGCCCGGTCGCGGTGCAGTTCGATTGGCTGTATGAGGGCGAGGGCGCGGCGCCAAGTCATTGCTGGTTGCCTTTGGCGTCGCCGCTTCAAGCAGCAGGTGCTGCGCCGCTGCGTGAAGGCACACCAGTGCTGGTGAGCTTTATCGACGGTGACCCGGATCAGCCGTTGATCACCGCGATCCTTCACCAGCCGGCACCGCTTGAAGAGGCGCAGCCGCCGTCAACGGAACACTGCCCGCCTGAAGCGTTGCAGGACTGGCTGCATTCGGGGCAACCATTGCTGATGTTGTGCCTGCTGCCTGGCGGGGGCAGTTTCAATGACTGTGATCAGGCGATCTGTACCTGTCGGGTAGCGATGCGGCTTGACCGGAGCGGTGCAGCGTGAGGGCGGTGTACGCGGCCGATGTGCCGCCGCGCTGGTTGCTGCTGGATGTGCCGGGCGCAGCGCAAGCGGGTGCAATGTTGAGACAACAGGTCGACCCGACTCATTGCTACCGCCTGTTCGAAGGCACCGAATGGCATGCCCTGCGTGAACAGGGGCCGGTGCTGGTCAACCTGCTCACCTGTCCAATGCTGGCTGATGCCTGCCAGCGTGATGCGCAGCACTGGCGCGGTTTGCTGCTGATCAGTGAAGCGCCTGCGTCGATGCTGCTGGCGCACCTGCGGCGCATGCTCACCGTCAGTTTCGATCTGCATCATCGAGCCTTGTTGAGCTACTACAGCCCGCAGACCGCCAGTTATTTTTTCGATGCCTGTGACGCTGTCGAGCTGAGTCGCTGGATGGGGCCGATCAAGCAGATGCGCTGGTTTGGCGGTACCTGGGCAGACCGCGCGGCGGGTTATCAGGGCTGGCAGATGTTGCTCAATCCGGGGCTGGCCGTCAGTCCCCTGGCCGTCGAAGAAACCCTCAGCCAACGGCAGCGGGAAAAGCTGCAAACCTGCCTGCTGGAGCAATATGCCTGGCACTGGAGCCGGTCCACCTCCACCGATTACGCCCGGCTCTGGACCCATTTGCAGGAGGGCCTGGCGCTGGGTTTCAGCGAACGCCCGGTGCTCGATGGCTGGTTGTGCTTGCGCCTGCGCCACCCCGATGCGGTAGCTGCGCAACCCTCGGGGCGAACCCAGCAGGAGCGGCTCGACTGTTTGCGCAACCGCTGGCAGAGCAATAAGCCTTGAGCACTGGCGATTCAGTGCACGCCCGTGAACCAGCCGTCATTGCGCCGCAGGCGCCAGGCGATGAGGCCCAGGGTCAGGCTGCGCAGCACCATGAACAGCAAAAAGGTTATCCACAGGCCATGGTTGCCAAAACCTTGCAGCACCCAGCCGAACGGCACCAGCATTGCCACCGTGAGCAGCATGCCGTTGCGCATTTCCCGGGCGCGAGTGGCGCCAATGAACAGCCCGTCCAGCAGGTAGCTCCAGACTGCGATCAGCGGCAGCGCGGCAAGATAGGGCAGGTAGATGAACGCGGTATCGCGCACGCTGGCAATGTCGGTCTGCATCTCGATGAACAGGTGCCCGGCCAGCAGGAAAAACACGGCAAATCCCAGGCTCGCCAGTAACGACCAACCGCAGGCCACTACCAGCGAGCGGCGCAGGGCATCGCGGTCGCGAGCGCCGATGGCATGCCCGCACAGGGCTTCCACGGCGTGGGCCAGGCCATCGAGGGCATGGGCGGTCAGCAGCAGGCCATTGAGCAGCAGGGCGTTGGCGGCGACGGTGGCATCACCCAGTCGCGCACCCTGCACGGTGATCAGAAAAAACACCGATTGCAGCGCCAGGCTGCGCAGGAAAATATCGCGGTTGACCGCCAGCAACGGTCGCCAGCTTTGCCACAGCCGCAACGCCGCCCAAGCGATATGGCCCGGGTAAGCTTGCAAGGCCTGGCGCGTCATCAGCAGGCCGATCAGCGCGCCGGTCCACTCGGCAATCACCGAAGCCCGGGCCGCACCCACCACCCCCCATTCCAGACCGAGGACAAACCACAGGTTCAGCGCGATGTTGACCAGGTTGGTCGTCAGCAGAATCACCAGCGGCGCGCGGGCGTTTTGCGTACCGAGGAACCAGCCCACCAGCGCATAACTGGCCAGCGCCGCCGGCAGGCCGAACAGCCGCGTATGGAAGAACTCGCGCGTCATCTGGTCCAGTTCCGCCGAAGGCTGCATGAAGTGCAGCGCCACCCCGCTCAACGGCACGCCCAGCGCACCCAGGACAATCGCCAGCCCCACGGCCAGCAACAGCCCCTGCAACAAAATCTGCCGCAACGCCGCGCCGTCCCCGCGCCCGGCAGCCTGGGCGGCAAAACCGGTGGTGCCCATGCGCAGAAAACCCACCGCCCAGGCCAGAAAGGTATAGAGACTGGCCCCGACCGCGACGGCACCGAGTTGATGGGCATGGGGCAAATGACCGATGACAGTGCTGTCGACCAGCGCCACCAGCGGCACGGAAATATTGGAAAGAATCATCGGCGCCGCCAGCGCCCAGACCCGACGATGGGTAGGACGGTCGCGCCAGTCGGCAATCAGGTTGGACATGCGGGCTCCTTGAGGAGCGGGCATTGTAGCTGCGAACTCAAGCTACAAAACAATGAGATCACTGTAGGAGCGAGCCTGCTCGCGATAGCGGTATGTCAGCCAATAGCGATGATGGATGTGATGCCGCCATCGCGAGCAGGCTCGCTCCTACAGGGGATTTGTGGCGCTAGTGCATGATCCAGCTCAGCAGCCACAACCCCAACATCAACCAGATCAGCCCCATGATGATCGACGCATTCATGAACGCGCGGATGGCTGACCAGAGCAGCACCAGGCCGAGGATCAGCACGGCGATGCTGATGATCGAGGTGTCCATGCCCAGCGCCCGGGACAGGCCGTCGACAAAGTTGCTGCTGGCACGGCTGACCATCTGGAACAGGCCGCTGAGGGCGTCAACGATGAAGCGGATGACGGTGCCGAGCGCCTGGCCGAGCCATTCGAAAAAACCTTCTACCTGCATGGAATGAGTGTCCTGATGAATTCGAGTGTTGGGCCATTGAGCACGGTGGTGAGACCCCCACAAGCATAGAAGGTTGCGCAGAACCTGTAGGAGCGGGCCTGCTCGCGATAGCGGTGGGTCAGGAGAATACAGGTTGCCTGTTACTCACCCATCGCGAGCAGGCTCGCTCCCACAAAAGCACCCACAAAAAAACAACGCCAGCCGTTCAATCTTTGTCACTTGCCATCCCCCGCCATCCCCCCGAAGCTATACGCCTTCAGGAGAGCCCGATGAACCTTGTTGAACTGACCGAACGCCTGCACGCCATCCGTGACCGCAATGACTGGCGGCAATTTCACAGCCCGAAAAACCTGGCCATGGCCGCCAGTGTCGAAATGGCCGAGCTGGTGGAGATTTTCCAGTGGCTGACCGAAGACCAGTCCAAACAGTTGCCTGCCGAGAAGCTCGCCCATGCCGGGCAGGAGATCGGCGATATCGTGCTCTATCTATTGCTGCTGTGCAGTGAGTTGGGCCTGGACATGAATGAAGTGGTACGCAGCAAGCTGGCCGACAGCGAACGGAGGTTCAGCTGATGAGCGACCGTCATTTCGATCAACTGGCGACGCGTTTCGCGGAAAAAATCTACGGCGGCGCCAAAGGCGCGATTCGACTGGCCGTGCTGCAGGCCGACCTCGCCGAAGCCCTGCCGGATCGCCCGCTGCGGGTGCTGGATATTGGCGCGGGTCTTGGCCATATGTCGTTGTGGCTGGCCGAGCGTGGGCATCAGGTGACACTGGCCGAGCCGGCCGAACCGATGCTCGAAGGCGCCCGCCAGCGCTTCGCCGAAGCCGGGCAAACCGCAACTTTCATCCAGGCACCCTGGCAGGCGCTGCTCGGCCAGCTCAACGAACCTTACGATCTGGTGCTGTGCCACGCCGTGCTGGAATGGCTGGCCGAACCCCACGCGATCCTGCCGGTGTTGCATCAACTGACCAAGCCCGGTGGCTGGTTATCGCTGGCGTTCTACAACCGCGATGCGCTGGTGTATCGCAACTTGCTCAAGGGCCACTTCCGCAAGCTGCGCAAGAACGACATGGCGGGTGAAAAACAGAGCCTGACCCCGCAGCAGCCACTTGATCCACGGGAGCTGGCGGCGCAACTTGAAGGTCTGTGGCAGGTCGAAATACAGAGCGGGGTGCGGGTTTTTCACGATTACATGCCCGTGGAATTCCAGGCGCGCGCCGAGTTGCTGGACTTGCTCGAAATGGAGCTGGCGCACCGCCGCCACCCAAGCTTTGCCGGGCTTGGGCGTTACTTGCACTGGATCTGTCGGCCGGTCTGATCGGAGTTTGAAATGAAGAGTCGTTCAGGGTTGCTGCTGATCTGCCTGGGACTGGCTGCCTGCGAGGGCACCAACCCGTACGTGGCGTCCTCCAACCCGATTCCCCCGGCGCCGCCGCAGGCCGCCACCACCTTCGACCGCAGCGCTTATCCGGCTGCGCCGCGAGATTACGGGCGCTATCGCAGCTGGGCGTGGCTCGATGGTCACCTGCCGCCGGGCACCAGTTGGGCGGACTCGGAGCAGGTTGCCGAAGCCGTCAGCAATGCCCTCGATCAACGGGGGTTGCGCCCACTGCATGACAATCACCCGGCCGATCTGTTTGTCAGCGCCGACCTGCGCCTGGAAACCCGCCTGCGTCAGGTTCAGGACGACTATGGCGCTTATGGCTATAGCGGTTACAACGGCTATGGTCCCGGCTACGGCATGTACGGCTCGGTGCCGGTCGTGCGCACCTATTCGGAGCAGGTTGTGGTGGTGCACGTGAACTTGTTCGACGCAAAAAGCGGTCAGCCGGTGTGGAGTGCCAGCGCCGAAACCGGTCATCGCGGTACCCAGAGTCAGCAAGTGGACGCCATTCGGGAGGCTGTGGAAAAGGCAATGTCGGCGTATCCTCCCAGTTAGCTTCTTGTAGATAAGAAGCATTTCGCTGGTTCATGTCTTCATCCGGAGAATCATCATGTTCCGCCGTTTCGCTTTACTGGTCGTGGCAGCGCTGCTCAGTGCCTGCGCCGCCAACCAGGTCAATCACGACTACGATGCCAGCCGCGACTTCGCCGCCTATCGTAGCTGGAGCTGGAAAGAACCCGCCCTGCAATACCGCCCCGACGACCCCCGGATCAAGAGCGACCTGACCGAGCAGCGCGTGCGCCAGGCGGTGACCGAACAATTGGACCAGCGTGGACTGCGTCCAGCCGCTGCGGGCGCCAAGGGCGACCTGAATGTGCAGACGTATCTGATTGTCGAGGATCGCCAGCAGCAGGTGACGACCAACTACGGCGGCGGTTGGGGCAATCCCTGGAATGGCTACTGGGGCGCGCCGATGTACAACGAAACCCGCAACATCACTTATAAAGTGGCGACCATCCAGATCGATCTGCTCGATGCCAGGGATGGGAAACTGGTGTGGCGTGGCAGTGACGAGCAGATCATGAGCCGCACACCAAATCCTTCGGATCGCAGCACGGCGATACACGATACGGTGGCCCGCATCCTGGCCAACTATCCACCTCACGGATAGCCACCACCTCCCCCTGTAGGAGCGAGCCTGCTCGCGATGGACGTCAACGATAACGCGCCCTGTCTGAATGAACGCGTTGTCCATGCGACCATCGCGAGCAGGCTCGCTGCTACAGGGGGAGATTTTTTTGCTGGCTGAAATGGCAAGTTGCCAGCAACCCCTCCCACCCTTGACTACACTGCATCACACCCATGGAGGCAGTGCTCGGCAGTGAGCCGGACAAGGAGTGCACGATGTCGCCCCGCACGCAGTTTCGCGGCCCGACCCGGCAACGAGGGGCGATCGGCCTGATGGCAGCCGGGACCCTGGTGCTGGCGTTAGGGTTCACCCTGCTGGCGGTCGACTCCGGCAGGCTGTACATGGAAAAACGCAGCTTGCAGCGCATCGCCGATGTGGCCGCGCTGGAGGCCGTCAGCCGCAATGGAGACTGCCAGTCCCCAAACTTCAGCGCTGCCGGCTATGCCCTGGAAAGCGCCACCCGCAACGGCTACAAGGCCGCCGATGGCATGACCCTGAACACGGCCTGCGGTTCGTTGCAGACCGGGGCTAACAACCTGCGGGCCTTTGTGGTCGACGCCAGCAAAACCGAAGCGATTCGCGTGGTCGTGACCCATACCGTCGCCACCAGCATTGCCGCGGGCATCCAGGCGCTCTTGAGCCCGGGCCCGGCCAGCCTGACCACGCAACTGTCAGCCACGGCTGTCAGCGCGCCGGCCATCCTGCCGCCACTGGCCAGTCTGACCATCGGCAGCACGGCGCTGGTGGTCGACGCCAGCAAATCCGCCACCCTCAATTTGCTGCTGGGGCAGATGCTCGGCGGCAGCCTCAACTTGAGCATCGCTGGCTGGCAAGGGCTGGTGGATACGCAGATCAACCTCCTGGGCTACCTCAACCAACTGGCCCTGGACGTGCACGTCACCGCCGGCGACTACAACCAATTGCTGAGCAAGAACATCGCCCTGAGCCAACTGCTGGATACGGCGATCACCGTGCTGCAGGCCGGCGGCCCGACCGCCAGCGTCGCGGTCAGCGGCCTGACCGGTCTCAAGGCAGCGGCAGGCAGCACCTCGATTGTCCTGGGCCAGTTGCTGCAATTGCAGACCGGCACGGCGTCATCGGGGCTCAATACCAATCTGCAGGTGTTCCAGTTGGTCGAAGCCTTCGTGCAGTTGGCCAATACCAAGAACGCGGCCATCGCCAACATCCCCCTGAACATCCCGGGCCTGGCCAATGGCGTGGTCAAAGTCAAAGTCATCGAGCCGCCGCAGTTGTCGGCCATCGGCAACCCGGCCCTGATCAACGGCCAGCTCAATGACCCTAACCGGATCTTCGTGCGCACCGCTCAAGTGCGTACGGTGCTGTCGCTCAACCTGCCGCCGCTGGCCACGATCAGTGGTCTGCTCAACGCCCTGACCAGCAACACGCTGGTGGGCGGCCTTACCGATACCTTGAACAATGTGCTGCACCTGAACATCGCCGGTGCCTTGAACTCGGTTTTCTGCACCATAGGCGGAACCTGCCAGCGCACCGACCTGAAAATCCTTCCCACGTCTTCCATCGATGTGGTGCTGGAAGTGGCCAGCGCCGACAGCCATGTCACGGCCTACAGCTGCGCCAGCGACGCCACCAAGACCCTGACCACCCAGACCAACACCTCTCTGGTCAAACTCAAGGTCGGCAAGATCGATACCGCGAACGCGTTTTCCTCGTCGGCCGACGTCACCGTGCAGCCGCTGGCGCTGATCGATGTCGGTGTGATCACCTGCACCATTCCGTTTCTGGGACTCGGCTCACCCACCTGCGATCCCGCGACCCGCAAACCGTTCTACGGCGGAGGGCTGGGGGTGAAGATCGACACCTCGATCGCCAGCACGCAAAGCTCCCACGTCTACAACCAGCCACCGGAAATCAAGAAGCCGCCGTTGTACTACAGCCTCGGCACGCAGGGTATCGTCAACAGCCTGAAAACGACCTTGAGTGGCGTTCAAGTGCAAGCCTACAAGCCCACCGGCTCAAGCTTGCTGGGGGATTTGCTGGTCGTCACCGGGGGCACTCTCAATGAAGTCAACAGCACATTGGGCAACACGCTCCAGTTGCTGGTCAGCCCGCTGGTCGACCCCATTCTCGACGGGCTACTCGCCAACCTCGGCATCACCCTGAACAAAGTCGATGTCGGCGCCAACCTGAGCTGCAAGCCGCCGGGCCGGCCAACGCTGGCGATCTAATCGGTCGGCACAATCGGCAGTTCAATGCAGAACTGCGCGCCGTCGGTGGAGTTGCGCACGCTGAGTTTGCCGCCCATGTTCTCGACGATGCCGTAACTCACCGACAGCCCCAACCCGGTGCCGACCCCCACCGGTTTGGTGGTGAAAAACGGCTCGAAAATCCGCTCCAGCAAACGCGGGTCGATGCCGCCGCCGTTGTCCTCGACCCACAGCCGCACCGACTGCTGGTCCCGTTCGGCATGCACTGAAATCCACGGCTCGAACGCCGAGTCTTTCTGGCACTTGCCCAGCAGCGCATCCCGGGCGTTGACCATCAGGTTGATCAGCACCTGCTCCAGCTGATCGACGTACCCCAGCACTTGCACCTCGAATCCGGGCTCGCTGACCCGCAGCTCAACGCCCTTGCCACGCATGCCGTCGGCCAGCAGCGACAAGGTGCCTTCGATGGCCTGGGCGGGGTTGAACGGATGCTGCTCGATTTCCGAGCGCCGGCCGAAGACCCGCATGTGATCCACCACCCGCGCCGCGCGCTGCACCTGGGCGTCGATGCGCTTGAGCTTGTCGGTCAGGTAGTCGATTTGCGCCTCACCTTTTTCCAGGCGCTTGAGCACATTGACGATGGCCATGCGCATCACGTTCAGCGGCTGGTTGATTTCGTGGGCCAGGCCGGTGGCCATCTCGCCGAGGGTGGCCATTTTCGCGCTTTGGGTGAGCTGCATCTGCGAGCGCCGCACTTCGGTGTTGTCGCGGCCCACGGCCTGAATCTCCAGTAAACGGCCTTGCGGGTCGAACACCCCGCGATCCGACCAGACCCACCAGGCATGTTCGCGGCCGGGCAATTGCAAGTTGATCTCGGCGGTGCTGACCGGGGCCTGCGGGCTCAACTGGCCCACGCGGCGGATGAACTCCTCGCGCTGCTCCGCGGACATCCAGCTGCCCAGGTTGATTCCCGGCAGTTGCTCCGGCGAGCACTCCAGATAAGTCGCCAGCGGCTGGTTGCCGAACGTCAGCGTCAGGTCCGGGCGGTAGCGGCAGATCATCGCCGGCGAGTCTTCCACCAGAATCCTGTAACGCTCCTCGCTCTGTTTGACCCGCTCGGCAGCCAGGGTCGCCTCGGTGACATCCAGCCACAGCCCCACGGCCTCGACCGGTAGACCCAGGTCGTCACGCAGCAGCTTGGCTTCATCGAGCAGCCAGTGATCCTCGCCACGGCAGTCGCGCAGACGATAGCGGGCGCTCACCGAGCCCTCGCGCAGCAACTGGCGGGTGCGCTCGAAATAGCGGTCGCGGTCATCGGGATGCAGGCGTTCGATCAGCGCCGCGCCGCTGCAATCTTCGAGCGTCCAGCCGAGCAGCGGCGTCAGGCTGTCGCTGAAAAACGTCGGCTCCAGCGCACCTTCGACATAGCGCTGCACGTAAATCACGGCGGGGGAGCGGGCGATCAGATTGTCCAGTCGGGCATGGGCGGCGGCGGCCTGTTGTTCCTGATTCTTGATGTCGCTGATGTCGAGCATGAAACCGACCAGGCGGCGGTTTTTACCGATGCCCAGGGCCTGGCCCTGCAAGCGATACCAGTCCGGTGGCGCGCCGGTGTCGGGGTGATACAGGCGCACGCACAGCAGCAGCGGTGTGCCGTCGTCCTGCAGGGCTTGCAGGCGGCTGCGCAGTTCTTCGCGGTCGGCGGGGTGCACCTGTTCCAGCCAGTCGGTCAAGGGCAGGCGTGCGCTGCCAAGGTTCAGGGTCGTTGCCAGTGACGGCGCCAATTGCACCTGGGCACTGTCGCTGAACACTTCCCACCAACCCGTGCCGAGCAGGGCTTGCAGCGATTCAAGGCGCTCCAGTTGCAGATGGTGCCGGTGTTCGCGCAAGCGCCCCAGCACGGGACCGGCCAGCGCGGCGGCAAATTGCAGCCAGTCGCGCTCGCTGACGTCCGGTGCCCGTTGTTGCACGCTGAAGCTCCCTAACAGCAACCACGCCGCCACGCCTTGGGCATCGTGGTATGGCACGACAAAACCCTCGGTATTGCCGAAGGTGTCTTGCAGGCGCGGGTGTTGCAGCAGGTTCGGCTGCTGGGGTGCCGAGCCGTTGAGACTGTCGAGGGCGGTGCCCAGACGCTGGCCGTTTTGCCACAGCTGGGGCGCATCAGGGCCGGTGTAGTGCTGGTGAATCTGCCAGGCCTGTTCCTCTTCATCGAGCAAGGCGAGGGCGATGCACGGGATGTGAAAGTGCTGGGCCAGGCATTGCAGTTGCTCGCCCAGCACCTCGGGCAAACGCGAAACGCTGCACAGGCGCAACTGCTCGCCGATTTGCAGCGCGAGCAGTTGGCATTGCTCGCGCTGGCGCGATTGCCGGCGTTCCTGCAACAGATCGCCGATGTCCAGCAACTGCAGGAGCCAGGCATCGTTCAGGGGTTGCACCCAGCCCCGCAGATGCAGGGGTTGGCCAGCGAGGCTATAGAAATCCAGATCGAGCAGTTGCCCCTGCCAGTCCGCAGGTGATCCTTCCAGCGCAAGGCTGTTGTGGGGCAAGAGATAGTCGAGCAGGTGCGGCGCCTGGGCACCAGGTGTCAGTTGCGCCAACAGATGCCTTAGCGGGCCGGTCAGGTGCAGCACCCCACCTTGCGCGTCCAGATGCATCTGCAGGCCGACACTGCGTACGGCCGGTGGCTCCAGAGCGTGCGGCGGCGGTGGCGGATGGCGGTTGAGCAAACGCCCGAAGAGTTTGTCTCCGGCACTCAAAATTGCAGGCTCGAACTGGCGTTGAGCGTGGCCGGCAAATTCGGCACCGGGCCGATGCCCGGCAGGTTCAGGAACGGAATGACCGCACTCAATTTACTGGTGGGGTAACTGATGCTGACCTTCAGCACGCCGGCCGTGTAGGTGGTGGTCACGTCGGTGTCGGTATCGAAATTGAACCCGGCGGGAATCCACGCCAGTTGCCGTTTCAACTCGTCCTTGGCCACGGTCTTCAGTGCGGTGTCGTATCCGGGGGTGGCCGGGTCCAGGGCAACGCTGCGGCGCACGGCTTCGGCGGTGGATTGATTGAACGATTGCATCAGCAGCAGCGGCAGGCTGTAGGTGACGATCGCGTAGAACACACCGAAAAAGATGACAAACACCAAGGCAAATTCAATCGCGGCGGCGCCTTTTTGCTTGCGGGGGAGGCTGGTTTTCATGAGTGCGTCTACCCTGACTGTCACTGCGTAATATCAGCATAGAATCATTCAGCCAAAAGGGACGTTTTTTACCGGATGCAGAGCATTGTCTTGTTGATCTGGCTGACGCTGTGTGCCGCGCAGGACGCCCGGCAGCGCCACATCGCCAATGGCCTGACCCTGGGTGTCGGCGCGCTGGCACTGGCCTGGCTGCTGTGGAGCGGCAACACGTGGCTGGGCGCGACCGCCGCACAGGGTGGTTGGGCGGCGCTGCTGGCGCTGGCCTTCACCTTGCCCGGCTATGCCTTGGGTCGGCTGGGCGCCGGGGATGTGAAACTTCTGACAGCCCTGGGTCTTGCGACCGACGGTCGGTATGTATTAGGCGTGTTTATCGGCGCCGGCGTGGCCAGTGTGCTGTGGTTGCTGATAGCGCCAAGAGTCTGGCTGCATGCAGGTCAATGGCTTAGAGAGCGTCTGCTCTATTTGCAGCCTGGACTGTCAAATAAACAACCCTTCGCACCCTTTCTGCTGGTGGGTTTTTTGCTGACCCTGGCCTGGATCCGTTAGTTGTAGAGCGCCCGGAGTGGGTCTACTTTCAAGAAGAGTTGTACAACCAGGGCTTTGGGTAGAGGAACGGTCAGTGTCTGGCCAGGCAGGGAGTTGCACGTGAACAAGCTTACCTCCGCAGTAAAAATCATGGTTGTGGACGATGAGTCATCGATCGTCGAATCCATTTGCGAATTTCTTGAGGACAACGGTTACCGGGCTGTTCCTTGTGATTCCAGTCAAAAAGCCATTGCACTGTTCAACGAAGATCCGGCCATTGGCCTGGTGCTGTGCGATTTGCACATGCCCAGGATGGACGGCATCCAGCTGGTTCAGGAGCTGCAACGGCTGAGCGGCAAACACCGGGCGTTCGAGGCGATCATGCTGACCGGGCGCGCAGACAAACAGGATGTGATCAAGGCGCTGCGCGCAGGCTTCGCCGATTACTTCCAGAAACCCGTCGACCCCACTGAATTGCTGGAAGGCTTGCAGCGCCAGGAAGCGGCCTTGCAGGAGCGCAACAAGGCGATGCAATTGGGGCATCTGAATCAGAAGCTGCAATACCTGTCCGAGTCGATCGATGATCTTTACCAGGATCTGGACAAGGTCCGGCGTTCGCCATCCTCGTCGGATGCGGGTGACGCTGAAGTCAGCGATGCCGATCGGGTCGAGATCCCGACGATTTTTCATCAGCTCTCGCCACGGCAGTTGGAGGTGGCGCGGCTGGTGGGCAAGGGGCAGACCAATTACCAGATTGCCTGTGAGCTGGGGATTACCGAGAACACGGTGAAGCTTTATGTGTCGCAGGTGTTGCGGTTGACCCATATGCATAATCGGACGCAGTTGGCGTTGGCGTTGTCGCCCAGCAGTTCCGGGTTGCGGCAGCGCGTAACGGCCCACTGATTCCTGTGGGAGCGAGCTTGCTCGCGATGGCTTTTTGATTGTGTACATATCCGTTGCTGCGGTAACGGCCGCTTATGGTTTCGCCCTTACGGCGAGTCACTTTTTTCAAACGCCAAAAAAGTAACCAAAAACGCTTGCCCCAGCGTCCGGCCCCTCGCTGGGGCTCGGCGTTCCTTCGCTCCGGCATTCATCCGGGGGCATCGCCTCCGGTTTGCTTCGCTGCACCTCCTCTCGATGTGTGCGGCTGCGCCGCACGGCGCTACGCGCCTGACCCCCGGATGAACGCCTCCACTCAGCCTCCCGACGGGGCGGGTGAATCAAGATCAAAAGCTTGCAGGCGAGCTAACGCTCGGCCTGTTGAGTGGTGAGGAGCGGAGCGGGTGTTCGCGATTTGCTCTTGCTCTTGTAGGAGCAAGGCTTGCCCGCGATGAGGGATTGCCATTCAGAGCTTCACCATCTGACCCACCGCCATCGCGAGCAGGCTCGCTCCTACAGGGTTGCATGCTGATCACAAAATTTGCCAACACCACCATTCACTGTAGGAGCGAGCCTGCTCGCGATGGCGGCCTGTCAGGCGAAGACGATTATTGGCTGGATACTCCTGATCCACCTCTATTGCCCCGACCCACTGTCCACCTTGCCCCCTTCATACTGATCAAAAAACGGCGGGATCTCATGTTGATAGCTCTTCAGCCAGCGCTGCATCGCCAGCTCCCGTTCCGTAGCGGTGGCGGTTTGCAGGGTGGGGGAGGCGGCGGTGTTGCTGCGTTGCAGTTGCAGCCAGTCTTCGGTTTCCCGCTGTTGCGGCGAGGACGGGCCGGCGTCGAGGGCGTGGCTGGTGAGCGGCAGAGCCAGCAGGGTGAGGCAGCAGAGGGTGATGCAACTGAGGGGGGTGGCTTTCATCGGTGGGCTCCCTACTGAAGGGCCGGGTTGGTCACGGCGGCGACTTGTGCGGTGGCGGCCGGGGTGGCCCTGGCCGGGGACTTGAGTTTTTCCGCGCGGGCCTGGGCTTCGGTGACCTGGGCCGGGCTCAGGCCGACGCGGCTGACCAGTTCGGCGGCACGGCTCCAGTCGTCCTGATAGATCAGCAGCGTCACCAGATTCAGCGCGGCCAGCGAGTCGCTCTGCTTGAGTTCCATGGAGGTGAGGAATTCGAAGCGGGCGTCTTCCAGGCGCAATTGATTGAGGTACACCACGCCCAGGTCGTTGCGGATTTTTTCGTCGGTGGGCGCCAGGCGTGCGGCGCGCTGCAAGTGGGCCTGAGCCTGGCCGTTGTCCCCGCGAGCCGCGGCGAGTTGGCCCAGGCCGTGTTCGGCTTCGGCGGCCATGCAGCCGCCGAGCAGGCTGCGGTACAAGGGTTCGGCTTCGCTGCGGCCCAACAGGCGATAGACTTTGGCCTTGCGCAGGCGCACGTCGGCCATGTTGTCCGGCAGGTTTTCCAGGTTGGCCAGGCTGGCGTGCAGTTTGCCGTCGCGAACCATGTCGTCGGCGAGGTTCAGCACCAGTTGTTGGTCGGAGCCCAATTTACCGCAACTGGCCGAACTGGTCAGGGCGCTCCAGGGTGTCTGGCCGTTGCTCGCGCAGCCGCCCAGCATCAGCAGACTCAAACCGGCTATCAGTGCTTTCATCTAATTCCCTCTAGGAAGCAAAGGCCCGGGCCAGGGCGGTAAAGCCCGGGCCGGCCAGTACGATCAACAACGCCGGGAAGAGGAACAGCATCATCACGACGGACATTTTCGCGGACATCTTGGAGATGTATTCCTGCAGGCGCGTCATGCGCCGGTCATCGAGCAATTGCTTGAGCGACAGCAGCGATTTCATGGCGCCGCCGCCCTGATGCAGCAATTGCTGAAGGATCACGCAGGTGTCGGTGAACTCATCCACCGCCATCAAGCGGCTGGCCTTGTGCAGTTCTTCACCCAGCTCCAGGCCTGAGTCGACCCGCGCCAGCACCAGGCGCAATTCATGGGTCAGGATCGGCAGCAGTTGTTTGCCATCGTTGCTCAAGACCCGCAGGGATTGCTCCACGGCCATGCCCGATTCGAACAGGATGCGCAGCAGCGGAATGAAGGTGGAAACCTCGATCGCCAGCTGCTTTTGACGATAGTGCGCCGCCATCGCCAGCAGGCGTTTGGGCAACAGATAGCCGATGCCGACCGCGAAGGTCGGGGCAATCCAGTGGTTGTGGATCTGTGGAAAAAACAGTGCCTGGACCAACAGGCTCAGGACCAGAGCCGCGAACGGCGCGCCCACCTGGAAGGCGGCGAAATACGCGCGTTTGCGCGCCGTGCGCCAGCCCAGGCAGTTGAGCAGCGTCTGGGTTTCGTTATCCAGGCTGGCGGTGCGCTGGCCAACCCGGCTGGCGCCCAGCGCATGCAGCCACTGGCTGAAGCGGGCTTCGCTCGGCGCTTTTCCGTCCAGGCGCTGCACCACCTGGCGGGCCCGCCGGCGTAATTCGAACACCACGCTGACCAACAGCAGGGACGCGGTCAGAAACAGCAGTGAGCTCAGCAGCATCGACGGGTTCATAGGCTTCGCAACATCCGCCACAGCGCCAGACAACCGAACACCTGCAAGCCGAGGGCGCTCATCAGCATCATTTGCCCCGAGCCGTCGTTCCACATACTCATCAGGTATTTCGGATTGGTGATCAGAAAGTAACCAGCGACGGACACCGGCAACAGCGCCAGCACGGTTGCCGTGACCCGGGTTTCACCGGTCATGGCGCGCAACTGGCGAGCCGCCTGTTCGCGCTCGCGAATCATCTTCATCAGGTTGTCCAGCAGCTCACTGGCGTTGCCGCCGTAGCGATGATTGACCTTCAAACCAAGGGCAAACAGTCGCAATTCGTCCTTGTCGTACAGCTCGGCCAGGTCAGCCGTGGCATCCGGCAGGCTCACGCCCAGCTGTACGCTGCGCTGCACCCGGCCCATGGCATCCTTGAGCGGATCGTCGGCGGCGTTGATGGCACTGAGTACCGCATCGGCCAGGGTGCGGCCGGATTTCAGGCTGCGCACGGTGTGATCGAGCAGCGGCGGCAGTTGTTCGATCATGCGCCGCAGCCTGTGCTGATACCGCCATTGCACATACATTCGCACCAGGACAGGCGGCAGCAGGGCCAGGATCAGCAAGCCCAGCCAGCCGCCCAGCATCAAGCCGAGCAGGGCACCGACCCCCCACAGCGTGAGCCACAACCCCAGACGCTCCGTGGGCCGACCCAGACCCGCCCGCAGGAAGGCGCGCTCCAGCGCTACCCAGGAGGTTTTCTGTGTGACAGGTTCCGGTTGCCCCCGGGTCAGACGCTCCAGTGCGCGTTCGGTGCCGGGCTGACGCAGTCCGCGTTGAAACAGGCGCCACGCCAGCCCGAGCAGTGCCAGGCAAACGAGTAACAGCAGCAACGGTATGAGCATGCCGTGGCCTTCAATACGTCGTGGGAGAAAACGCCGAATCCCGGCGCAGCTTGTCACCGGCGGGATTGATCGCCTCGCGCAGGAAACCGAAGCCGCTGTGCCGATCGAAACGAAACAGGGTGTTGGTGACATACACGTCCTCGCGCACGCCGATCACCTCCACCACTTCGCTGACGCAGCGGCGGCCGTCGGGCAGGCGCGTGAGCTGGATCACCACGTCCAGCGCCGCGCAGATCATCTGACGCAATGTCCGCTCGGCGATGCTGCGCCCCGTCAGGCCGACCAGGGTTTCCAGGCGCAGCAACGCGTCCTGGGCGTTGTTGGCGTGCACCGTGCTCATGGAACCGTCGTGGCCGGTGTTCATCGCGGTCAATACATCCACCACTTCAACGCCACGAATCTCGCCGAGGATGATCCGGTCCGGGCGCATCCGCAGGGCGTTGCGGATCAGGTCGCTGGCCTTGACCTCGCCATGGCCTTCGGCATTCGGCGGGCGGGTTTCCAGGCGCACGACATGGGGGTGGCCCAGTTGCAGTTCGGCCACGTCTTCGATGGTCACCAGGCGTTCGTGGGGGTTGATCAACTGGCTGAGAATGTTCAGCAAGGTGGTCTTGCCGGTACCGGTGCCGCCGCTGATCAGGATGTTGCAGCGCTTGCCCACCGCGTCCTGAAGGAACTCATAGATCGACTGGTCGATGGTTTGCATCGCCATCAGGTCGGTGCTTTTGAGCATGTCCTGGCGGAATTTTCGGATCGACAGGCAGGGGCCATCGAGGGCGATTGGCGGAATGATCGCGTTGACCCGGCTGCCGTCGGGCAGGCGCGCATCGACCATCGGCGACGACTCATCGAGCCGGCGCCCCAGTGGCGCGAGAATGCGCTGGATCACCCGTTCGACGTGGTGGGAATCGATGAAGCGCAAATCGCTCTGATGCAGCAGGCCGTCGCGTTCGATGAACACCCGGTGCGGGCCGTTGACCAGAATCTCGGTCACCGCCGGGTCGCGCAACAGCACCTCCAGCGGACCGAAGCCGGTGAGTTCGTCGACGAGTTCTTCGGCCAGCCGCTCCATCTCGTAGCGGGAAATCGCCAGGTGCAGGCGGGCAATGTACTCGGCGACCTTGTCGATGACGAACTGCGACAGCACCTGCCGCGAGCCCTCCAGCAGGTTTTTGCCGGACTCCTCGATGGCGTCGATGATGTAGCGGTGCAACACCAGCTTCAGGCCTTCATGGTCGGTGTTGCCGGCCACCCCGCGCTGGGGGCCGCCGAAGAGTTTTTCAGCGCTCATTGGGCACCTCGCAAGCGACTGAACCAGGACTTGGGTTTGGCCAGGTTTTCCGAGCGTTTGGCCAGGCGTTCGCCGAGGGTGCGCAAACTTTGGGTCAGCACTTCCCGGGGCGCCAGTTCGAACAGGGTGATGCCCTGGTTCTTGGCGTTCAGGCGCACCTCGGGGCTGTAGGCGAGGGTGGCGATGACTTCCATGCCGAAGCTCTTGCTCAGGGCGTCGGCGTCCGGCGCGACGGCGCGCAAGTAACGATCAACCAGCAATTTGGCGTGGTCGAGCTTCATGCCCTTTTCCCGCCACAGGTTGAGCACCGCGAGGTTGCGCCGGCAGTCGATCACGTTCTGGTCGGTGTACCACAGCAGCTTGTCGCAATGGCTGACGAAGGTGCGCAGGGCTTCGCTGTCGGGTTGGCCGGTGAGGTTCACCACGATGTGCTGGAAGTGCTGGCGCAGGGCGCTGAGCAGCATGTAGAGCTCGGCAGCGCTGGTGTGGTCCAGCGGCTCGTCGTTGCTGGCGTAGGCGAGGATGCGCAGGCCGACTTCGCAGCGGGTGAAGGCGCTGTCGATCAGGGTCGAGTCGAGGCGGCGCACGTGGCGCAGCGCATCACTGAAGTAGAACGAACTCTCAAGGCCGAGCAGGGCCAGGCTGTCACCGCGCGGCAGCCCCAGATCCAGCAGCAGGGTTTGCTGGCCGCTCTTCTGTACGACCTGTGCCATGTGGTTGGTGAGCAGCGCGCCATCGGCATTGCTCTGCACCCCGTACAGCACCGTCAGGCCGCCAAGCTGGGTGTTCGGTGCCACCGGCGGCAGGCGTTTGCCCAGGCGTCGCACCAGGCCGGCGACCTCACTGGAACGCGAACCATAGGCGACGAAATCCCTGGCGCCGGCGCGCATGGCATTGAGCACGAGCTGGTTGTCCATGCCGTCTCCCAGGGCGACGATGGCGAGTGTCGGCTTGGCTTCCAGCGCGCCTTCGATCAGCGCGCACTGGGCCACCAGATGTTCACGATCAAGGCCGACGAACACCAGGCTGGCGAATGTCACGTCCACCAGCGCCAGCAGTTCGTCGAGGCTGTCGCCGGGGGCGCTGACCACTTGTCCCATCGGCGCGAGGGCGCCTTGCAGCCATTCAAGGTCGGTGCTGTTGCGCGTCATCGCGAGGAAGGTCTGGCTCAGGCTCTGGCTCATTGCGATAACCCGCTGCGTTTGTCGAGGTCGCCGTTTTCGAGGAAGTACATCCGGTACCAGTTGGGGTCGTAGTTGCGCAGGTTTTCACCCGGCAACGACGGCAACTGTGCGTTGACCGCCAGCGGCTGGACCAGGTGCGGGGTCACGATCATCAGCAGTTCGCGTTCTTCGCGGTTGATCGATGAGCTGCGGAAAAACGCGCCGAGGATCGGGATGTCGCCAAGGCCGGGAAACTTGTTCACCTGCGAGGTGTTTTGCGTGCTGATCAAGCCGCTGATGACGAAGCTCTCACCATCGGCCAGGGAAATGCTGGTGTCGGTGCGACGAATGGTGAACGCCGGTACGGTGGTGCCGCCAATGGTGACGGCGTTGGTGTAATCCAGTTCGCTGACTTCCGGCGCGACCTTGATCGCAATGTGATCGTTGCTGACCACCGTTGGCGTGAGCGTCAGGCGGATGCCGAATTCCTTGTATTCGATGGAGTAGCTGTTGCTGTTGGCACTGGGGATCGGGATGGGGATCTCACCGCCGGCGAGGAAGCTGGCGCTCTGTCCGCTCAAGGCCACCAGGCTCGGGCGCGCCAGGGTGTAGGCAAAGCCGCTGCCCTCCATGGCATTGATGATCGCCAGGAAGTTACCGCCGCCGGCGACGATGTTGTACATGTCGTTGGCCAGGGGAATGCTCGGCACGGCGATGCGCGGATCGAGGTCGCGCAGCGGCAGCACCCGTGGCGTCACGGCGGTATTGGGCACGGTGCCGGGCGAGCCGAACAGGAAGTTCGAGGTCTTGCCGTAGATCGAGGTGCTGGCTTCCTTGAGTTTGGTGCGACTGACTTCGACGAAGCGGATGTCGGTCTGCACCTGCGAGGGCAGCGCTACGTCATCGGAAGGCAAGCGTGTGGCGGTGGTCATGGCCGCCGTCGCGCGGCCCTTCACAAACACCATGCTTTGGCGCGGCGTGCTGGCGCAGGACGTCCAGACCATCAGGCTGGTGGCCCCGGACGCCATGCCGGTGAGCAGGAAAGCCTGATTGCCGTTGACCCGCACGTCGGCGATTTTCGGGTCGCCCACGGCGATCCGGGTAATCGCCACCGGCGACTGGACTTCCTGTTGCAGTCCTTCGCCGACTTCCATCACGGCCGGCATCGCATTTAGCGCGGCGCAATTGCCGCTTGCCGCCAGGGCTGCCGTCATCGGCATGCCGCTGATCAAGGTGGCCCAGATCAAACCGTTGAACAACGGCGTAAAACGTCTGCGCATCAAAGGGCATCCTTGCTCGATTCAGGGGGTCTTTTGCGTGATTTCATTGCCGCGAATGACTTCCACGCCCGCTCTGCGCGCGGGAGTGGAAGCGCCAATGGCGACGACATTTTTCGGCGGCGGGGTCAGGGCCAGTTCGTTGAACTGGATCAGTTCACGGTCGGCGTTGGCCAGGTTGGCCGCCGAATCGCTTTCACCGGCCCAATAGCGGGCCAGGCGTTTTTCTTCGGCGCTGCGCACGGCCAGGCGCAACACCCCGGCTTGCGCGGCGAGCATCAGGCGGCTGAGCAAGGGTTCGGGCACGGCGAGCAGCACGGTGCGGGCGGCGGCGCGTTGCTGTTGCTGGCGCAGTTTGTCGTCGTTGCTGAGAGCCGGGCTGACCGGTTGGCCGTCATTGGTCAGGCCCATCTGCTCGCCCACACCCAGGACGCGCAAGGCGGGAATCACCAACTGGGACGAGGCCTGGGGATTGTTGGTCTCCATGCGCAGAAACAGCAGCACATCGACGTAATCCCCCGGCGACAATTGCCCGCCGGCGTTGACCACTTCATCCACGGCTACGGCCAGTGCGCGCTCATCGGGGCGGATCATCCGCGCCAGGCTGCCGCCGGCTTCGAAGCTGTCGTCACTGAGCCAGCTGCCGGCGCTCAAGGCGCGCCAGGGTGTGCGGCCAATGGCTTGATCGAGGCGGGTCAGGCTGCCGGCGGGGACGGTACGGAGTTTTTCCAGGGCCACGTCGTCGGCGGTGATTGGCGTAAAAGGGGCAACGTCACGCTGCAATACCACCACCGGATGGCGGGTGGCGTCTTCGGCCTGTGGCACGGGTGCCTGAGGTTGGGCGGGAGATGGCGAGTCAGTGATTTGCACAATGGGGGCGGGGGCAGGTTGGCGGCTCAGCGTCAGCCCCCAGTAACCGGCAATGACAGCGCCCACCAGTGACAGTCCGGCAAGGCTCAGAATGATACGGCTGTTCATGACGGCTCTCCCTTTCCCGCTGCTCTAAAAACTCGTTTATCCAACGAGACAACTTCGCAATCAGGCAGCTATGAACGTGAAACTATTTCGCTATTTGACCGTAGCGCAGCTAGAGCAAAACGCCATTACGAAACAAAGGAAAAAGCAGTAAATGCAAATGATTACGACGAAAGGAGCGGTTTTTTGGCGCCAACTAAACGACTAATACTTTGTGATTAATGCGTTGTTACAGTTGTAGGGGCGAGGAATGCCGACAATGCTGATGCTGGCATAGGGAAATCATGTTGCGCACATGCAACACCCGAGTGCTCCAGGAGATCGGTCATGTCTATTTCCAAAGTGGTT
This sequence comes from Pseudomonas putida, assembly GCF_003228315.1. Lineage (NCBI taxonomy): Bacteria > Pseudomonadati > Pseudomonadota > Gammaproteobacteria > Pseudomonadales > Pseudomonadaceae > Pseudomonas > Pseudomonas putida. The sequence goes on from NZ_CP029693.1 coordinate 4,896,893, forward strand.
CAGAAGGTCAAATCGGAACTCATTTTTGCTTATTGCAGAAAGTTGGCCAGGGATACCGAGGGCGCTTCGGGTATCGAATACGCCATTGTCGCGGCGATGGTGGCGGTGGTGATCGTCGGATTTACTACGGATATTTCGAAAGGTGTTTCTGATACGTTTACCGCGATCAAAAATGGCATGACGAAACCTTGAAGCGTCGCTCTCATGTGCTATTGCTGAAGGCGGGTACTAATGTCAGTGCTTACTTTTTTGCCGGTGTCATCTATGAGTTCTCCCGTGCTTCCCCGCCAACAACTGCTTCTGGTCGATGACGAGGAAGACGCCCTGATCGAGTTGGCGGAGCTGCTGGAGGGGGAGGGCTTCAATGTCTTTACCGCGACTTCGGTGAAACTGGCGCTGCATCATCTGACCCGTCATCCGGACATTGCGCTGGTCATCACTGACCTGCGCATGCCGGAGGAGAGTGGCATGTCGCTGATCAAGCGGTTGCGCGAGCACACCTCGCGTCAGCATCTGCCGGTGATCGTGACGTCCGGCCATGCGGATATGGAGGATGTGAGCGACATGTTGCGCTTGCAGGTGCTGGATCTGTTTCGCAAGCCGATTTATCACGTGAGGTTGTTGGAGACGCTGAATAATCTGTTTCCCTTGCCTAATGTGCGGGTGAAGGGGTCATGATTTTTTGGTTGGGGACATATCCATTTCTTCGGTAGCGGCCACTTATTGTTTCGACCTGACGGTCGACTCCCTTTGGCAAACGCCCCAAAGGAAGCAAAGGTCTCGCCCCGGCGTCCGGCCCCTCGCCAAGGCTCGGCGTTCCTTCGCTCCGGCATTCATCCGGGGGCATCGCCTCCGGTTTGCTTCGCTGCACCTCCTCTCGATGTGTGCTGCTTCGCCGCACGGCGCTACGCGCCTACCCCCCGGATAAACGCCTCCACTCAGCCTCCCGAAGGGGCGGGTGAATCAAGATCAAAAGCGGCAGGCGAGCTAACGCTCGGCCTGTTGAGTGGTGAGGAGCGGAGCGGGTGCACCCCGTCGCCTGTAGGAGCAAGGCTTGCCCGCGATGGTGTCCTGAAACCCAACCTCACTCTTGCAGATGAACCAGATCCTGTGGGAGCTGGCTTGCCAGCGAAGGCGGCCTGACAGCCGACCAATGTCTTCCAGATGTACCCCACCCCCCCTGTAGGAGCGAGCCTGCTCGCGATGGTCGTCAACGATAACGCTGGCTTCCTGATACCCCGCGGTGTCCCGTCGTCCATCGCGAGCAGGCTCGCTCCTACAGGAGACCGCGATCTGCCTTTGCTTTGGCTTTTGATCTTGATTTTGATCTGCCCCGTCGGAAGGCCGAGTGGAGGTGTTCATCCGGGGGTAAGGCGCGCAGCGCCGTGCGACGTAGTCGCACACATCGAGAGGAGGTGCAGCGTAGCAAACCGGAGGCGATGTCCCCGGATGAATACCGGAGCGAGGGAATGCCGAGCCCAGGCGAGGCACCGTACGTCAGGGGATAAAAGCGCTTGGTTACTTGGCGCTTTTCCAAGTAACCCGCCGTAAGGGCGGAACCATAAGCAGCCATCACCCAGGAAACGGATAGGTACCCAATCAACAACACACACGCCAGCTGTAGGAGCGAGCCTGCTCGCGATGGTCGTCAACGATAACGTTGGAAGCCTGACACCCCGCAGTGTCCCGTCGTCCATCGCGAGCAGGCTCGCTCCTACAGTTGATAGCTGAAGCTGATGCTGTACCGCGCCCTGCGATTGAAAGTATCCAGCGCTACTTCCGACATCGGCTTGGCCGCCTCCAGCGCGATGTTGTAGTACCTGGCGTCGCCAAACCTCAGCCCCACCGCCGCCGATGACATGTCGTTGCCTTGCACCGGCAGTGTGTTGAACCAGGTTTTGGCGCGGTCCAGCACCACGTAGGGTTGCAGGATGCGCACCCAGTTACCCTCGCGATTGAAGCTGTAGTTCACCTCGTAGGCCGCGCCCCAGCCTTTGTCGCCGGAGGCCTGGTCGTCGGGGTAGCCGCGGCCGAAGTTCTGGCCGCCGAATACCGCGCGTTCGCTGTCGGGCAGGGTGTCGTCGCTCCAGTAGAACGCGGCGGACAGGACGCCTTGCCAGTTGTCGAAGAACTTGTCGCTTTGCACCCCCGACAAGCGCAGCCGGAAGAAGTCCAGGTCGAGGGTGGTGTTGTTGGTGTTGGCGCCCATGCCATCGATGCCCTGGTACAGCCCGCCGCTGAGGATGCGCAGTTGCCGGGTGTCGGCCTTGCGCCAGTCGCTTTCGAACGCCAGCGCGCGGATGTCGGTGCGCTGTTCGACACTGACGGGGAAGCCCACCACCTTGTAGCGGGTCTTGTCGTCGACCGCATAGAGGCGCGCGCCGGCACTCAGTTGTTGGTTGGGCGAGGCGATCAGCGGATGGCTGAAGCCGATGGAGTAGCGATCGTTTTCCCGATGCGGTTCCAGTTCCAGGCCGTTGTCCAGGCGCACATTGGAAGCCAGGTCGGCGCGGTAGCGAGAGGCGGACAGGAGCAGTTGCGTGCCCTCGGTGTTGAGGAACTGGTTGTAGTCCAGGCGGTAGTAATGTTCGTGATCGTCGCCCGGTGGGAACAGGCCGCTGAGGGTCAGCTGTTCACCCATGGCGGTCTGGGAATTGCTGCTCACGCCGAGCAAAGCCTGGGTACCGTTACGGTTGTCTTCGGTGGTGCTCAGGGTGCTGGTGAAGGGTTTGCGGCTGGCCTGGGCGATCAGGTGGGTGGCGCCGTCGGTGGTGCCCGGTGGCGGTACCTGGGCTTGCAGGGTGACGCCGGGGATGCGGCTCATCAGGGTGGTGTAGCGTTCGAAGGTCTTGCGGGTCAGCGGCCGTTCCGCCTGGAGTTTGGCCACCAGCTTATCCAGCAGGGCCTTGACCCGGCCGACGTCGCCCTGCAGTTGGTAGTCCTTGATGTAACCCTCCACCAACACCACGCGCGCCACGCCGTTATCGAAAGTTTGCTGCGGCAGGAAGGCGTAGGACAGCAGGTAGCCATCCTGTTGATAGCGGCGGGTGATGTTGCGGGTCGCTTCGATCAGCTCGGCGAGGCTGGTCTCGTGGCCCAGCAAGGGTTGATAAAGCGCGGCGAGTTCCTTGAGCGGGTAGATCGTGCCGCCTTCGATCTGCACGGTGTTGATGTGCACCTTGGTGCCCATCATCAACGGCTCCTGTGGTGCGCCGGGTTCGGGCACTTGCAGTGGCGCGGCGGTCGGGCGGTACGCATCCGCAGGCAGGTTCGGCACCGGCAGGTTGCGGATGGTTTCGTTGCTGTTGAGGAAGCTGGGCAAGGTATCGGCGAGGAGGGTGGAACTGAGGGAGAACGACAACAAGAAAGCCATGACGCGCATAAGACACTCCCTGTTCAATTCGCTGTAGCGCCTGGATCTCCGTGATCCAAAGAAAAGGCGGAAGACTTGGCAACATCTTCCGCCCTCAACCAAGCGTAGGCCCTGTAGTCAGGGCCGTCCAAGACGGCCCGGTGCAAGTCAGCGTCTGTTGCCTCCCAGGGCGCCGGTGAGTCCGCCGACGACACCGCCCAGCCCACCTGTCGCGCCGGTGCCCGTGGTGCTGCCGTTGACGAGTCCGCCGACCGCGCCGACGGTGCCCCCCACGGTGGTCACGGTATTACCAAGGGCCGTGACCACCGGGTTGGCATTACTGCCCGCTATCGCAGTGCCGAGGTTGGCCACTGCTCCTCCTGTCTGGTTGGTGAGACTGGCGACCGGGGCACCGAGACCGGTGGCGGCGCCAACGTTTTGCGTCAGGCCGGTCACCGCTGTCGTGACCGGATTGACCGCGGCGCCGACGTTGGTCCCCAGCGTGGCCAATGCTGCGGTTGGGGCGGTATTGGCCACGCCGCTGCCGCCCAGAGCTGTACCCACACTGGCAACCAGATTGCCGCCGGCCACGCCGTTCACACCCGCTGCACTGACCACGCCATTGCTGTTGCCGATGTTCAGGCCGTTGCCGACGTTGACCACCGCGCCGCCGACGGTTTCCAGCAGGCCGCCGGCGCCGGGTGCACCGGTGCCCGAGCCTGTGCCGTTGGCCACCAGCCCGCCGGCCTTGCCGACGGCAGTGCCGGTGTTGCTCAGGGCACCGCCCACGGTGTTGGTCAGGGCATTGCCGTTGCCGGCGGCGGTGACGTTGTTGCCCACGCCATTGACGGTATCGCCGACCTGTTTCACCACGCCCTTGAGCGGATCGCCGAGCCCGGTGGTGCTGCCGATCTTGTCGGTGGTGCTTTCGACAATGGCGATCACCGGCACCAGTTTGCTGCCCACTTCCTGTGTGACATTGCCCAGGGGACCTGTGGTGGTGGCTGTGCTCAGGGTATCGCCGAGCATGGTGACTTTTTCGCCGACGCCATCGAGTACCGGGGCGACCCGGGTGACGACACCGCCCACCACCGGAACGCTGCTGGTGGCCGTGGCCAGTTTGCCGCTGACATCCGACACGCCGTTGCCGACATCCTGCACCACGCCGCCGACCGAAGACGCCGTGACACCCAATCCATTGGGGACGCTGTCGATTTTGCCCAATCCATTGGCCACGCCATCGCCCAGGGTGCTGACCACATTGCCCGTGGTGTTGGCCACGCTTTGCACGACACCGCCAGCAACGGGCACCGAACTCAGCGAATCGCCGATCTGCCCGACACCCGTGCCGACGCCGCCGACGGTATTGCCGACATCCTGCACCAACGTGGTGGTTACCAATGGCGCTGCGCCTGGATTGGTCGGGTTGGTGGGGTCGGTTGGGTTGGTTGGATTCGTCGGATCGGTCGGGTTGGTGGGGTTGGTCGGCGTGGTGGTGCCGCCACCGCCTGTGCCAGCGGTACCGTCAGTACCCCCTGTTCCGCCTGTTCCGGTGCCTGTACCGCCTGTACCTGTCGTACCACCAGCGCCCGCTGTACCGGCATCCGATGAAGAACCGGCCGGGCTGCTGTGATGACCGCCACCGCCACTGCTGCAACCGGCCAGACCGAGAGAAAGCGCGAGCGCCAATGCGATTGCCGATTTGCTCCACACCTGTGTGTTCATGGCTGTGAATCCTTGCACCTGTACCAACGCCGTTGAAATCGATGGCTGATCGGTTCTGTCGCCGGTCATGTCTTCGTCCGTGCTCACATGACAGTCCCGTGGGCGGCGCTGCGCCATTATCGAATTGGTATTAATGCGATGGGCCGCGCGTTCAGGTGGGGAGAAAACTGTGTTGAATCAATGGGTCAGCGAGGGGCGGGAAAGGCATGGGTACTTAAGTGATATACACAATTGATCGGGGGGCTCCCCCTGTAGGAGCGAGCCTGCTCGCGATGAACCCGAGAACGCCGCGGGGTATCAGGCAGCCAGCGTTATCGTTGACGACCATCGCGAGCAGGCTCGCTCCTACAGGGTTTTCAAGACGTCAGGCCAGCGGGCGCCAACTTCCGATCATGTGCTCCAGATCGCCATTGCCGATCAACTGCAATTCCCCGCTCGACCCTGCCGCACTGGCCAACAGCGCCACCTCGCCGGGCAGGCGCACCGGCTTCTTGAACTGCACCAGGATCTCGTAGTTCGCCGTGGGCAAATGCTCCTCCAGCGCCGCCAGCGTGCGGGCCTTGTTCCACAGCCCATGGGCGATGGCCGCCGGAAAACCGAACAGCTTCGCGCTGGCCGCGCTGAGGTGAATCGGGTTGTAGTCCCCGGAGACTTTTGCATAGCGCCGGCCGATGTCCGCGGGCGCCTTCCATTGTGCGACCTGGGTCAGCGGCAACGTAGCAGCCAGCAATTCTTCCACAGGCTCACCGTCGAGCTTGACCCCGCGACACAGCATTTGGCTCTGCGCTTCCCACAAGGTGCCGAGCTGGTCGTCCAAGGCCGTCAGCACGTCGAAGGTCGCGCCCTTGGCATGGGGTTGCAGGTTCTGCACGCACACACTGATTCGCGCCCGATGCAGGCCGCCCATGGGCCGTAGTACGCGGATGCGATTGCTCAGGTGAATCAGCCCCAGCAGTGGGAACGGAAACGCCTTGGCCGTGAGCAACTGCATCTGCAACGCGAAGGCGAGTATGTGTGGATAAGTCGGCGGCAGCAGGCTGTTGTCAGCAAAGCCGCAGACCTTGCGATAGGCCGCCAGGCGTTCGGGGTCGATGTCCACCCAGCAGCGAAAACCTGTGTCGGGCAGGGTGGTGCCGGTGATTTTTCGTCGCGTCGCGGCCTTTGCATAAAGCGCCGGCAAGCCGGGTTCGCGATCGAGCAGGTGCCAGTCAGTGCTCATGTCTAGGCCCCCAGAACGCTTTGCCCGCACACACGCAAGGCCTGTCCGGTGAACGCACCCGTGCCGGGTTGCGCCAGCCACGCCACGGCTTCGGCCACGTCCTGCGGCAAGCCACCCTGGCCCAGGGAACTCATGCGCCGACCGGCTTCGCGCAGGCCGAAGGGGACCCGGGCTGTCATCTGGGTCTCGATGAAACCGGGCGCCACCGCATTAATGCTGATACCCCGTTCCTGCAACGAGGGCGCCCAGGCCTGGGCCAGGCCGATCAGCCCGGCCTTGCTCGCCGCGTAGTTGGTTTGCCCGCGATTGCCGGCGATGCCGCTGATCGAGGCCAGCAGAATCACCCGGGCGTTGTCGCGCAGCGTGCCGCTGTCGAGCAGCGCTTTAGTCAGCACTTGCGGTGCATTGAGGTTGACCGCGAGCACCGCGTCCCAGAAATCCGGAGTCATGTTGGCCAGGGTTTTATCCCGGGTGATGCCGGCGTTGTGCACCACGATATCGACGCCGTCGGGCAGGTGTTCGATCAGTTGGGTGGCGGCATCTTCGGCGCAGATGTCCAGGGTGATGCTGCGCCCGCCCAGACGTGCGGCGAGGGCGTCGAGATCGTTTTTCGCCGGGGGCACGTCAAGCAGGATCACCTCGGCGCCATCCCGGGCCAGGGTCTCGGCAATGGCGGCGCCAATGCCTCGGGCCGCACCGGTGACCAGCGCCTTTCGCCCGGCCAATGGGCGAGTCCAGTCGCTGACCTGGGTGTCGCAGGCCTTGAGGCGAATCACTTGCCCGGAAACGAAGGCGCTTTTGGGCGAGAGGAAAAACCGCAGCGGACCTTCGAGCTGGCCTTCGGCACCTTCACCGACGTAGATCAATTGCAGGGTGCCGCCGCTGCGCAGTTCCTTGGCCAGCGAGCGGCTGAACCCTTCGAGGGCGCGTTGAGCGCTGGCGGCGAACGGATCGCTCAGGGTCTGCGGGTCGCGTCCCAGAATCACCAGATGGGCGCAAGGCTCGAGGTTTTTCATCAGCGGCTGGAAGAACTCGCGCAGTTGCTTGAGCTGATCGGTTTGCAGCAGATCGCTGGCATCGAATACCACGGCCTTGAGTTTCGGGCCGTGCCCGGGAATCCATTGCGTCGCCATCGAAGGCTCGGTGCCGTAGCCGTAGATCGCATCGGTCAGGCGGTTGGCAAAGGCGCTGACGTGCTGCGCCAGTGGCCCGCCACCAATCAGCAGCGCGCCCTCGATCGGCCGCAGCCGACCGGCCTGCCAGCGTTCCAGACGCACAGGTGTTGGCAGGCCCAGGGCCCCGACCAGGCGATGGCCGAGGGAGGAGTTGGCGAATTCGATATAGCGATCAGACATGGAACGCGCTCCGCAAGCTGGGGTTCAAAGTGTGGACCATGATTGGCAATCAGTCGTTCGATCCATGAGATAGGGCCTACGCTTGATCACAGCAGATTAGTTTGTCCCGCAATTTTCAGGAGAACTCATTACCTGTAGGAGCGAGCCTGCTCGCGATAGCGGTATATCTGCCAGCCCAAATGTGACTGACAGGCCGCGATCGCGAGCAAGCTTTGCTCCTACAGGGATTGGTTCAACTTTCAGGTATTCACCAGGAGCTTTTCATGACTCAACTGCGCCGCGTCGCGATCATCGGTGGTAACCGGATTCCTTTCGCCCGCTCCAACGGGCCGTTCGCCACGGCCAGCAATCAGGACATGCTCACGGCGGCGCTCGAAGGCTTGATCGAGCGCTACAACCTGCATGGCCTGCGCATCGGCGAAGTGGTGGCGGGGGCGGTGCTCAAGCATTCGCGGGACATGAACCTGACCCGCGAATGCGTGCTCGGTTCGCGGCTGTCGCCTTCGACGCCCGCCTATGACATCCAGCAGGCCTGCGGCACCGGGCTGGAAGCGGCGTTGCTGGTGGCGAACAAGATTGCCCTGGGGCAGATCGAGTGCGGCATCGCCGGTGGTGTCGATACCACGTCCGATGCGCCGATCAGTGTCAGTGAAGGGCTGCGCAGGATCCTGCTGCAAGCCAATCGCGCCAAAACCACGGGCGACAAGTTGAAAACCTTCCTGCAACTGCGCCCCCGGCATCTGATCCCCGAGTTCCCGCGCAATGGCGAGCCGCGCACCGGTTTGTCCATGGGCCAGCACTGCGAGTTGATGGCGCAGACCTGGGGCATTTCCCGTGAAGACCAGGACCGGCTGGCGCTGGAAAGTCACCAAAAACTGGCGGCGTCCTACGCCGAGGGTTGGCACAACGACCTGATGACGCCGTACCTGGGCCTGACCCGCGACAACAACCTGCGCCCGGATTCGACACTGGAAAAGCTCGCCTCCCTCAAGCCCGCCTATGAAAAAAGCGCCAAGGGCACCCTGACCGCCGGCAACTCCACACCGCTGACCGATGGTGCGTCGCTGGTGTTGCTGGGCAGTGAGGAGTGGGCGAAGGAACGAGGGTTGCCGATCCTTGCTCACCTGCGCGACGGCGAGGCGGCGGCGGTGGATTTCGTCAACGGTGCCGAGGGGCTGTTGATGGCGCCGGTGTATGCGGTGCCGCGCTTGCTGGCACGCAACGGTTTGACCTTGCAGGACTTCGATTACTACGAAATCCACGAAGCCTTTGCCGCGCAGGTGCTGTGTACGCTCAAGGCTTGGGAGGATGCGGAGTACTGCAAGACGCGCCTGGGGCTTGATGCACCGTTGGGATCGATTGATCGCAGCAAGCTCAACGTCAAAGGCAGTTCACTGGCGGCGGGGCATCCGTTTGCTGCAACAGGCGGGCGGATTGTGGCGAATCTGGCGAAGTTGCTGGATGCGGCGGGGAAGGGGCGGGGGCTTGTCTCCATTTGCGCGGCGGGTGGGCAAGGTGTGACCGCGATCATCGAGCGCTGAAACCTGTAGGAGCGAGCCTGCTCGCGATAGCGGTGTGTCAGTCATACATTGGCTGGCTGATACACCGCTATCGCGAGCAGGCTCGCTCCTACAGGGGATCTGTGGTGTTGAATAGATTTGGGAGATGGCTTAGCGTCGCTTCATCAGCCGCTCCGCAATACAAGGCCCGTCAATGCCGACCAACGGACAAGTGTCCCTCGAACGCAGCATCCCGCCCATTACCTCATTGCCGCGTCCGTTGTACGCCCGGGTCGAGAGCCTCAATGCCGGTTCGTGGACGCCCGCTCACAGCCACGACTGGGTGCAGTTTTCCTACGCCATCAGCGGTGTGCTCGGTGTGCATACCGCCGAGGGCAGTTTCTTTGCGCCGCCACAGTGGGGGATCTGGATTCCCGCTGATCTCGAACATCAGGTCGTCACCTCGATGCGCGCCGAGATGCGCAGCCTCTATGTGCGTCGCGAGGATTGTCAGTGGGCGGACGGGCGTTGCCGGGTACTGGAGGTGACGCCGCTGGCCCGTGAACTGATCAAGAGTTTTTGCTTGCTGCCGGTGGAATATCCACAGGGCGACAGCCAGGAGGCGCGGCTGGTGAGCGTGCTGCTGGATCAGTTGGCGAATCTGCCGGAGGTTGGGTTCTCGCTGCCGCTGCCCCGTCATGAACGGTTGCTGGGGCTGTGCAACGAGCTGATCGAAAATCCCGAGCACAACGTGACTCTGCAGGAGTGGGCGGAGCGTTTGGGTACGTCGGAGAAAACCCTGATGCGCCTGTTCCAGCGTGAGACCGGGTTGAGCTTTCGCGGCTGGCGCCAGCGCATGCGGTTGCTGTCGTCGCTGAGTTTGCTGGAGGAGGGGGACAGCGTGACCAATGCGGCGTTGGCGTGTGGGTATGACTCTACGTCAGCGTTTATTGCGGCGTTTAAATCGTTGTTCGGGTTTACGCCGGGGGAGTTGTTCAGGCAGTGACGGCCTCATCGCGGGCAAGCCTTGCTCCCACAAGGGCAGTGAGTAACCCCGTGGGAGCAAGGCTTGCCCGCGATTGGCCGCGAAGCGGCCACCGGGAATCTGAATCAGGTACGGAACCGGCGCACCAATCCATCCAGCTCATTGGACAATCCGGCCAGGCTCTGGGAGTCCAGTCGCGCCGAATTGGCCAGTTCCGCCACCAGTTGCGCATCGCCATGGATCTGGCTGATGTGTCGGTTGATGTCTTCGGCCACCTGGTGCTGCTGTTCCGCCGCCGTGGCGATCTGGGTGTTCATGTCGCGGATCACGTCCACCGACTCACGGATCTGCCCGAAGCTGCTGCGGGCTTCACCGATGCGCGCGACCGATTGTTGCGACACTTCCAGGCTGGCGTGCATCTGTTGCGTGACCTGGCTGGTGCGTTTGGCCAGGTTGCCCAGCAGCCCGTCGATTTCCGCCGTGGAGTCGGCGGTGCGCTTGGCCAGTGCCCGCACTTCGTCCGCCACCACCGCAAAACCACGACCCTGTTCACCGGCACGCGCCGCTTCGATGGCCGCGTTCAGCGCCAGCAGGTTGGTTTGCTCGGCGATCGAACGGATGGTGCCGAGGATCGACTGGATGTCGTTGCTGTCACGCTCCAGTTGTTGCATCGATTCGGCCGACTGTTCGATTTCGTGGCTCAGGCGATCGACGCTGCTGACCGCGGCGTCGATCTGTTGCTGGCCTTCGCGGGCCTGACGCTGGCCACTGTCGGCGGATTCGGCGGCCTGGCTGCACGAGCGCGCGACTTCGTTGGCGGTGGCGACCATTTCGTGGAACGCCGTGGACACCATGTCCACCGCTTCACGCTGGCGCCCGGCCGCTTCGGCCATGTCGCTAGACACTTGGGTCGAGCTCTTGGAGGTGGCGAGGATCTTGCTCGCGGCGCCGCCGATGTTCTGGATCAGGTTGCGAATCGCCGCGAGGAACTGGTTGAACCAATTGGCCAGTTGCGCGGTTTCGTCGCGGCCACGGATTTCCAGGCTCTTGGTCAGGTCGCCTTCACCCTGGGCGATACCTTCCAGGCCATCAGCCACACCCCGGATCGGCCGCACGATGACGCTGGCGAAACTGGCGCCGACGATGGCGAAGATGACCGCCAGCACGGCGGCGATGATCGCGATCAACCAGGTCAGTTGGGTCGCGGTGCTCATCACGTCGTTCTTTTTGATCAGGCCGATGAAGGTCCAGCCCAGTTGTTCCGACGGCCAGACGTTGGCCATGTAGTGCTCGCCGTCGAGTTCGACTTCCAGCACGCCCTTGCCGGCCTTGGCCAGTTGCGCATAACCATCGCCGAGGCTGCCCAGGGCCTTGAAGTTGTGCTCGGGTTTCTTCGGGTCGACCAGCACGGTGCCGGTCTTTTCCAGCAGCATCAGGTAGCCGCTTTCGCCCAGCTTGATCTGCTTGACCAGCTCGGTGAGCTGCTTGAGCGATACGTCGATACTGACCACGCCGCCGTTGGTGCCCAACTTGTTGTCGATGGTGCGCACGGTGCTGACGTAGGACGTATCGTTTTCCGCCCAATAGTAGGCCTCGGTGCGGAACGGCTTGCCCGGCTTGGCCTGGGCCGCCTTGTACCAAGGGCGCTGGCGCGGGTCGTAGTTGGTGAGTTTTTCATCGTCCGGCCACGACACATAGCCGCCGGCGGCGGTGCCGAGGATGGCGTAGGCATAGGACGGGTGGGCGTTGCCCAGGTCTTGCAGGAAGGCGAAGACCTTTTTGTCCATCTCGCCCTTGGGCACGCTGTCGGCGTTGGCGCCCATGTAGGTCTTGATGCTGTCGTCGGAGTTGGTGATCAGCGGTTGCTTGGCCAGGTACTCGACGTTCTGGCTGATGCCATCGAAGAACAATTGCATGGCATTGCTGACCTGGCGGATTTCGCGACCACTGCTGTCGACGAACCCGTCCAGGGCGTCGCTGCGCAAGTTCAACACAACGAGGGTGGCGACCAGCACCACGGGCAAGCAGGCGATGATTGCAAACGCCCAGGTCAACTTCTGTTTGATGTTCATCCGCGCTCCAGATTTTCTTGTAGGCCCACGCAGTGCAGATGACTCGGGGTTTATTGGCAGCCGTAAACGTTCGTGATCAACCCGGTCCCTGAGTGCGGCATCGTTTTTGTCTTGGCAACGATTGTCGGACAAATCTTTTTGTCACTCAGGACTTCGGCTGTTGTCCGAGGAAATTAAGGGTTGTCTGAAAAAATCGTGGGAAAGATCGCCAGTCGAGATACCGGGTGTTATCCGGCACATTCTGTGCTTCGGGATATGGGTGTGTGCGTTCATAGGTCGCCACCCCCTCCCATCGGTGAGTGGATTGCCGTATAACGAATGACTTTCGCGTGTTTGGTAATAAAGGACCCAGAATAAAAGCTGATGAAGACTCCAAAACGCATTGAACCCCTGATCGAGGACGGTCTGGTCGACGAAGTGCTGCGCCCACTCATGAGTGGTAAAGAAGCAGCTGTTTATGTGGTGCGCTGCGGCAATCAGTTGCGTTGCGCGAAGGTCTACAAGGAGGCGAACAAACGCAGTTTTCGCCAGGCGGCCGAGTATCAGGAAGGCCGCAAGGTGCGCAACAGTCGTCAGGCCCGGGCCATGGCCAAGGGTTCCAAGTTCGGCCGCAAGGAGGCCGAAGACGCCTGGCAGAACGCTGAAGTGGCCGCGCTGTTCCGTCTGGCCAACGCCGGTGTGCGAGTGCCCAAGCCGTACGACTTCCTCGAGGGCGTGCTGCTGATGGAACTGGTGGCCGACGAGTACGGCGATGCCGCGCCGCGTCTGAACGACGTGGTGCTGGAGCCGGAGCAGGCGCGCGAGTATCACGCCTATCTGATTTCGCAGATCGTGCTGATGCTGTGTACCGGCCTGGTGCACGGTGACCTGTCCGAGTTCAACGTTCTGCTGACCCCGACTGGCCCTGTGATCATCGATTTGCCGCAAGCGGTGGACGCGGCGGGCAACAACCACGCGTTCAGCATGCTGGAGCGGGATGTGGGGAACATGGCGTCCTACTTCGGGCGGTTTGCGCCGGAGTTGAAGAAGACCCGCTACGCCAAGGAGATGTGGGCCTTGTACGAAGCCGGTACCTTGCATCCGGGCAGCGTCCTGACCGGCGAGTTCGATGACCCGGAAGACGTGGCCGACGTGGGCGGGGTCTTGCGCGAAATCGAAGCGGCACGCCGGGACGAAGAACGCAAGCAGGCGGCCCGCGCGGCGGAAGATGCGCCACCGGGCAAGACCGAAGAACCGCCTCCGCCTTGGATGCAGTGATCGGGTAAAACAAAAAACCGGCTTCGGCCGGTTTTTTTGTGCCCGACACATACCCCATGTAGGAGCGAGCCTGCTCGCGATGGCGGTGTGTCAGTCAATAAAGATATTGAATGTGCTGGCCTCATCGCGAGCAGGCTCGCTCCCACAGGGATAGTTTTTCAATCAGGCACCCACCGGTTCGGCACAACACCCCGACTCCAGATTCCTGAGGATCGGGCAATCCGGTCGATGATCGCCCTGACAGTGCTCCACCAGATCCTGCAAGGTGTCGCGCAGCTGCCCCAGCTCGCGGATTTTCTGGTTCAGTTCGTCGATGTGCTGCCGGGCCAGGGCCTTCACGTCGGCACTGGCGCGCTGGCGGTCCTGCCAGAGTGTCAGCAACTTGCCGACCTCTTCCAGGGAAAATCCCAGGTCCCGGGAGCGCTTGATGAACGCCAGGGTGTGCAGGTCGTCATCGCCATACAGCCGATAGCCGCTGTCGGTGCGATGGGCCGCCTTGAGCAAGCCGATGGACTCGTAATAACGGATCATCTTTGCGCTCAGACCACTGTGGCGGGCCGCTTGGCCGATGTTCATCGGTTGTCCTCCAGATCCTCGGGTTTCCAGGTTTTCAACAGTAGCGCATTGCTCACCACGCTCACACTCGACAACGCCATGGCCGCGCCCGCCAGCACCGGGTTGAGGAAACCGAATGCCGCCAGCGGAATGCCGATCAGGTTATAGACGAAGGCCCAGAACAGGTTTTGCCGGATCTTCGCGTAGGTCTTGCGGCTGATCTCCAGGGCAGCGGGCACCAGGCGCGGGTCGCCGCGCATCAGGGTGATGCCGGCCGCGTGCATGGCAACGTCGGTGCCGCCGCCCATGGCAATGCCGATATCGGCCGCCGCCAGTGCCGGAGCATCGTTGATCCCGTCGCCGACCATCGCCACCACGCCGGATTGCTTCAGGGCCGCGACTTCGGCCGCTTTGTCGGCGGGCAGCACTTCGGCGTGCACATTGCTGATGCCCAGAGCGTCGGCAACCACTTTGGCACTGCCCCGGTTGTCGCCGGTCAGCAGGTGGCTGCTGATGTGGCGTGTGTTGAGTTGTTGGATCGCTTGCAGTGCACCGGGCTTGAGCGTGTCACCGAAAGCGAACAGGCCCAATACTCGCGGTGCGGGACTTTGCTCGATCAGCCAGGACAGGGTGCGGCCTTCGGTTTCCCAAGCGATGGCGGAGTCGGCCAGTTCACCGGGGTTCAAGCCGCTTTCTTCCAAAAGACGCCGATTGCCCAAGGCCAGCCGCCGACCATCGAGATTGCCGGCGATGCCACGCCCGGTCAGGGATTGGCTTTCGGTGACATCGGCCACGCGCAGGCCGCGCTCTTTGCATTCATCCAGAACCGCCCTGGCCAGCGGATGCTCGCTGCCGCGTTGCAGGGCACCTGCCAGTTGCAGCAGGCTGGCTTCGTCACCGTCGATAGCAATCAGGTGGGCGATGCGCGGAGTGCCCGAAGTCAGGGTGCCGGTTTTGTCGAACACCACGGCGCTGACTTCGTGGGCACGTTCAAGGGCTTCGGCATCCTTGATCAGGATCCCGTGGCGCGCCGCCACCCCGGTGCCGGCCATGATCGCCGTCGGCGTGGCCAGGCCAAGCGCGCAAGGGCAGGCGATCACCAGTACGGCGACGGCATTGATCAGCGCGGTTTCCAGCGGCGCGCCGTACAGCCACCAGCCGATCAGGGTTGCCAGGGCCAGAAACAGCACCACCGGGACAAAGACTTGGCTGACTTTATCCACAAGCTTTTGGATCGGCGCCTTGGCGGCCTGGGCGTCTTCCACCAGCCGAATGATCCGCGCCAGCACCGTTTCGGCGCCGAGGGCCTGAGTGCGCACCAGCAACCGACCTTCGCCATTGATGGCGCCGCCGGTGACCTTGTCGCCGGGTTGCTTGGGCACCGGCAGGCTTTCGCCGCTGATCAGGGCTTCGTCGGCGTGGCTCTGGCCGTCGACGACTTCACCGTCCACGGGGAATCGCTCGCCGGGTTTGACCAACACCAGATCATTGACGCGCAGGGCGCTGATGGCGACGTCCTGCTCGCGGCCATCGATCACCTGGATCGCCCGCTCCGGGCGCAGCGCTTCCAGGGCGCGAATGGCGCTGGCGGTCTGGCGTTTGGCCCGGCTTTCCAGGTATTTGCCCAGCAGCACCAGGGCGATGACCACCGCCGAGGCTTCGAAATAAAGATGCGGCATGCGCCCGGCGGCGGTGGCCCATTCGTAGACGCTCAAGCCATAGCCGGCGCTGGTGCCCAGGGCGACCAGCAAATCCATGTTGCCGGCACCGGCGCGCACGGCTTTCCAGGCGGCGACATAAAACCGCGCACCAAAGATGAATTGCACCGGCGTGGCCAGCGCGAATTGCGCCCAGGCCGGGAGCATCCAGTGCACGCCAAAGGGTTGCAGCAGCATCGGCAGGACCAGCGGCAAGGCGAGGGCAATGGCCGCGATCAGGGCCCAGCGTTCGCGGTGCAGGCGAGACTGTTGGGTATCGGTGGAAGGTGTGTCGGCTTGCCAGACGCTGGCGGTGTAACCGGCCTTGGTCACGGCGCCGATCAAGGTTTGCGGGTCGACCTGCCCCAGCAGTTCCAGATGTGCACGTTCATTGGCCAGGTTCACGCTGACGTTCTTTACGCCCGGCACTTTGCCCAAGGCCCGTTCGACGCGGCCGACGCAGGAGGCGCAGGTCATGCCGTCGATGCTCAATTCCAGGCTGTGCTGCGGGACGCTGTAACCGGCCTTGTGCACCGCCTCCATCAGCGCCGGGAGACTGCCCGTCGGTGCCTGGACCCGTGCCTGCTCAGTGGCCAGGTTGACACTGACGGCACTGGCACCGACGACTTTGCTCAAGGCACGCTCGACACGCCCAGCGCAACTGGCGCAGGTCATGCCGGCAATCGGCAGATCGAAAGTGGTGGAATCGGACATGGGGCACGCTCCCTGTAGAAGATGTCTACAGGATCAACCTTGCCATGTTGGCAAGGTCAAGCGTCAATCTGGAGATTGTTGCATTCCCCTGTAGGAGCGAGCCTGCTCGCGATTGCGGTGTATCAGTCAACATTTGCGTAACTGACAGATCGCTATCGCGAGCAGGCTCGCTCCTACAGAGGGATATAGGTCAGTAGCCCAGACCCGCACGCTTGAGGTACATCCCTTCCTGCGTCATCGCGATCCGATACTTCTGCACTTCACCCGCCCGCAGGGTGATGTCCTGCGAGCCCGGCGCCAGCATGCCCGGATTGCAACCCGGTACCTGGCCCGGCAGCAGCTTGAGGCGCAGGGACACGTTGCCCGGCGGCAGGTTGAACGAGGTGCTTTGTTCCTGGAACAGGCGCGCGGACAACTGGTCGTGGATGTACACACCAATCTCGCAACTGGTCGCGACTTCCAGTCGCTCGCGGGAAATGATCAGCACGCCGTAGTCTTCCCCGGCGGCTTGGGCCGAGGGCAGGGCGGCGATGAGGCCGAGAAGGCCAAACAGGCTGAAAGCTGACCAGCGCATGGCTGAATCTCCTGAGGTCAAATCATGAATGCACGCAGCTTGGCCGAGCGCGGCGCCAATTGCCAGCCCGGCAGATCACTGCAGAACTTGACCTTGCCATGGTGGCAAGCTCGACACTGGCGGCAACCTCACTCAACAGCCTCATCAAAGGAGTTGTCCATGCAAGTGTTCAATGTCGAAGGCATGTCCTGCGGTCACTGCGTCAAGGCCATCACCGAAGCGGTCCAGTCCAAAGACCCGGCAGCCAGCGTGCGTGTCGACCTGGCGGCCAGGGAAGTCGGCGTCGAGTCGGCCTTGACGGCGGAACAGGTGATCGCGGCGATCAGCGAAGAGGGCTACGAAATCAAAATCGCCTGAGGACAGGCGCAATCCCTGTAGGAGCGAGCCTGCTCGCGATTGCGGTGTGTCAGTCACACACGGGCTGGCTGATATACCGCTATCGCGAGCATGCTCGCTCCTACAGGGTTTTTGCATTTATCCGCTCGTTTTTAATAGTTAGCGAGCTATCGGAATGTTCAAGGCGCCCCTGCGCGGCTAGACTGTCGGGCTGCCGATCCCTGCCCAACTGGATGCCTGATGAACTTCCGCACGATCCTTATTCTTGGCGCCTTGAGCGCTTTCGGTCCGCTGGCGATCGATTTCTACCTGCCGGCATTCCCGGCTATGGCGACCGCCTTCGGCACGGACGAAAAACACGTTCAGTTGACCCTGGCGGCGTATTTCCTCGGTTTGTCCATCGGGCAACTGGCCTATGGACCGGTGGCGGATCGCTTCGGTCGGCGCATTCCGCTGCTGGCCGGTGTCGGGCTGTTTACCCTGGCGTCGTTGGCGTGCGCCTACGCGCCAAATCTCGAATGGCTGATTGGCGCGCGTTTTGTCCAGGCATTGGGCGGTTGCGCGGGAATGGTGATTTCCCGGGCGGTGGTCAGCGACAAGTGTGATGCGGTGGGGGCGGCCAAGGTCTTTTCGCAGCTGATGCTGGTGATGGGCCTGGCGCCGATTCTCGCGCCGATGCTGGGCGGCCTGCTGGTCAACACCAGCGGCTGGCAGTCGATCTTCCTGGCCTTGACCGGTTTCAGTGCCTTAGCCGGATTGGCCGTGGCTTTCGGCTTGCCGGAAAGCCTGCCGGCCCATGTGCCGCGTCAGCCGTTGTCCGGGGCGTTGCGCCAGTACGGGCGGTTGCTCAAGGACTCGGTGTTCCTCGGCCACGCCCTGACGGGCGGTATCGCGATTGCCGGGATGTTCGCCTACATCGCTGGCTCGCCGTTCGTCTTCATCAAACTGTATGGCGTGCCGGCCGAGCATTTCGGCTGGCTGTTCGGCACCAACGCCGCCGGCTTCATTCTGGTGGCGCAAGTCAATGCACGGCTGCTGTCCAAACGCGGGCCGGCGTTCCTGCTCTCCCGCGCGGTATGGGTTTACTTCGGCGCCGGTCTGACGCTGCTGGCGGTCAGTGCCTTGCACACCGAGAAGCTGTGGCCACTGTTGATTCCATTGTTCATCTGCATTGCCAGCCTGGGCTGCATCATTCCCAATGCCTCGGCCTGTGCGATGAACGGCCAGGGCGCGCGGGCGGGCAGCGCATCGGCGATGCTCGGCTGCCTGCAGTTCAGTGTTGCAGCCGGCGCCGCCGCGCTGGTGGGGGTTTTACATGACGGCAGCGCCATGCCGATGGCCATGGTCATCAGTATGTGTGGAGCGTTGGTGGTGAGCGTGGCCATGCTCACCCGGCGTTTGCAGAATGCCCGGGCGTTGGCGCAAGCCCAGGTCTGAGGGGCTCAGCCGACAGCGCGTTGCTGACGATCGGGAATCTGATGGGGCGCCTGCAGGCGCGCTTCGAGGGTCGTGGTGAAGGCGCGTGCTTCGGCTTCGCTGCGGAATGTCACTGCGTGTTGGTCCAGGCGGACCTGCCACTGGGATTTTGCCAATTCTTTTATCAGGATCTTCATTACTGACCTCCTCAGCTAAAAGATTGTCTCGCAGAGATCTCGAGTGTAGACCTGAATACAATCAACATTGTGACAAGGATCAACTGTCGGACTGACGGCAAATGATCGCCACCTGCGGGCGCAGGTGGCGATTTTTGGATCCTTTTTCAGAAGCCTTCCAGCACGATCTTGCCCTTGGATTTGCCGCTTTCCAGCAGGGCATGGGCACGCCGCAGGTTCGCCGCATTAATGGTTCCGAAGTGCTCGCCGACCGTGGTTTTCAAGGTTCCGGCGTCGATCAATTGCGCTACCCGGTTGAGCAGTTTGTGCTGTTCGATCATGTCCGGAGTTTCAAACAGCGAGCGGGTGTACATGAACTCCCAGTGCAGTGACAGGCTCTTGCGCTTGAGCTTGGTCACATCCAGGGATTTCGGGTCGTCGATCAGTGCCAGTTTGCCCTGTGGCGCCAGCGCCTCGATCAGTTGGTCGAGGTGATGATCGGTCTGGGTCAGGCTGGCAACGTGGGTCACCTGAGGGATGCCGGCCTGTTTCAGCGCTTCACTCAATGGCTGGCTGTGATCGATCACCTGATCGGCGCCCAGTTCCTTCACCCAGCTCTGGGTCTGTGGACGCGATGCGGTGCCGATGACGTTGAGGCCGGTGAGTTGTTTCGCCAGTTGGGTGAGGATCGAACCGACACCGCCGGCGGCGCCGACGATCAGCAGGCTCTGGCCTTCATCGTTTTTGCCTTCGCGTATTTGCAGGCGCTCGAACAGCAATTCCCAGGCGGTGATCGCGGTCAGGGGCAGGGCGGCCGCATCAGCGAAACCGAGGGTTTTCGGCATATGGCCGACAATCCGCTCATCCACCACATGCAGTTCGCTGTTGCCGCCGGCACGGGCTATGGAGCCGGCGTAGAACACTTTGTCGCCGGCCTTGAACAGGGTTACGTCACTGCCAACGGCCTTGACCACACCGGCCACGTCCCAGCCCAGCACTTTCGCCGCGCCGCCCTCGGGCTGGACGTTCTGACGGACCTTGGTGTCCACCGGGTTGACCGAGATGGCTTTGACTTCCACCAAAAGGTCCCGCGGCCCGGCGACCGGCTCCGGCAGTTCGATGTCTTGCAGGGATTTTTCGTCGCTGATCGGCAGGGACGCGTAATAGGCAATGGCTTTCATCAGTGGCTCCTGAAACGGGGTTATATCGATGGGCGGATGATTGGCTATTTCTGACGAAGAAAAAACCCGCTAAAACAGCAGTCTCTTTCAATTTTTTTTTGATAATGGGTTTTTCATGCTGCGTTTCGATGATTTGCAATTGTTCGTTCGGGCGGCAGATCTGGGCAGCCTGTCGGCGGCGGCACGGGGCATGGACATGTCGGCGGCGGTGGCGAGCGCAGCGCTCAAGCGTATCGAGCAACAACTTGGCGCCCGCTTGCTCGCCCGTTCGACCCGCAGCCTGCGCCTGACTGCCGAAGGCGAGGGCTTCCTGGAATATGCCCGGGCGGCCCTGAGCAATCTGGATGAGGGGCGGCGGTTACTGGCCCGTGGGCAGGATCAGGTCAGCGGCGTGTTGCAGTTGTCGGCACCGTCGGACTTCGGTCGCAACCTGTTGTTGCCCTGGCTGGACGAGTTCCAGCGCGAGCATCCCCGGCTGACGGTGCGTCTGCTGCTGGGGGACCGCATCGCCGATCTGTTCCGCCAGCCAGTGGACATCGCCCTGCGCTACGGCGAGCCGGAAGACTCCAGCCTGGTGGCGCTGCCGGTTGCCGCGCAAAACCGGCGCGTGCTCTGTGCGTCGCCGGCCTATCTCGCGCGGCATGGCGAGCCCCGCCAGCTCGAACAATTGGCGCAGCACAATTGCCTGCTCTACATGCTTGGCAGTCGGGTCCACGACCATTGGAGTTTTCACGACGGCAGACGCGAGGTCGGCCTGACGGTCAGCGGGGATCGGTTCAGTGACGACGCCGATGTGGTGCGGTTGTGGGCCGTGGCAGGTGCCGGGATTGCCTATAAATCCTGGCTCGATGTGGCTGCCGATGTGTTGGCGGGCCGGCTGAAGGTGCTGATGCCGGAACTGCTTTACGAGCGCGCTCCGCTGAATTTGTTGTGCGCCCATCGCGCACAATTGAGTAAGCCTGTGAACCTGTTGCGGGAAATGCTTGCCAGCCGATGCGCTTCGTTGAGCAGTCGTTTTCCGGGGTTAACGGGAATCGGTCATTAGTCGCAGTAAAAAAGCGAAATTTCCCGCAGAGACTATCAACATCATGGATTTGCAGAGGGCAGGAACCCGCGTTCTGCATGCCTATACTGGCGCCTCTCGCGTATGCACCGTCTGTCGCCCCTGTGAGGCCTGCCCACAGGATTGAGGATTGCTTCACACCCCATTGCGAACTCCGCCTGGAGATGGCCGGGGTGGGTCAAGACTTTGCACGGCTTTTGGCGGTATCCACGAATTGGCCGACGGTGCATTAGTGGTCAAAGTGTCTCCGAGCAGCACATGAACGATTCAACAGGGAGTGAATTCATGGAACATGCACCTTGTATCAGCCAGATAGCCACCTTGCTGGCTGACCCTAAGCGCAGCGCAATGATGTGGGCCTTGATGGACGGCACGGCGCGACAGGCCGAGGATTTGGCCTTGCTGGCTGGTCTTTCGCCCTCATCGGCCAGTGCCCACCTGGGGCGTTTGTCCGCAGGGGGCCTGTTGAAAGTCGAAATCCGGGGGCGCAAGCGCTTTTTCCGCCTGGCGACTCCAGAAGTGGGTGCCGCGATCGAAGCGCTGGCCAGTGCGACGCTGGCCAGTTCCCCCCAGGACATCCCCGATATTTTCAGACACAGCGCACCCCTGGCCAAACCCCAGGCCAGGCGCTCGTCCTTGTTGCGCGCGCGGTTGTGTGACGATCATCTGGGCGGCACGTTGGCGGCGGATCTGTACCAGAGGTTGCTGGAGGCGGGCTGGATTGAGCAGTTCGATCAGCGAGTGACGATCACCCTCAAGGGCTCGACAGAACTGGCCGCGCGCGGGGTATTCATCCAGGCGCTGGCTCACCGCAACGGCAAGTCGGCGTGCGCCTGCCCTGACTGGAGCGAAAGACGCCCGCACATGGGGGGGGCGCTTGGTGCGGCGTTGTTGCAGTTGTTCATGCAGTCCGGCTGGTTGAGCCTGCCCATTGACTCACGGGCCTTGCAGCTCACGGTTGCCGGGCAGCGTGAAATTCACTGTTTCGCCAGGGAAACCGAGCTGGAAATGGTGTTGTAGCGGAGAAATAACCCGTTCAGCGAAAACCTTGTAGGAGCGAGCCTGCTCGCGATCGCGGAGTGTCAGTCAACGATGTTGTCGACTGACACTCCCTCATCGCGAGCAGGCTCGCTCCTACATTGGTATTGCGGCGGTCTTAAGGTTTGACCAGTCGCGCATCCAGGCTGTTCTGCGCCAGGCGCTTTGCCTGGTCCTGGGTCATGCCCAGATGGGTGTGCAACGCATGGAAGTTCTCGGTGACGTAGCCGCCGAAGTACGCCGGGTCATCGGAGTTCACCGTTACTTTCACCCCACGTTCGAGCATGTCGAGAATGTTGTGCTGCGACATGTGATCGAACACGCAAAGCTTGGTGTTGGACAGCGGGCACACGGTCAACGGGATCTGCTCGTCGATGATCCGCTGCATCAGGCGCTCGTCTTCGATGGCGCGCACACCATGGTCGATGCGCTGGATTTTCAGCAGGTCGAGTGCTTCCCAGATGTATTCGGGCGGACCTTCTTCACCGGCGTGAGCGACCGTCAGGAAACCTTCGTCACGGGCACGGTCGAAGACGCGCTGGAACTTACTCGGCGGATGGCCCATCTCGGAGCTGTCCAGGCCGACGGCGACAAAGGCTTCACGGAACGGCAGCGCCTGGTCGAGGGTTTTCTCGGCTTGCTCTTCGCTCAGGTGGCGCAGGAAGCTCAGGATCAAACCGCTGGTGATGCCCAGTTGCTGTTCACCGTCTTTCAATGCGGCGGCGATACCGTTGAGTACCACCTCGAACGGGATGCCACGGTCAGTGTGGGTCTGGGGATCGAAGAACGGTTCGGTGTGAATCACGTTCTGCTCTTTGCAGCGCAGCAGGTAAGCCCAGGTCAGGTCGTAGAAATCCTGGGACGTTTGCAGCACGCCGGCGCCCTGGTAGTACAGGTCGAGGAACTCTTGCAGGTTATTGAAGGCGTAGGCCTTGCGCAGGGTTTCGACATCGCTCCACGGCAGGGCGATCTTGTTGCGTTCGGCCAGGGCGAACAGCAGCTCGGGCTCCAGCGAACCTTCCAGGTGCAAATGCAGTTCTGCCTTGGGCAGGGCGTTCAGCCAGTCGTACATGTTCTTTTCTCATCAGGTGCAGATGGCGGGCATTCTACAGGTGCTGGCAGAAACAATCGGTAAAACCTGACCGAAAGGTTCACAACCCTTGCCTGGCTTGGGCCATCAATGGGCTAAGGTCTAACGAAACATTAGCAGCGCCGCGCAGTCAGTCGCTTATCGACTTCGCGATTGCAAAAGCCGCAGCAAAAGGCCCGCCATGTTCACGATCCTCAAACAGGAAAGCTTTCTGCTGCTGGCGGTACTCGCCGCCATGGTTGCGTTCCCGCTAGAGCATTGGTTGCTGCACAGCGGGCAGACGGTCGCGCTGAGCGCCGGGCTGGTGTTGATCGCGTTCATCATTGCCGCCTCGATGCGCGTGGCCCATCAGGCTGAATTGCTCGCGGAAAAAGTCGGCGACCCCTACGGCACCATGATCCTGACCCTGGCGGCGGTGCTGGTGGAAGTGGTGATCCTGGCGATCATGATGAGCAATGAAGCTTCGGCTACGTTGGTGCGCGACACGATTTATTCGGCAGTGATGCTCGACATCAACGGCATCCTCGGCCTGGCGGCGTTGATGGGCGGGCTCAAGCATGGCGAACAGTCCTACAACGACGACTCGGCCCGCAGCTATAGCGTGATGATTCTTACCGCCATGGGCGTGTCGATGGTCGTCCCGGAGTTCATACCCGAAGTTCACTGGAAGCTGTATTCGGCGTTCACCATTGGCGCAATGGTGGTGCTGTATGCCCTGTTCCTGCGCATGCAGGTCGGCCCGCACAGTTACTTTTTCAGCTACAGCTATCCAGACAAACGCCGCAGGAAAGAGCCGGTGGAGCAGGAGCCAAAGCCAGTCAGCCTGGCGGTGTCCATTGGCATTCTGGTGTTTGGCGTGATGGTGATTGGCGCGTTGGCGGAAGTGATGTCCAAGACTCTCGATCTGGGCCTGGAGGGGACGGGAGCTCCGCCGGTGATCACGGCGATCCTGGTGGCAACCATCTCGGCGGCGCCGGAGATTCTGACGGCATTGCGCGCGGCGCTGGCCAACCGCATGCAATCGGTGGTCAACATCGCATTGGGAGCGTCGTTGTCGACGGTGATCCTGACGGTACCCGTGATGGAAGCGATGGCGCTTTACACGGGCCAGCCTTTCCAGATGGCCATGACGCCGGTGCAGACCGTGATGATCTTCATCACCCTGATCGTCAGCGCAATCAATCTTAATGACGGTGAGACCAATGCCATCGAGGGGATGACGCATTTTGTGCTGTTTGCGACGTTCATCATGTTGTCGTTGCTGGGCCTTTGAGCCCACCCCAAAACCCCTGTAGGAGCGAGCCTGCTCGCGATGACGGATGACAGACCGCTATCGCGAGCAGGCTCGCTCCTACAGGTTTATGGGTGTGTCAGGAACCGGCGATCAGCTGCCGCGCCGCCTGGCTGTGATCGGCAATCAAGCCCTTCAGATCCAGCCCCTCAACCTGCCCGTCAATCACCCGCCATTTGCCACCGATCATCACCCGATCCGCCCGGTCCGCGCCGCACAGCAGCAGCGCCGACACCGGATCGTGGCTGCCGGAGAAACGCAGCTCATCGAGCTTGAACAGCGCCAGGTCGGCCTGCTTGCCCACCGCGATTTCACCGATGTCGCTGCGACCGAGCAGTTGTGCCGAACCTTTGGTGGCCCAACCGAGAACGCGTTCCGGGGTGATTTTCTCTGCGCCGTAACGCAGGCGCTGGATGTACAGCGCCTGGCGCGCTTCGAGGATCATGTTCGAGGCATCGTTGGAGGCCGAACCGTCCACACCCAGGCCCAACGGTGCGCCGGCGTCGGTCAGTTCGATGCTCGGGCAGATGCCGGAAGCCAGGCGCATGTTCGAGCTCGGGCAATGGCAGATGCCGGTGCCGGCGGCGCCGAGGCGGGCGATTTCATCCGGGTTGAAGTGGATGCCGTGGGCCAGCCAGGTGCGTGGGCCGAGCCAGCCGACGCTGTCCAGATAATCCACGGTGCGCAGGCCGAAGCGTTGCAGGCAGAAATCTTCTTCGTCGAGGGTTTCCGCCAGGTGCGTGTGCAGGCGCACATCGAGCTTGTTCGCCAGTTCGGCGCTGGCGGACATGATCTCCGGGGTCACCGAGAACGGCGAGCAGGGCGCCAGGGCGATCTGGATTTGTGCGCCGTCACCCCGTTCGTGGTATTCGGCGATCAGGCGCTGGCTGTCGTCGAGAATCACCTGGCCTTCCTGCACGGTCTGCTGCGGTGGCAGGCCGCCATCCTTTTCGCCCAGGCTCATGGAACCTCGGGTCAGCATGGCGCGCATGCCCAGTTCGCGGACGCTTTCGACTTGCACGTCGATGGCGTTCTCCAGTCCGTCCGGGAACAGGTAGTGGTGGTCGGCGGCCGTGGTGCAGCCGGACAACAGCAGCTCGGCCAGCGCGACTTTCGTGGCGAGGGCGAGTTTTTCAGGCGTCAGGCGCGCCCAGACCGGATACAGGGTTTTCAGCCACGGGAACAGCGGCTGGTTGACCACCGGCGCCCAGGCGCGGGTCAGGGTTTGATAGAAGTGGTGATGGGTGTTGATAAGTCCCGGCAGGATCACATGTTCACGGGCATCGAACACTTGTCCACAGGGTGCGGACGGTTGCTGGCCCAGGCCTAGCACTTCGACGATCACGCCGTCTTGCAGCACCAGGCCGCCACGGGCATCGAGACCGTTGGCCGTGAAAATGGCGAGGGGATTTTTTAACCAGGTACGGGTCGCAGGCATGTTGGCCGGCTCCTCTGAAAGTTGGGTTCAGGGTTGCCAGCTCAGTGTTGCCCTGTCTGCTGATCCAGGGTCGCCGGGGAGGCGAGGTGCGAAGTGTCGATCAAAAGGGCTTTATGGGCAAGCCCGGACCGACAGAACAACGAAGACCTCTGTAGGAGCCGAGCTTGCTCGCGATGGCGGTGTATCTGTTGCGTTGTTGTCGACTGACACACCGCTATCGCGAGCAAGCTCGGCTCCTATAAAAAGCAAGACGGGGTTACCAGGGAATGGTTTCACCCCGGTAGTTCACAAAATGATGCCCGCCCTTGCCGGTATAGGCATTCACCTGATCGACCAGGCCTCGGGTGCTGGTTTGCACATCGATATCGGCGCCATCTCCGCCCATGTCGGTTTTCACCCAACCCGGATGCAGGGACAGCACGGTGAGTTTCTGCTCACCCAACTGCGTGACGAAGCTGTTGGTCATCGAGTTCAACGCAGCCTTGCTGGCCTTGTACAACGCCAGTTCCGGTGCATCGGGCATGGTCACGCTGCCGAGAACCGAGCTCATGAACGCCAGTACGCCGGTGTCCGGGCGGATCTGCCCGACAAAGTGCTGGGCGAGGTTGATCGGTGCCACGGCATTGGTGAAAAACAACTGGCCCACTTCGGCCAGCGATGCACCGCCCGGCGTTTGAACGTCAGGCCCTTTGACGCCGGCATTCACGAACAGCAGATCGAACACCTCACCCTTGAGTTGCTGGCTCAGGTCGATCACCGCTTGCTGGTCGTCCATGTCGAGTTTCTCGATCCGCACTTTGCCCAAGGCTTTCAGAGCCTCGGCATTCTGTGGATTACGCACCGTGGCGGTGACTTGCCAGCCATCGGCCAGCAGGGTTTTCACCAGACCGAGGCCGAGCCCCCGGGAGGCGCCGATGATGAGCGCGGTTTTTGCCTTGGACATGAGTGGCTTCCTTGATAAATGAGAGTCACGGACTCAATGGACAACGTTGGCTGGACCTATGCTGCAACGCCTGATGCGAGGCGTCGAGTTGATTGTTGTCGGCTGCGGCTCACGTGCTGGAGATTTTGCTCAAAAAATGATCAGTCCCGCGCAAGCCATGCCGGGCATGGGGCGGCGGCGGGAATGAACGGGTTATCCACAGATTGCTCCACAGTATTTGTGCGCAAGCTCAAAGGTCGGGCATAAGCGCGGGATGGCTATCTTCCAAAAGTGATAAACCATCCTAAGTAACTGTTTTTAATTGAATTTGTATTTTCTGATGGCATTTTGGACGAAAAGTGAACAAATCCCGCAAACCCTTATGACAGAAGGGTTACAGCGGTGTGTGCTCAGGTTATCCACAGCCAGGTGCACAGCAGATGTGGGCAAATGTTCGAGGCTGGGGATAACGCAAAGGTTCTAAAAAATAGCTATCTCAACGCTGCAACAGAATGCGCCCACGACTCAAATCGGCCAGCAATTTCTGCAGCGTTTCAATCTGCGCTTCGCCTACCGCCAGTTGCAGTTCGACACCATTGGCGGTGAAGTCTTCCTGAACAACCAGCCCGCCCAGTTCCGCGACTCTTAATTTCACCAGCGCCAACTCGCCAAATGCGCAGGCACAACGCAGCGATACCCGGCTGATCAGCTCGATCTTCGGCGCTGCCTGCAGGCATTTGTTGGCGCCGCCGCCATAGGCGCGGGCGAGTCCACCCGTGCCCAATTGAATGCCGCCGTACCAGCGGATCACCAGCACCACGACCTGATCGCAATCCTGCGCCTCGATCGCCGCCAGAATCGGCCGGCCAGCAGTGCCGCCGGGTTCGCCGTCGTCGGTGCTGCGGTATTGATCGCCGAGCTTCCAGGCCCAGCAGTTGTGCGTGGCGTTCAGATCGCTGTGCTGCTCGATGAACGCTTGCGCGTCGGCAGGGCTGCCGACGGGGGCGGCGAAGGTAATGAAACGGCTTTTGCGGATTTCTTCGCGGTAATCGCAAAAGTCGCTGAGGGTAAATGGCATAGGCGTCTTATGTGGTTGGCGTCAGGCCGCAGCCCTGGGAATGATGTTTGCCGGCGTCCGCTATTGGAACACCGTGAACCGAGTCTGGAAACCGGCGCGCAGGGATGGTGACATTCAGCGCGTCGCGGCCAGGCTCTCCAGAAAACTCTCCAGCACCAGATGTGGGCGGCGCCCCTTGCGGGTGACCGAGGCGAGGCTCAGGTCATAGAAGCGTGCCTTGGGTTTCAGCGCGCGCAAGCGACCTTGCTGAACCCAAAGGCTGGCGTAGTGATCCGGCAGGTAACCGATGTAGCGACCGGTCAGGATCAGGAAGGCCATGCCTTCGCGGTCGGAGGCGCTGGCGGTGCAATTGAGCGCCTGGTAATGCGCCTGGATGTCCACCGGCAGGCGAAAGGTCGGGGCGATCGCGTCCTGTTGATTGAGGCGCGCATCGTCCAGCTGTTTGTCATCGACGTAAAACAGCGGATGCCCCACCGCGCAATACAGTAGCGAACGTTCGCTGTAGAGCGGCTGATACTCCAGTCCCGACAACGCACTGGCCTGCGGTACCACGCCGACATGCAAACGGCCGTCGAGTACGCCTTGCTCCACTTCATTGGGCGGGATCATGCGGATCTGGATCTGCACGTCCGGCCCGCGCTCCTTCAGTTGCGCCAACGCATGGGTGATACGCATGTGGGGCAGGGTGACCAGATTATCGGTGAGGCCGATGGTCAACTCACCGCGCAGATGCTGATGCAGGCCGTTGACCTCGGTGCGAAAACTTTCCAGCGCACTCAATAGCTGCAGCGCCGATTGATAGACCTCGCGGCCTTCTTCGGTCAGGGAAAAACCGGCGCGACCCCGCTGGCACAGACGCAGGCCGAGTCGCTGCTCCAGGTCGCTCATCTGTTGGCTGATGGCCGAGCGGCCAATGCCGAGCACGCTTTCGGCGGCGGAGAAGCCACCGGACTCGACCACACTGCGGAAGATCCGCAACAGGCGAATATCAAAGTCGCTGACTTGCGCCAACGGGTCGGGACGGCGGCTACTCATGTGGCTGGCTCGATAGTTTAGTCAGGTGCTGACTAAAGGTTAGAAAAGTTGGATTTCACCGACTTTATCCTCGTGTCAATTTAGCTGCAACAACGCTTTTCATTCCCTGCGCCGCTTATTGCCTTGCGAGGTTCCACCCATGAATTTGCCTGAAAACGCTCCGACTTCTCTGGCCAGCCAACTGAAGCTCGATGCGCACTGGATGCCGTACACCGCCAACCGCAACTTCCAGCGTGACCCGCGCCTGATCGTGGGTGCCGAAGGCAGCTGGCTGATCGACGACAAGGGCCGCAAGGTTTACGACTCGCTGTCGGGCCTGTGGACCTGCGGTGCCGGTCACACCCGCAAGGAAATTCAGGAAGCGGTCACCAAGCAACTGGGCACCCTCGATTACTCGCCAGGCTTCCAGTACGGCCACCCGCTGTCGTTCCAGCTGGCGGAAAAAATCACCGACCTGACGCCTGGCAACCTGAACCACGTGTTCTTCACCGACTCCGGCTCCGAATGCGCCGACACCGCGGTGAAGATGGTTCGCGCCTACTGGCGCCTGAAAGGCCAGCCGACCAAGACCAAAATGATTGGCCGTGCCCGTGGCTACCACGGCGTGAACATCGCCGGCACCAGCCTGGGCGGTGTCAACGGCAACCGCAAGCTGTTCGGTCAGGCG
Source organism: Pseudomonas putida (assembly GCF_003228315.1). Taxonomy (NCBI): domain Bacteria; kingdom Pseudomonadati; phylum Pseudomonadota; class Gammaproteobacteria; order Pseudomonadales; family Pseudomonadaceae; genus Pseudomonas; species Pseudomonas putida. The sequence continues at coordinate 4,926,628 of NZ_CP029693.1, forward strand.
ATGATGGATGTCGACCACCTGCCGCACACCTTGCTGGCGAGCAATGCCTTCTCCCGTGGCATGCCGGAGCAGGGCGGTATCGCGCTGGCCGATGAGCTGCTGAAACTGATCGAGCTGCACGATGCCTCGAACATCGCCGCGGTGTTCGTCGAGCCTCTGGCCGGTTCCGCTGGCGTGCTGGTACCGCCACAGGGTTACCTCAAGCGTCTGCGTGAGATTTGCGATCAGCACAGCATCCTGCTGGTGTTCGACGAAGTGATCACCGGTTTCGGCCGTACCGGCACCATGTTCGGCGCCACCACCTTCGGCGTGACCCCTGACCTGATGTGCATCGCCAAGCAAGTCACCAACGGCGCGATCCCGATGGGCGCGGTGATTGCCAGCTCCGAGATCTACCAGACCTTCATGAACCAGGCCACGCCTGAATACGCTGTGGAATTCCCGCACGGCTACACCTATTCGGCTCACCCGGTCGCCTGCGCCGCTGGCCTGGCTGCACTGGACCTGCTGCAAAAGGAAAGCCTGGTGCAGAGCGTGGCCGACGTCGCGCCGCATTTCGAAAATGCGCTGCACGGGCTCAAAGGCACGAAAAACATCATCGACATCCGCAACTACGGCCTGGCCGGTGCCATCCAGATCGCTCCGCGTGACGGCGATGCCATCGTGCGTCCGTTCGAGGCGGGCATGGCGCTGTGGAAAGCCGGCTTCTACGTGCGCTTCGGCGGCGACACCCTGCAGTTCGGCCCAACTTTCAACAGCAAACCGCAGGATCTCGATCGCCTGTTCGACGCGGTTGGCGAAGTGTTGAGCAAACTCGACTGATTTGACGCTACAGCGCACCTCTATATAGAAGGCGCCCTTTAATGGGCGCCC